>JAFGWM010000042.1 GCA_016937155.1 Deltaproteobacteria bacterium
AACATCTCCATACAAAATTATCCTGAGAAAAGAAAAATTGTTTCACTGAAAATGAAAAAGAGGGAAAAAAACTAACCTGGGTGGGTTGGAAGAGAGGAGGGAAAAGAGGAAAAGAAACTAACCAAGGGTGGGTTGAAATAGAGGAGGGGAAAGAGGAAAAGAAACTAACCTGGGTGGGTTGGAAGAGAGGAGGGAAAAGAGGGGAAAACTAACCTGGGTGAGTGAGGGAAAAGAGGGGGAAAAACTAACCTAGGTGGGTTGAAAGAGAGGAGGGGAAAAGAGGTGAAAAACTAACCTAGGCGTGTAAGTAGAGAGGAGGGAAAAAGGGGAAAAAACTAACCTGGGTGGGTTGAAAGAGAGGAGGGGAAAAGAGGGGAAAAACTAATCTGGGTGGGTTGAAAGAGAGGATGGGAAAAGAGGTGAAAAACTAACCTGGGTTGTTTGAAAGAGAGGAGGGAAAAGAGGGGGAAAAACTAACCTGGGTGGGTTGAAAGAGAGGAGGGGAAAGAGGGAAAAAACTAACCTAGGTGGGTTGAGAAGCTGCGCAAGCATACTAATAAAAAGATACTTGGCAAAAAAGAAAAAATTCTGTTAAATGTCTTTAAGATTGTTTGTAGGTTGAAATGATTCAGTACTACAGGATTTAAAATATTTAAAAATCAAAGTGTATGGGAGTTGTTATGCGCTATCTGAATATTCTTTTATTCTTATTTTTAATGATGAACACACCGGATGTTTTTGGGAAAAAAAGTACGCCAAAGATATTAATCAGGGGTAAACTGGCACAATTTGAATTTAATTTCAAAAAGGCAAATAATCTGTTTCAAAAAGGATGTTCTCAAAAGATTGGTGAATCATGTCGACTGCTTGGAGAAAATTATGAGGATGGGTACGGGTTTCAGAAGAAAGAACCTGCCAGTGCTCATAAGTATTATCTTCTGGGCTGTAAACTGAAGGATGCAAAAAGTTGTAATCTTCTGGCAATGGATTATCTAACCGGAGAATGTGGTGCAGTTAAGAATCTTCAGAAACATGCTTCTTACGCACGCAAGGCATGTGATTTAAATGAACCAAGAGGTTGCAGTAATATAGGATATGCCTACGAAAATGGAAATGGAGTTGTCAAGGATCCTAAAAAGGGAAAACAGTTTTATGAAAAGGCCTGCAGTATGAAGGATGGCACCGGTTGCTATAATCTCGCAATACCGCTTCAGCAACGAAAGAATTTTAAATCAGCTTTACCATATCTGATTAAAGGATGTAAATATCTTCATAGTGGTTCATGTCGAAATCTGGGTGTGTACTATTTTCAGGGTATGGGGGTAAAAAAGGATCTGGTGAAGGCGATGATGTATTCATGGAGGGGATGTGAACTCGGTTTTAAGGAAAGCTGCCGTAATGTCCGGACAGTACTTAGCAGTGGATATCTGGATATGCTTCCGACGGGAGGTCAGACCATTGGAGATATCAGTGCCCGATTGGCACATGATCATGTTAAAAAACCACCGCGGGAAGTTGTTGCCGGAATTAAGGAAACTGAGAAGAACTGCGGGAAAAAAGGTGGATGTGCATTTGCCTCATTTCATTATCAACTTGGATTTGTAATGCCTAAAAATATGAAAAAGGCACTTTATCTGCTGAAAAAGGGATGTGCAGCAAAGGAAATGGACAGTTGTAATGTGATGACCCGCAATTATTATCTGGGGGAGATGGGAGTGAAAAAGGATCTGAAAAAAGCGAAAGAGCTCGCATTTATGGTGTGTGCAGGAGGATACAGAGGATATAAAAACGCCTGTGTCATCAAAAGATTAATGCTTGATAAAGCAAATAAAAAAGCAAATCCTTGAATTTGTCTGATTGCTTTTCTGTAATGTGAATGTGTTTTCCTTTTTACTCCTTCGCTTTTGTTCTGATATAAGCGCAGTAGTTTTAATTTCTGTGACATTTTAGGTTAATTGAGTTTTTACTTGACTAAAAAGGGGCGGGTTGTGAAAGTTGTGCCTCAGGAGGATAGTATGAAAAAAACCGTAGTTGCTTTTACATTATTGATGGTTGGATGTACCCCAAAGAATGATAACAGCTGTCTTGTTGCCAGTGAAGGCAAAGTAATGGAAATAAAAGAGGAAAAGGGTGAAAAAATGGAAATTTCAAGCGAAACAAAGAAATCTCCAAAACCAGAAGTGAAACTTGTTGAAGTTCCATCAAGAAAAGATATTGATAATACATATAAATGGGATCCATCAGCAGTTTTTTCATCAAATGAGGATTGGGTAAAGGAGAGAGATGCACTTATTGCAATACTGAAACTAAAAACAGGTGATAAAAGTATAGGGCGGTTTGAAGGAAAGTTGAAACTGGGAGCCACTACAGTCAAAAAGGCTATGGATGAGATTTATAATCTTCGTCTGAGAATAGAGAAACTGTATTTCTATGCATCAAGAGTCAGAGATGTGGATATGAGAAATTCCGAAGGTGGGGGTATGGTTGAAAATGCTAAGAAACTTTACAATGATTTTGGTACAGCCACTTCATGGATGGAGCCGGAGTTCCTCAGACTTGGGGTTGCAAAACTGAATCTTTATAGAAAGAGTGCACTGCTCAAGGATTATTCAAGATATTTTGAAAAACTTATAAGAGAAAAAAAGCATGTTCTGGGTAAAAAAGAGGAAAAACTCCTTGGTTTATCCGGCAGTATGGAAATGGTATCATATGATATTTATTCCACATTTTCTAATTCAGATATGGAATTTCCTGTGATTTCTCTTGGTAAAGGGCAGAAGGTTCGGATTGATCAGGCTATGTATGTGAAATACAGAGCGTCACTGGACAGAAAAGAAAGAAAGAAGGTATTCAGTTCATTTTGGGGAACTTTTAAGAAATATCGTAATACATTTGCAAGTGCACTGAGTGGTCAGGTTAAATTCAATACTTTTACAGCCAGAGCCAGAAATTATAAGGACGGAATCTCAAGTGCTCTTGAACCCAAAAACATTCCCGTATCCTACTACACAGGTTTGATTAAGGGTATCAATGATAATCTAGATGCATTTCATGAATATCTGAGCCTTAGAAAGAAGTTACTCGGAGTAAATTCAGATCTTGAATACTATGATATATATCCTCCACTTGTGTCAGGTGAAGTAAAATCATGGAAATATGAAGATGCTTTGAATCTGGTGAAGAAGGCTCTGGAACCACTTGGAAAAGATTATGCTTCTCATCTTGCTGTTGCATTTGCAAAGGGCAGTGGATGGATTGATGTTTATCCTAATAAGGGAAAAAGAAGTGGCGCATATATGGATAGTGTTTTTGGAAAACATCCCTATGTTCTTCTCAACTATAATGGCAATTTTGATTCAGTGAGCACACTGGCTCATGAGATGGGTCATGCTATCCACAGTGTATATTCCATGGCCAGCCAGCCATACGCCAAATCAAACTATGTTATATTCAATGCTGAAGTGGCCTCAATTATGAATGAAGCTCTTTTAATTGAATATATGCTCAAGAAAGAAAAGGATCCTGCCGTCAGAAGGTTTTTACTTTCACATTATCTTGATTCCTTTAGGGGAACCGTATTTCGTCAGACTATGTTTGCTGAGTTTGAATATAATATCTACAAAGCCTATGAGGATGGGAAAGCACTGACAGCAGATCTGATGGACAATATGTATCTTGAGCTTCTGAAAAAATATCATGGCCATGATAAAAAAGTTATGAAGATTGATGAGCTTTACAGTACTGAGTGGGCTTTTATTCCACATTTCTACTATCACTTTTATGTTTACAGTTATGTAAATGGTTTTATTGCTGCCACTTATCTGGCAGATAAAGTATTATCTAAAGGTGATGCCGCAGCCAAGAAATATATCACAGGGCTCTTAAAAGCCGGCTCCAGTAAGGATCCACTTGAAATTCTAAAGGATGCTGGTGTTGATATGCAGTCCCCTGCAACTTTCAAGGCAGCAATAGATAAATTCAGATCCAGAGTTAACGAACTGAAGGAACTGACAAAATAATAAATATCGGTTTTCAGGATTTAGTGTATAACTCTTTATCTCAGTTGAATCCGGAGGTTTTTGAATGCGTGATTTCATGATCAAAAGATCCACTTCAAGGATTTTAAGCGTGGTTCTGGCAGGTGGTGCCGGAAGCAGACTGTTTCCTCTGACCGCTGACAGAGCAAAACCGGCTGTTCCAATTGGGGGGAGATATCGCCTGATCGATATTGTTTTGTCAAATTTTGTGAACAGCGGGTTATACAAGATAAAGGTGATTACACAGTATAAAAGTGACAGTCTTAATAAACACCTGAGCAGGGGCTGGCATTTTCCTTACACAATAGGTCAGTATATTGAAGCTGTTCCCGCACAGCAGAGGGTTGATAAGAGCTGGTTCAAGGGCAGTGCTGATGCAATATATCAGAGTCTCAACATGCTTGTTGATGAAAGACCTGATGTGATGTGTATCTTTGGCGGAGATCATATATATACTATGGATATCAAGCAGATGCTTGATTTCCATTTCATGGTTGATGCGGATCTCACCATTGCTGCCATTCCAATGCCAAGTTCCGAAGCAAGTCAGTTTGGAGTTATTGAAGTTGATTCCAACTGGAGAGTTCTGGGATTTCAGGAAAAACCAGCCAACCCGAAGGAAATTCCCGGAAGACCAGGATGGTCCCTTGTGAGCATGGGTAATTATATATTTGATCCTCTGCCTCTTGTAAGTGAACTCAGCAGGGATGCAGAAAATCCTTCTTCCTCCCACGATTTTGGTAAGGATATAATTCCAAAAATGGTGGAAGCATATAGGGTTTATGTATATGATTTTTCAAGCAATATAGTACCAGGGGAAACCGATAGGGAAAAAGGTTACTGGAGAGATGTTGGTACCATTAAAAGTTATTTTGATGCAAATATGGAACTGATAAGTATCTCACCGGTATTTAATCTGTACAATCATCAGTGGCCTATTCACACTTATAATCAACCCCTTCCGCCGGCTAAATTCGTTTTCAGTGATGGTCCAAGGGTCGGAGTTGCAACAAACTCTCTGGTCAGTGAAGGCTGCATCATCTCAGGTGGTAGACTGGATCGGAGTATACTATCCACATGTGTAAGAATAAATTCATACTCCCAGATTGAAGATTCTATACTTTTTGAAGGGGTTGAAGTAGGTAGAAATGCAAGATTAAGAAGATGTATTGTTGATAAAAACATCCGGATTCCTGCCAATGAAGAGATTGGTTTTGATGTTTACCGGGATCGTCAGAGGTTTTTTGTTACCGATGATGATATTGTTGTAATACCTAAAAACTTTGTTTTCTAAATATTAATATGACTCTGGATCCTCTTCTAAAAATTCCTGGAAATATTGTTGATGAAACCGCCCGTCATTATTTCGGGTCGAGAAATATTATCAAGTATTCCATAGCTACCTTTTTTTCTGGAGGTCATCTGCTTCTGGAAGATGTTCCTGGTGTAGGAAAAACAACTCTGGCAAGAACCATAGCAGGGGTTTTAGGACTTGATGCAGGCAGAATTCAATGTACACCGGATTTATTACCCTCCGATGTTGTGGGATACAGTGTCCCCACCGGGAGCGATGGGAATTTTCAGTTTCGAAAAGGACCGGTTTTCAGTAACATACTGCTTGTTGATGAAATAAACAGGGCTGCTCCAAGGACACAAAGTGCTTTTCTGGAAGCCATGGAAGAAAATCAGGTGACTGTGGAGGGTGAGACCAGAGCTCTGTTGAAGCCATTTTTTGTAATTGCAACACAGAATCCTGTTGAAATTGCAGGTACTTATCCTCTTCCAGAAAGTCAGTTGGATCGTTTTGATATGAGGTTACTTCCGGGTTATCCTTTACCGGAAAGTGAAATGCAGTTGCTTAAAATGACTTCATCTGAGAAGCCTCACTCAATTCAAACCATGGTTGATAATGATGAGATCAGCCAGTTGATGACCCTTGCAAAATCAATCAAAATTGCAGATTCCCTTGTTGAGTATGTCCTGAAAATTGGTCTTTTCAGCAGAAAAAGTGAACATCTCAGGCTTGGAATAAGTCCCAGAGCACTTATTTCATGGATACGTATTGCAAAGGCACTTGCTATGGTTGATGGCAGACAGTTTGTTGTACCGGAAGATCTCCATGAGACTGCTTTCAGTGCACTGGCGCATCGTATGGTGGTGAGACAGGATTATATGGGGCTTGAATTTTCTGACAGCAGCGAAGTTCTGACTTCAATAATTGAATCAGTGCCCCTTCCGCTATAGGATTTTATCTGAGGATATATTTACCCCATGGTGGTGTTTTACCTGTCCGTGGTTTTCTTCCAGGTTTAATGTATGAAATACCGGGTGGGACAATAAATCTTAGTTCAGGCCCAGCGACGATTTTGAATTCTTTTTTTGCAGGATAGATGTCACCATCGAGGGTATATTCCATGGGTTCCTTGTTTTCTATCAGCAGTCTGGAAGCTGTTTTTCTCAAAACACCTTTGAATTCTCTGGGATTACCACCCCACATTCTGGGAATAGTGGAGAATGCCTGACGAGGTGTAAGATCAAGAAATACAGTTTCAAATTCTCCTCTTCTTTTTGTGCTGAGTGGAAAAAATCTGAATCCAAAAGGAAGTTTTTCCGTGAAACTTGCAAAAAGAGTGTGGGCTTCAATAGAAACTGGTTTGTCATCATCAAAAGTGAAGCTGCTTGAGAAAGGTGCGAGTATTTCTTCAAAAAGTTTTGCCCCCATTACCAGATCACTGAAATACTTAATAAACATTGCACTGGCGCCAAATCGTGATTTCCCCTGCTCATAGTTGACTTTGAGGATTCTAACCGGGGCACCCATACCAAAAAGCATGCTGTAATCACCGTTAACCTGAAGAATATTCCGTTTCACAACTCTCATGGGCAGATCATGGTTATAACTGAATACTGTACTCATGAGATTTGAGACAGTTCCACCACTGATTCCCAGCGCTCGTGGGATGATGTTCATTGTTCCGGATGGAAGGGTCAGGATCATGGGAAGTTCAGAAGGATTATCTGTTGCTTTTAAAAGAGCATCCAGTGTCCGGTGGATTGTTCCATCTCCACCGCTTATTGCGATAATATCGAGATCCTGATTTAGAAAGTCTCTTACTGTTTTTTCCAGTTCATCTATCGAAAGAGTGGCAATCAGATTTCCTCTTCGTCCAACCATTTTTTTTAAAAACCGGTGAAAAAAAGGAAACATGCGGTGTATGCGGGCATTTGCGTTGGTGATGATTCCTATACCAGGCATTTTTCATTTTCCCCTGAGGTTTTCCCTGTACCAGTCAATGGTCAGCTCAATACCCTTCGAAAAGGAATATTGAGGATCATATTGAAGATACTTTCTGGCCTTTGAAATATCAGCCTGACTGTGCATAATATCCCCCGGTCTTGGGGGACCATAGGTTGCCTTGATGGTTACTCCCAGACTTTCGGTAAGAACCTGATAAAGTTTATTAAGGGTGATTCTGTCACCAAGGCTTATATTGAAAGCCATACCTGAAACATTTGAAGGGCTAAGTGCGCTTTTCAGATTAGCTTCGATAACGTTTTCAATATATGTGAAATCACGTGACTGTTCACCGTTTCCGTGGATAACAGGTGATTCTCCATTCAGTAATTTTTTCAGAAAAATGGGTATCACCGCAGCGTAAACACTGTGAGGATCCTGATGTTTACCGAACACATTGAAATATCTGAGTCCGACTGTTTCCAGACCATAAAGTTGATGAAACAAGGATGCATAGTGCTCATTTGTCATTTTTGTTGCGGCATAGGGGGAAAGCAGCATTCCCGTTTTCTCTTCAACTTTTGGGAGATCCGGATTATCCCCGTAAACACTGGAGGAAGAAGCATAAACAAATTTTCTGACGTTTTTTTTGTGTGCAGCCCATAGCATATTAAGGGTTCCAGTTGAGTTTACATTGTGGCTTGTGAGAGGATCCTCAATACTTCTGGGAACACTGCCTAGGGCACCCTGATGAAGAATATAATCAACTCCCTCACAGCTTTCCATACAGGTTTTTTCATCTCTGATATCCCCCTCAATAAGAGTAAAAGAGGAGTTTGAGAGGAAGGGTTCAATATTGCTGCGCTTACCTGTGGAAAAATTATCCACTACCCTTACTGTAAAGTCGTTTTCAAGAAGTTTTTCAACAATATTTGATCCTATAAATCCGGCACCACCTGTAACAAGAAAAACGCTGTCTGGTTTAAAATGTCTGATATAACTCATTATTACTCCATATTTAGTAATTGAGGTTCAAGAAATACAAGCTCCTGTGCTGGAACTGCCAGTAAATATATCATAAGAGATAAAAGTTGATTAAAATATTTATTTTTTATCAGACTGAAAATCGATTTTATTAATCCACGGTGCCAACCATGGCAGCAAATTCCAGTCTAGGGTTTTTGCAAATTGTTTCAAATGTTTTCGGATTTACTATTTCCCGCTTGTCTGTACATCCGGTGAAATAAAGGGAAAACGCAAACGCAGTTGATAAAATGAAGTATTTTGTGTCATAAAAATATGAGAATTATTCAACTGTATAAAAAACAGTGCCATCAATAAGTTTTGTTTTTACACTACCGCTTCTTAAGGCCAGTTCCATGATTTTTTCTGCATCATACTCATCAAACCCTGTTACTGCCATGATATCCTGAAGAGTCTGTGGTCTTCTTTTTAATCCGGAAATGATTATGGGAAGTGGATTATCCTGTCTTGTGGACGTGTCGGATTTATTCCAGTTGCGGGTGATTATCTCAGGATTTTCAAAATATGCAGCGGCCTCAAGCAGCTGCTTACCGGAAAGTGGTTTTACCCATGGCAATGCCCCAGGCCTATCCAGTGAATTTAACTGAACATTTCTGATCCCAAGCTTTTTTACTGTTTCGGCAAGTTTTGAGAGTTCGGCCTCAGTATTGTTTATTCCATCAGCCAAAAATATTTCGAGACGGATTTCACCCCTGAATTGCTTTACAAGCAGTGAAATTCCTTCAATAACCATATCGGCAGTTATACCATCAGCCGGTCGGTTTAATTTTATAAACACATCCTCACTGACTGCATCAAGACTTGGCATAATCAGATGAGCATTCATGATGGAGTCGATTACACCGGGAATATGAAGTGTTGTTGAATTTGTAAGAATGGCGGTTTTTATTTCAGGATAATTGTTTCTGACAAAATCTATAACCTTACCGGCATCAGAATGTAAAAGAGGTTCACCGCTACCTGAAAGAGTTACGAAGTTGATATTTTTATTTTCCTTAAGGAATTCATCAAGCTCGGAAAGAACCTCCTGAATGTCAACCCATTGCTTCAGTTCAGAGGTTTTTTCAGTGGTGATTCCACATTCACAGTATGCACAGTCCAGTGAACATGTTTTCCAGGGAACCAGATCCACACCAAGACTCATTCCCAATCGTCTGGAACGTACAGGGCCAAAAACATGGTTCATTATTTTTCACCATTCTCGGGATGTTCAGTATCCTTGAAATTGAACTGAAGCTTAAGTGGTTTTATATAGTTAAGACGTTCGTCATCTATGAGTGAACCCTGTTTGGGAAGTTCTATACCTTTTTCAGTCCAAACAGGAATAAATGCAATGGGTTCACCCATTCCGTTATAACCCAATTGAATAAGTGTATCTCTTTCAAAAAGCCTGCATTTGTTATCACAGCAGTAAAAGTTTTTAGCAACTCTGTAAAAACCTTCAGATGGAAGCGGAATCAGAGATTTCGCATCCTTTATGTCAGGGAGTACATAACCTTTTTTAGAAAAAACCGCTTTGTTGTTATTCCATTTTTCCGGTGGGTAGCATCCAGGACCGGGATCCCCGTGATTGTGGTAGTATACCAGAGCATTTTCAGGAATGTTTTCACCGATTTTTTTTGTGGTTTTATAAAGACCGCAGGGAATATCCTCTCCGGGTTTAGGAGGGGTTATTTTAACTAGATCTGACATTTTGATGGACCCTTTCATGGTTATCCGGAAATAGTTTTTGCTCTTTCCGTAAATATTCTGTAATCACTTTAAAATTAAAAACAAGGGTAGGGAATGGAGGATTTCGGATTATCTTTTACCATGCGGAGCCACTGCACTTATTATACATGCAAAAATGGCAGCTGCCTTAAGTTCAGGATCCTCATCAGGCATACGATCATAAATTGACCATCGGTCCCAGCTCTTGGAATAAGTAGTGGAAACAGTCATTGTACCTTTTGATGATCTTATCGACCATCGGTCCCAGCTTTTGGAATAAGTAGTGGAAACAGTAAGTGTTCTTCCTTTACCTCTAACAGTCCATCGGTCCCAGCTTTTAGAATAGGTGGTAGATATATTTACTGAACCCATCCGAAATCGGTCCCAGGATCTGGAATAAACAGTACTTAGGGATCTTCTTGTTCCAGGGAAGGATATTGACCATCGGTCCCAGCTTTTGGAATAAGTGGTG
>JAFGWM010000043.1 GCA_016937155.1 Deltaproteobacteria bacterium
CATAGTTAAAATAGTCCGCTAATCCACACTTTCTCCTATACCACGGGGACCTGTTTCTCCCCCTCTCTTCTGATTCTCCCGCCATAGGGGTTAGTTATTTCTCTTTGAAGTTTAAAGGGTTTTGGTTTTGTCATTCAGAAAAAAAATACCAGACTGCTGTTTTTTTAATAAACAGTTAGTAGCCTGAACGGCATTGATTTTCAATATTTCATCGATTTGCCGGATGCTGTAACCGCCCGACAGCAGTATCCGGAATAACTGAGATTATAAAAACATACAGTTGTTTATTTTAGATTGGAACGAAAAGCTATTTGCCTTTAATACCGAGGAGTTCAACTTCGAAAACAAGAAGATGATTTGGTTCGATGATTCCGCCAGGGCGTGGTGTGAGACCATAAGCAATTTTTGCTGGAATCCAGAGTTTCCATTTAGAACCAACGGGCATCAACTGCAGTGCTTCTGTCCATCCTCTGATTACTCTGTTTACTGGGAATTCGGCGGGTTTGTTACGGTCATAACTGGAGTCAAATTTTCTTCCATCAAGCAGAGTGCCTTTATAATGAACACTGACTACGTCAGTTGCTGCAGGTTTTGCTCCCTTTCCCTCTGTAATGATCTGATACTGAAGGCCACTTGCTGTCTCTACTACGCCTTTAACTGCCTTGTTTTTTGCAAGAAATTCGGTTCCGGCTTTTAAGTTTTCTTCTGCTTTTTTAGCTTTTTCAGGATCAGCCTTTGGTGTGTTTTTAGCTTTTCCCATCATTTTTCCACGGACTTCCATCATTACTTTCTGAATATCTTCCCTTGATAATCT
The DNA here is from genome assembly GCA_016937155.1 of Deltaproteobacteria bacterium. Classification (GTDB taxonomy): domain Bacteria; phylum Myxococcota_A; class Polyangia; order HGW-17; family HGW-17; genus JAHJMN01. The sequence continues at coordinate 815 of JAFGWM010000043.1, forward strand.
TGCCTCTTTCTTAGCCATACCTTCAAGAAGGGCTATTTTAACCACATCAATATCAAGTTTTATATCTTTGGAACCAAAGTTTCTGGCCAGATCATAGCCTACGATATAACTGAGCTTTTTTTCCAGTGAATCAAGTTTGACATTTCCGCCATCAACTTTTTTATCAGTTGTATCCGCCTTTTTCCCGGCTGCTTTGTTATTCTGATCCTTGCAGTCACATTTTTTTTCACAGGAAGTAACAGCAAGAAGAAATGAAAGTGTTATTAAAATATTTCTCATAAAAATACTCCTTTTTGTAAGTCGAAGGCACACTAACAGAATCTTCACTCACAGTACATTAAATTTTGATGTCTCCTATTTTCGGTTCGCCATACAGAAAAAGATATTAAAAAATATAATATTTTACTATAACTAGCTACATACAGGGGAGGTGTCCATGAAAAAACTTGTCATATTGCTTACACTTTTATCATTTTTCTCATGTTCTAAAACGGAAAATTCTGTTTCTACGCATATCCTTTACGGTACACTGGATACAGTTCATACGGGGGTTGTCTACATAGACATTGATGGAGCAGGATGCAGTGGAACTCTTATAGCACCAGACATTGTTCTTACAGCAGCTCATTGTATTGGTTCTCCTGGACAAATGACAGTTTATTTCGGTGAATCAGAACCTTATACAGAGTCAAGAAATGTTATCGAGGCAATGGCACATCCGGACTGGACTGGATTGGACACAGAAGATCTTACATATGACATTGGCCTTGTCAGGCTGGAGACTGCAGCGCCATCTTCTGCACAAATTATCCCTCCACTTCCTTTTAGCATGGCACTTGAAACAACTGAAATCGGTAATACCGTTCTTGATTTCCTTGGCTATGGAATTACTGAAAGTGGTGACAGCGGAACCAGACTTATTATGGATCAGGTCCTTCGATACTTATGTCCTTCAAGCGGGGGGTATTGCAGTATAAATGTTCAGGTTGACAATGGTACAATGAATATGATTATTCCACCATCAACACTTGGTATTCAGATGAACAACAGTGGTGGAATATGTCACGGTGACAGTGGCGGTCCTGCCCTCGTTGTGCGTAATGGAACGGAATATGTTGCAGGTGTTAACTCCTTTGTAATTCATAACAACAGCGATGAATGTGACTTTTTTGGTGCTGCTACCAGGGTTGCACAGTATGAGCAGTTTATTAATGATTTTATTAACCCGGAAGATTGCTCAAACGGGGTTGATGATGATGGCGATGGATTTATCGACTGTGATGATGACTACTGTTTTGAAAGTCCTGAATGTCTGCCAAGTGTATGTGACTCTCCTCTTGAAATAAACTGTGGTGATACCTTAACTTCATCCACTCTTAGCAATTCGTCCATGTCGGTTTACAGCTATTATAACCAGGTCTGTACGGATGGCTTTACAATTGATGGTCCTGAAAACGCCTGGCAGCTTCTGGTTCCGGCGGGAAGTGATGTTTCCATCAGTCTGGAACTTTCATCAAACGATCAGGATCTGGAACTTCTTTTACTCTCAGGTGAATGTTTTGCAGATTCGTGTATTGATGCATCGACAAATGCTCCTGGTGAAAATGAATCACTTCAATTTACCACAGATGGAAATCCATATTACATCATAGTGGATACATGGCAGAATCCCGGTGAATTCACAATTTCTGTGAATTGTGAGAACGTCAATCCTTCACCTGAAGTGTGTGATAATCTTGTGGATGATGACCTTGATGGCCATGCGGATTGTGACGATTCAGATTGCTTTGAATCCGAAGCATGTCAGGTTGTGGAGCTATGCTCAAATGGTCTTGATGATGATGGTGACGGTGATGTTGACTGTGATGATTCAGACTGCCTGAGTGATGTTGCATGTCAGGTTGAGGAAATATGCTCAAACGATATTGATGATGATAATGATAATCTCATAGATTGCGATGATCCGGACTGTGCTAATGATGTGAATTGTCAGGTAGTAGAACCAGAGATATGCAATAATCAAATTGATGACGATCTTGATGGATATAGAGACTGTGATGATTCAGACTGTTCCGATGATGTGGCCTGTCAGGGCCCGGATTTGGAGAATTGTACAAACGAAACAGATGATGATGATGATGGTGATGTTGATTGTGATGATTCAGACTGTGCATCGCATCAGTCATGTGTAGGAACTGTGGATGAAAACTGCTCCAATGGTGTGGATGACGACGGCGATGGGGCGATTGACTGTTTTGATGCTGACTGTACATCCACTTCAGTATGTTTAAGTCTGACAGAAGTATGTGACAATAATCTGGATGATGATCTTGATGGGGCTGCCGATTGTGAAGATGTTGACTGTTATGAGAATTGCGGACTGGAAATGATTGAAAACTGCTCTAACGGTGTTGATGATGACGGTGACGGCAGGATTGACTGTAATGATCCGTTCTGTAAGACCAGTAGTCTGTGTCTTCATCCGAGAGAAAATTGTACCAATGGTGTTGATGATGACGGTGATGGCAGGATTGACTGCGATGATGCAGATTGCTTCAGTTTTGAGGATTGTTCCTGGTCCGGAGAGGAATGTTCGGACGGTATCGATAATGATGATGATTCTCTGGTTGACTGTGATGACCCGGACTGTTCCAGTCATTTCTACTGTAACCTGACTTCAGAAACTAATTTTTCATCATCCAGTAATGGATGCAGTTGCTCAACCACAGGGAATACCGGCGACTCAAAAGGAAATCTTTTCATTATTTTCTCTATACTTATGATGGCTGCATCTTTGAGAAAGCTGGCATTTTTTCACTAAGAAATAATCTGTTCTGAATATCCCTTTCATTGAAATATGTTTTGTTCCTTCTCATAAAGGAGGTAACAAAATGGCATTTTCAAGAAACCATCTGGTATCAGATAAAAAACTTCAGACAATAAGTGATAAGTCAGGCTGGATACCCGTTCAGGGTGATCCTCAGTCATCATTTGATTATGGTGACCTTTTTATTTCTGAACAGTCAGGCAGACAAATGATCAATTGGGAACAGTACACAAAAGTATGCGAGATTGCCTTAAAAGTGGTTGAGAAAAATGGCAATAAATATAATATCTTAAGAAAATAATAAAAAAAATGTACGAGAATGTTAAAGTTATAAAACTCAAACCCGATGATCAGGGATGAGCCTGCGGTGGGTTTATTAAATACGACCCGAACACCTTCATGGTTTCATGACCCGAATAAGTGATGGTGTGTATTTGATTTCCTCACGGGGTTTTCCGGCCGGAAAAAAAAGAAACGTTCCCACGGTGGGAACATATAACCAAATCCAAGGAGGATTACTATGTCTCTGTCCATCAAATCAAACATCCCTTCTCTCAGTGCACAGCGCAGCCTTAACAAAAGTCAGAACAGTCTTCAGACTTCGCTTTCCAAGCTTTCCAGTGGATTAAGGATTCGCTCTGCTGCCGACGACGCCGCTGGTCTTGCTATATCCCAGAAGATGGGTGCTCAGATCAGATCAATTGCCCAGGCTGAAAGAAATGCCAACGATGGTATAAGTGCAATTCAGACTGCAGATGGTGCTCTCAACGAAATCCATGGAATAATGGATAGACTCAGGGAATTATCGGTTCAAAGTGCCAACGGTACCTACACAAATGCAGACAGGACCTTCCTCAATGATGAGTTCAATGCTCTGGTTTCAGAAGTGGACCGAATAGTTGATGTAACTGAGTTTAATGGAATCAAACTACTTGATGGGACTACAACCAATGTTAATTTTCAGGTGGGTATCAATAAAACTTCAAATGATATCCTTACCGTGAGTCTTGCAAGTATGGGTGCTTCCAATCTTGGTGGAGCCACAAAACTGAGTGCTCTCAGCGTATCATCTGTAACTAAAGCACAGAATGCAATTTCCATGATTGATGATGCAATAAGTGATATCTCCACCCAGAGAAGTAAACTTGGTGCAACTTCGAACAGGCTGAATGTCAGTGTTTCAAACCTTGCAAGTTACAGGGAAAATCTGAGTGCAGCTAACAGTCAGATAAGAGACGTTGATATTGCACAGGAAACTGCGAATATGACCAGGAACAACATTCTGATGCAGGCCGGTGTCAGTGTTCTTGCTCAAGCGAATCAGATGCCTTCAATAGCATTGGGCCTTATTGGATAACTTTCAGTTTGAGTGATCCGGTGGGAGGTTGATTTCGCCTCCCACCAGAGGATCCCGGAGATGTTACAATGGGAAATTTTACTACCGGAGCGTATGGATCAATCCCGATTGTCATTTCTCCACGCGGTGTTGATCACCAAGTTATTAAGGAAGCTTCTCCTTCAGTGAGAACTGATACTTCAACTGATGAAGAATCCAGAGGCTGGAGAGAATCCCTGATGGCCGAAAAACTCAGGCGTGAAGAAATTGACACTAACGCCAAATCAGTGACCAGAGAAGATCTGGATGATGCGTTTGATTCCCTTGAAAGTGCAGCCCTTATTCAGGGACGAACCCTCAAATTTGAAGAGGATCAGGAGAGTGGAATCAGCATAGTTAAAATCTTTGACGCAAACAGTGGAGAACTGATCAGGCAGGTTCCACCTGATGAGATTGTCAAAATGGCACGGAAGTTGAAAGACTTTGGAAGAGGTTGGGTGGATTCAGTAGGTTAGTATTCACTGTCTTTGCCCTGATAACCCATGGACAATGCCATACAGGCAGTGTCGATGGGTTTTTGTGCCCAAATGACCGATAACTTCAGAGGTGTGTTATGACAATTCAGTTCACTAATCTTGGCGCTTTTGATTACGGAACCATCATTGATCAGTTGGTTGCTCTAAAACAAACTTCCATCACTGCTATTGAGGATCAGCAATCGGATCTCAACACAAAGGGAAAGTTGATAGATCAACTTTCTGCGAAACTGTCAACTCTCCAGGATACTGCAGATGATATCTCAGAAATGGATGATTTTCTGTCCTATTCCACATCCAGCTCCAGTGAATCCAAAGTAACTGTAAGTTCAACAGGTATCGCCCAGCCAACCAGTTTTGATGTACAGGTTACTTCACTTGCCAAAAGCACAAAGACATACTCAAATGAACAATCCGCAAAGGACCTTGCAGGAGTATTCGGGTCCGGAACAATGGATATCAAAATCGGAGGCAGCGTGGTTGGTACCATCACTGTTGACGGAAGCAGTACAATGGAATCTATTGTGAAAGATATTAACTTGCTGAATACCGGTGTTCAGGCAAGTGTTTTCTATGATGGAACTGATTATAGAATTCTTGCGGTGGGTAAGGATACCGGACTTGCAAATGATGTGGAGTTTGAAGAATTTGGTACTACAATTGGGCTGGATACTGCCACTACACCCTACAGAGAGGCGGCACAGGATGCCTCAGTAATAATTGATAACACATATACTGTTACGTCTTCATCGAATGAGTTTACTGGAATAGTAGAGGGGCTATCCTTTGAAGTTCATGATGAGACTTCTGTTGGTGAAAGTGTTGAAATTCGTGTAGATCCTGATGCAGATGCAACATCTGAAAAGGTTCAGGGCTTTATAGATGCGTATAACAGTGTTGCAAGTTTTTTAAATTATCAGTTAAGTTACAGCGGGACTGTAAAGGGCCCGGACACTTTATTTGGTGATTCCACATCAAGAGGGATTCAATCACGATTAAGCAGTTTAATTACATCTCAGATTGGTGGTCTTCCCAATGAGATGAGTGCACTTTCAATGATTGGAGTAAAAACTCAGAATGATGGTACTCTTTCTTTTGATACTGCTGAATTTAAAGAGCAGCTTGAAAAAGATCCGGAAGCTGTTTCAAGACTTTTTGCAAATGATTCCGTTCTTGGTACCGAAGGTATCGGGTCTCTGTTTTCATCCACAATCGACGGTTATATTGATACCGTTAATGGTTCATTAGTGGCCAAAAAGGACGGGATCAGTGCAACTGTTAAAAGAATGGATGAAACTATTGAGGCCATGGAAAGACGGCTTGAGGATTATGAATCAATGCTGTACAAACAGTTTGAAGCAATGAATTCAGCTGTAAGCGATCTTGAATATCAGGCTTCATATTTAAGTAATATCACCACCTCTTCCAGTTAGGTCTCCAGTTGGATAAAAGTATAATCTCAGTACAGGAGTTTTATTGTGAAACTCACAGCAACTGTTTATTTGCAATGCATTACCGGAGCCATGTTGGATTTTGCTAAAGAATCACTTCTCAATACCGATCTGAAGCATAATGTGATATTCTCACGGAAGGTTTTATATGCAGGAAGGAATCCAAATGAGTTATACCCCTAGTGGCTACTCTGGTTCAAACATTGCCGGAGGTGCTATCAATAGATACAAATCCATTGGAGTTGAGACTGCAGATCCGGGTCGCCTTTTACTGATGCTTTATGATGCGGCCATCGGAAATTGCCGGAAGGCAGTTATTCATCTTGAAAAAGGTGATATGGCCGGTAAGGGTGTTTCAATAGGAAAGGCTCAGGCTATCCTCAATGAATTTATTGCAACACTTGATTACAATGTAAGTCCTGACCTGTGTGCAAACCTTGAAGCACTATATTATTTTATGATTGATCAATTGACTCAGGCTAACATGAACAAGTCCACAGAGCCCCTCCATATAGTGATCAAGCTTTTAAAAGGTCTTCGGGAAGCTTGGGGGGAAGCTGTTGATAAAACCTCAGGGATAAGTACACCTTGAATTTTTCATTAAGAACAAGCCATCCGGAAATTGAAAGAAAACTCGTATTATTTCTATCACATGCTTTTAATCCACCTTTTCTTCCCTGTGGCTATAATCTTCTTGAAAAATGGAGTTCCCAAAGACGCATGATGATACTTGAGTTGGGCATCTTCCGTAAGGAAAACAGTGAAAAATTTTCAGAGGTGATAGATAGCTGGCATGAAGAACTGTCTCAACTGGAAATATTCACTTTATCATATATAAAACTTATGGAAGGTATATCCGAAAACATTGGAATTTCAATTGGTAAAGTCAAGAAAAACAAAAACTATCTGAAAAAATATCTTTCTGAATCAGTGTCTTCTTCAGATGGATATTTCTGGAAAATATGAAAAAAAATTCACAGTGATAAAAAATTTCAGCTTGCAATGGAATTTTTTCGGCTCACAATAGTCTAGTGATAGTGATACTTCACACAGCAACTGATTAAAAGGAGAGTTGAATATGAAAAGTACAGTTTTATCAATTATGTTATTCTCACTTACTTTGATTCCCGGTGTATCTCAGGCACAGTTTCATGTGGATCCTATTGGTGGTCCTGCAGGACCGGGAATGGGCATGATGCAGCCAAGACGAGTCGGTTTTATCCATGAGTTCAGTGGTGTTGTTTCCGGACTGACAGGTGAAGGCAAGCAGGATTTTGTAGCCGGTGCCGGTGGATATTACAGTGGTCTCTTTAGAAGTAATCCCAATTTTGCATTTGGTATTCACGCCGGGGTTAGTGGTGCAACAAGTGTTGATGGCTTTGGCAATATCGTTCACGGAGTTGTGGCTGGAGAAGCCAGAATTTACATTCCCCTTGGACCAATGATGGAAATGTGGGGAAGTCTGGTTGTTGGTGGCGGTTCATTAAAAGAAATATGGACTGAGGATGACGGAACTGAAACTGGAAATACAAGGACTGGTCCAGTGTTTGGTGCTGGGGCAGGAATCAGTTGGTTTATTTCTCCCAATATCAGTGTTGGTGGTTTTTTCAGATTATACAGACTCATGTGGAAGGATGATGGAGTTGTCGAATTCGAAGATGGCACTGAATATTCAGAGTCTGATTACTATGGCTTGTGGTGGACAGTTGGTGGTTTTGTTGCTCTTCATTATTGATTTTTCAAATAACACCTGAAATATAGTTCCAATAAAATTCAATAAAAAAAAGGGGTTGGTTAAAAAGATCTAATCACTCTTGATAATGAGAGTTATTCAAACCATAATACTAAAGTTCACATGGAGTAATAGCAAAAATGGTAAGCACAGCCCAGACGAATGACTACGGTATTTGCCCGGTTTGTTTCAAAGAGACAGTGTTTGAACTGGAAAAATATGATGATCCTGATAAAAAGCATCTTTTCAGTTCAGACAGTGAATTCAGTGGTATTGGCAAAGATGCATCTATTCAGGATATTTTTGAGTTTCAGGAGGATGGACATCCAAAGTTCTGGATTCATCTTTTTCCTATATGTCCTGTATGCTGCGGCACTGGTATTGTTCTGGAAACAGATGAATTCGTCGCGTTACAGGCTGAAGTTGCAATGGTAGTGGACAACCTGAAAGAGATAATCAAGTCTTATCCTGCTGATCCAAGTATTCTGAGAGAGCATACAGATCGTATAACTCAGGTTCTTGTTCCTATGATAGTAAGGCGAGCGCTTACTCTTGTACCAACTCCTGCAAGACACAGCTACGCCAGATATCTTGCAAACCTGTTCAATCTGGCCATCTGATTTTAGATCATAATCCTTACAAGTATAAATTTATTATGTGGGTACGGAGCTTTTAATACGCTGAAGTTTTTCATTCGGAAGTGTTTTTCTGACTCATCAGGGACTGTTTTACAGTCAGGTCCAATAATACTCACAAGTTCTTTACTGGTTTTACCTGAGTAAACTTCAGGATTTTTCTTGTAAAATTCTTTATCCATCAGGTTTTTCAGTCTGTTTAGCCTGTGTATTTCCAGTAATAAAAATCTGCCGGATGGAGATGTTCCTTTTTCTTTGATGCTGTACCTTCTGAGGTATGCAAGAAAGTCTTTTGAATTGAGGTCCATATGAGGAAGAACCTGGTTTTTACTGTAAAAATTTTCTCCTCTCCAGTTTAATTGCCATGCAATAAATCGTTCACTGCTGTCCTGCCTGCACTGAAAGTAAATCTGATGCAGTTGTTTCTGGCTCCAGTGAGGAGCAAGGGTAGGAATATATGAATAAATAAGATTCCCGGTGAAAACTGCACCACTGAGGGCAAAAATTAAAGCAGCCCATTTTTTCCTGAACACAAAGTATACAACTGTGGAGAAAATAACTCCAAACCCTGTTATTGCAAGCATAGTGGAGAGCTTATACTCATAAGGAAACAATCTTTCGTATTTATAAATAAACAAGTTAATGAAGTGTGCACTGTCCAGAAAAAACTCCCTCAATGTGAGGATTGCCAGAATCAAACCAGAAAAAACTGACAGTTTGATTTTTTCTGTCTCAGGTTTGAACTCTGAAATGAAAATGCCAGAGAGAACAGCAAGTGGTACGGTAACCGGTAAAATATAGTGATGAAACTTCGTGAGCATAGTTGAAAAAAGAAGAAATGTAACTGAAGCCCAGATTATAAGAATCAGTGAAAAATCGCTTTTTCCAAATGACTCATCTGGTTTTTTCTCTGCAATTTTTCTGTAGTGCCAGCTTATCGCTGCAGGGAGTATCGGAAGTAGAACGAATAATCCGAATGCCATCTGAGTGAGGTAATATGTAAAAATTCCTCTTTCACCATGGACGCCCAGAGCTGCTCTTTTAAAATGATGATGAACAATATACTCCTGAAAAAATGCATTTCCGTGGCGTATCATCATGGCGTGGTGCCATGGAAAACTAACTGCAATAATTATTAAAATTCCTTTTAATATATCGAAATCTTTTATTTTCTCCCATTTTTTTGATACCAGAAAGTAGATGAAGAATGTTGCTGCTGGAATAACAAGAGCACCAAAGCCCTTGGCAAGTATTGCAAGACCCGCAAAAACGAATCCTCCCTGAATGAACTGGCTGGATAATGTGGTTTTACCTCTGATATTAGAAACTGCAGTTTCCAGAGCCAGTAATAAATATGGAATAAAAACCAGAAAACCGCTTAACTGTATTCGTTTTCCAATGAACACTGTACTTGCGTCAACATTAGCTGCCATCAGCATATACTGCGGAAATACAGCTATCACAAGTAGTGTGTTGATGATGAAAACGCTGGTTATGTTAATTTGAAGATTTCCTCTAATTTTAGTGGAAAATATTTTTAACTTACTGATATTTCTATTTTCAGAAAGACCAAGAATAAATAGCACCATAGCAATTGTCATCAAAGCAAGAAAGGGCATATCTGTAATGCTTTGCCTTGAAACAAGTGCATAGTGTGGCGTTATCGCAAGAAATACTGAGCTTAAAAAAGCAGCAAAAAACGAAAAGAATGTGAAAACAAGAAAAAAAACCGAGGCAACGGCTAAACTGCTAAGGATGGCGACAGGTAATCGCAAGGCCCATTCAGGTCGTGTAGATTCAGCCATTTCAGCCGGGTGATCAACGCCAGTTTTGTTCAGCCCGGCTAAAGCCATTCCAGCACTCTGCATCCAGAAAAGCAAAACCGGTTTACTGTAAAATCCTTCATCCTGCCAGTAAGTCGAAATATAATCGTCTCTTTGCAGCATAGTTCTGGCAACTTCACCATAATGGGTTTCCCATGGGTCAAATAGGCCATAACTCCCTAAAAACGGTGTGTAGTAAATCAGAGTGAAAATAAAAATAATGAATGTAAGCAGTCCTCTTCTCTGGAAAATACTTTTAGACATTTTTAAATACCTCCAGAGTATTATTTTTAACAATATCCAACATCTCTGTTTGTGATATGGATCTTAAATTTGACAGTTCATCAGTTACGATTTTCAGCATATCCGGACGTGAGATACTGTTTTTTTCATAATCAAATGGTTTTACGTATGGACTGTCTGTTTCAAGTACAATGGATTTTTCATCCAGACCTTTAATTACTCTTCGAAGCCTGTGAGCCTGTGGATTTGTAATAAAAAATCCCACTCCCAGTTTCCAGTTGTTTTCCGAATAGAATTTTGCCTGAGCGGGGTTTCCGGAAAATGAGTGTATGATTCCGGTAACTTCCTGATATTTTTTAATCAGAGTTATTACCTCGTCATGGGATTTTACAGCATGAATTGAGCATGGGAGATTGTGTGTGCTGGCAATACTCAGTTGAAGTTCCAGTGCACTCATTTGGATATCTCTGGTGTTAATATGGCGCTGTCCCAGATCTATTCCAATTTCGCCGATACCATCTATATCATGAACATACGATTCGAGTGTTTTGATGTTATCTTCGATATTTTCGTTTACAAACCATGGATGAATACCGGCAAAAAACCGGCTTTCAGGAAGAATATCTAAAACTTTTTCACGAGAAATAATCATTCTTTCCCAGGTGCTGGGGGTTGTACTAACACAATAGACTCCTTTAACTCCTGAGTCAGCTGCCTGCTCACAAATTCTCTCCAGATTTTCAAAAAGACCTTCATCCATAAGATGACAGTGGGTATCTATCATAAAAAAAACTCCAGATAATTTTCCGATGGTGTTACCCCGGATTTATTAGAACAACAACAATATAGATAATTTTTCAGGAAATAGAAATACTTTCAATCTGAAGTACACATGAGATAGTAATCAGGAAGAATGCAGATTAACTGTAAAGGATATTAATAACTGGGATTTATAGGTCAGTTGATAAGAGACTGAACTCTTGAACTGTCGAGATTGGCTTGAGCATCAAGTGATTCAGCCTCAGAGCTTATCTGATTTGATACAAAAGCTGCCAGATTATCGGCCATTTTGGAGTCCATCTGTTTTGAAGGCAGACTGGAAAAGGGCGGTGCCATGTTCATCTCTCTTCTGGAGATCTCTTGCCCACGGCTTATAGTAGCCTTATCCACACTCAATGATCTGTCATCAGATACTACCTCTGATTGTTTATTTGATCTATTTTTATCAGCACTTAGATGCTGTGATGGTTGGTTGGTAATATTATTTATTTTCATATCGCTCACCCTGAACCTTTCACTCCTGATCAGTATATCGGATAATTATCCCGATTATTTAGTGGAATATCGATTTTTGTAAATATTTTTCAAAATGAATAAGATAGTTGTTTTGTCTGAACTAAATTAATTTATTAAAATGTCGATGTGATGAGTAGTCCTCATTGTTCTCACAGGAGTCTGAGACTGAAATGAAAGATATAGAGACCAGAAAGCAACGAGCCATCAGAACCACGCTTAAACTGATGGCTGCTCACCGTGATACCGGGAATTTTGAAAGTCTTCCATGGCCCAGGAATATTATAGACCGTGAGACAAAAAGAATTAAACTTGATTTGAGAAATGGGGATGTGGATGTGGATTATCTTGAACGAGTAGTCAGAAGATCCTTCCGATGGAATCCTCAAAGTGTACCAATGATCCCTGATGATAAACTTCAGCTCCTGAGACTCCTGAGAACAAATGCAAGTATGAGTACACTTGAAAACCATATACGGAATGGAAGTGAACTTGAATCTCAAATAATAGAAACAGCGAATTCTCAACTCTTTAAAGGACATAGTCCCGTTTCTTCAATAAGAAATGCAATGGTAAGACTTGGTATGGAAAGTCTGAAATTTCTTATTTATCAGATTGTTATTTCCAAAACATTATATAGAAGCAAGCAGTTTGAGGGTCTGGTTCGTAAGCTCCAGTTTAAGGCAATTGCAAGTGCTCATTTTGCGAGGGAAATTGCATCATGGATAAACTATCAGAGTGATGAAGCATATCTGGCAGCTCTGGTTCATGATATTGGGGAACCATATATTCTTCAGTTGATGGATGTTCTTCAGTTGGATATGGAAGAGGAACTTGCCATTGGTATTCTCAAACATGCACACAGTGAAACCGGTGCCACAATTCTTAAAAGAATAAATGTACCTCTTCAGATTATTAATGCCGCTGAATCTCATCACGATTTTGCGGGACAGGGACTACAGACAACTTCGGTTTTGTGTGCAGCAGCGGATCAGATATGTTTTCATCTGAACCTTCTTGATGAGAAGTACTGGAATATCAGCGTATCCAGACTGCCGTTCAGGCTGTTAGGTATCAGCAATGAGGATGCTGAAATTATCATCGAAAGGTGTCAGGATATTCTTGATGGACTTTTAGAATAAACAGCAATATTCTTCACTCACTGACTGCAGCTTTTTTTCACATTTTAATTTTTGAACTGGAGTAAACAATGAAAAGTCTTGCCGCAATAGTTCTGGCAGCTGGCAAATCAACCAGAATGAAAAGTAAAAAATCAAAACTTTTACATGAAGTAGGTGGACAAAGTGTCATCAGTAGAGTTTGCATGAGTTTATCCAAATGTTCCCTGTCTGAGATTATCGTGGTGTGCAGCCACCAGATGGAACCCGTAATGTCTGAAGTGAGGAATGTATTCTCCAGTGCTGTTAAAATTGATCAGGGCGAGGCAAAAGGCACGGGTCATGCTGTTTTAAAGGGGCTGGAAGGACTCAAGGGTAAAAATGCAGATGTAATGGTTATTGCAGGTGATATTCCACTCATAACTCATGAGACTCTTAATGAACTGCATAAAGTTCATATCCAGTCAGGAAGCAAAGCATCATTTATTACCATGATGTGTGAAAATCCTTTCGGGTATGGACGGGTAATCCGTCATGACAACAGGGTAATCAGGATTACTGAAGAGTCAGAACTGGCTGAAGATGAAAAAGATCTGAAGGAATGCAACAGCGGAATTTATATTTTTTCAGGTGAATTTTTAAACGCACAGATAAATACTCTTAACTCAGGAAACAGTAAAAATGAATTCTATCTTACTGATCTGATAGAAAAAGCTTCTGAGTTTTCAGATGTTGCAACAATATCAGCTGATGAATCAGAAGTTACCGGGGTGAATACAAGAGCACATCTTGCTGGTGCTGAAAAATTTCTAAATGACAAAGTTGTTTCAGTGCTTATGGATATGGGAGTTGGTTTTGTCGCTCCATCGGAGGTTGTAATTCACGATTCAGTTGTTATTGGGATGGATACTTTTATTCATAAGGATGTTGTACTGACTGGAAAAACCTTCATTGGCGAGGATGTTGTGATAGAGCAGGGGTGCATTATAACTGATTCAGTTATTGAAAGAGGAGCACAAATTAAACCATACAGCGTTATAGAGGAGAGTTACATAGGAGAAAACTCAGTTATTGGGCCCTTCGCAAGACTCAGACCAGGTAATAAAATTGGCGAGAAATGCAAAATTGGGAATTTTGTTGAGATGAAAAAAACCTGTTTCGGTGCAGGTGTAAAAGCAGGGCATCTCACCTATCTTGGGGATGCGGATGTAGGAGACCATACAAACATTGGTGCCGGTACCATAACCTGTAACTATGACGGCAAAAATAAATTCAAAACGGTAATAGGTCATAACGTATTTGTGGGTAGCGACAGCCAGTTTATTGCTCCTGTTGAAATAGGAGATGATGTGTATATCGGAACTGGGACTACTGTAATCAAGGATGTTGATGAGGGCTCTCTTGTGATTAATCCTAAAAAACAGAAAGTTATCACTCCCTGGACTCCACCGGGAAAAAGAGGTGCTTAAAAATGAAAAATATACTGTTAGCTGTGACTGGAGGAATAGCTGCTTATAAAACTCCTTCACTTGTTCGGCTTTTCAAAAAGGATGGGTATGATGTAAGGGTTGTGGTTACTGAAAATGCTCTGGAGCTGGTAAGTGAAAATGCTCTGGCAACAGTAAGTCAGAATCCTGTCCGGAAAAATATATTTGAAATATCTCCTAACAGTGTGGATCATATTGACGTCGCCAGATGGGCAGACCTGATTATTGTTGCACCAGCAACAGCAAATACAATTGCAAAATATGCATGTGGTATAGCTGACAATCTCCTCACAACCATTCTTATGGCTGCCAAATGTCCTGTGCTTATTGCGCCGGGAATGAATGACAATATGTGGGATCATGAAGCAACAAAAAATAATGTCTCCATATTGCGTAAACGGGGAATTTTTTTCTCAGGACCTGAAGAAGGGGAACTTGCCTGTGGTACTTCCGGGACGGGAAGGATGTCACAGCCTGAAACAATTCTAAATTGTGCTGCAAGTATTCTCTCAGTGCCAAAAAAAATGAACGGTTTAAAGATTCTTATTACTGCAG
This sequence comes from Deltaproteobacteria bacterium, assembly GCA_016937155.1. Lineage (GTDB taxonomy): Bacteria > Myxococcota_A > Polyangia > HGW-17 > HGW-17 > JAHJMN01. The sequence continues at coordinate 15,851 of JAFGWM010000043.1, forward strand.
GTGCAACAAGGGAGTATTTTGATCCCGCCAGATTTTTATCAAACCCATCAAGTGGCAGAATGGGGGCAGCTATGGCTTTTTCTGCAAAAAAACTTGGGGGGGATGTTACTGTCTTTAAGGGATTTATGGAAGTTCCTCTACCATCGGACTGCAGGATAGAAGATTTTGTAAGTGCTGATGATTTATATAAAAAAGTGATTGGCTCATTTCATGAGTATGATATTGTAGTCATGGCGGCAGCGGTTAGCGACTGGACTTTCTCTGAAAAATTTCAGGAAAAACAGAAAAAATCAAAAACTGATTCGAGGGAGTTGCAGTTTAACATGAAAAGGACTATGGATATTTTACAGTCCATATCTGAAAACCGTATAGAAAAACCCCGATTTATTGTCGGTTTTGCAGCAGAAACTGCCACCGGAGATGAGTTGATCAGATTAGGGCAGGAAAAGCTGGAAAAAAAACGGTGTGATCTCATTATAGCCAATGATGTCTCCGGGATTTCTGGTGCTTTCAGGTCTACAGAAAACGAAGTGGTAATGATATGGCCCGATGGTACTGCTGCAGTTCTTGAAAAAGCATCCAAAACTCTGATTGCTGAGCAAATTTGGGAAAGGATATTGGAAAAAATTGACTGAAAAATTAATGGTAATTGATGCAGGGGGTCGTAATGAAGTGACAGTTGCACTTTTGGAGGATTCTCTTTTATGGGATATATTTACAGATTATGATGACAGCAGGTCTCTTGTTGGTAACATTCATTATGGAGTTGTTACAGGTATAGACAGGGGGCTGCAGGCAGCATTCGTAGATATTGGAACTTCAAGAAATGCATTTCTTCAAATTTCAGATGTTCATCCAAGATACGGCAAAACCGGTAAAGAAATTTTATCTTTGTCTGAGCGCAACTATTATTCCAGGGATCGTATAGAAAATATCCTCAAACCGGGACAGAAGATTCTGGTTCAGGTTACCAGGGATTCAATTGAAACCAAGGGGTGTACAGTTACCACTTTTATTTCAATTCCAGGCAGATTATCTGTGCTTTTACCCTGGATGGAGGGTTCAGGAATCAGTCAGAAAATAGCTGATGATGAATTGAGGAGTTCTCTGAAGTCTACACTTAAAAAGGCAATGAAAGGAATCAATGGGCTTTCAGAAGCCGTTATACTCAGAACACAGGGACAACAGTCTTCACGAGCAGAGCTTGAAAAGGATATCCGGTATTCCAAGAGATTGTGGGATGTGATTTTCAATTACCATCTGCAGTCTGAAGCTCCGGAACTCATCTATGATGACTCAGATATAATCATCAGAATTTTAAGGGACTATATCACCAGTGATTATTCTAAAATTATTCTGGATTCAAAAAAATCCGCAGAAAAAGTATCTACATTTCTTCGGCTGCTCATGCCCCGTAAAGCGCCTGAACTCTATATTTACAATGGGAAGGTGCCAATTCTTCATGCATTTGGAATTGATGCTCAACTTGGCGGTTTGTCAGATATAAGAGTCGGACTACCTTCCGGTGGTTACCTGTATATTGAAAAAACTCACGCGCTTGTAAGCATTGATGTTAATTCAGGAAAAGGTAGTTCCTCGATATCACACTCCGAAAATGTACTGAGAACAAATACTGAAGCAATAAAGGAAATTTCACGTCAGTTGAAGCTCCGGGATCTGGGAGGCATTATTGTACTGGATCTGATCACAATGAGTAACCCTGAACACCGGAGAAACTGCGAAAGACTTATGAGAGAACTTCTGAAGGATCATAAGGAAAAACACAATATTGGAAGAATTGATGAATTTGGTTTGATGATTATTTCCAGACAAAGAACACGTCACTCCATGGAAGCGGTGTTGACCAGGGAATGCAGTGTGTGTAATGGTACGGGTAAACTTAAAAGAACAAATATTCTGGCAAGAGAAGTCATAAGACAGATTCAGTGGTACCAGACTGTGAAAAACAGTTACACAGTAAAAATTGAAATAACCCCCGAACTTTTAGGGGAGGTTATTAAGCTGGCTCCGGGTATTTTTGTAAAAACCGGTTCCTGCCGTATTGATATCAATGTTGTTTCCGGTGAAAAGGAATCATATTCAGTTGAGCTTCTTGATAGAAATGGAAGAAAACTGAACACTGACAACTTTGTTTCCGATAAAACCAGTGTTGAGTTATACAGCCAGAATTCAAAATTTAATAAAGGAAAAGGAGGCAGCAGAAAACGTGGTGAGAAATCGGGAACTGCAAAGGACACTGATACTGAAAAATCTCATATGAAGAAGTCTGATGACGTTGATACAAAAATCAGCAAATCATCAGTTGGAATGGATACAGGTAAAACATCTCCAGATAAAATTATTGGGGAAATAAAGTTAAATCATAATAATTCAAATACACCGGTTGTGACTGATGAAATAAAATCTGATTCTGGAAAAACAGAGAAAAATCAGTATGAACAAAAGGATGTTTCAGGGCGAATTGAAAAAAAGATACCTGAAAATGATCTATTCAATGAAGGTAATTCCAGTCTGAAATCTGAAGAAAATTCAACTTCTGAGAATCAAGTGAAAAGAAACAGTTCAAAACGTCGGGGAAGATACAGAAAGTATTCTGAAAAAAAGATGTCGGAAAAGGAATCAGATTCTGTATCTGCAAAAGAAGTAAATGAAAATAAGAAAGTTGATAAAACATTACCTGATAAGGTACAGCCTGATGAAAAACTCTACAATGAAGAGAAACATTCAGTTTCCAATGTATCAAAACGTAGAGGAAGATACCGAAAATCAGTAGCAAAACCAGTTAACACCTTAAAAGAAGTTGAGAAGCAAAAGGAACGTCCAATAGCAGTAAAAAGTTCACCGGAAAAAAGTCGCGAAAAGCCCCGGCAGCAGGCAGAAAAAGAAGTTGA
>JAFGWM010000044.1 GCA_016937155.1 Deltaproteobacteria bacterium
ATTTCAGGTTGTTTACTTTCTTTATAAAAACTCAACTTGTTTATTTAATCAAAGCTGATTCTACCAGATTTCAGGTTGTTTAAACTATTTGGATTTTTGTGATATCAGTTTTCCGTAGTTCAACTCTTATCAATAAAGAGTATTTTTTTGCTGTTTACAGAAGTGAAGTTTATACTGCCCGGGCATGTTTCCTGAAATTCTTCAGGGAATAAACCACTGTGGAAACGGGCATTATGAAAATTCTGGAGAAAATTGCCTACAGTCTCTATCTCAGAGGGATTATTTCCCGGCTGCAGATGAAGAATTTCATCAAAGAAGGCTATATCAATTACATTACTGCTTACATGTATGATCCCATGGAAAAGGAACTTTCAGGTCTTACAACCGGTGATGAAAATTCGTGGGAATATGAAAACTGGGAAAATGACTATTCTCAAAAGGGTCGTTTCAATGAAGCTAATCTGGATCTGTTCGAAAAGCGTACCGGTGCCAAAACAACACAGGAACTTGAAGTCCGGAAAAAACCTGAAATTATTGAAATAAAAGTATTAACGAAAGCTCTTCATAAAGTCCTGGATGAAAATTCTTCCATGTTTAAGGAAGCCCTAAGTGGAATTCTTGGAAAAGGAAAAAGCTGGTTTGAGCTCGCATCCCGGCTAAATCTTATGGATTTGAGGGGAGTTCATCAGAAAATTGAAGCTGCTATTGTTGAAACTGATGGACTTTTCAGACTTTTATGGGATTTTATCGATTTTGATGGCTATATTTTTCCGAGATTCAGCGGTCCTGTGATCAGTGCCTACAAGAAAATAACTCAGGGGCTCACAACGGAAAATCTGGGGCAGTATCACTGGCTCATGGATTATGCAGAACTTAATGAGGTATATGTTCTCATTCAAAGTCAGATTAAGATCATAAGAGCATTTTCAACAATTATCACAGACAATCGTGAGCTTTTTACAGAAAAACTTAATACAGATTTTCATCCTCTGGCGTATTGCAGTGCCACTCTCTTTTACAGTGCTCTGCGGTGGAAAAAAAACCCGTATACGAGTATAGAACCAACAGAACAGATTCCTTTATGGACATCAATTTACGAAGTTGCAAATGACAAGGCTTTTACAGTTTCATATTTTATGGATGACTTTTCCACAATGGAATTTATTAAACATTACTTCAGATTAAGTATAGAGAGACGAAACTCTCTTTCTCAGATCATGCTAAAGGTTGTATTTGGTGAAACACAGAAACTTGATACTGATCTTGAAAGAATGGAATATATAGAAAAACATCAGGAAAGCCTTGAAACTGAAGAAAATATAGAAAAAATTCAGGTATGTTCCTCTCAGATCGATACCGCTCTGAATCATGCATACTGGGGAAATTTCTTTTCATCTGTCGATAAAAATAAAGTCCATGATTTTATTAAAGTCTGGTGGAACAGTATCTCATGGAATATAGAAGCCTACGGAAGTCAGTGGCTAATGTCTGAAAAAAAATGGAACAGACGGGTAATAGGTTTTGAAGCATTTATTAATGAACAGAAATTTCATGATTCTTCGGATCCCCTTATGAGAAATTTCCATGCAATCTTCTTACCGGCAAAATGGAATGGTTTTGTGACAGGAAAGATATAACATTATGGGATACAGATATAAATTAGGTCGTTCATACAGTTGCAGTCTTCAGATAATTGAGGAATCCATATCTCTTGAACATGCTATATTTATTGATGCCGGTGAGACTCTAAAAATCGAAGACATCAGCCACAATGGAACCCATCTGGAACGTAATGGTGTTAAACGAAAACTTGCCAGACATTTTATAGAAAATCTCAAAAGAGATGACATGTTGTATTTTGGATTCTGTGATACTGCATTTTCAGTAATTGAAATAATGGAAGAAATAAAAAAACTCAGACTTCCTGTGGGCAGTCAGAAGGTGAGATGTCCCATTCATGGAATAATTCATCTGGAAGGTCATGGATGTCCCATGTGTCCACAATAACTTAAAAGGTGACCGATGCAACTCCCCGAATTTTTAAATTTTGAAAAAAACCGCATGTTTTTTATTGTATCAGGGATTGGCGGAAGCCTTTTTCTTATTCTTCTTCTGACTATTGTTTTAAGCAGAGGCTCACCTCTTGCAAAACTTTTACTGAATTTACAGTCAGACAGTGCATCAAGTGTTCTACCCTACCCTATTACCATCCAGAACATAATGTGGATAATGCTGGGAGTTGCAATAGGAGACAGCGTTTATCGTTTTCGAACAGCTGAAACTGAAAGAAAATCCATTGAACTTCAACTGCTTCCGGAAAAAAACAACAGCATCCTCACAAGTGAAACTCTTCCGGAGGTTATGGAAAAAGCATATGTTCATATACGCAGGCAGAATCTTTTTCTTGCCAGACTTATTCACAGTGCGGGAATGAGTTTTCAGACACATGCCAATGCACAGCAGTCTCACGAGGTAATGTCCTCACAGGTTGATCTGGAGCTGCACAGATTGGATCTGAGATATACCCTCATACGATATATTGCATGGCTTTTACCCACTCTGGGATTTATCGGAACTGTTGTGGGAATATCAAGTGCTCTGGCATCAATTGATGTGTCAACACCACCATCAACTCCGGCAATTGTTTCAACCAGTGGAAGTGAGAAAAACACCGGAAGTGAAAAATCCTACAGTAAAAACAGTACTTCAAAGGAAGTTACCAATAAACTCGGTCTGGCATTCAATACCACCATTTTGGCTCTGATTCAGAGTATTGTAGTTGTGCTGCTAAGTCAGTTTCTCCAGAAAAGAGAAGAGGAAATCATCAACGAACAATCGGAGTACTGCCTGAATAACCTTATTGTACGACTTTACAACCCGGACAGATAACCATGAAAGCAAGAAAAAATCGCGAAATAATGGTATTTTCCATTTCATTTCTTGATGTTATTGCCAGTGCTCTGGGAGCCATCCTTCTACTGTTTATTATTCAGTATCAAAAAACCATGGCAGCTCAGCTTGAGGCTGTAGAAACAGAAAACAGGCACTCTCAGTGCACTCAGGTTCTTCAATGGGCTTTTGATCAGCAGGTAACTGCCGTCAATAATACCGTTCACCCAAATGTTGTTCAGGAAGAACGTATTGTGGATAAAAGTGTTGAGGATAAATCAGAAATTGAACTTGCGGGATTAGATTTCAAACCAAAAAGAGGAAAGTCAAAAATAGAACATCCGGTAAGACTTCTGAGTGATCCAGAAAAATTAAATAAAAAAATACCCATGAGAAAAACCAAGAAAATTCCTGAGTTCAGGAAAATCAGAAATCCTGAGATACAAATTCCTGATAAAAATCCTGAAACTGAAAAAAAACCTGTTACAACTACTGACACTACACCTGAAGACAGCATGAATATTGTAAAAAAACAACCTGTGTCAAAAGAGATAAAAGAAAAAAATATAAAACATGATTCTGAAAACAAAAAAAAGATGATACCGGAACCAGTTAAAAAAACAGTTGATAACAAAAATAAGTCTGACAGTGAAAAAAAGAAGGGGTCCATTCCGTCAATAAAAAGTCTTCCATATAAAAGTAATGCTGCAACACTGGCAACATGTGTAACCTCTCTATCCAGTGTAAAAGTGAAGTTTTATGATCATGACGAACCTGATGGTGATACAATACTGGTCACTTTCAATGGAAGAAATGCAACAAAACTGAAACTTGAGAAGACTCCAACCAGAATTTTCACCTTCAATCTTCAGAAAAACAAGTATAATATTATTGTTATAAAAAATATATCCAACGGATTTTATCCAATAAATACAGCGTATGTTCAGGTGTCCGGATGTGGAAGAGCACGCTGGAAGATAAAACAGCTTGGAGCTAGCAGAGCCATTTATATATACAGGAAATAATTCATGAAACTTTTTGTAACTCTACTTGTAATCACTTTTTCATCAACTTCATTTGCTCAGGAAAACAAGGGTTTTGAATCTACCTCTTCTGGATTTGAATCCGATGGTAAAAAGGTCAAAAAACTTATTGATGATAAGGGAAGTGGTGAATATATACCTAAAATTATGGTGGAATTATCCGCTGGTATTACCGGAATTTCAGAGTTAAGTGTAAAGAACGGACCTTCCCTGAATGCCGGCGGCTTTTATCAGATCATAAGAGATATATGGCTGGGAGCGTCATTTAACTTCAGTTATTTTTTTGGGGAAGATGCCTGGGAGCGGATAACAGATTTTGGTTTTGATGTTCAGGGAAGATATTACTTCATGCCTCATCGTGAAGCAAACCGTTTTGTAATGTCCTGGCTTTCTCTTGGGCTGGGGTATTCCATTCTCAATGCTTCCGGAACCACAGGTAATGATGTTTCAATGGATACATCCACCAGTGCTTTTGATATCTCTCTTGGTATTGGAGTGGCAAAAGCTTTAAGTCCCAAAAATTATATAGGTTTTTCTTTTACTTATGTCTTTCCAGTCTGGAATGATATCTGTATTAAAAGAGGATCAACTGATGAAGTATGTGAAAGTGCTTCAACTGTGGATTTTGAATCAACATTCTGGAGATTTTCCCTTGTCTGGAGTTACAGATTCTAGCTTCGTAGCGACTCAGTAGCGTCCAAGATACTGATCTATTTCCCATTGATGAACCCTTGTCACGTATTCACTCCATTCGCTTCTTTTTGCCCGAAGGTAATTAGTAAAAATATGCTCACCCAGAGTTTTCTTCATTAAATCACTTTTTTCAAAGGCATCCAGTGCTGCTGCCAAAGATCCCGGAAGTTGTCTGTACTGATTTTTCCTCTCAGGATCAAGATCATAAATATTTTCCTTCAAGGGAGCTCCGGGATCAATTTTTTTTTTTATTCCATCAAGTCCTGCTGCCAGAATTACCGCATTTGCAAGATATGGATTACATGAAGGGTCAGGACTTCTCAACTCAATTCTGGTTGATTGTCCCCTTGCATCTGGAACTCTAATTAGTGGTGAACGATTTCGTCTGGCCCACGCGATGGTAGTTGGGGCTTCAAAACCTGGAACCAATCGCTTGTATGAATTAATGAGAGGATTTGTAATTGCGGTAATAGCATCGGCATGATGCATAAGTCCTCCAATATAGTTCAGAGCCAGATCACTTAAACCCCAACTTGAAGTATCACCAACAAAACAGTTTTTGCCATCTCTGAAGAGAGACTGATTGGTGTGCATTCCACTTCCCAGTTCCCCATATATGGGTTTGGGCATAAATGTGGCGTGAAGGTTGTAATCCATTGCTATCTTTCTAACCACAAATCTGAATGTGCAAATGTTATCCGAGGCTCTGAGAGCTTCATCATATTTAAAATCAATTTCATGCTGAGCACTTGCAACTTCATGATGGGAAGCTTCTATTTCAAAACCCATTTTTTCGAGATCCTCAACAATTCTACGCCTTGCTGTTTCACCACGATCCACGGGAGTCAAATCAAAATATCCACCCCGGTCGTGTGTATCTGTCGTGATTTCACCATGCTTATCCCGCTGAAAAAGGAAAAATTCTATTTCAGGTCCCACCATCATTGAAAAACCAAGATCCTCAGCTTCATGAAGAATTCGTTTTAATGCACCCCGTGCGCATCCTTCATATGGTTTTTTGTCTGTACTGTAAATATCACACATTACCCGGGCTTCTTTTCCACATCCCTCTTCAGACCAGGGTAAAATACGGAATGTGGAAAGATCCGGAATAAGCATCATATCTGATTCTTCAATTCTAGCGAAACCCTCTATTGAACTACCGTCAAAATATATCTCTCCATTTAGAGCTCGCTCGAACTGACTTGAAGGAACTTCCACGTTTTTGTTCATACCCAGAATATCAGTAAACTGAAGTCTGAGATAACGGACATCATTTTTATTACATGTATCTAAAACAGTTTTAATATCCATTCAAACCTCCATAATGCATAACTGTGCAACTGAATAACAATAATTCGATTTTCGGAATACAGGTTCAGTTGACAATTTTTTCATTGTAATGTTGCAATACCAGAAAAATAATTTTAGTCATCTGAAATGCAGACTTTCAAAATGAAAACTTTTAAATATTTAATATTTATTTTCCTGATTAATCAGTCATCGAAAATATACGTGGAGGCATATTTTCTAACTTCATGACCGCCAAGAATATGAAAATGTTGGGTTTTTCTAAGAGTATCCGGAGATAATGTTCCAAGAGGCAGATAAACAATTTTAAGCCCCATAGAACTCGCCAATCGTTTGAGAATACCCTGTGGTGGATCAGGAGCGGCATAAACTACAATTTTTTCACGGGTAATCTGGAGTGCTGCTGCCAGAAGCATAGAGCTTTTTGTTTTAAACATAGATATCCATGGATCTTCCCATATCGGCCACATCCTCATTGGTGGCCAGCTCATCAGCATTCCACCATATTCACACCTGGAAATCTCAGGTCCCACCATTATTTCACCTGGCCTGGTTGAATAAAAAGCCATATCAGATTCTTGGTCATGCTCCCCAAGCCAGTGCATACGGTAAGGATATTTTTCCTTTTCTCCGTTATCATGATCATAAATGATTACAACAGCTCCTACTTTACCTTTCCCGTAATAATTTTCCTCGACATAGAGCCTGCCCTCATGCCAGTTTCTAAGTGTTTCACGAATATCAAGTTTATCCATCATTGAACTAGAAAATGGGTGAACACGGTGTCCCATATCCCCTATCACGACAGTTCCGCGCTTTGCTATCTGTGCTCCAAAACTCTCCACAACTATATCTTCTGGCTGATAGGAACAAATGGAATTTTCATCATTCAGTGTTCCCCACTCTCCAGGATATCTTTCCTTGGGTCTATTTCGAACAAGACTCAGCATTCTAGTCTGACGCTGTTTAATACGGCGGTGAAAATGAACAGTTTTTCCTGATTTACCAATATCTTCAGGTACAATATCAGACAGCTCCAGTCCTTTAACTGGTTCCTGATCACCCAAAATTTCATGAACAATATATCCAAAATCGTGATCCACCATTGAATTTGATGCAGTAACAATATCCCATGGCCAAGGAAAAAGATTACCATCAAGGAGAGCAAGATTTCTGGCATACTTCATAAGATTTTTCAGTGTAGTGGTTTTTACTGAAATTTTATAATCATTACGGTATTTTTCAGAAGCTTCAGATAACAGAGTTCCCAGATATTCATATCTGTTCTGAATTTTACCACCATTTATTCTCCACTTTTCATACTGTTTCCGGAAAAAAGCGGGATTTTCGGAAATCACATTTTCCATTTCAGATGGTATCTGTTTCACAGTGATATACTTGCGTTTTATTCTACCAATTGGCCTTACGGGATTTTGCTTCATTTCACTGATAATCCCGGATACATGTGATAATCCACAGATACAAAGTATACGGGATTTCGTTTTCCCAATATTCAGAAGGTGCCAGGCCATTGTTTGGTGTCTGAGTTCATCTTGAACTAAAAGGGATTCTATGGATTCATTTTTTTTTCTCATACTCTGGAGAAATCCGGATATTGATTCATCATCCTTAAGGAGCATTGATGTATATTTATGCTCTCCCAAAAGACCAAGAGGAAGTGTGTCAGAAAAGCCATCTTTTATAGAAGGATAATCATCAACATCACGATCGATACAGTAAACATCGATTTTCTGCTCAAAAGCTGATCTTATTCCCTCCCACATTGGATCAGTATTTTCCACAAGAAGATGGATATTTCCATTATCAACCGGATAACTAACAACTGTATGCCCTGGCAGATAACCGGCAGCTTTCTGAACAGTTCCCTGAAGTGTTTCAGGAAATTCCACCGCTACAGCATCATAATTTCCTGAAAGAAGATAATTTCTCACAATCATTGAAAATTCAACACTATAGTGGTGAACCGGTATAAAATCAGTCTTTTGAAATTTTATTAAATCAGTTTTACCTTCAATATAGTGTTTTATTTCTGAAATCATTTATAAATATTACCTACGAGACCCATTTTTTTCTTAATTTTACGAATTTTCTTTATGGCGGTATATCTTGCTTTCTCACTGCCCTCATTTAAGACTTTTTGAACATATTCAGTATTTTTAGCAAGTTCAACTCTTCTTTCACGGGCTTCACCAAAAACCTTCTTTATACCTTCAAACAGTTCCAGTTTTGCGTGACCGTAACCATAGTTTCCTTCACGATATTTTGTCTTCATTTCTGCAACTGCGGCTTCATCTGCAAAAAACTTAAACAATTTTACAACATTACAGTTTTCAGGATCTTTTGGTTCTTCAAGGGGTGTTGAGTCTGTAACAATATTCATAACCTGTTTTTTCAGCTGCTTTTCCGGAGCAAAAATTTCTATTGTATTTCCATAGGATTTAGACATTTTCTGTCCGTCTGTTCCAGGAATAACAGAAACTGTATCAAGAATCATCGGCTCAGGAATAATAAAAAATTCATCATCGTACATCTGATTAAACCGGAGTGCTATATCTCTTGTTATTTCAAGATGCTGTTTCTGATCTTTCCCTACCGGTACATAGTTTGAGTCGTAAAGAAGAATATCTGCAGCCATTAAAAGAGGATAATAAAAAAGCCCCACATTCGGAACAAGACCTTTTGCCTGCTGATCCTTGTATGAATGTGCTCTCATCAATAGTCCCATACTTGTAACATTTGATAACAAAAAGGCCAGTTCCACAACTTCCGGCACACTGCTCTGAAGAAAAATTGTACTTTTCTCCGGATCAAGACCCAAGGCCATATAATCCATAATTATATCCATAGAATTTTTTTTCAGATTCTGTGGTTCAGGATTGGAATTAAGACTGTGATAATCCGCAACAAAATAATATCCTTCATATTTATGCTGAAGTTCCACAAATTGCTGTATTGCCCCAAAATAATTACCTATATGGAGATTTCCTGTTGGTTTCACTCCCGAAAGAACTCTCATTATAAAACTCCTGTTTTCCGTATTAAAAAATTACAATTATTCCAGGAATGAATAAAACATCCGCAAATTCACCCCTAACTAGAAATGCAGAATTTATATTCATTTGTCCAGTTTATATTTCCATTATTCGGGAATTACATATTCTATCGCTGAACGGAATCGAAATTTCTACATATTTTCAATTTCATTGACTTTATTACGCAATAGTTTAACTTCCATACCCGAGGAACATTGGCTATGGACCCCAGATTGATCAGAAACTTCAGTATTATTGCACACATAGATCACGGAAAATCCACCCTTGCGGACAGGATTCTTGAAAAAACAGGGCTCATTAATGAAAGAAACATGAGAGCTCAGTATCTTGACAAAATGGAACTCGAAAGAGAACGCGGGATTACCATCAAGGCCCAGAGTGTTAGAATTCCATGGAAATACGAAGGTGAGGAATACATTCTGAACCTGATAGATACACCGGGGCATGTTGATTTCAATTATGAGGTATCAAAAAGTCTTGCAGCATGTGAAGGTGCAATTTTAGTTGTTGATGCTACTCAGGGTGTGGAAGCCCAGACTCTTGCAAATGTTTATCTCGCTATTGATCAGGAACTGGAAATAATCCCTGTTTTAAACAAAATAGATCTCCCAAGTGCTGATCCAATGACCGTTGCAGAAGAAATTGAAGATATAATTGGTATTGAAGCAAAAAATGCTCCACTGATTAGCGCAAAGGAAGGTCTTGGAATTGATGAAGTTCTTACTGCAATTATCCAGAGGATCCCTGCCCCTGATGGAAATTCAGATGCACCACTCAAAGCTCTTGTTTTTGATAGCTGGTATGACACTTATGTTGGAGCTATTGCCCTTGTAAGAATTGGTGATGGAACTGTAAGCAAAGGGGATGAAATTTACTTCATGGCTACACAAAAAACCTATGAAGTTACCAAAGTTGGTGTCTTTCTACCCGAAGCTATCGAGGTAAGATCTCTTGGCGCCGGAGAAGTTGGCTTTATTATATCCAATATAAAGGATATTGGTGATATTAGAGTGGGTGATACTATCACGAACAGGAAAAAACCGACAACTGAGCCATACTCCGGGTTCAGAGATGTTCAACCCATGGTTTACTCCGGACTTTATCCAGTTGAAAATGCCGATTATGAATCTCTCAAGGATGCCTTGGAAAAACTCAAATTAAACGACTCCAGCTTTTCTTTTGAACCAGAGACTTCTCTCGCTCTGGGATTCGGTTATCGCTGTGGTTATCTTGGTTTACTTCATATGGAAATTATTCAGGAGCGTTTGGAACGTGAATATGATCTGGATCTTATCACTACCGCTCCAACTGTTACTTATAAGATCCTGATGAAGGATGGTGAAGAAATATGGATTGACAATCCAGCCAAACTTCCTCCTGTAATGAAAATTGATAAGATTTTTGAGCCATTCATCAAGGCTGATATTCATGTTCCAGAGGAATATGTTGGAAGCGTTATGAAACTCGCTCTGGATCGCAGAGGAGAGCAACTAAATCTTCAGTATCATGGACATAACCGTGTTATCATCACTTATAAGCTTCCTCTAGCTGAAATCATTTTTGATTTTTATGACAAACTTAAAAGCAATACAAGAGGCTATGCCTCCATGGATTATGAGCCTCTTGAACTGGAATCTTCTGATCTGGTAAAAGTTGATGTTTTAGTGAATGGAGATCCCGTTGATGCCCTGTCAATTATTGTACATCGAAGTAAATCCTATGATCGCTCACTATCACTGATCCGAAAAATGAAAGAGTATATTCCAAGGCAGCAGTATGAAGTTGCTATCCAGGCTGCAATAGGCACAAAGATTATTGCCAGGGTAACAGTTAAGGCCTTCAGAAAAAATGTAACTGCAAAATGTTATGGTGGCGATATTTCAAGGAAACGTAAACTTCTTGAAAAACAGAAAAAGGGTAAAAAACGTATGAAAATGGTCGGAACTGTGGAAATCCCTCAGGAAGCATTCCTTGCTGTTCTGAAAATCGGTGAAGAATAATTCAAATTTCCAGTTACATACAGACGCCGTATGTGTCAAATCCCATACAGTTACCACCATCCGGACATTCAGGATTGTCAAGATAACATGCCCTGTAACATGTAGAACCTCCCATACCAAGAGACATACAAACATTTCCTGCCTGACAGTCTGTTGAAGTTTCACATGCTTCCCCGGTCGGAATTGTTCCTGCAGGTGAAAAACAGTAAGGCTCACCTATTGTCATATTTGCCACATCAACATAACAGTGTTCGTTACCGCTGCATCCAGTATCGTAAATCGGATCGCAGGTAATTTGCTCACAACTAGGATCAGTCATACAATCGGGATCATCACAATCCACAAGATTGTCACCGTCATTATCATAATTATCCATGCAGTCATATTCAAAATCTGAATTGCACTGGTAATCACAATCTGGATCTTCACAATCTATAAGAGCATCACTGTCATTATCTTCTCCATCGAAACAGTCATATTCATAAAGTGGAGGACAAACTTCCTGACAGTCTGGATCTTCACAATCAATGAGTTCATCATTATCGTTGTCTTCTCCATCGAAACAATCTTCCACTAAAATTATACATACCGGATCTTCAAAACAATCCTCGTCATCACAATCGATCAAACCGTCATCATCATTATCTTCCCGATCATTACAAATTTCACTTTTGTTGGTGCAATATTCAGAATTCATGCAATCCTCGTCAATGCAGTCTATGAGGTCATCGCCATCATTATCCTTGCCGTCATCACAAATCTCTACTTCAGATACACATGCCGGATCTTCTGAACAGTCACTATCCTTACAGTCCTTTTTCCCGTCTGCATCATTGTCTATTCCATCATCACAGATTTCATGATCAATTGTGTTACAGGTCTGGGCATTCCAGCAGTCCTGATCATCGCAATCAACGAAGTTGTCACCATCGTTGTCTATTCCATCTGCGCAATCTTCTGTATATTCACACTCCGATAAACAGTCTGCGTCATTGCAGTCCACAAAACCATCATCATCGTTATCTATTCCATCATCACAAATCTCATCTTCCTCCACACAGTTTATATTATTGTAGCAGTCCTGATCTTTACAATCCACGAAGCCATCATCATCGTTATCTATTCCATCGTTACAGATCTCTCCATCTACACATGCAGCAGTATTCATACAATCCTGATCATTGCAGTCCACAAAACCATCATCATCATTGTCTATCCCATCATTACAGGCAGTTTCAATATAAGGATTGGAAGAAGATCCTGAATCATCACAGGAATAAATAATCAGCGAAAACAAAGAAACAATTATGATTGTAATAGATTTTTTCATATTTAAATTCTCCTCTCGGTTATATCAACTTACCCTGAAATACTGAGTTTTCAAGAAATTATTATCTTTTTGCAATCTACCAAAAAACTCAGTATAACTACATGTATTTTCTAGGGTGTTACTAAAATATCAGATTTTAGGTATTATATTCATTTATTGCCTTCAACCGAGGACTCGGAAAAAAGGTAAATGGGGATAACATGTGTGGAATCGTTGGCTATACCGGAAATAATAAATGTATTAATCTTCTTTATGATGGTCTTGAGAAACTTGAATACAGGGGGTATGACAGTGCCGGGATATCATTCATTGAGCCAAGTGGTATTAAAACCATAAAAACTCAGGGAAAACTTTCAAATCTTAAACCTCTGCTTGAAAAAACACCATCTGGAAGCAGTTGTGGAATTGGTCATACACGATGGGCTACACATGGAAAACCAAGCGTTGAAAATGCTCATCCCCACACAAGTGGAAAAATTACCCTTGTCCACAATGGAATAATTGAGAACTACAGTGAATTGAAAAATCAACTAGCCGGGATGAGCAGAACTCTTTCTTCTGAAACAGATACTGAGATTATTGCACATTTTATCGATATCAATCTTGAAAAAGGAAAAACACCACTTGATGCAATTCATGATACTCTCAATCTTATTCGCGGAACATGGGCTCTTGCAATTCTAATTGATGGATATCCGGATCAAATCTGGTGCGCAAAAAATCAAAGTCCTTTAATAATTGGAGCGGGTGAGGACGAATATTTTATTGCAAGTGATATTCCAGCCATAATGCCAAATACAAGGAATGTTATTTTTATGGAGGATGGTGATATCGCGCACATTGCTCCAACTGAAATTTCTTTTTATGACATCCATTTAAAGACCGTCAGGAGAGTATCCCAGACCATACAATGGAATGGTGTTACAGCCGAAAAAGGTGGATATCGCCATTTTATGCTCAAGGAAATTTTTGAACAACCTCGATGCATTCTGGACACTGTTTCAAGTAGAATTTCAGCATCCGGTAATATTACACCTGAAAACTTTACTCTGGATGAAAAAATCAAAAAGATTCATATCATTGCATGTGGTACCAGTTATTATTCAGGTCTTGTGGGAAAATATATGATTGAGGAACTAGCCAGGATTCCAGTTGAAGTCGAATTTTCAAGTGAATTCAGATACAGAAACCCCATCATTGATTCCTCCACTCTTATACTGAGCATAAGTCAGTCAGGTGAAACTGCTGATACTCTTGCAGCTGTTAAAGAAGCAAAAAAACTGGGTGCACAGACACTTTCCATAAGTAATGTTATAAACAGTCAGATTCCTCGAATAAGTGATTACACACTGTATACCCATGCCGGTCCTGAGATTGGGGTTGCCTCTACTAAAGCGTTCTCCAGTCAGTTAGCTGCACTTTTTATGATAGGGGTTTATGCGGCCGATATAAGGGGGACTATTACCGCAGAACGGAAAAATCAGTTACTATATGATCTCAAGAACATACCAGCCAAAATGCATCATATCCTGGAACAAAGTTCTCAGATAAAAGTAATTGCCAGGCGCTATATTCACTCCCACGGTTTTTTATATATAGCCAGAGGAATGAATTATCCCATAGCTTTAGAGGGTGCCCTTAAACTCAAGGAAATTAGTTATATTCATGCCGAGGGTTATCCAGCTGGTGAAATGAAACACGGTCCTATCGCCCTTATTGATGAAGAACTCCCTGTGGTATCCATAGTTACCAGAAATAACTATTATAATAAAACAATGAATAATCTTGAAGAAGTCAGGGCTCGAGGTGGAAAAATTATAGCTATCGCAACTACCGGGGATATGGAAACTGCTGATATTTCAACAGATCTCTTCATGGTGCCTGAAACAGATCCACTTCTCGAACCCCTGCTTACTGTAATTCCCGTTCAGTTACTTGCATATTTTATTAGTGATTTCAAGGGCACTGATGTGGATCAACCTCGAAATCTCGCAAAATCAGTAACCGTCGAATGATAGAGGGTATCTTTTGTTTGGAATTCTCACTGAACTACTTAAACGATATTTTAAATCAGCATATATTTCTCTTATTCCTGGGATTCTCAATGTAATATTAGGTGTTTATCTGCTGTTTCTCATTAAAAACAATTATATCAGCGGACTTTATGGAATTATTCTGACTTTTTCTCTGGGTGTTTTTTTTAGTTTCACTCAGGAGTTCCTTCTTCATCGAACCGCTCACAGCATTGGTATAGATTTACGTCGAAGAGTAACTGAAAACCTTGTATTTACCACAAGTAGTATTTATTCCCAGCACCATGCTCTTGAAAACAGCCAATGGATTACAACCAGTGTAATAAGTTTGCTGAGATCATTTTCAAGGAGATATCTCCAAATTCTTATTTTTGGGTCATTATTACTCTATCTCAACTGGAAACTTACGCTGATCCTTATGCTGGCTCTTCCCCTTATCGGGTTTTCCAGTCTCTATTTGGGAAAATTAACTGCTGCAGGGCGTGAACATATGTTTAATGATGATTCTTTACTATATTCAACTGAATCAAGTATTCTACAGAATAAAGATATAATAAAAACAATGGGTTCTCTAAATCAGTTATCTGATTTTCATAAAAACGTCTCACATGATTTTTTTTCAAGTGGCTTACGATATTTGCGCATTAACAGTATTATTTCTCCTGTTTCCCTTTTAATTTTCATTCTTATGCTTGTTACCAGTCTGATTTTTTTCAGGGGTGGTAATTATACTTTGGGGGAAATATTTTCTTTCATTGCAGGACTTACTTATCTCTATAATCCTCTGAGTGGCATTTCATCAGATACAATACTAATAATAAACTTATTAAATATGCCTGTTAATTTATTTACAAAACCTGATTTAAACCTTGTTTCAGAAGAATTTTCCAGTTTAAGGATAGACAATCTCTCTTTCACTTATGATAAAAATACTGTTTTAACAGTAAATAATTTACTGTTAAAGAAAGGCAACTGTCTAATTATAACCGGTAATAACGGAGCTGGTAAATCTACACTCATCAAAATAATTTGCGGACTTCTTCCTGCTAAAGGAATAGTATTCAATGATGATGTTTCCCTTCGTAATATAAAGGTTGCTTATTCTCCTCAAAAACCTGAAGTTTTTTTCAGAGATTCTTTATTTACCCGAAATCCCGGAAGCACTGATTTTAATATAAATGAGTTTGATAATATGATTGCACTTTTTAAAATCAAACATCTCTTTGATCGCAGCCCAATAAATTTTACCAGTGATAAATTATCTCCAGGCGAAAAAAAGAAAATCAGTTTATGCAGGGTTTTTTCATATGATCGAAATCTCCTTGTTTTTGATGAGCCTACCAGTGGACTCGATTCTGATTCAATTTCAGTCTTTGTTGAACAAATAGATAAATCCAAAAAACTCGGCAAGTCTATTATTATTACCACACATGATCGCACTTTTTCTGATTATTTCAAAAACTGTAAATCCCTGCATCTCCATGATTGATAATTTTAATCCCAAAAGGTTTTCGGTGGAATGAAGCAAAAGAGAAAAAGGGAGGCTTGTTAATCAAAAAATATACGACGGTTTTTTGCTATTTTTATAACTAATATTACTCAACTACTTATAAACTTTTATTGTAACTATTCTTTCCTTTTTTTTTAAACACAGATCTTTGTATTGTCCTTATCCTAATTTTACCTACCTAAAGATCCAATAAACGGATCCATACAGCAGCCTGTAGATACAATAACTTTTTGTTTTTATTATATATTTTTAAAATGTTTCACGTGAAACATTTGTGTTTTTTCATTTGATGATTTCCGACCATTCTCGTTATTACTTTCTTTGAAACATCTAATACACTCTAAACCTTCCTCCTCACCCCTCTCCTCCCTTACACCCCTTTTTTACTGTCTATAACTAAAGCTTCCGATAAAAGACAAAGCCTTTTTCTCACGTATTAGATAATTAAAACTTTGGGAAAGAATTTCTATTTTTATATTTTTCATTTAAGGGATTAAGGGTCTATGTAAAGTGGTGGAAGGATTTATGATGATTGGGGGCAACATTGTATGTAATAGATTTTAGATCAGATTGAGTGCAATAGATGGCATCTGATTTGCCTGTGCAAGTACACTCACTCCCGCCTGCATCAGAATATTATTTCTTGTCATATCCGCTGTTTCTGATGCAATGTCAACATCTCTTATCTGAGAATTGGCAGCACTGAGGTTTTCTCGGTAACTTGCAAGATTTGATGTTGCCACCTGGAGTCTGTTCTGGACACTACCCAATTTACTTCTTTGTGTGGATATGTCTCCAATTGCATCATCAAGCATTGATATTGCACTAAGAGCTTTTGTTGCAGTACTTACACTCAAC
>JAFGWM010000045.1 GCA_016937155.1 Deltaproteobacteria bacterium
CAGATAACCGACGACGGTCATCCGGGATTTATCGCTTTGGTTGGCTACCAGATAAAAAAGATGAAAACACTTTGACCTTTTTACAACTTAAAGCATGGTCAAATTTCAGTTATCACAGATGGTCAATTTTACGTTGTCATTTACAAAATCTCAGTTAAAAAAACATAAGTGAATTTTGGATTATTTCATTCAGTTAAACTTTTTTTTTATTGTACCGATAGAGACCACAGTACCAATGAAAATTAGTAAATGAGCCTGTTTATTGAATGAAGTATTTGGGAAAAGCAGGAATGATAATAAGCGGAAAATATTACCAAATATTGCACTGTGCAGTATTTGTAAAGGAGGCATGCATGTCATTATTATCGAGAAAGTTTGGCAGAATTATTCTAACATTGTTTTTTACTTTTGGGTTGGCACTCATAGGATGTGATGATGACACCTCTCAGTCGGATGGTGTTGAATGTGGAAATGAAAAAATTGAGGAAAATGAAGAGTGTGACAACGGAGAACTAAACAGCGATACTGTTCCGGATGCGTGCTTGCACATTGTGGAGATGGAATAGTAGACTCTGATGAAGATTGTGACAGCGGTGATGGTAACAGTGATGAAGTGGCAGATGCATGTCGCACCACATGTGTTGAAGCTTTCTGTGGAGATGGAGTTGTAGATACGGGTGAAAGTTGCGACAAGGGTGATCTTAACTCGGATGATGTTCCTGGAGCGTGCCGTACCAATTGTGCTTTGGCCAGTTGTGGAGATGGAATTCTTGATGATGGTGAAGAGTGCGATAGCGGTGATGGTAACAGTGATGAAGTGGCAGATGCATGTCGCACCACATGTGTTGAGGCTTACTGTGGAGATGGCATTATTGACTCAGGTGAAGATTGTGATGACTCTGGAGAATCTGAAACCTGTAATGCAGATTGCACAGTTTCTACCTGTGGAGATGGTGTACATAATTCCACTTCAGGTGAAGACTGTGATGATGGTGGAGATTCCGAAAGTTGTACCGCAAACTGTACAGTTTCTACTTGTGGAGATGGCTATATAAATATAGAAGCGGGTGAAACATGTGATGCAACCGGTGTTGAGACTGAATCATGTAATCTGGATTGTACAGTGGCTGTTTGTGGAGACGGCTACGTTAATGTTCTCGCAGGTGAAGAGTGCGATGATGGTGGAGAATCTGGAACCTGTAATGCAAACTGCACATTCTCATCCTGTGGAGACGGCTATCTTAATGTCACCGCGGGTGAAACATGTGATTTCGGCGGAGAATCATCCAGTTGTGACTCAGATTGTACTTCTGCGGAGTGTGGCGATGGACATGTTAACACACTGGCCGGTGAAGTTTGTGATGACGGAGGCGACTCCTCCAGTTGCGATGCGGACTGTACAGCGGCAGTGTGCGGAGACGGTTATGTCAATATTCTCGCAGGCGAGGCATGTGATGATGCCGGTGATTCCTCTACTTGTGATTCAGACTGTACAGTAGTTTTATGTGGTGATGGACATGTTAACACGTTGGCCGGTGAATTCTGTGATGATGCAGGCGAATCATCCAGTTGCAATGCAGACTGTACAGAGGCAGTATGTGGTGATGGTATTGTAAATGGAAGCGCCGGTGAAGAATGTGATGACGTAGGTGAATCTTCTTCCTGTAATGCAGATTGCACAGTTTCTTGGTGTGGTGATGGTATTGTAAACAACAGTGCCGGTGAGGAATGTGATGACGGAGGAGAATCTTCTTCCTGTACTTCAAACTGTACCATTTCTGCATGTGGAGACGGTATTGTAAACGGCAGTGCCGGTGAGGAATGTGATGACGCAGGTGAATCTTCTTCCTGTAATGCAAACTGCACTAATTCTGCGTGTGGTGATGGTATTGTAAACAACAGTGCCGGTGAAGATTGTGACGATGCCGGAGAAAGTAATATTTGTAATTTAGATTGTTCAAACGCTGCTTGCGGCGATGGTATTCTTAATTTGACCTCTGGTGAATTGTGTGATGATGGTGGATTCTCCTCCAGTTGTGACATTGATTGCACTCCTTCAGTCTGTGGTGACGGTATGTTAAATACTGCGGCTGGTGAAGGCTGTGATGATGGCAACACCGTTAGTGGTGATGGATGTGACTCATCCTGTGTTCCAGAGTGTCAGGGACATCTTATGGATCCGGGTAACGGAATTGTTGGCTGCTGGTATACTGCCCCATCTGTTGGAATGACCTGCAATCAGGTTTGTGCAAGTCATGGAGGTTTTAATGTTGCCGCATCAACTCATACTGGAAATGAAGTCGGAAAGTACTTCTGGCCTTCAAAAGCAGAGGGGAGTGATTGGGAAGTAATAGAATGTTCTTCCACAGACAATAATACAAACTGGGGTGCTAATGGTCTCACTGCAGATGGTAACTGGTCTCATGGAGCATGTCACGTAAACTGTGCGTGTAATTACTGATTTTTCATCATATTATTCTCAGTAAATATTTCCCCCGGAAAATCTGAATTTCAATCCAAAGTGTTAAGTTATAACATGACAGCTTTTGCGTAAGGATTTATTCCTTATGATTCCATCCCGTCATTGTAAAACTCTCCCCAGTTACTGTGCATATGTCTTGCGAAACCTTCCGCCATCTGAGGACGACATGAATTTCCAGCACAGAGAAAAATAATTTTCTTTCAAATTGACTCTTCTGGATCTCTGAAACTGAATTTACAGCAAAGCGCGAGATAGTAGATCTAACGGAAAAGCAAAAAAGGGGATCGACCAGGAAAAAATAAAATGTTCCAGTGGTAAAGAAAGAGAGAAAGATGCCTGGACCATTGCCATTAGACCGCTTCATGAATAATACGATAGTAAAATTTGTTAATTACAGGTAGCCAGGTAGTCAGGGAATCAGGGTCGTAAACACCCCTGTTCCCTGACTACCTGTTTGCTGACTACCTGAAATAGATTGTTTATATAACAGCACCTTGGCTCAACTAACGTGGACACCGCTGTAAAAATCAGAAGTTCCATATTGTGGTTATACTGAGATATATACCAAGAATTATTAGTGTTGAACCTGTGAATATTCTTGTAACTTTTTCTATTGAGGACGTTTTTTTAAAAAGAGAAGAAACCGCCTTTGAACCGAGGGCTGCTGCTATCGCAAAAATCAGGACAACCAGACCTGTGGCTACCCCAAATATAACGGCAAGAGGAAGTCCGGAGGATTTTCCTGCAAGCAGAGGAAGAAAAGAACCAAAATAAATGGCTGCACTCACAGGACAAAAAGATGCTGCGAAAATTATTCCAAGAAAAAAGGAGCCCAGATAGGGAATTTTTGCAGTTTTTTCCAGAAGAGAAGTTTTTAAAGGTAATTCAGGAAAATTAACGCTGAGCAGTTCAAGGAGGAACATACCTGTGATAATGAGAACCGGACCAACAATCATTGGAAACCACTTTTGAAGGAAATGTGAGACAATTGGCATTGAAGATACACTTACAAGAAAGAAAGTTGTAAGTGCCAGATAGAAAAAAATCCTGCCAAGAGTATAAAACAGTCCTTCAATTAGAATTCCTCTGCCATCGTTAATTCTTCTGGCAGTGTAACTTACTGCAGCAATATTCGTGGCTAATGGACAAGGGCTGATACTTACCAGAATTCCCAGCCAGAAAGCAGTCAGATAGGATGATAAACTCATTTTTTCCTCTTCAGAAGAAATACAGCCACCTGAGCCTTAATATATTCAAGAAATTTATCTCCCTGCCTTACCCTTGTGAAAACATCATCAATTCTTTTATAAACCGGTTTGCTGTTCTTTAAGTAAGCCATGACAATGACTCTGCCCTTTAACTGAAAATCCTTTACAAAATGTTCATTTTCAGGCTTATCCAGATTGATGCTCCGGAACTTTATAGTTCCATCCGTCATTTCCTTTTTGAATCCATCATTCAGAGCTTTGACAGTCTGGTTTTCAATAAGATTGCATGTGTAACAACGTTTTGTGCCATGAAAATAATAAACTATGCGATCCTTGTCTTCGAGTTCCAGTTTGCCATTAGATGCTGCAAGTTTCCGGTAGATTATAACGGCGCTTGTTGACAAAATGAACAGTATCAGTATTGCGGAAATTATTTTTTTCATTTTACACCTGTGTTTTTTTTAGTAAATCCTCAATCTCTTCAACTTTCAGAAGTTTGCCCGTACTGAGAATTTTTCCATCAACTGCAAGACCGGGCGTCTGCATGATTCCAAAGGAGATAATTTCATTTATGTCATCAATCTTGACTATCTCATATTCACCCGGAAATTTTTCGCTGGCTGTTTTTGCATGTTCAGTCAGTTTTTTACATTTGGGACATCCGGTTCCTAAAATCTGTAGTTTTTTCATAATCAATTCCTTTCTGCGTCCATTGCAGTTTCAGTTAAATATCAGAACATATGAGTAACCTGCCAGAGTTGACAACACGACAACCAGTCCTACAAATACAAGTGTTTTTTTAGTCCCCATTATTGAGCGGATAACAAGCATATTGGGGAGCGATAATGCAGGGCCCGCAAGCAAAAGTGCAATCGCAGGGCCTTCACCCATTCCCTTATCCATGAGTCCCTGAATTATAGGTACTTCAGTGAGAGTAGCAAAATACATCAGGGCTCCGGCAAGTGAAGCTGTAAAGGTTGAAATAATTCCGTTTCCACCGAGTGCCTTTTCAACCCATGCAGATGGAATGATTCCCTCATGCCCTGGTGTTCCAAGGGCAAAACCCGCTATGGCAACACCAGCAAAAAGAAGAGGCATTATCTGTATCGCATAGGCTGTGGTGGATTCAAGCCAGGCAGATGCCTTTCCCTTATTACAATATAAAATAATTCCAAGTAGCAATATTCCCACCAGAAAAACAGCATTCGGACTTGTACCCGGGATAAAAGTAACCCCGGAAGTGATAAGTATTGCTACACAAAACTGCCAGAGGGGGATTTTCATAACCCTGTGAAGTCCAATAGCTGAAATTAGTGAAAATACGGCGGTAAATATCCATTTCCATTTGTAAATGAAATAAAATACAGTGTTTTCCTGTGATGTTTTTCCCCAGTTTGCAAAAATCAGAATAAGCATCAGCGAAAATACAATAAAAGCACTTTCTCCGATATTCCCTGATGATTCTTCGTTTTGAACTACCGGTTTAACTTTTTTCTCAGATTCATCGTTCCTGAAAATAAAGGCCATCAAAAGTCCGATGATAATACTGAAAATTACCGCCAGTACACCCCTCGCAACACCAATCCGGGTACCCAGAATTTTCGCAGTAAGAATAATTGCTAGAACGTTTATTGCCGGACCGCTGTACAGAAAGGCTGTCGCCGGACCGAGACCAGCCCCCATTTTATAGATTCCGGCGAAAAGAGGAAGTACTGTACAGGAACATACAGCCAGAATGCTTCCACTGACTGATGCCACACCATAGGCCAGGGATTTTTTCGCACCAGCCCCCAGATATTTCATTACACTCTGCTGAGAAAGAAATATCCCGATTGAGCCTGCAATAAAAAATGCAGTAAGGAGGCAGAGTATTACATGCTCTCTCGCATACCATCTCAGAAGACGGAAGGACTCCATAACTGATGAAATCAGTCGTTCGTTTTCAGTTGGAAGGAAATAGATTAGACCAAAAATCAGAAAAATAACTGAGAGTTTTATAAGATCGTTGCGTTCCATTAGATTTTATTTTCCCCACAGCAGCATTTACTGCCATTTTCCTGTTCATGGAGAGGGTGCTGTAACCCATCAAGACAATTCAGAAAGGTTCCAACACATTTTATTTTCAGGGAATAGTAATGGCAGTTGCCTTCTCTTCTGGACGCAACAAGACCGCACTGTTTCATTACTGAGAGATGTTTTGATATCGTTGAAATATCAAATTCAGTTTTTGCAGTTAATTCCTGTACGCACCAGTCCTTTTCGGACAGAAGCTGGATTATAAAGAGCCTTGTGGGATGTCCCAGAGCCTTGAATACTGCTGAATGTTTTATCATTGATTCAGGTACACTCATTTTTTCCTCCGAGGTTTATTTAATCTATTTGGCAGTTTTGTCAAGTAACCAAATGCCTCCCTGAGAATTTTAATATTTCAGCAGGATAAAAATCAGAATGTTCCTCGTATTAATCTGAGACGGTTTTAACCGTCTCAACAGAGGGGAAATTTCAAGGAAAATCAAAGGTGTATTTTTTATGGAAGATGAAATTCCGACGTACACCTGTGTAGTTGAACTGAAGCATCAATGGAGGAAGAAAATGGAAAATCAGAAAAAGTATGTGTTAAAAATTTATCGGATTGATTCAACGGGAAAGCCTGATTTTCAGAAAGTTCTGGAGTTTGAATCATTCTCAACTTTGAAAATCGGTAGAGGAACGGCTACCGATATCCTCCTTGAGGATAAGGATGTTTCATTAATGCACGGGTATCTTACAGTTGAATCTGATGGCCAGTGTAAATTCTCAGGAACCGGAGAAAACACCAGAATCAACGGAAACTGGATAAGGAGTGCATATTTAGAGGATGGTGATGAAATTCAGATTGGAAACACCCTGTTGGTTTTCGGGCAGCACTCAGGTGAATATAAACCTTCAGTTGAGTCTTCAGAAGATATACTGAATCAGAGTGTCGTGGTAAGTTCTTTTTACAATGAGCAGATTCTTCAGAAGAACATTATAGTAAGTCATATGAAAGCCTCCAGACGATCCAGAAAAATTATGGTTTCAAAAGTTCTGATGATAGCAGGGGCACTGGTACTTTTGTCTGGAGTGTTTGCGATGTATAAATCCATCACACACGTTCGGGAGCAGCAGGCTATAAACGGTGTTATAAAGGATATTGCAAAGCAACGGGGACTCAGTGATAAATTTGTGCCTGAAGTTAAAGGAAATGCCTTGAGCGAAATAGGTTTTATTTCATTATCGTTGCTAGGGGCACTGCTTTTCATATCGGGAATAAGTATTTACAGTGGTTCAAAAAAAGAACTTGTTGAATTCAGCATCGGCGAGGATCCGAAGGCAACTCTGAACTGTTCATCAAAGGGTCTTGGGAACAGTCGTTTTCCTGTTGTGAAGTTAACGGATTCAGCACAGACTGAAGTTTCATTTTCACAGGATATGACCGGTTTTCTAATAGATCAGTCAATGGAAAAATTGTTGCTTCCTGAATTAATCAGCCGCAATTTAGCTGTACCTGGCACTGCGTCTGAAGGCTGTTATACCTATACTATAGAAGGAAATCAGTCCATGTTTCTGAAACACGGGCCTTATGGGTTCAGAATAGAATCTTCACCGGAATCCGAAATGAAACTTCCTCTTAATTATCGAAGAGGTCTTTTCTCAACTGTTGCTGGAGTATCACTTATGATTGCTGTTTTTATGGCATTTTATGCATCGACTTTAAGTGATGATCCAGTGTTTGGTAATGATGTGGATCAAAAAGAGGTGACCATAAGAACAATACTTAAGACACCTCCGAGAACAGCGGAAATCAGAAAACGCAAACTTGATATAATGAAGGAAAAACTTCAAAACAAGAAAGAAATTTACGCATCTACAAAAAATGCCAGTACTAAAAATTCATCTTCTGTAAGAGATCCGCGTACCAGACCATCTACCGGCAAGGGTGGCTCACAGGGTAATTCTTCACCATTTGCATCCACTGGAAGTAATTCAGGGGTGGCAAATGTACTTGCCAGCCAGATCAATATTATGACTGCATCTCTCACTGCATCAAACACTGTTTTTGGGCAGGAAACTGAGAATTTTGATGATATTCTCGGGGTAGGGGATACCGATGGTGAAATGGCGGAAGATTCTTTTGGCAGTCGTGGAGCCGGCGGTGCACCTGGCGGCAGCGGAAATCTGGGAATTGGTGGAAATGGTGTGGGGTGGGGCGGAATATTTCCTGGGGGCGGCGGTTTAGTGAACGGTCAGTTCAGACCAGGTCCCGGAGAAATAAAAAGAAAAATTCGTATGCGTGACGGAAGAGCAGAAGTCGCCGGCAAACTTGATGCCAATGAAGTGAGATCAATAATTCGTGCACACAGGAATCAGGTTCACCACTGTTACCAGAAATCGCTGATGATCAATGACAACCTAGCTGGAACTCTGAGGGTTGTATTTATAATTAATTCATCCGGGAGAGTCCACTCCTGTTCCATTACAGACAGGGTTGGAAATGTAGGTGGCTGTGTTTGTCGCCGACTTACAACATGGAGATTTCCTCAGCCCCAGGGTGGAATGGCCCGTATTTCATACGCCTGGACTCTCCAGCCCGGCAACTGATATCCATCCTCTTTCCCTCACTTTTTCAATCCTGAAAGTAAGAAACTTCCAAACCTCCCTGATTCACCTGCTTCATCTGCAATTGATTCTATCCTTTCTGGTTTAAGTGATTGATCATACTTTTAATTCCTGCTAGTATCAAGCCTCATGAGTTAGTAAAAATCTGGAAAATCGGAGGCATTTAATGAAAAAAATTCTTGGTATTGCAGTAGTTTGCAGCTTTTTAGCTTCATGTGTAAGTGACGGCAAAGATGGTGTTTCAGGTTCAACTTCACTTGTGGAACTTAGTGACGAGGAAGCTGGTGAAAACTGTATCAATGGCGGCGTCAGAGTATCAACCGGGATGGATGAAAATGGTGATGGCGTGCTTGATACCACTGAAGTGTCTTCGGTGAGGTTTGTCTGTAATCCTTCTGACGGGGACAATGGAATTAACGGGACTAATTCCATGGTAAGTATTACCGATGAAGAACCCGGAGAAAACTGTGCTTACGGTGGGAAGAAAATTGAAACAGGCATGGATGAAAATGGCAACGCCTTTCTGGATGAAATGGAAGTAGACAGTGTGGAGTATGTATGTAATGGAAACGATGGTCTGACAACACTTATCAGTGTAACCGATGAAGAGCCGGGGGAAAATTGCACTCATGGTGGGAAGAAAATTGAAACAGGTTCCGATCTGGATAATAGCAGTACACTGGATGAAGATGAGATATCGGCGACATCATATATCTGTAATGGAAATGATGCTTTATCCACTCTTGTTGCTGTTACTGACGAAGAGCCGGGTGTAAACTGTATAAACGGTGGAAAGAAGATCGATACTGGCTCAGACCTTGATGGAAACTCTGTTCTTGATCCTCTGGAAGTGGAAAATACGTCATATGTGTGTAATGGAGAAGATGGAGATGAATATGCTGTTCTGGTGAAGGTTTCCGATGAACCCCAGTGTGAAACTGCCGATGGCCAGAGAATTGATACCGGATTTGATCTCGATGGCAACGGTCTTCTTGATACGACGGAAATCACTTCAACAGACTATATCAACTGCTCCGGTGTTGTTCTGAAAAAAGTGGTTCAGTGGGGAAGTGTATCTGATGACACTAGCAGTGTTGTTGCAGTTGATGGTTCCGGGAATGTGTATGTGGCAGGACGCACTGATGGTGATCTTTATGGCCAAGTGGGAGGGATGGATGTCTTTTTAACAAAATTTAATTCCTCAGGAAATGAAATATGGGGCACCCAGTGGGGAACTTCTGAAAGCGATGTTCCATATGCAGTAGCAGTGGATACAGATGGGAATATATATGTTGCGGGAATTACATTTGGAGATCTATATGGTCAGGTGGGAGGGATGGATGTCTTTTTAACAAAATTTGACTCCTCCGGAAACGAACTTTGGGGCACCCAATGGGGTACTACATCAAACGAAATAGCAGAAGGTTTGGCAATAGATGCAGACGGGAATGTGTACGTCACAGGACGAGTTTATGCTGCTGATCTATATGGTCAGGTGGGAGGCGTAGATGCGTTTTTAACAAAACTTGATTCCTCCGGAAATGAGCTCTGGGGCAGACAGTGGGGAACTGCTGTATCTGATGTATCCTGTGCTGTAGCAATAGATGCAGAAGGAAGTGTATACGTAGCAGGACAAACCTATGGTGATCTTTATGGCCAGGTGGGAGGTAATGATGCGTTTTTAACAAAATTCGATTCCTCCGGAAATGAGCTCTGGGGTAGGCAGTGGGGATCTCCCGGAACCGAAACGGTTTATGATGTAGCATCAGATGCAGATGGGAATATATATGTAGCGGGATACATTTTGGGTAATCTATATGGTCAGGTGGGAAGTAATGATGCGTTTTTAACAAAATTTGATTCCTCCGGAAATGAGCTCTGGGGCAGGCAGTGGGGATCTTCGGAATCTGATTTTGCGTATGCAATGGCAGTAAATGCCGAAGGAAATGTTTTTGTTACGGGATATACACGGGGAGATATGTATGGTAGTTCACTCGGAGGTCATGATGGTTTTTTAACAGGTTTTAATGAGGATGGTATTCAGATTACCGGCAAACAGTTCGGCACTGCTGCTGATGATACAGCTTCAGGTCTTGCTATTGATAACAATGGCCATATATTTCTTGTGGGGTATACAGCGGGAACTTTTCCTGAGCAGACCAGTGCGGGTGGAGATGATGTTTTTATGATGATTTATTCATACTAACAGTTTTCTTCCTTATTTCTCTGTGTTACACGGAGATGGCTTGCCATATAACCATACCGGAATTTCCTGATTCCTGTTTTCCCTGTATCAGCATTAAAAGTTTAAGATCAGGTGTTTTAATCGTTATAGAGCTGGAATATCTGGTCACCGAATTTTTCAAGAATAACATGTCGTTTGGTCTTGAGGGTCTGGGTGAGTATTCCGTTTTCAATGGTAAAGGGGTCAGTTGACAGTATTATTTTTTTGGGAATTTCATAATGACCGTATTCTCCCTCCAGATTAATTTTAATCTGCCTCAACAAAAAAGCTCTGACAGCTTCATTATGCACAAGGTCCGAAGGATCCCTTGATATGTTTTTTTTCTCCAGAACAGGAGCCAGCTCTTTGAAATCAGGGACAATAAGGGCAACATTATAATTCTGTCCTGTACCGTATACAAAAGCATTGGAAATATATCTGTTGTGAGTAATATCCTCCTCCATGGAAGCAGGAAAAACATATTTCCCATTCACCAGTTTGTACTGTTCCTTTATTCTGCCGGTGATATAGAGGAAATTATCATCATCCAGATAACCTCGATCTCCGGTTCTCACCCAGCCATCCGATGTTATTACACTGGATGTTTCACCGGGTTTATTAAGATAACCCTTCATAACATTGGGCCCTCTTGCGAGAATTTCCCCATCATCACTTCCATCAAAAGATACTGATTTGTCTATCATTACTTCCACAAATTCAAGTGGTTTGCCAACACTGCCTATCTTAAAGGCGTTGGCACAGTTCATAGCAATTGCGGGAGATGTTTCAGTCATGCCATATGCCTCATAAAGTGGAATTCCGAGTGCCATGAAAAATTCGATAATTTCAGGTTTTATTGGAGCACTTGCAGTGAGGCAGGCTTTAAGATTTCCTCCGAATCTCTTTCTGATTTTTGAAAAAGCAATCATACTGATGAAAGAGTGATTTAAAGTGCTGAGTATAGATTTTTTCCCTTCAGTTTTAAGTTTCTGACGTTTTTTTCCGCTTGCGATTCCTGAAGCAATAATTTTTCTGGAAATGACTCCCTGTTCACTGAACTTTTTTACCAGCCCCTCATAGATTTTATTGAACACCCTTGGAACGCCAATGATGATAGTGGGCTTGAGGGTTTCAATATCCTGAGCCAGTGTGGCGACACTTCCCATTATGCCGATTTTTCCCCCAAACTGCATGAAACAGAAAAGCTCAGCAGTCATGCCGTAGCTGTGAGCCCACGGAAGTATGGAAATTGAAGTTGAGTCCTGTTTTAAAAACGGGTAGAGCCGCCATCCGGCTCGTGAATTGGATGTTATATTTCCATGAGTAAGCATTACACCCTTGGGTGACCCGGTTGTTCCTGAAGTGTAAACAATAGAGGCAACATCGTCAGGAGCGGGAAATACCGGGGGAGTTTTATTTGCAGCTCCCTGCTTCATCAGAACTTTCATTGAGTCAATTGAATCATCATCAATTATATAAATTGCTTCAAGAGTGGAAACTGTGACAAGATAGGGTGACACTATCTCATAAATTGCTCTGGTGGAAACAAACAGAACCTTCATAGTGCTGTCCTTTACCACGTAATGCCAGAGTTTTTCCAGTTCAGACTCATACATCGGAACAAATGAAGCACCCTGGCTATAGGCAGCCATAGCCACCACAAACCACTCAGGGCGGTTGTTTGCTATAATACCCACTGTGTCACCAGCTCCAACTCCACATAATTCAAGTCCGCCTCGGAGCATGTCAATGCTGTTTCCAAGCTCACTGTATGATTGCCACTGATATTCACCATTTTTATCTTTACTTCCAATAAAGGGTCTGTGGGGATACCTGTCTCGTGTGGCTTCAAACGATGAAACAAGATTATCGGGTTTTTCATAAACAAACATCGGCGATTCCTCCAGCAGTCACTTGTCAATTGACACTGCTTTTAAAACACTAATGAATACAATTAAAGAGAAAAGTGCATTTTACAAATGATAAATTTGGTTTTGAAAACGCTACCGGAAGGCTCATTTGTAGCAATAGAACAGGTGTGACTTTTTATGGTAGTCTGAAATTTGTGTAGGGAACTGTAACGCTGTCTGTCTGTCCGTATACCTTGACATATTCATCTGCTGGAAAATCAACTATATAATCTATATAACGGGTTCCACTTTTGTTGGTCGGACCGGACACAATGTTACCTGATGTATCGTATCCAACAATGTTCAGCGCTTCTCTGTTATCATTGTATGAGAAAAACCAGAACGCTACCTGACCACACTGTACAATGGGGCAGGGAGTGGAAAGACATTCTGTTTTCAGACCGGATGGTATCGGTCCGGGAGGACTTGACATTGATGATACTGTCACAACACAGGTTTCACATTCCAAATCTAAAGTGCAGTCCTGGCTGAGTTCGCATGACCGGTCACATGAACCACAGTGGAGTGAAGTGGTGATTGGTGATTCACAGCCATCTCCTTCATAACAGTCACCGTAACCATCAAAGCAGACCGCCATACATTCACTTTCCACACATACCGGATAAGCGTTGTTATCGCTGCATTCGTTATCGCAGCCACCGCAATGCATCGGATCAGTGGATGTGTCAACACACATGTTAGAGCATTCCACCAGATCCCCATAACATGATATCTCGCAATTGCCATTAACGCATTTTTCACCGTCGTCACATGGGGAGCCGCAGTTATCATCACTGCTGCAGTATCTGGAGTCAGTTAGAAGATTAACGCATTCGCCATTGCAGTCAGTGAGTCCGTTTTGGCATGTCAATTCGCAAACGCCGCTACCGTTGCAGATATACCCGTCATCACATGGGGCGCCGCAG
>JAFGWM010000046.1 GCA_016937155.1 Deltaproteobacteria bacterium
ATAAGGAAAAAGAAAGATACCGGAGTGGTATACATACCGCCTTATTCACCAGAATTTAATCCAATTGAAAAGGCGTGGGCAAAGATAGAGGTTGCAAAGTGATTGAGATTGCTGCGCGACTGGGTTGGTCTGCGAGCTCATGGCTGGATTTGCGGTGTGAGTTTGATGACTGCTGCGCTGAATGTTAATGATTTTTCTATAATTCTGAGTGCATTTCCGTCACCTCCTTTGGTAACGAAAACCCACCTAGCTGTGCAGGGCATCTGTCAACGACTTAAACCCCGCAGGGTCTCCGGAGGCGGTCTTGACAGGTGTCATGCAGTCAGGTATTCGCAAACAGGAAGCAAAGGAGGTAACGGAAATGCCGATCCTGAATTGAAAGCGGTCTCGATGCCACAAAAGCACTTACCTTCAAAGTAAACACCCCAGCTTCTGACCCTGATTACCTGATTGACTGGCTACCTGTAATTAACAAATTTTAGTATCGTATTATTCATGAAGCGGGCTAGTGCTCCCCGGGATATGTGTGGAAAAGTATTCCCTTAACTATTATTCCTTTTTGAGACTCAAAGGCTTTTAAAAGGGATATCAGTTTCAATGTCACCTTTGATTATTTTGGGCACAATGTCATCACTTATTTACTTCACCTGGTTTCTTTATGGATACTTTGCTGTGGCCGAAAATCACACTAAAATGTAAAGTCATCGTTTAAAATGCCGATATGTCCCTGAGGAGAGTAATCTCTTATTTTTTCGGGAAGATAATTCCTTGCCGGTTTTCAGGAGTTGATATGAGAGATACGGTTAATTTTATTTCAGTACCCAAAGTGATGATTATTGATGATCATGTGGAATCCCTTGAACTTCTGGGGGAACTTCTAAGTAGGAGAGGTTACAACATTACATCCTATAAATCAGGTATTGAAGCAATGGCTGCTCTTTTAGAAAAAACACCGGATCTTATAATTCTTGATATAAATATGCCTGATATGAATGGTTTTGATGTTGCACTTTCAATAAGAGAGGAAATGGGATTTCGCGACATTCCTATACTATTTTTGAGTGGTGAAAAAGACCTGTCTTCTAAAATGAAAGCATTTAAGTTTGGTGCTGTGGACTATGTTACTAAACCTTTTCAGGTAACTGAGCTTCTTGCCAGAGTTGAATCACATCTCAGAATCCGTCATCTGCAGGTTCAGTTGGAAAACACAAACAGAGAACTTGAAAAAAGAGTCCTCGAACAGGTTAAAGAGATAAGTGAATCACAAATTGCAACAATAGCAGCACTTGCGAAGCTAGCTGAATCCAGAGATGATGACACGGGAAAACACATCGAAAGGGTGCAGACTTTTTGCAGAATGATTGCTGAAAAGATGAAAAATCATGTTCTTTTTTCTACCAGAATAGATGACACATTCATGGCTAATATTTATCATGCAAGCCCTCTTCATGACATTGGAAAAGTTGGAATTCCTGATGCTATTTTACTGAAACCGGGAAAACTGACTTCTGAAGAGTTTGAGCAGATGAAAACTCATACAATCATTGGAGCGCATACTCTCGAAGAAGTAAAAGGAAAGTATCCTGCCAATAAATTTATTGAAATGGGAATTGAAATAGCAAAGTACCATCATGAGAAATGGAATGGCCAGGGATATCCCGAAGGCCTGCATGGAGAAGAAATTCCCCTAAGCGCAAGAATCATGGCTGTAGTGGATGTTTATGATGCTCTTAGAGCAAAAAGACCATACAAAGATCCATTTTCACACGAAAAAACCATGGAAATAATAAAAGAAGGCTCTGGAACCCATTTTGATCCTGCAATAGTTAATATCATGCTTGCAATTGAAAAGGATATCAGAATTACAAGAGATTTTATGTCTGAATAAATGCCGATTCAGATTTTCCGGATTTTTCAATCTAATTTAGTTCTAAAAATGCGTGTAAAGTAATTACAATGATAAAATTGTGACTGTTCTTCCGCATTGTCTTTCCTGAATTCATTAAATCCACAGTAGCAGGCAAATAAGAATGTCACTATTGTCACCGTTTGATATTTGTTCTGCTATTTTGAGTGTGAAAAATCCTCAATTTGCTAATAGAAAAAAACTAAAAAATTTAAGAAGTTAATAAACCTTGATGTCTCATCAATAGAGAATACAAATGTCTTAAGGAGGCGATATATGAACCTATTACTGTGCAGCGTATTCGGACCCTTTGGTGTTGATGATGAGTATGGAAGACAGGGAAACAAAATGGAGCTGTTTCACAACCAGATTACCAGAGAACAGGGAATTTTTTCATACCGGTTTCATCATGCGAGTTTTGGACTGTATTTTATAGCTGAAAATCTCAGAACTCCGGTCACTGTATTGGATTTTCCGAATGAGAAAGAATTTATTGATGAAGTAAAAAAAGGATATACCCATGTTGGTATTTCCTTTATTTTACCAAATATAAAAAAAGCATCACGAATGGCAGATTTAATAAGAGAATTTGCTCCGGAATCAGAAATAATACTTGGAGGGCATGGCACTGCTCATCGTGATATTGAGACTCTTATTGACTGTGATCATGTATGCCGTGGAGAAGGGGTTGCCTGGTTAAGAAAATTCTTTGGAGAGCCTACTGACACTCCTTTGGTTCATCCACTTGTTAACAGTGCTCAGGACAGACGTGTAATGGGTGTGAAGTTACCGTCAGACAGTGGTGTTATTATCCCTGGTGTTGGTTGCCCAAATAAATGCAGATTCTGTAGCACTTCACATTATTTTAAGAATTATATTCCATTTCTTTCCACAGGCAGAGAAATATTTAATGTTTGCCAACGTTATGAAAAGGAGATGGGAATAACTGATTTTGGCGTTCTTGATGAAAATTTCATGAAACATACTGAACGGATGTATGAACTTCTAGAGCTAATGGAAAAAAATAATAAATTCTATACTTTCAGCATATTCTCCAGCGCAGAAACTCTGGTATCATTGAAAGACTACAATATTCTTTCCCGGTTAGGCATAAAAGTAATCTGGGTGGGAGTTGAATCTAAAACTGAAATTTATGATAAAAATAGAGGAATAAATCTCAAGATACTTTTTGCTCAATTGCAAAAACGGGGAATTAGTATTCTTGCCAGTGCCATTTTATTTCTGGAGCATCATGACAAGACTACAATATGGGAAGATATTGATTATGCCATTGATCTTAAGCCTGAATATCTTCAATTTATGGAACTGGGGCCAATGCCGGATACTGAACTTTATAAGGAATATAAAAAGAAAAATATTCTAAGTCAGAATGTTCCATTTGAGGAAATGCATGGACAGGATAAGATCTGGTTTGATCACCCTGATTTCACAAGGGAGGAGTCTGCGAAATGGCTGAAGGCTGCATTTCAGCGGGACTACGAAATAAATGGTGCATCCTTTCTTAGATATGTGAGAACCGCTTTGAGGGGATACGAATGGGGTGTTAACAATAGCGACCGAAAAATCCGGAAAAGGGCTGAAAATGAAAAAAAATCTATTCTTGAGTTAAGATATTTTCTTATGGCTTCAACTCTTTTTAGCCAGAACAGCTCAACCTCACTTCTAATAAGAGATATAAAGAGCAGATACCTAAGACTTTTTAATGGAAACGACTTGAAAACACGATTGTATTCATTTATCGTGACCTTAATGAGTATAAAATACTTTTTGTTTATGAAGGCAGGGGTGGAAATGCCGCAGCCTTCAATGAAAAGCAAGAAGTTTCGTAGTGATAAATATATCACAAGTGAGCCTTTATGTGCTGAACCGGAAATCCCTGTTGTCTCTAACCACCCAATTTCTCGTTCAGCATAAATAACTTGATATCCTGCAATCTTTTCGATAGAGTTTTCCTAACATTATAAACTGAAAAATGTGAGCTAAGGCTGGTGTATCTGTGGCCGAAGAATTCGATTTCTTTTCAAATATTCTTAAATATATAGACGGGTTTTTTTATCGTTGCCGTAATGATGAATTTTGGACCATGACGTACATCAGTTCAGGATTTGACCAGATAACAGGATATAAAAAAGAAAACATTATTGGAAATACCCTCTTCAGTTATGAGGATCTTATTTTTCCTGATGACAGACAGTATGTTAGAAATGTTGTTGAAAAGCATCTTGAAGATAGAACGATTTTTAAACTCAGATATAGGCTTCTTAAGAAAAATGGTTCCGCAATATGGGTGGAAGAGAATGGTAGTGGTCTTTTTTCAGAAACAGGAGAACTCCTGTTTATTGAGGGTGTAGTAAGTAATATCCATGAATTGAAAATTTCTGAAATGGAAAGAGATAATGCTGTTGCTTCTCAATCACTTCTTTTTGAAAACTCTATGTCTGGAATTGCTTTCTGTAAAATATTACTTGATGATAATTTTGACATAGCCGATTTTATTATTTATCAGGCAAATAATGAATTCAGGGCTCTTTTTCAAGAGAATAAACCAGTTAAAGGGGAATCTTTCACTTCAATTATTCCTGAATTACTTGAAAAACCATTTTTTAAGCAATTCTGTAGTGTTGTAGAGAATAATGACCGTATTAAATTTGAAACTTATCTCTACTCCATCAGGAAATGGATTGAAATTACTTCATACCGGCTAATAGAAGAAAAAATTGCGATTCTTTTTAAGGATATTTCAAATGAACGCAATAAGGATAGGATGATTCATGAGAGTGAAGAGCGATTCAGGGGTATTTTTGAAAATGCTCCTCTGGGAATGTTTTTATCCACTATTGAAGGCAGGTTTATAAAAGTTAATAAAGCACTTTCTGAAATGCTTGGATACCTGTCTCCGCAGGAAGTAGTTAATTCAGTAAAAAGTATTTCTGAAGATTTATACTTAAATCCTTTAGACCGTACGAAAATTCTGACTGAACAATTGAACACATCAACTATGTCTCACTATGTCAATGAATATAAAAAGGCTGATGGAAGTGTATTCAGTGCAAATCTGTATTTAAAAAAGATAATGGATAAGGACAGTAAAATATATTTACTGGGTATCGTTGAAGATATTACAACTAAACTGAAAATTAAGGAAGAGAAGGAGAAACTGGAATCTCAAGTTATTCAGGCTCAGAAAATGGAAGGAGTTGGCCGTCTTGCAGGAGGTCTAGCGCATGATTTGAATAATCTTCTTGTTCCAATACTTGGCTTCAGCGAATTACTGATTGATGATTGTAATGAAACTCAAAAAGATGCTCTTAATGAAATAAGAAGTGCAGCTTTCAGTTCAAGAGAACTGGTAAAAAGGCTACTGGTATTCAGTCGCTCCCATCAGATTTTGAAGTCTGAGATTGATTTCGTTTCACTGATAAAAAATTTTGAAAAACTAATCAGAGGTTCTATTCGGGAAAATATTGAACTGGATATTTCCACGGAAATTGAAGAAGGTTGGATTTCCGCTGACAAAACCCAGCTTGAACAGGTGGTGCTGAATTTAACAGTTAACTCTCAGGATGCAATAAAGGGTCATGGTAAAATCTCTATAAAAACATACACTGAAGTAATTTCAGAGGATAATCCTCTCTACTCAGTTTTGAATAAGGGAACATATCTGTGTTGTGACTTTACGGATAATGGTTCAGGAATACCTCCAGATATTCTTAAAAATATTTTTGTACCATTTTTTACCACAAAATCACCGGATTCTGGGACGGGACTTGGTTTGTCAACCGTTTATGGAATTATACATCAGCATCACGGGCATATTACAGTCGAGTCTGAAATAGATACAGGAACCACTTTTAAGGTAATGCTCCCCGTTATTGATAAACCCTCTGTTGATGAAAAGTCGTCTCCTTCTTCAAAGGAGCTGTTTTTAGCCCATGGTGAGACTATTCTGATTGTAGAAGATGATCAGAATGTACTTAATCTTACAAGAAATATTTTAAAACGTTTCAAGTACAATGTTTTGACAGCTACTCATAAAGAAGAAGCGATGGAAAAACTCATTCATAATGAGGTAAATTTAATGGTTACGGATATTGTAATGCCGGGAATTCACGGTCCTGAATTATACAGATATGCTAAAGAGCTGAATATTGACCTTAAAGTTCTTTATATGTCGGGTTATGATGAAAACTATATTCAAAAGTCTTTTCCTGAGATAAATGATGATAACTTTATTAATAAACCGTTCAGTATCAATGACTTCGGTGAAAAAGTAAATAGAATTCTAAAAAATCAGGATTAAGTGAAAATTTATTTTACTGGGCGAATTACTTTAATAGTCAGAGTGCCCTCAGGAACTTCGATTGATTCAGTGGATTCCTTATAACCAGAGCCTTTTACTGTTGTCTTGTAGGAACCAGGAGCTATCTTTCTCAATATCAGTGATTCACCGGGTTTAACCACTTCATCTTTTTTGTGACCATCAATAGTGAGAACCGCAGGACTACTGCCTGCAGGAATTAATATCAGACTTGTTTCATCCTTTGCTTGAGCGCTGCTACCACCTGAAAACAGAAGTTTGCCCAAAATCATGCCCACTATGAGAGCTCCGGCAATAGAACCGCCGAGTATCATCATCTGTTTTTTATTATCCGGACCTGACGAAATATCTCTATCTTTTGCAGTTTCAGATTTGGCAGGAGTAGACAATCCCGGAATTGCGAAATCTGGTAGGCTCTCAACTCTGTTCGGTGAAGGAGGTTGAGGTGCGGGCAATGGAGAAGGCATCGGTCCAGGGCCCTGAGGTCTTCCTGGGGGTACCGATGGGCCATTCCTCATGGGGGAAGCGGGGGAAGGGGAAGCAGATGGAGCTCCAGGAATCTGCATGGATGGATCATCATCATCAAAGAGAACAGTTTTCTGTTCTCCGAGATCATCATCATCGTCTTCAAGGAACATGGTTTTGGCTTCGCCTATGTCATCTTCCTCCTCATCAAGAAACATGGTTTTCTCTGAGTAAATATCCTGGGCTTGCGCTCCTGCTTTAAGAGTATCGTTGAATGCGAGGTTCCCACGCCCACCGTCATCTTCATCATCCATCATAATGACGGTTTCTCCATCCTCCTCAACCTGTGGTTTTGCAGTATTTGCCGGTTCCTGAGTCATTGCCAGCATTTGCTCAAGGGTTTCCTTCTCTTTCCCGAGTTCCTGTGCAAATACTTTCTTCATCCATGTACCAAGCCGCTTGCCTGTATAAGTTGGTGTTGTGGAATGAATGAATGCCTCAAGGTCATCCTGCATATCGCTAGCCCATGCATATCTGTCTTCAACATCTCTTGCAAGAGCCTTAAGAATTATTTTTTCTATTCCTTCAGGTATTTTAGGATTAACCTGTCTTGGAGTTAGAATTTCAACGTTTCTTACTTTCTCAAGAACTTCCAGATCACTGTTCCCATGGAAAAGCGGACGGGAGGTGAGCATTTCGAATAAAAGGGTTCCAATTGCAAAAACATCACTTCGCCTATCAATTGGAAGTCCACGAACCTGCTCAGGCGACATATAACCAAATTTCCCCTTAAGTACACCGGCTGCTGTATGTGATGAGCGATCCCTGGCTTTTGCAATGCCAAAATCAATTATTTTCACTTCACCTTCATACCCTATGAGAATATTCTGGGGACTAACATCCCTATGAATAATTCCC
This sequence comes from Deltaproteobacteria bacterium, assembly GCA_016937155.1. Lineage (GTDB taxonomy): Bacteria > Myxococcota_A > Polyangia > HGW-17 > HGW-17 > JAHJMN01. The sequence continues at coordinate 7,629 of JAFGWM010000046.1, forward strand.
ATTGTAGCTCCCTCAGCATCCTTCTTTTTATGTGCATAATCAAGGGCTTCACATATGCGTGAGGTTATAAACGCAGCCTGAAATGGATTCATGAAAGCTCGCTGCTTTTTAAACTTTGTTAAAATAGCAAGCAGATCCTTTCCCCATATATATTCCATTGCTATAAAATGGTGTCCCTCAATTCTTCCAAGTTCAAAAATCTGGGCAATATTCTGATGAGCCAATTGACCGCTGATTTTTGCTTCATCAATGAACATTTTGATAAAATCTTTATCATCACTCATGTTCGGGTGGATTCTCTTGATAGCAAGTATCTTTTCGAACTGTGCGGCACCTGTGGCTTTAGCTCTGAAAATTTCAGCCATACCACCGATGGCTACTCTATCTAACAGTATATATTTTCCGAACTGTTGTGGTCGTCTTGAAACCATATTATTAAATTCCTATACCTTAAATTGTAAAGTAAACTATCAGGTTCAGTTTGATGGATTATAAACATAGAGTATAAAATCTCAATGAATTTTTTTTACTCAGAAAACTGCTTATTCTTTTTCCGGATTAGAGTTTACTGCAATCCCCAGTTCCTGAAGCTGCTTTTCAAGAACCCTTGTGGGTGCATTTGTCATGAGATCAGCTCCATTTACAGATTTTGGAAAAGCAATGACATCCCTGATTGATTCTGCACCTGTAATAATCATTGCCAGTCTGTCCAGTCCTGCTGCAAAACCGGCATGAGGTGGAACACCATACTTAAATGCTTCCAGAAGGAATCCGAACAGTTGCTGTGCCTGTTCATCTGCAATTCCAAGAGATTTGAATACTTTGGCCTGTATTTCTGAGTCGTGAATACGAACACTGCCTCCACCTACTTCGTTACCGTTAATTACAAGATCATATGCCATTGCTTTTACAGAGCCCTGCTGTTCAGTACCCAGTTTTTCCAGATCTTCACGAACCGGATGTGTGAAGGGATGATGGCTTGACACCCATTGTCCTTCAGATGACTTTTCGAACATTGGAAATCTGGTCACCCATAGAGCGCTGAATGAGCCAGGCGGAATGATATTCAATATTTTTGCGATATGTCTCCTCAGATTATCCATAACCTTGTGAGTAACTGCCGTTTCATCAGCTACAATGAAAACAGTGTCATCAACTTCAACTGACATAGTGTTTTTGAGTATTTCCGTTTTTTCCGGTGTAAGAAATTTAGCCACACTTCCAGTAAAGGCTCCGTCCGCTCCAAGTTTAAGCCAGATAAGCCCCTTTGCCTGACCAATTTCTTCTTTTTTCACAAATTCAGTTAGTTCATCAATTTTTTTCCTGCTGAAAAAAGAAGCACTTTTAGGAATACAAATTCCCTTTACAAGAAAACTGTTTTGAGCTGCTTTTTCCAGGATTCCAATTCCACTCTCGGATGCAAATTTGTTCAGATTGACATGGGGAATACCAAAACGAGTATCGGGCTTATCACAACCGTAAAGTGACATTGCCTGTTCCCATTCCATTTTCTGAAAAGGAACCGAATTGAATTTCAGTCCTGTTTCGGTAAATGCCTGAATTATCATTGCTTCCACCAAGTTCATTATGTCATTTTCATCAGCAAAAGACATTTCCAAATCAATCTGAGTAAATTCAAGTTGTCTATCCTGCCGGGGATCTTCATCCCTGAAACATTTCGCTATCTGAAAATATTTTTCCATTCCAGCTACCATAAGGAGCTGTTTATATATCTGGGGTGATTCAGCTAGCGCATAAAACTGGCCCTGATTAAGCCTGCTCGGGACAAGAAAATTTCTAGCGCCACCCGGTGTATACTTAACCATATACGGTGTTTCAATTTCGAGAAATCCATCCCCGGTCAAATATTTTCTAATGGCACTGACAAATTTGGAGCGCATGATCAGATTTTTTTGAACACTGGTTCTTCTTAAATCCAGATATCTGTACTTAAGCCTGGTTTCCAGAGTGGATGATATATCATCTCTGATAGGGAAGGGGAGTGGCTCCGATCGGGAGTATATATTCAATTCTGAAACATCAACTTCAATTTCACCGGTTTTAATTTTTCCAGTTTTATTCTTATCACCACGAGAGATTACTGTTCCTCTGACTGAAACTACATCTTCATATCGTAACTGTTGAGCGCGACTTTGAAGATCTCCCTCTTTCTCCTGAAGAAACACAAGTTGAGTAATTCCTTCCCTGTCTCTAAGATCCACAAAAACAGCTCCACCAAGATTTCTTCTTGATGCAACCCAACCAATTAATATCACTTCTTTTCCTGCATCCCTGGATGTTAAAGAATTGCAGTTATGAGTTCTGTCCCTAAGAGTGTAATCTGACATTTTTTATCTCCTGCCTTGAGAAAAACAGGAATCAGGAGATGCCTGTTTTGCTTCTCAGAAAGTCGATAATATATTGTCTCAGGGAAGAAGGTTCAATAACAGATTTTAGTGATCCGACCCTCGCAGCCCTTTCAACACTATGAACGGTATCAAAATTTTCTGCCAGTTCATTGCTTAATTCAGCGTTAAGTCTTGTTCTTAATTCGATTAATTCAGCTTCCAGAATAATTTTTTCTCTGCCTTTTGCGACATTTATTTTCTTTTTTATCGAGATTACTTCTGGATTTTTTTCAATCTGTCTTAGGGTTTGAGATGCAAAAACAACATTTGCGGCGGCTTTTCCACCAATTACTGATGCAAAACTACCTTTTAGAGCAACTGCTTCCATGGAATCATTCAGAGCAGTTGAGAAAACAACATAGGCTCCTCCGTGATATCTGGACAGAACCACTAAAAGTACCGGCCCCTTAAAATTAACCATTGCGCGTCCAATTTCTGCTCCATGGACAAGCTGCCATTTGCGCAGACTTTCAGGAGAACCGTCAAAGCCACTGAGATTAGCAAAAATTATCAGAGGCATCTGTCCGTTGAATGCGTTTATTCCTCTGGCGAGTTTGTAGCTTCCGCGAGGAAAAAGTGTGGAAGGACTCCAGCTTTCAGGACCATCTGGTGGAATTACACCAATTCTGGGAGTTGATGACGCATCTATACCTAAAAACCCAACAGCAATCCCTCCAATTCTTGTTTCCCATACAAAGACTCCCTCAGCACCATCTCCTATGAATGACCACCTGTCTATTAAAGGAGCATCTGTATCCTTAGTGGCATCCATTACCGGCTTAACACTGAACTGTCTTTTGCGTCCGGGATTTATAGTTTCATCAAAAATTGCTCCCACCGTGGAGAAAGAATGGTTGAATTCAAAAGGATAAGGCCAGGAACTGATATCTCTTGAATCTGAATCTTTAGATAAGATTTTATTGATGTTATTCAAGTTTGGAATCACTAGAGATGCATGTTCAAGTAAAAGATGATGCCCGTCTGCAAGGTCATCAACAAGTGCCTGAGCTTGTCCGGTGGGTCCCATGATACGCTCTCCTCCACCTATTCCCAGGTTGTCTTCAGCACTTATGGCACCACTAAAATCCAGCGCCCTTTTTCCTGTAAGAACCATTGAACCATCCTGAGTCATAACAAGGAAGCCTTTTGTGGTGTTTATCATAGTGGCTTCAGCATCAAAATAGCTTTGAGCTCCAACATTGACTCCTGCAACAAGGATATCGATTATTCCTTCATTTTCAGTGAAATCTACTATTTTTCTTAAGACTTTGGCAGTCCAGTCAAGATTCTCTGTTCCACTGTTGAAATCAATTTTAGCCCCGGCGCTTACCGGAAGCCAGTAAACACTCAAATGTTTCTTCTCAGCCAGCTCCAGAGCTGCAATTATTCTTCTGCATTCCTCTTCGGAGAGAGACCCCATATTTTTCAGTGGATTTGATATTATTACAACCCTCTCAAGACCATCAGGGTGTGAAGGAACTGGAATAGAGAGTACTCCGAAGACAATACTCTGATTCAGATTACTTCGCTCTTCCATCTGGAAGAAATGCTGCTCTCCTGAAGATGGATCGATCAGAATTTCATATTGGAGGAACTTCCCTGTACTTTTTCCATTAAGATCCCTGGATATAATTCTCAAAATAGACTGAGGTGAATTCAGCCCTTTTCGTCTTGCTTTTATTTCCTGCTTCTCTTCTTCATTTAATGGTTTAACTACGTATTCCTCATCAGGGATTTTATCAAAATGAAATCCTTCATTTCCTCTGCCACGAATTTTGAAAGTTAGATTATATATTCCGTTTTTAACACGTTTTGAACTGTAAACAGTAACCTGCTCAAGTCCAAGTCTTGCACCGTGTGGTGTAAGTTCCATCGCAATCAGTTTAAGTTCCTCTTCAGTTAGTGTTGGAAGGGGAGAAACATGCATAATAAGATGGTTCCAGTGAAGACGTTCATGGTAACTTTTTCCAAACTGGGCATTTCGTATGGATTGGCACGCGTTTCTGAAAGCATTTTCTACTTCAGGCAGGCCTTTAACACCGTCTTTTTGTTCAAGCATAGGGTTTGTTACTTCAGAAAAAGCCACAATTCGTTTATCTTCAGGAACATCTCCGGCTTTTGCTTCGAAAAGGTGAACACCATTTTCAAAAGAAATACGTTTCATCCTAAAATCGGAAAATCTCCAGAGTTTCATTCTTCTGGCACTTGCGGGATGTAACCCACAGAGTGTGAGGTCCTCAACATATGCGCTGCCAATCGGACTTCTAAATATTCTGCTTTCTCCGGTTTCCAGTGTGGTCAATACAATTTCCCTGAATCCAGGTGCGTTTTTGTTGAAGATTCCTGACTCATTTCCGGAACACCTGTTATTACTGGAACATACTATTTCCAGAGCCTGCCCTGAAAGATTTCTCAGCGATTTTATGAGTGTTTCAAAATCGTCAGCACCATTATAAATTACAAGATATCTTGTTCCGGATTCTCTTGAATTATCATCAAAAACGGTGAAACTGGTTGTTGCATACGGAATATCTTTAACAGGGCTACAACTGCAGACATATTCCCCCCAGTATCTCGTAACAAGAATACCGGGAATGTTGTTTTTCATTAGAGTTTGTGAGGATATTTTCTCAATTCCGGAGATATCTTCAGACGGAAGTTTCAGTAGTGCATCCTTTATGGTGCTTTCATTAAATTTTTTTCCTGACAGATATGATGATAATTCTTTCTTCATTTTCTCATTTAGTGAAAATACGGAAGGGATTTCATACAGAAAACTTCTTATGCTTTCAGCAAGATCTGTCTGGTTAGTACTGCCTTTAACATCAATTGAAAAAATATGGAGCGCTTCATAAAGTTCAGAAGGCGGTGATGGTAACTGAGGCTTCTCAAATCCACTGAGAAAAGTCAGTAGATCGACCAGAGCTCTTCTTTTGAGAGAACTGGTGTTGAGTACATTTCTCAGTCTGTAAAGAGCATAAGTGAACGGGTATCCCAGTTCCATTTTGCCTGCACCGAAACACCTGATGATATCTATCAGTTTATTTTTAAACTCATCTGGAAGTGAATGGATCATTCCCGAAGGTCTTCTTATAAGAACACTTAATAGAGCGCGTCCACTTCCAAGCTTATCCTGACCCGAAACAACGGGAAATATCCTTTGTGGACTGGTAACTTCAAAGAGTTTCCCGGTAAGGATGAGTTCTCTGTAAATCATATTTACAGCATTTTCAAGAAGACTCTCAGGGGTTGAAGCCAGAATTTTCAGGGCAGTATCTATTTCCTTATCGGAGCATTCGTAACCGAACAGGGCTCCATGAACCATATCAATTGCATCGGAGTAGGAAGGAGGTGATGCGAAGGCATCAAGTGTCATCTCATTGTTTTCATGGGGTTCTGAACCTGTCATTCTCAATAGGGTGCCCCCTGCAAAAACCTGAGAACCAGGATGAACTTCAACTTTTTCAACATTTCCTGATTCCTGAGCAAAAACGATCAACTCCATTTTCATGGCTTCGAGAGTGAACAGTTTTTGCCCTTCTTTTACCTCATCACCAACTTTTACGTGAACTGATGTTACAATTGAAGGTGAAGGTGAACGCACCACACCTTTTTCCTGCATTCTCACCGCGAGAGTATAGCCATTTATTGTGGTACGCCATTCTCCTTTTCTGTACTCCCATGTGAAAAGGAAATTCCCTTTGTATGTTTCCATTGACGCATAATTCTTTTGAGAATCCTGTTTCCAGTGAATGAATACAAGGTTTCCATTTTTATCAGATACAAGATATTTCTCGATATCCAGACGCTGAACCTTAAATGACGTGGAGACTTGTGATTTCATGTTAAGAAAATCAATGGGCTCATCAATCCCACTTAAAAGAGGTCTTATTGCAAAATTATTTACATTTTCCTGCTCCCTTCTGGAATGTTCTAAAATGCTGGTTGCAAGATGGCAGGGTAAAAAGAGCTCTTCTGGAATGTTCTTGTATTCAGGTAATAACAACCTATCAGTCAGATCAGTTGTGATTTTCCCGGTTTTGAACTCGTCTCTCGAAATCAGATATGAAATAAATTCAAGATTTGTTGAGCCACCGTCTATTGAAATTTTGGTTTCATTAATACTTCTTTTCAGTCTTGCGAGACTCTGTAGACGATCACTTCCCACTGAAATTATCTTGGCAATCATCGGATCATATTTTGATGAGACGTTATCCCCTGATTCCATATTTCCATCAATTCGGATTCCAGGACCGGTTCCATAATGGAGATGTGAAATGACACCCGGCGCGGGCAGAAAGTCATGTATGGGATCCTCTGCATAAATTCTTGCTTCAAATGCATGTCTTACAGGGTTTGTTTTTTCTCTAATCTCATACCCCTGTGCTGCTCTCAACTGAAGAGAAACAAGATCTATACCAAATGCTTCTTCAGTAACACCATGCTCAACCTGAAGTCTTGGATTCATTTCCAGAAACCATGGCTGGTTCTCAGAATCCAGCATATACTCGACGGTTCCAGCACTGAAATAGTTAACTGCTTTACCAAGAATTGCAGCCCAGTTTTGGAGGCACTCAGCAAGTTTTTCTCCAATTCCTGGAGCGGGAGCCTCCTCTATGACTTTCTGTCTTCTTCTCTGGAGCGAACATTCACGCAAGCCAAAGGTGGAAATGTTACCGAAGGCATCGGCAAAAATTTGAACTTCAATGTGTCGTCCCCCGGAAAGATATTTCTCCATAAAGATGTCACCAGGGGCTTCCATCATAACTCCGCTGAGTGCATCATCAAACTCTTCAGGTCTGTTTACAATTCTTATTCCACGTCCGCCACCCCCACCGGATGCCTTAAGTATAAGTGGATACCCTATCTTTTCAGCACTTTCTGATAGCTCAGATTTTTTAGAGGACATCACCCAGGGGATAACACTTATCTTCTCTTGCTCAGCTAAAAGTTTGGATTCAATTTTATCGCCAAGTTTTCTGATTGCATTATGGTCCGGTCCGATAAACAGTATTCCGGCTTCACAAAGCAATTCTGGAAGCAGTGGATTCTCAGATGCAAACCCCCATCCCGGCCAGACAGCGTTAATTTTATCTCCAAGAAAAACTTCAATAAGTTCTTTATCCACATGATATGGTTTAGCGGTGTTTCTTAGCCTTTTTACTGTAATGTTGTCGTCCTTGATATTCAAATGGTCGTCTTCCTGCAGATACAACACGCCTTTTATTGATGTTCCATACTGGGAATTATAATCCTGCAGTCCACGCAGAAATCTGGAAGCTGCTTCACCACGGTTAAAAACAGCAATTTTCCCGTTATCCGGGAGAAATTTCAAATTGGAATTAATAACGGTCTTTTTCTTTTTCATTCAGTTCTCCAGCACAACCATTGCCACTGCAAGATTTTTCTCATGGGATATTGAAACCCACATGTTTTGTATTCCAGCTCCGGTTGCTACATCCTTTATTCTTCCCGTGAGAGATATGGATGGGGCACCAGATTGAAGTTTCAGAATTTCTATATTTCTGTAATCACCAGGACTGATTTTAAAAAACAGGTATGGTGATATAGCTTTTATAAATGCCTCTTTTGCAGCATACCTTCCAGCCAGTTTTTCTGAGCTTTTTTGAGGACCGGAAAAACAGATCCGAATCTCATTTTCAGTGAACGCTTTAATGATGAAAGCATCAGTCGACGTTTTTTCAAAAATTTGAGTTTCTGCTATATCTGTTCCAATACCGGCAATCATTATTCCCCCAGAAGATAATTTATTTCATCGGATTCAGATGAATGAGGTTTCTCACGATTCAGATTTAGAAGTGGTCTCAGACCGAGATCAGTTTCGACAAAACGCATGTTCATTGAGCGGCGTATCAAAAGTTTATTGTATTCGGTGCACTGGTTCTTATCAAGAATGCTGTTAAGTATTGATGGGTTAATAACCAGCATCATTGAGGATACATGACCAAATCCAAGAGTGCTTATCAGTGCTGCCTTGTATCGGGACTGAGGAACTCTGACTCTCGATGAGGGGTAAATAAGATGTTCAATTGAATCCATTTTTACGTCAGGATTATCAAGATTCAAATGAGGTGGCACAATTGAATCCCTCATGGATTGAATAACTCCGTTCAACTGAAATGCTGCAGCTCCCCCTTTGGGATGACCGGTTACTGCTTTTTGACTTATAACAAGGGCAGGATTAGATTTATCTCTTCCCATTTTTTTAAATATCTCTGAGTAAATACCTGATTCATGAGGATCATTCACTGGGGTGGATGTCCCATGCATGCTGACCACTGCAATATCATTAATGTCCAGATTGTATTTTGAAAGAGCCCGCCCAAGAAATCCGTTTTCTCCTTTATAAGCAACTGACAGAAGTCCGAATCCCGGTGCTGGAATTGATTTGGAATGGCCATCTCCAAAAGTCCAGCCACCTCCCAAAATCGCATATACGGGTAATCCAAGTGAGAGCGCTGTATCAAGTTTTGTAATCATTACAGCGCCTCCTCCCTGACTTTCTACAAATCCTTTTCTGTGTGTATCATGGGGTCTGGACATTCTGGCTGGGGATATCCCGGCGGTATTCATAAAATCCACGTCAACGGTTGCAGCCATATCATCAAATCCTACAGTTCCCGCATAACTTAAATCGTCACAAGCTCCCGCAAACATAACATCAGCTTTTCCTGTTATTATTTTTTCCATGGCGCTCTCAATGGAAACGCCTGCTGTAGCGCATGCCGCAACAGGAGAAATCATAGGACCGTGATTTCCAAGAACTTCCTGTGATACGTGTCCGGGACCAACATTTCCCAGACTTTCCTGAAGAGAAACAGGATCCCTCTGTACTCCTCGCACGGGATCTGTATAAAGCCTGATTAGTCTCTCCATACCACCGATACCTGTACCAATAGAGTTGCCGGTTCTTGATGTATGAATTCTGCTGTTTAGTTCAGATGTTGTTATCATTGCCCTGTTGATGGCTCTCATGACTGTGTAAAGCATAAACTGAGAATTCCGGTCAATGTCATTTGCGTCACCTTCACTCAGACCGAAATTTCTGCAATCCCATCCGTCAGGAACCATTCCTGCAACTGTATTTTTCATTTTTCTTCTTACCGGAACAGAAATTACAGATCCTTTTTTCTTCTTCAGGCTGTAACCGGATTCAGAGTGGGAAACGATAGATAAATTATCTCCTTCTGATGCTTTTAGAAGTCTAACTGTTTCCTCGGATTCCACATTGAAGTACAGGTCTTCAGTTAATGTAATATTTTCAAACGATGGATAATCAGGAATTTCAGGAGATTCATTTGTTTTAAATCTAATACCTGTAATGTCTTTAAATATATTACCAAATTTCTTGACTGCATCTCTTTCAGATATCTGATTTCCTTCGCTATCTGTATAATATCCCTTTTGTGAATCCCATTTTATTTTCCCTGTTTCAACTGCAAGTTTAAAAATGCCCTTATCGCTTAAAGTGCCGGATTGCTCAATATCCCATCTCGCATCTTCATCTCCATATGGGCCTATTTCACCATATCCGCATACGACAATAATTTCGGATGAAGGTATAGTCAGGTTTGGTTTCTTAGATCCAGTCAACTCAGTCATCCTGGAATTACCCCGGAATATTGGAAGTGAATCAGACTCAGGAATAAACCCAGGAACCCTGGATGATTTTTGAGATTGAAGTGTACTCCTTATTTCTCTTAGTCTGGTTCCCCAGTCAGGAATTGAACTTATCCCACCTGTTATATCAACCTCAATGGATTCCGGATGGTCTACAGAAAGTTGACCCAGTGTTGAGAGAAAAAGCCCCATTTCCTGGGAGGACCATGTTTTAATTCCCAGTTTTTCTTCAAGTACACCAGCTAAAGAGTCCTGTGCCCCCATTAACCCTGTTCCCCGTACCCAACCTATTACAGCTCCACAGATCCAGGTGTTATTGTTCAGTAATGGTTCACTGTGCCACTTGTTGAGCAGTACTCTCAAGCCTGCCTTTGTTTCACCATACAAACCATCTCCTCCCATTGCACCCTGATTTGGACTCATGGGAAGAATTATTTTAAGCGGTGACGCGTGAGAGTTTTCTGACCATAATTGCGCCATTATTCCAGTCATTGCTACAATACCGGTAAGATTTACGCGAATTACTGAATCAAAATCAAATGACACATCCCCTGAAAAACCATTTTTTGCCTGAGCTGCAAATGGATATACAGAAACGTTTTCGGAACTTTTCAGTTTATCAATGGACCAAATGGAGAAATTTCTTACGTCTTCAAAATTGCCCTGTCTGAACGGCACAATATGCAGTTCGGAATTTTTCACGCATGTCTTCCTGAAAATTTCAGCAAACCATTTAACCCTCTTTTCATTAAGGGAACTAACCCCAACCACAGCTTTTTTCCCTGACCTGAGAACATTTTTCATTATCTCAAGTGCAATGGATCCTGGCCCGGCTCCGGTGATAACTGCGTCGAATTTTTCAACATCCAGTTTAATTCTGACGGAATTGATCTCTGAATTCATAGGGGTTTTAGCAGGAAGATTTTTAAGAATTTCAGTATTTGCGGCTCCCCTCTTTATTGTATCAATGCAACTGGAGTATAATTTTTTCCGTTCATTATCAGATTTGTTCATATACCAGTTGATGATACTGATGGCTTTCTCGGGATCTCTTGAAAAGATATTTTGAGAGTCATCGGGAATTTCGCCATATTTTTCAATATATAAAACAGCCTGTAGTATTGCTTCACGAATCCAGTTGCCTGTGCTTGTGAAAGAAATTATTTTTTTCTCGTCAAAGACTGGAGTATCAACTTCAGTATAAGCAGGCGTTTTATTAACAGATAAATCTTTCAGAGAAATATCCTTCTTATAGTGCCTGATATTCCTGATTATAGATTTAAACAGTCCGGCTTCTCCGAAAATTTGGTTTTCAAGATTATCAAGTGCCTCTGATGATACAGTAGAGGATTCCTGACGATCAGAAGGGCTTTTAGGGGGAAGAATCATCTGTGCCCCTGTTCCTGAAACTGCGGAGGAAACCATTATCCCCCAAATATCATTCTTGTCACTTACTGATTTAAATAGAGGATTCTCGTTTCCAGTTAGACGACTTTTCTGAATTTGAATATATGGCAGTATTCTTATTGCAAATATCAAAGCATCATTTTCTGTTACTGAAAAACCTGAAGTGATTTTCGCTGTAAGTCCTGAAATATTTGATGCCCCTGCAGAAACAGCTAAAATTCCAAGCTGTTTTTTTAAGTATTCACCAGGTGAATTGTATTCAGTCTCAGTTGTGATAATTTTTGCAACTTCACTAAGTTTTTTGTCTGCTAAACCATCTGTTGATGATAGCCTGAATTCTTTTTGAATTTCTGAAAGCAATTGATTTCTTCTGGCGCTGTTTCCCTGAAGCAGTTCTTCTATTGTCATTTCAGATGTAATGTCCTCAGGGAAAGCCCCTGTATTCATTGCCAGAAATGAAATGAATGCGCTCTCTGTTAAATCGGGTGCTCTGAAATTGGTATCATGTTTGACAACAGGTATTACCTTCGTTGGAGCGGGTGCCTTTGTTTCATTCAGTATGGGAGTAAGGTCTTTTTCAGGTGTGATTTCATCCTGCCTAATATCAGGAATTGAAAGCAGTGACCCCTGAATTGAATTTCCATCAATTACATTTGTACTGTTTTCAATATGCAGAATATTTCCATCATAATCAGAATAAAAATATTTTCTTGTCTGATGCATAAGATTGGAAAGAGTAGGCTGGTGGCCAGGTCCCACTTCAATTATATTTTCGACTTTTCTGTCGAGTAAATTCTCCTGTATCCGAATCCACTGCACTGGGGATGCAAACTGATATGCGAGAAGCTCAACCATGAGAGTGGAAGTAACAACCTCCTCATCAACATTTTCTTCATTCATTTGAGAAAGCAGATCATCAAGTACAGGAGAAGATGTCGTATTCTTTACTTTTTCGATATAATCTCTATCAATAGAAAAAACTTCCCCCATGAGATTTGGGTAATACCTGTCCACAAGTCTGGCAGGGTCAATTCTGTCGGGGAATGTTTCTCGTAGTGTTTTTCTGAATGCTTCAACTCCATTTCGGAGCAGTGAAGAATGGAATGGTACATCAACACCTGGAACTTCGATATATGGTGGTTTTCCGGTTATTCCAGAACCAATCTCTTTTTCTAGAATCTTTAGTCCCGATTCAAAACCAGTTACACTGTATTGTCGACCACGTGCATTGAAGTTTACAATTTCAATATAATTTTCAGGATTCTTCGAAATTTCATTCACCAGAGTAATCAGGTGATTTTCTGAAAACCCCGCATGATTGGGTCTCACCACTCCCATTTTGAAGGGGGATTTTCCTGTCTCATCACGGGGAACAAAATTCTGCATGGTGAGTCCTCTATGATAGACAACTCTAACTACATCCCTGAGGGAAAGAATATCTCCCACAGCGCTCAATGAACTGTATTCTCCAAGACTGTGTCCGCTAAAAGCAGCTGTTTCAATATATGAACCCTTGTCTCTCAAATCAGCTATCTGTGAGCATGCAAGTACTACTAGGGAAACCTGAGTAAACTGAGTAAGATTTAAGACACCCTGGGGATGTGTATAATTTTCCCCTTTCACTGAAATACTTTTGGGATTATCCCTGACAATTTCTATAAGTGAAAAACCCAGTTGGGAGCGGGTAAATTCGTCAGCATCATCCCAGATTTTTTTTCCAGCTGCATTATTCTGATAAACACCAAGGTGCATTCCCTGTTTCTGTACCCCCTGTCCAGGGAAAATATAAGCAGTTACAGGTGAAGATACTGAAAATGCTATTTCTGCCTTGGGTTCAGATTTTTCACCGGAAACCACTGCCTTATAAATATATTCTCCTTCTGCACGACCGGTGGCAAAATATTCAATGGAGAGTTTCTCACTTGGGAAAACGGGGGATAAATATCTTGTTTCCACCTGAGTGATCCTACTTGTTTTATTAAGGTACTTTTCAAAATCAGCAAAGGTGGAGGCCAGTGTCCACATCCCGTGAATAATAATACCATCAAAACCTGCAAGTCTGGCAATTGCATCATCAAAATGGAGCGGATTGTAATCTCCACTGCATATCGCAAAGGCGATGGAATCCGATGGTACAGACAACAGGGTTTTCCCTAAAAATACATCATTCTCATATTCAGTCCGTACTTTTTTGAATTCTGATGCTTCAAGTGATTCAAATGCAAATGTATTTTGTGATTTGCTAATAAATTCCCCTTCGGTTTCAATAAATTTGCCATCAACTGAATCCTCTATAATGAGTCTTTTATTGTTACCTGCTGTTATTAAATCTGTTGATAATTTATCATCGGTTTCAATATCACAGATCCTTGCATCACTTCTGAAATGTACAAGGCCCAATGGATCCACTCCGGAAACGTCAATCATAGCGGGAAGAGCCTTACTTATATACCAGGGTAGAAAACTGGAATCAGTTCTTCTCATCCTTTTGACAACAGCAGCATATTCATTCAGCGATAATGGCTCCCTGAAAACATTTGCACTGTAAAGGTTTTTAATCCCCGAAAGATATTTGTCCCTGTTTAGTATAATAGTGCCGTTTTCATTAACTGAGAATTCAAAAATCAATTCTGCAGTAGTGCTGTCAGGAAATCTGACCAAATATTTCACTTTAATTACAGATTTAACATAATTAACTGTCAGCAGAATCCCGGCAGGATCAGACAGCGTAACTGATTCTCCTTTGGAGAAAATTTTTACTGTGTAGTTTTTCCCCTCTGATATTAATTTTTTAACAATTGAAGGAACTTCTTGTCGGTTATTCACAGAGAATGCCAACTGGGAGAAAATTCTGAATACAGGTATGGAAACTCGCGAGAAAAGCATAGAAGGAATTTCAGCCCCTAAACAATTGAAGGAATAATCCTGATAAACTTCTTCTTGGTGGATGAACTCAGAGTCAATAAGGGATGTGAGGATATTTTCAACAGGTATAGACTCACGATTTATTCCATCAATTGCACGTGGCCCGGGAATTACTATGACCTGCTGAGGATCCATTTCAGGATCATGAGAATAGAAAAGGCCATCAGAAAGGTACTGGGCAGGGGTTGATGTCCCAATTTCCCATACAAAGGGTACAGGTTTACCTGGTGTTTTAAAGCAACGGAAAAAATATCTTTTGTCACTTTCAATCACCGTTAAAAAATTGATTTCATGAATGGAATTCCGGATAAATTCCAGAGCTTTTTCAGGGGATGTATGCTCGAGTGATGAATCAGTATCCTTGAAATCCATTCTTTCAAGGGTTCTGTTCAACAGATCTGAAAATATCTGTTTGTGATTTTCAGCTATCCAGACAGGTTCAGACTGCGCCGAATTAAAATGACGTACGAGGGTAAGAAATCTTGAAAGAACCTCCAGATAGGTCATTTTTTCAATATCCCCGAAATATGGTTTTGGCGATATATTCAGAAGTTTTACAATTTCATCTTTTCTTGAATTCGCTAATTCATCAGAGGTGCATGAACTCTGTAAAAATGATGCAGTATGTTCAGCTTCATTAGCAAGATACCAGATTGGAGCTCCAAGAGAACTACGACCATTTCTTATTGAGTCGGTTTTTTCCCAGAGGGGACTATCTGAACCCTTGGCTTCAACAAGAAGTTTTCTTACTCCATTTGAGGTTTCAGCCTCTTTTGCGACCATCGCTAAAGTTCCGGTAATAACAGCATCAACTGGTTTCCTGAAAACACTGCTGTACCAGGTTCCGGAAAGCAATTTGGTAGCATCATCCCTGTTGCGTATTCCTCCACCGGTTGCAAGAAGAATATTTGAATGTTTACGAATACGGTTGTAATAACGGGTGAGAAGGTTCATCAAAGGATAAGTACTATGATGACCACCGGCTTCTCCACCTTCCATTTGTAAAATAATTGAATATTCAGGATAGGCTTCAGCTATGGCAATGATAGACTCAATCTGCTCTGGAGTTCCTGCCTTAAATGAGTTCAACCACATTCCATAATCATTTAATTTTTTAAGTAATTCACCAGCCTCTTTAATCTCAGGAACGCCTGCGCTAACAGTAAGTCCGGCTATTGGATATCCTTCTTTTTTGAGTTTAAAAATCAGACCGTCTTTTGCCACATGAAGGTTCCAGAGGTAGGGATCCAGATAGAGTGTATTGAGAACAATTTCAATATCTGATTCCAGACTATCCCTGATTTCATTCATCCTCTCTCTGAAAATTTGTTCTGTGACCTGACCGCCACCTGCGAGTTCAGCTAAAAATCCTGCATTTGCGGCAGCGGATACTATCTCCGAGGTGGCTGTTGTTGGTGTCATTCCCCCAAGGATTACCGGTTTACGGCCGGTTACCGAAGAAAACCATAATGGACCGGTCAATATATTGTCGGATTGCATCGTTTCATTTCTGGTTCGCATAACTGGAATTGACGAACCAAAAAGAGCCATTCCGGTTAGTTTGAGTAATCCATCACCAGGCCCGGGGATTACAAGCTCAGTAGGATTGTTTTCAGAAACAATTCTTTCCACGGTATGAGGCCAGTCAACAGTTCCGGTATACTGCATATCAAGAAGGGTTTTGCTGATATCCTCCAGTAAATCCATTCTTGTACCACCTTCACATCCATAAACTCTGCAAAGCGGTCTGTATTTGTTGAAGTCAAGTCCAATTTCAAGAAGATCATGATCTATCAACCTCCGTCCTTCAGCCATCATCGGTGAATGGAAAGGGCCACTTACTTTAAGGGGCTCCCAATCCCAGGAAAGAGAGAGAGCAGATGATTTACCTGCGAGGTTTTCCAGTTGAGATACAACTTTTTTTAACTGGGAAGGATCCCCTGACACAACAAAACGATCAGATGAATTTTTCAGGCTGATATAGCAGTCTGAAAGTGTATTTATCACCTTATTCAGGATGGAAAATGGAATTCCTGTAATACTGAGCATGGGGGAAAATTGAATCCCATCTTCGGAGTAAACATCACTGAAATATCCGGAAGACTGCTGCATCCTGATTCCCTGATATACGAGATACTCAGAAATATATCCAGATGTACTGATGCACTTTTCTTTACCCCAACTGATTGATAAAGCTGCGACTATTCCCTGTGAATGTCCTGATAACACTTTAATTTCTTTTGTTATATCCGGAAAAAGATCATCAGATATAGCATGAGCGACTGATGTGATGTAAAGCATTACCTGACTTACAGCACTGGAGCTTAAATACTGTTTTAGGGGAACATCAATTCTTCCGGTAATCCACGACAATGGGAATATTCCATATTCCAGCATTCCTGAACCCCTTATTGCTGATTTTTCAACTGATTTGATAAGGTGTTCTTCCATATTCTTTAAAAAATCCATAACTTCAGGGAAAGATGCCAGTAATTTTAATTCTGAATACCAGTCGGAACTTTGGCCGGCTAGTAGGACTGCTGTAATTTTTCTATCTGCATTCATATCTGTATGCGCTCCAAATTTTTTTCTGCTTTCAGATGATATATTCATAAACTCTACTCCAGTATTGATAACCAATTCGCGAAATAAAATACACTCGTAAATAGATACGCGAAAAAACGGGAATTGTGGTATGCATATAGCGTGCCATATTAAACTGTCGTGCTATAACAATAAGTTACAGGAAATTAAGCATCCGGATTACAGCATAGACTTTTTCGCACCGGGTAATAAATTACACCATACAGCATTGAAAATTGTGTTATGACCAACTAATGAGACCCCAATGACAGGAAATGATTGCATTATAATGTCTCAGGTGCTAATGTGTGCCATCTTAGGTATACGCTGTTTATCGATTTTGGAGGTGTATAATAATGATTCCCTATGAAGACCTTGTTGATGCTCTTGATATGGCAAACGGCAAAGTGGTTCAGTATTCAACTGCTCAGGCCATTCCCGTAACAGATGAAGTAGCTGCAGTTGAGTCGTATGAAATTGCTGAAGAACAAAGTTCTTTTCAGAGCACTTCTGAAATGGCTCCACCTGACAGTGACCCGTGGTCAGATGATGATAATCTATTTGGTGAAGAGCTCCCTCCTCAGGCTATGCCGGTGGAAACTGGTTTTGAAGTAATGAATGAGGAATCCTTACCTCCAGTAAATCAGTCTGAAGATCTTTTATCTGATGGTTTTGGAGAGGAAGGCTTTGACCTGATTGATCAGGAGGAACTGCCAGTTGCTGTTGACTCCGGATATGTGGTTTCGGAGGAAAACGAGCTTGATATGGACGCTCTTAATACTCTTCCCCCTGAAGAAACTGAGGATGTGCTGGGCCTTTCAGAAGATCTGGATGTCCCTCAGCATCGTGCAATGGAAGACGAAAATCAGGCTCTTGATTCTCTGGGATTTTCAGTGGAAGAGGGCGTTCTCCCTCCACAGGACGGCTCAATAGAAAATTCAGGGGATGTTGTTCCGAAAGGGACAGTTCTTGGTATGCCTGCACCCCAGATTGACCCTTCACAATGGCCGGGTGCATCAAGCGGTGAATATCCGCCCCCCCCACCACCACCAACAGATGTTCAAGGATAATTACCCCATTCCATATGATAATGCAGGATAGAAATGTTTGAAAGCAGTGATTTTGAAGTGTTTTCCCGGGCTAAATGGTCCGATATGGTATACAATAGAGACCGACTTAAGGTAAAAGAAAAACTTGTGGCTCTTGGTAAGCAAATTTCCGATATGCTAAATTCTGAACTGGATGATTTTGTATCTGAGGTTGGTACTGAACATCCGGCATTATGGAATAAACGGGCTGTTGACAGACTGGAATTCTTTTTTCTCAGACCGGAAAGTCAAAGAAAGATTCTCTCCAAGGCTTTTTCCGGGGAGATTCCTATGGCTGTTGCAGTGCAGAATCCCAGTGACCTTTACACCAACTGCAGTATCGGATTGGTTATTGATAATGACGGATTAAAGGTTGGCCTAAGACTTCCCTCACTGGCAATGGGCGATCGTGAAGTACTTAAAATAAACCTGAGAGAGGATTCGAGATATAGTCAATTTGAAAAAGTTCTGGATAGTCTTGAAGAGCAGATTGTTTGCGTAATTGATGGTACTGTGTTGGATTATGAAGCGTCAAACCGGCGTACTTCATTGTCTAATGCTCTGGACCGTCTTTATGAGAATGCTGTTAAGGATTACAGAAGTTTTCTGGGACTTATCAGGATTTTCACCAGAGAAGAATGTATTGAATACGGCGATGGTATAGTTGAACACATTTCTGAAGTTTTTAAGGTATTGATACCGGTTTATAAAATGATTGCATGGAATATAAATGACGACTTTGCCGGAATCAGTGGTCTCGTTTCTCAGATTGAAAAATCAAGACAGCAGGAGAAAGAAAAAAGTCAGAAGCAGTTTGAAGAGATTAAAAAGGTGCAGGAAGTTAAAGTTTCCCACACTGTTCCTGAAGCCGCAGTTAAAAAGCCTGCTGAACATCGCAAATCACAAGAAAACAGCCGTCCTCCTGT
The DNA here is from genome assembly GCA_016937155.1 of Deltaproteobacteria bacterium. Classification (GTDB taxonomy): domain Bacteria; phylum Myxococcota_A; class Polyangia; order HGW-17; family HGW-17; genus JAHJMN01. Next base: position 26,607 of record JAFGWM010000046.1, read on the forward strand.
TAAGAAACCTAAAAAGCATAAAAATAAACCGGAATCCAGAAAGAATGACAGAAAAATTCCTGATAAAAAGATTAATGCAGGAGATAAAGTCATTGTTGAGTCAGGGCTTCTTTCGGGCAAGGAAGGTATTGTACTCAGTGTCAATGGTTTTAACTGTAAGGTTCAGGTTGGAAATATTCAGACTAATATCGACTCAAAATTTCTCAAGATAAAGTAAAAGTCTATTTAACCGGTTCTGTAGTGTCTAAACCGGAGTAATAACTTTCCGGGAACTGCAGCATACCACTTAGTCTCATTGCATTTCTTATAGTATAGCAGCAGTGACAGTGATCATAAAAACGTTTTTCATTTGGATCAATATCAACCATTCTTGCAGCTTTATCGAAATCTCCCAGAGTAAGGATGTTGATGAATTGATTTGAAGTAATATTTTCATCACTCAGTATTGATTCAAGTGAAGATTTATAAATATTTCCATAGGTTATACCAGGGCAGGGCATTATATTCCCGGTGCTGTCAGCATAAACATATTCAGGGGCTGTGAGTTTCTGGTGCGGACAATTTGAAAGTTCATTAGCTGAATAATATTCGCATCCAGAATATTTTTGATATGCGCCTCGGCCTCTTACAAAAGCTATACCCTTTAAAGGCAGTGCCCCATTTTTAACAGTTTTTGTTGAACCATCGGGAGTATCATGGCTTGATATACCAAGCTCAACATTGTAGCTTTTAATTTTTTCTCTTAAAAATTTTTGGCTCTCAGATACAGAGCGATTATGGTGAAAATCATCTGAGGATAGTATTATTCGTTTGAGACCGGATTCTGCAAGATACTTGATTGACAGTTCAAACATCTGAACATTTGCCATCCAGTAACCAGAGGTCCAGACTGTAGGCTTTATCCCATTATTCGAAGCTTCCTGTACTGCAAACCGGAGTAAAGGAAAATAAAGGAATGGCTCACCTCCGGAAATAATTACATCAGTAACGCCAGAATTTCTTATTTTCTGAAAGAATTTTCTAAGAGAAGTAGTATTGAATGTATCAGAAACATCCGGAGAAGAAAAAATTTCGCAGTGAGAACACTGAAAAATACATTTTCTTGTAAGCAGCAGAATAATATATTTCAAACGTCCAGTTGACATAATATATATTATCGGAACCAAACTCAGTTCAAAACCGGAGGCGATTTTAGAAACGCCAGATTGTTTTCACCGATATATTTTTCAAGTATACTAAGTGTCCTGGTGTTTATTTTTAACTTTCCATCGATTTTAACGAGTGCTTCCCAGGTACTGTCTTTAGTAATTCTAAAAACAATGCCTACATTTCCTTGGTTTTTTGTTAAGAGTTCATTAAAAGAATTTTTCCAGTCTTCATTTTTAAAAAATTCAGGAGGATTCCGTAAATCAAGATTGATCTGGATAAATAGAATATCTTTTTTTCTTACATCAATCATTTTTTCAACGGATGATACCCTGAGAGTTCTTTTAAGCTCTTCCTCAGAATTTCCTGATATTTCAAGATTCCCCCGGAAAAGTATTGGTTCTTCACTTTTTAAAATGTTCTCGAACTGTTCAAGGTTTTTACTTCCTACAAAAAATGAAATCAGACCATCCATTCCGTCAATTTCACCCTGTGCATATCTCTCTTTGGTTTCTCGTGTTCTTCTTTCGGTGAGAGATGAAACCACGCCAATTGTACTTACATTTTTTATGCTGTTATATGCACGATAGCCAACTTCAATATTCTTCTTTATTTCAAGGTCCTGAAGCTCACCGGTGGTGTAATCCCATTCCTTGGGAATTTTTTTCTGACGTTTGGCGGTTTGTGTGAGATAGCCTTCCAGTGGATGTCCTGAAAGATATATGCCAAGGACATCGCGTTCCTGTGAATAAAGCTGCTGCTTTGTCCATGGTTCAGTCAGAGTGAGTTCAGGCGGTTTTTCTTCATAAACTTCAGGGGAAAATGAATCAAAGAGACCGATCTGAAGACTGCTTTGCTCCTTCTGAAAACTGTTCCCGAATTTAAGAGCCATTTCAATATTATTTAACAGTACAGGTCTTGCCTGATCGCTCTCCATTTCAAGTAAGGAATCAAATGCTCCTCCCTTAACCAGACACTCCATGGCTCCCTTGTTAACTTTTCTGGTATCAATAGTTTTAGCGAGTTCAAAAATATCCTTATAGATTTTTGAACCTCTGGAACTGATAATACTCTCAACAGCGGCATCCCCAATACCCTTGATTGCTCCCAGACCAAAACGAATTACTTTTTTTCCTTCCCTGTCCCTGACGATTGTAAAATCTTCCATTGACTGGTTTATATCAGGTGGCAGTACATCAATATTCATTTTTCTGGATACCTGCATATATTTCATTATTTTATCAGGTTTGGATCTTTCACAGCTCAAAATACCAGCCATGAATTCAACGGGATAAAAATATCGTAGATACGCTGTCTGATAACTAATCAGTGCATAGGCAGCACTGTGAGATTTGTTAAAGCCATACTTGGCAAAACTGACCATCAGCATCCATATCTCTGTAGCCAAAGTTTTATCGATGCCATTTTCCACACAACCGGCAACAAACTGGCTCTCAATGGAATTCATCTTGGCTTCATCTTTTTTTCCCATTGCCTTGCGCATTTCATCGGCCTTACCCATGGAAAACTTTGCCAGAACACGAGCAACCATCATAACCTGCTCCTGATATACGAATACGCCGTATGTTTCACTCAGAATAGGTTCCAAAAGAGGGTGCTGATAAGAAAGTTCTACTCTTCCATGTTTTCTATTGATGAAATCATCAACCATTCCTCCCTGAAGAGGACCAGGTCTGTAAAGGGCAACTGCAGCTATAAGATCTTCAAATCTATCGGGTTTTAGACCTTTTAAGAGTCTTGCAAAACCATCACTTTCCATCTGAAACACTCCTCCGGTCTCTCCCTGACCAAGCATCTCATATATACCGGAGATATTCAGTGGAATAAGATTTATATCAAAAGGGTCTTCTCCTTCAGTTTTCTGCTCATTGATTCTTTTTACTGTCTCGTTAATTTTAGTAAGATTATCCAGCCCGAGGAAATCGAATTTGACAAGACCTGCATTCTCAACCATTACTTTGTCATATTGAGATACAAGCGGTATCATCATGGCGCTTTCGCCCTTTGTATCCTGCCTGCCCTGTGTACATGGAACTACTTCCCATACAGGTTTATCAGATATTACAACACCGGCTGCGTGTACACCTGGATGACGATACATTCCTTCAAGTTTAATACTGTTTTCTATTAAAATTTTTACAGTGGAGTCCTTCTCCATTTCTTCCTTGATTCTGGGCTCGTCATCAAGAGCATGAGGAATATCAGATGATGTTACTGGAATCAACTTTGCAACTCTGTCTACAACCGGGAGAGGAACACCAAGAACGCGACCAACATCTCTGATGGCAACTCTGGATTTAAGAGTACTGTATGTGGCTATCTGAGCTACATTGTTTTCTCCATATTTATCTCTCACATATCCAAGTACTTCATCCCGTCTGCTACGACAAAAATCAATATCAAAATCAGGCATACTGATTCGCTCAGGGTTCAGGAATCGCTCGAACAATAACCCGTACCTGATGGGATCAAGTTCTGTAATCCTTAAAGAGAAAGCCACAATACTTCCTGCGCCACTGCCTCTACCTGGACCCACCGGTATGCCGTTGTTTTTAGCCCAGTTGATAAAGTCCATTACTATGAGGAAGTATCCGGAAAACTTCATATTAATGATTATGTCAAGTTCATGATCCAGACGATCATAATACTGGGTTTCATCATCAATTACATTTCCTACTTTTCTTAATTCAGTTATTCTTCGTTCCAGACCTTTTCTCGCGGTTTCCATGAGAAAATCATCTTGTGTTATACCACTTGGAGTATCAAAGTCCGGAAGGAAGTAAATTTTCTTTTCTCCGGCTATATCCTTTGATACATTATTTGGAATATCAACATTACATCTTTCAGCAATTTTAACTGTATTTTCCAGTGCCTGAGGAATATAACTGAATGCAAGATCCATTTCTTCAGGTGTTTTCAGGTAAAATTCACTGACTTCATGTCGCAGTCTGTCTTTGTCATCAAGTCGCTTTCCCTGACTTATTGCCATTAGAATTTCCTGAGCACTGGCATCCTCTCTTTCAAGATAATGACAATCATTAGTAGCAACCAGAGGAATACCGGTTTCCCCTGACATTTTTACAAGAGCATCATTTAATTCGAACTGTTCCTTGATACCATTATGCTGAACTTCAAGAAAATAATCCCCCTCCTCAAACATTGATTTATATTTCAATGCAGCCTGCTTTGCTGCATTATAACCACTTTTAAAAAAAGTCCTTGAAATCTCCCCACCTAAACAGGCACTCAGGCCAATTATTCCTTCACTGTATTCTTTTAAAAGATCATGATCTATTCTGGGATGGTAATAAAAACCTTTTATTGCAGCCATTGAAACAAGATACTGTAGATTCTTAAACCCTGTCTGATTTTTTGCAAGCAAAACAAGATGGTAGTTTTCTCTGTTTACTTTTTCATGCATACTTCCATTGGCAACATATGTTTCACAGCCCATTATGGGTTTTATCCCTGCACTTTTGGCTTTCAGGTAGAAATCCAGTGAACCATACATGTAACCGTGATCTGTCAGCGCTACAGCACTCATTCCTTTCTCTTTAAGTGCTGGAAAGAGTTTTTTTAGATGGATGTTACCGTCGAGAAGTGAATACTGGCTGTGCAGGTGAAGATGAACAAAATCTGCCATTTTTTTTATTTACTCCGTCAGTGGGATTGCAAAAGGGTACACTTTGTAAAGGAGGCACAATCATTGTGTCCAAGGCAATTGATTGCTTTGTTAAACTGACTGAAAAAATTATCGCTTTTGTCACGGTTCAAAGTGTTGTCAATAATAACTTTTTTTACATGAAACTCTCTGCATGTATTGATACATTTGGCAGTGTCTGACTGTTTTCTGATTAGAGCAGCTTTCTTTTCTTCAGACAGTTCCTCAAATTTTTTACCCATCAGTCTGGGCACCACAAGACTGGCACATTTTGAGACTTTGCTGCAGACCTTGATACATCTGGACTTAGCAATATCATCCATGGGAAAGGTATTTACCGCTTCGTGATACTTTTGATTTCTGCAGGTCATGTATGCATTACAATCTTTTATATCGAGGCAGGATTTCTGTAATCCCAGAAAAAAAGAATAAAAGCTATGTACTGAATTATCCTGAGATTTATTGTCTGCAGAACTGTTAAGATTCTTTTTGCAGATGTTGATACAGGTCTGCTTATTTTTAAAAACTTTTTCTTTTCGGGATTTGGTTTTTATATCCTTACTGCATCGGACGACCTTTTCACACATCGGCTCACAAAATGATTCATCAACCCTGGGAGTTTCTTTTTCTTTTCCCGAACACGCTGAAAAAAATGTTGAAAATACAAGGATAGAAGCGGATATTTTTAGAATTTCCATAAGAATCCTGCACCTCCATAGAATCTTGGATCTTCTGAAGGCATTAAAGCCTCATTATAGAATTTCATGTACGCAGGCCTGTAAATTGTATTGGATGGGCTTAGGGGCACACTTGCAAGTGAAAACTTTGCATATACACTGTATTTGGAGTTTAGCGCCCATTCGACACTTACAAACATCATAATTCTGCTTCCCCAGTAGGGTTCTCTCAGACTATGCCCCTCCCATCCCTGAATCTGTCTATCAAGAAATGCCTGATATTCAGGGTTGGTAGCTTCATCGCCGTGAACACAAAATGCTGGTTCGCTTCTGGGATCACCATCACCTGGAGGATTACTCAGACAGAAACGGTCTCTGTATACATTAAGATAAGCGCCCAGAGTGAGATTTACTTTTTCCCTGAAAGAAAGAGTTCCACTTCCACCAAGGTTGAATGTGAAGTTTGTTCTTTCCTGACTACCGATACCACCACCGATGTTCATAAATACTCCTGCAGTGAGCGGTCCACCCTTGAACAACTGTCCGCGAACGTTGAATAAAAATTCATGCATGTTGAAGTAAGATCTGAATGTTGCGCCACCATCAATACCATAGTTACCAAGCTTCCAGATTCCTACTGTGAGACGACCATCCATATAGTACGGCCAGTCAAGACCTGCTGTTGCTGTAAAACTTTTTGGCGGAATTGTTTTTGCTCCAAATGCACTCAAACTTGATTTCATTTCAGCTATTTCATCAGGAGTGGGTCCAAGTGGAAGAAGATTAACATTAAATGTAAGTGGTTCAGTGGTACCGCCTTTAATTGCTATGGTATCAGTATAGGTGCGGTATCCTTTTGCCCTTATTTCAAGTCTGTAAGTACCCACAGGAAGTTCATGATTGAGAAGTGGGACTTTGCCAATTTCCTGATTGTCAATGATAATAACGGCGCCAATAACATTTGCTGTTATCTTGATATTACCCACTCTTTCAAGTCTAATATGAACTGTTTCTGTTTTGTCCTTTTTAACACTTACTGTACGCTGTACTCTTTTATAACCAGGTTTTACCACTTCAATCTGATAATTTCCGATTTTTATTTTATCGAAGAAAACACTGCTTTTTCCTTTTGGCTGTCCGTCAATAAATATCTGGGCTCCGGTTTCAGAAGTAATTTTCAGACTTCCCATTGCTACTATTCTGGGAGCTTCAGAAAGATCAAAATTCTCAAGAATCTGTTCTGATGCTTTTATCGTAATCGTTCTCTTCTGACTGATATAACCTTTTTTGCGAACTTCAACGAGATGCTGTCCAAGAAGAAGCTTCAGTCTTTTCAGAGGAGTTTTACCTTTTGGTTCGCCGTCAATAATTACTTCAGTATCAGAAATGTTTGTAATTACTGTGACATATCCATGGGGAGCCTGGCTTTCCTCCTTTTTAAGTTTAGCAAAGACTTTCTTGGTACTGCCGGACTTAACATCTACTATCTGACTTACCTTGTTATCCTTGTGTTTCACCACTATCAAATGGCTTCCTGCAGGAACGGTAACCAACTGGGGTGTAAAGCCACGGCTAATCTTGTCCACTTCTATCTCTGCATTATCAACATCAGAGGTAATCAGTATTTTCCCTTTAGGTTTCTGTATTTTTATGAGATTGACCATAATTGCCTGAATACTGTTTTCCTCAAGAGTACGCAGTTCAGTGTATTCCTTATATCCTTCTCTGGTTATCTTAACAGCATATTTCCCCGGGAGGAGTTTTACACTTACAGGAATACTGCCCTTCTCTACTCCATCGATAAAAACCTTCGCTCCAGTGGAACTTCCTGTACCGGAATCCTTGAATTCGAAGGTTCCCATCTTGATCTTCTTCTTCATATTGAAGTTGAAGTAGTTTTTATACTTTCTTGTCAGTGTAATAGTGGTTTCAAAATCCTCATAATCCGGATGAGTAAGCCACACTTTATAAGTTCTGCTTCTGGGAAGTTTAATCCAGTTTGTTGGAGTAGTTCCTGCTATTCCCCACTTTTTATCCTCAATATAAACTGAAGCACCAACTGGAACACTCGTAAATTTGACTTTTACCCTGTAGGCATATCTTCTCCAGGGCGGTTTAGTGTTTGCACTGGAATCAAAAGAGGAAAAAATGAAAACACTGAACAACAAAACAGGTAATAATTTAGTAATAAATTTCATAACATCTCCATATGGAAAATTTTTAAACTCTTAACGCTGTGGATTCTAGCATATTTTCAATGAAGTACATCAAAATTTTATTTTCTTTAGTGGAACACCAACAGGTCATGTGTATATAAATCATTAATTTTCGACATGAATTTTAAAAATCTTGTTAAAGTTTTCGGAACGATGTTCCTTGAGATTTGAGTCGAAAATCATCCAGGCATACCCCGGATACTTCTTTTTAAGAACAGCAGTTCCTTTCAATCCACTTACCATGAGAGAAGTTGCAAGGGCATCAGCTAAAGCAGCATCCTTTCCAATAACAGTAGCACTTACCGCCCCATCTGAAGGAAGCCCTGTTGCGGTATTAATAATGTGGTTGTATCTTTTTCCGTTATAAACCACAAATCTCTCATAATCTCCACTGGTAACCACTGCCACCATGCTGTCGGGGTGACTTACTGAACCAGTGAGATAAAGGCTGTTTCTTTCTTTACCCCTGGGATGTCTGATGCCAACTATCCAGTCTCTATCGGGACCTTTTCCGGAAACAACCAAGTCTCCTCCACCATTTACGATAAATCCAGAAATAACATCTGTTGTGAGAATTTCACCAGCCTTTTTGAGCGCGTAGCCTTTTGCAATTCCTCCAAGATCGACTTTGGTTTTCTCCCCTATTTTTACCTGGGTTTCTTTACCGGACTTAATCAGGGAAATATTCCTGAATCCTGCATATTCTTTTAGTTTCTCAATTTGTCCACCTGATGGTGGCTTCCACGGACTTTTCTTAATCCTGTACAACTCTCTGTATGTAGCCCATGTGATATCAAACGCTCCTGAAGTATCCGAACTGACGTTTATTGCAGTCTCAATAACATTAGAAGTATCCTTACTGATTTTTACAGCCTTTCCATGAGCTTCATTTATGGAAAATATATCTCCCGATGAATTATGGGAACTCATGATGCTCTGAATTCTTCTGATTTCCTCAAAAGCTGATTTTATGGAATTGACAGCACTGGAAATATCGTCCCCGGAAATCTGTTTATCAACACCTAATGAAACCGTGATTGTGAAGACAGTATCCATATATTCTCTTGAAGCTGATATTTTTTTTGTGCCTGATGAAGAATTTACAATTGAAAAGCCTGAAGGTAAACTCTCTGTTAGTTCTTTTGAATTCTGTTTATGTTCAGTTCTGGAACAGGAAAAGAGTAAAAATACAAGCACATAAAGATATTTCATTTTTTAATCAGTCCCCTAAGTGATTCATTTGTGATGCTGTTTATACAGTCATATACTAAAGTGAATCCGCAAGATTCAAGGTCATGGAATGAAAAATAATCAGAAACAAGTCCGATACATGGAATGTTACAGTCATTTGCGGCCTCAGCATCCCACGGTGTGTCTCCGATAAGTATGCATCTGGATTTTTCAATGCCTCTGACTCTGATGAAATTATCCAGTATTTCAGTTCTGGAAAAAGCATCATCTCCGAAGCCTCCATCCGTAAACCATCTGGATATATCTGCTTTCTCCAGTTTCATGAATGCTGAGGTCCTGAAATTTCCGGTGAGAAGAAACAAATTCCAGTGAGATGAAGCCCTTTCAAGAAATGCAGGAACTCCTGAAAGAGGAATACAGATATTTTCAGATTCAAATTCATTCTGTAACTTTTCAAAATACATATCACGGAGATCATCAGTATTGATATCGTCGGTGAGCAAATTTCTGATTGAATTGTGTATCTCTTCAAAAACAGCCTGATCAGTATTCCCATGAAGTCTTATTGATGATGAAGTCCATTCCGTGCAAGTTATTGTACTGACGGCATTTTCAATTGCTTTTCGGCCAGATCCCTTAGCAGTCAGCAGTGTTCCGTCAATATCAAATAGTAAATATCCAAAAGGTTCTTGAGTCATAGCAAAAAGAATCTATAATTACTGCTGTTGAGGTCAACATGAAAAACACAATTACCGGTTTTATTTTTTTTCTGATTGGAGTGGGACTTACCACCTTGGGCCTGTATAAGTTGAAAGATACTGAACCCTCTGAGTCTAAAAAAATCTTTCAAGCCAAAGAGGTTAAATGTCCTGAAATTTCATGTCCGGTATGCCCGGCAAAAAAACTGGCTGTAGATAAGGATGTTAAAACACCTGATATGAAGCCAGTTGACAATCCCAATGATGATTCCCGTCCGCTTCCCATGAAAGATGATGGAAGCTTAGATGCTGATTCTATGAATCCGGCAAAGAACTTAGATACAATGGTTGCTCCAATGGGTGATAAATCAGAAAATACTGAGGAAAAGGATTATTCTTCCAAAGAGAATATCAAGAAACAGTTGCTGATATATTTTCCAAAAAAGAAGAAGATACCGGCTTCAAAATATATAACTGACATTAAAAAGCTTGCAGGAGAACTGTACAAACACAAATATGAAATTGGTGTCAGGTGTGGTGATGCTGGAGATCTGGAATCAAATCGCCATCTTGCAAGAATGAGAGTGAAGGAACTCAAAAAAATTCTTGTGGAAAGCAAAATCCCTGAAAACAGGATTTCCTACAGAATTTTTCCCGGAAATCCGAAGCCGGATGAGAAAAAGAAATTCTCTGAGAGGTACTGGAGAAGAGCCAGAATCAAGGCACTTCCATGGAGGGAGAAATAATGATTTCTGTTATTGTTATACTTATTCTGACTGGCGCTATGTTTTCTTTTCTTTTAGCTGGAATATTTTTCGGTCGAGGAAAGGGACCGATGGTACTAGCTGAACAGAAAATAAAAAATAAAAAGCTTGAGGATGAGCTAAAGGAACTTAATACTCAGGTGCTTCAGAAGGAAAAACTGAATGCAATTCAAAAAGAGAAACTGGAAAAAGATACTGATAATGAAGTGGAAATTGATCTTTTAAAAAGAGAACTTGAACAAAAACTCAAGGACATTGAGGGGAAACAAAGCCAGATCAGTGAGTTGAGCACAAGAGTTCTGGAACTGGAACGAAAAAAAACAGGACAGTTAGCTGTTGTTTCGGACAAAGTGGAATCAGATGAATCCAGTCAGGAAATACGTGAGGGTTTTGAAGGCTTTGTGGATGCGCTTCAAAGGGAAAGCGATACCCTGAGGGAAGAGCTTGAAAATGCGCATATGGCCATGAACCGTATGGAAAAAGAGCTTTCCAGACTCCTTTCAGGTAATAAATGCGACGACGATAGGGAAGAACTTCTCTCCCGAATAGATTTTCTTAATGAAAGACTTCAGGAGTATGCATTGAAAATCGCAAAATACGAATATACACTTGGCGAAAAAGTATTTCCTTCCAGTGCTAATAAAAAAGAAAATACAGAATCCAAAATCAAACACAGTGAGAAAACACTTCCACTTTATGGCGCCGATTCAGCAGATTCAGGGGCACGTACTACTGAAATTCCTGTCCTTGAAGTTTCTGATGTGGATATTGATGCTGTGGAATCTAAACCACTTGATTTAAGTGATGAAGTATCTGCTGAAAAGAAGGAATAACCTGATTGCTGATGGAGAAATTGTTGTTCTGATATTAAAACTCTGGATAAGTTGATGACCACAATAAAAATAATTTTCATTTCTCTGGTGTTTTATTCTACTCCTGTGTTTTCCAGAAATGGAACGGCAGCAGATTTAAAAAAAGCAGCACTGATACTTTATCAGAATAAAAAGTATAATCAGGCGGCGGAAATTTTTCTTGAGTCCTTCAGAAAAAAATTTGATGCAAGGATTCTTTTTAACATAGCCCAGTGCTATCGTCTTGGAAATGACAATGATAATGCTTTGAAATACTATAAAAAATTTCTGGAAAATATCGGAAAAATATCGTTTCCTGAAGGGAAAAAAGAAAACATTATTAAAGCCACTCGAAAAACTGTGATAGAGCTGGAAAATAAAATAGCTGCAATAAAACATGAAAAAGAAGTCAGGGAGAAACTCAAAAGAGAAAAACTTAACAGAGTTAAGGAAAAAGAACTCCAGATAAAAAAAGTAGCACCGATTATGACTGCAGATGATAAGAAGAACAAGAATACTGGTGAAAGTGTGTGGGGGAGATGGTGGTTTATCACAGGAAGTTCTCTCGCAGTATCGTTTACTGTTGCAGGTATTTTTACTGGAATTCAGGCTTTAAATTACAAAAACAAATGGGAAACGGAATGGAAAACATCAGATCGGGATAATCTGAAACTTTACATGAATCTGACTGATATATTCATAGGAAGCGCGTTGGTTGCTTCAGCGGCAGTTATTACTGGAGTTATACTTTATAAAAAAGATGATTCACACGGAAGTACTGAGTCATCATTTTCTATCACCCCTCTATTTACACAGAATGCTTTTTCAATGAATCTGCAGTTGAAGTTCTGAGGTAGTCTGAATTTATTTAAAAATTGAAAATTAAATCTCTAATATGTATTTGGCAGGTTCAGATTATTTGGCTGTTTTCCAGCTATGCAAGGAAACAAGACTTGTTTTTTACACGAATATTAAATATATATGCCTGAATGTTTATCAAAAATTTTTATATCTTTTTTGTATTTTCAATAATTATTTTCACTTCAGCATGCAACCCTGAATCATCTGAAAAGGATTTATGTTATGAAATTGATTGCTCGGGACATGGAATATGCCGCATGGATGAAAAAAACACACCATACTGTGATTGTATCCAAAACTACCATGCAGTTGATCTGGAATGTTTGAGCAATGATGGGACTGTTTCTTTTATTTCTACTCCTGATTCAGATGCTGTTGAAGGATTTGAGTATTTCTATAGTGTTGAGTGCATAAGCTCTTTGGGAGAGTCGGTATCAATAAGCCTAGATGAAGATGATTCCTGTGCTGAGATTTTAACAGATATTAGCGACGGAACTGCAATTTATGTGTTCACTCCTTCAGAGGATATGGGGGGAGAGAGTTGTAATCTCGCTATCTTGTGTTCTTCAGATTCTGGTGCTATCAGCCACCAGAAATTTGAGATTAATATTCAGGAGTTTAATACACCCCCTGTTATATCCGGACTTCCAGACAGCCAGCAGACAACTTGCAATGAGAATGGCAGTATCCAGCTTTCAGGTGAGGATAGTGATATTCCTCAGAACCTCCTCAGTTGGTTTATCACCTCAACAGACTGTAGTTTTGAAGTGTCCATAGATACAACAGGGAAAATATCGTGGACATGTGGTGAAACTCCTGAGGAATGCACTGTCATTATAAATATTTCAGATGCCGGTGAACCTTCAGCTTCAGATTCAGGGGAGCTCACATTATCATGTATCAACGCTCCCCCGGATATTATTTCTACTGCCCCTGATTCAATTCTTCAGGGAATGCATTATTCCTATGAAATTCAATGTGAAGATCCGGATAATGATGATGTTTATATATATGTTGATCCTGAAACTGATGAATGTGGTGGAGAAATAATTAATGGTGTATACACCTTTGTTTCAACCCAAGAACTTGCAAATACAGCATGCACAGCAGGAATAATCTGCTCTGATGGATATTCAGAAGTTAAGCAGGAATCTCAGGTATTTATCACTCCGTTCATTGGTAATCTTCCACTAAGGATAGTTGCCGCCAATCTCTCCAGTGGCAACTATATGAATTATGATTTAGGGCATGGTATAAGAATTCTTAAGGGGCTCAATCCTGACGTGGTTCTGGTTCAGGAAATGAACTATCTGGAAAACACCGAGAGTGATTACAGGGCTTTTGCGCAGGAAATAGTTGGGACCGAATTTTTTTCTGTTGATAATAAGGATTTTGAAATACCAAACGGGGTTATCAGTAAATGGCCTGTTTTAAGGAGTGGGTACTGGGATGATCCATCCCTTTCAAATCGTGAACTGTTTTGGGCGGAAATCGACCTTCCGGGGAATCTGGACCTTTTTGTAGTAAGTGTTCATCTGCATACAAGTCCTTCTACAGATCAGGTTATTGCATCATCAGTTATAGTTGATGAGGTGAAAATCCATATGCAGGAAAATCCCGGTAGATTTGTGTACATAGTGGGAGGGGATTTTAATGGACCTGCAAGTGTTTCGTCTGAAGGGTTTGGCAGAGATGAAATTTTTGTTGTATCAGACCTCTTCCCTGTTGATGACAATGATAATTTTAATACAAACAGCCCCAGAAGCAGCCATTATGATTTCATTCTTGGAGATTCCCTCATTACTTCAATGATGACTCCTGTTTTGGTGGAATCAACATACACTTCAGAATTGAAAGTGTATGAAAGTGGGCTTGTATTTGATACCAGAACTTTTTCACAGGATATCCTTGATGAGTTCTTTTTCCCGGCACTTACAACAGACAGTGCTGCAACTGGAATGCAGCATATGGCTGTTATAAAAGACTATATCATTGATTAAATCAAATCGTTAAGATAGTTCTGTATTAAATTTTTATTTAAAATAACCAAGTTTTTTAGCAATTTTAAATAATTTTCCCTCAGCCTTTGTCTGGAGCTGCCTTACTCGCTCTCTTGTTATTTTCATAAGAACACCAACTTCCTGAAGAGTCATTGAATCCTTCCCGGTGAGACCATATCTTAGTTCAATTATGCGTCTTTCACGGGGTAAAAGTTCTCCAAGAAGCTCCATTATCCATTTTTTATCAAGTTTGCGGGTCACTTCTTCTTCGGGAGTAAGCATACCGGCGTCAGGCAGTAATTTCTGGAGAGTCTCATCCTCCTCTTCATGCCCGAGGGGTTTGTCTATTGAAATAGTCCCCTGAGTCCGTCTCATAATATAATGGATTTTTTCCACCGGAATAGCCAGAACTTCACTAAGCTCCTCCATTGTTGCTTCCCGGCCCTTTTCACTCTGGATCTTTGCACTTACTTTAAGTATACGGTTTTTTTCTTCTCTTACGTGTCCTGGAACCCTTATGGTACTTCCCTGATTTGCAACAGCCCTGTTGAGATTATGTTTAATCCACCATGTGGCATAGGTTGCCAGCCGGCTTCCCTTTGAAGGATCAAAACGTTCAACTGCACGTAAGAGGCCAATATTTCCCTCTCCAATCAGATCAACCAGATCAACTCCCTGCTCCTGATATTTCCGTGCAAAATAAATTACCAGTCTCTGATTAGCGATTATAAGATCTTCCCTGGCTTTGTGAAAATCATACTCTCCCCTGAAAAAATCCATAGAAAGAGTTTTGAAGAGTTTCTTCGGACATGCATACTTCGAAATAAACTCAGACTGAGTCATAACCAATTCATCATCCTGAGCCTCACGGATTTTAGAACTAAGTATGTCCATGAATTCGATTCTAACGGTATATGGCAGGTCTTCAAATAGCAGTTTTCGTCTTTTTCTTAAGGCATACTTGATTCTTTCGTTTGCCTTTTTTATATCACCATCATCCTTGAGTGTCTCAAGTATTTGATAATTTTCGCTGATTCGGTTGGTCAGTCTTTTAAGTTCACCAGGTTCGTCAGTATAAACATCATAGCCAGATACATTTTTTTGATTTTTTGATTTGTAAAGCAGTTTCTTTATCTCATCAAGTGCTTTATCTTCGCTGGTTTCCCCAACACCTTCTTCGCGCGGGTCCTCAAGATAACGCCATATACGATCATGATCTTTTGTCACTCTTGTAAGAATTTCATCAAGAGTATCATCAAGACAGCTTAACTGAACAGCGGCATGTACAGCTGAATTCTTTCCATCGGTCATTTTGGCTGCAATCAGTTCCTCCATTTCCTTGGTGAGAACTGTATTCTTCTCAATGACCAACTCAGTTTCCTTCTCATCTTCTTCAGAAGCAACTTTTACGTCATCATCGTCATCGTCGTCATCCTCGTAGTCTTCAGTATCAGCAGGATCAGGCTCCGAAACATTGTCATATTCATCATCATATTCTTTATCAGACATAGCACACCGTTATACCAGGGTTGTCATTCCTTTAAAATCAGGGTATTGAATCTTTCCCATGAGTACACGGAATATACACGTTATAATGTCAGGACACAACACTAATGGATAAAGAAAGAACTACCCTGCTTGACAGGCTTGGTCCGAAAGGAATTATCGACTGTCTGGAACCCACAATTAAGGAAAATCGTGCTAATAGATTTAAAAATGCCCTTAAAAGCCGAATTACAAACATTCATGTTGTAGTTGAAAAACTTTATGACCCCCTGAATGGTAACGCGGTAATAAGGAGTGCGGAAGCATTTGGAATCCATAATGTCCATTTTATAGTTCCCTCTGAGGATTATGATCTTTCAAGAAAAGTAACAATTGGAGCTGAACGATGGATTGAAACGCACCATCATCATAGTGTGAACTCAGCTATAGACTGGCTTAAATCAGGAAATATAACTTCATGGGGTGCCCTTCCCCCGGAACAGCACGAAAACAAGGATGATATTGTGTCAGGCAGGATTCCTTCACTGGATCTCTACGCTGCAGAAGTTGATTTTCCTCTGGCAATATGGATTGGAAATGAAAAATACGGATTAACTGATGAAGCAGTGGCTGCAATGGATAAAGCCTTTTATATCCCACTTTACGGGTTGTCGAGAAGCCTGAATTTAAGTGTAAGTACAGCAATTGCACTTCAAAATCTTACTATGCGATATAAAAGTGAGTTTCCGGACAGAGAGGACATTTCATATGATGAGCAGGTATATCTGTATGCCAGATGGCTGCTTCTTGACACTGAAAATCCTGAAGCGCTGATAAGAAATATTCTTGCTAGGCAGGGAAAATTTATCTGATAGAGTGTGATTAGAACTTAAGTCTGGCGTTGAGCATCAGTACTTTGTAACCGTCTGCTCCACTGAGATTGATTATACTGCTCGATGCTGAATCATAATAGAATGAACCCTTGAAGTTCATCTTCGCATTTGTTTCGGAATCTCCGAGATAATAATGTAAAACGAGGGCCAGAGTGAAGTATTTATTTACATCAAATGCTCCACCGAAAAGGAAATGTTTGGTATCATAGATAAATTCGGTACCGGCGATGTCATAAGAGTAATGAGCCAGATCCATTCTAAGAAAAGCACTTAAGTCCTTCAGAGGACTAACAATTGCGTATCCGCTCGCTGCATGAACCATATGCCTGAAGCTTTCTCCGCCAACACCTGTCCAGTCATCCCATGTCCTCATCACATATTCAATACCAACCTGTATTTTCATTTCATCTGAAAGCTTATGGATAGCGTCCACAGCAAAAGCAGCTGTTAGACTCTGAGTAGTTTCTTCGTTATTATTCAGGTTTTTATCAAATCCATATCTGAAATAGGCACTGAGATCTATTTTCGCTCCCATATCAAGATGATAGATGGCTCCAAAATCAACACTCTTTTGTTCATCGTTGTCAGGATTTGCATCTTCACCAGAGATATTTCCATTACCGTTGGAAATACCAAAAGAAACATCAATTGATTTATCCATTAAAGGAGTCTGAATCCATGCACCGAGATCTCCACTTGCACTAAGACCATAGGCAAGTACTATTGGATCCGTGATGTATCTCATTCCTGTAATTTTATCGCGGAATGAACGATAAAAATTGGGTGTGATACCAGCTTTTATTTTTGCATCTGGAAGTCCTGGAATTATTCCCCCCATGGTCAGAAATGCGTATTTAACATAGGTGTTGAATGTTCCGGGATACCCGTTCCCATCAAAAACCAGATCGAAACTGAAGTCTTTAAGTGGTTTGAATTTAAACCCAAGGAGAGTTCTGTTTACACGGAACTCATTTCGCTCCTGTTTGTTATCATCATTAAAGTAACTGCCAAAGTTTGTAAAGATAACAGCTTTCATGGAAAGAAAATCCATAGCTGATTTTTCTTTTTGAACATCCTTGTTTGTATTTACTTCAGTTGTTTCTGTTTTAGCAACAGGAGTAACTTCAGTTTTAACAGGGGCAGATTCAACTTTTTTTGCCGGTGCAACAACCCCGGTTGTTTCCTCAGGAGATTCACCCGGTTGCTGAGTTATTAAACCTATCATCATAATTACAGTGAGAATATTTGTCATACTTTACCTCCAGGCTGTTTTGTAATTTCTACTTTCGGCATTTATAACAAAAATGTGAGTCTGTATATATTATTTTCTGAAAAATTGTTACTTTGCATATTTGAGTCTTGACACAAAACCAGTGTCTTGCTATTGATACTCCCCCGTAGCCGAAAGGTTGCGGTTTATTAATAATTTTATGATTTGAACTAATCTGTTCAGATTGCAGAGGTAAACAATGGCTCATCATCGTTCAGCTATTAAAAGACATCTTCAGAGCATCAAAAGACGCGATAGAAACCGTTTCTTTGTATCCACAATGAGAACTCACATTAAAAGAACACGTGATGCACTTGTTTCGGATAACCGTGAAGAAGCATCTACAGTACTTCGTACAGCCACAGCTTTTATCCAGATGGTGGCAGGCAAGGGAATTATCCACAGAAATAAGGCATCCCGTCTTGTATCAAGACTCACAAGTCAGTTCTATAAAAAATTTGAAGCTTAATAATTCCTTTCGTTATTGACAGGTTTGCTTCAGACTTGTGGATTCCGGTACATTATATAACAGGGGCCGTTTTGTATGATTGTGTTTGATTACTGGCGCCGAACAAAAGAATTTATCCTTAAACATGAGAAACTTATCTGGGTGGGACACAGTGTATGGGCTCTGACTTTTGGAATTCTTGTTATAATATTCTTTCACGGAGATTTTGGTCAGGTAAGAAAACTCACTCTGTATCTTATGGCATTGCTTCTTTTGCTCATCGTCTTTGACCGTGTGGGTCAGGCTGAGATAGAAAGCGGTAGACAGAAAAAAGGCATAAAGCTGGTACTGAACTATGTTATGAAAAACATGTATCAGGGGCTTTATTTTTTCATGATCCCATTCTACTGGGAGGCATCTGTTCTGGATGAGAGAAATTTCCTTTTTACAATTGTCGTTGGGGTACTGGCCCTTTTATCCACTCAGGATCTCATATTTGACAACTGGTTGATGGAAAATAAATTTCTAAGGGCTGGTTTCTACTCTTTCTGTCTTTTTGCCAGTTTCGATCTTCTTTTGCCATTATTTCTTCCTTTACCTACAAATTACACACTCCCGTTAGCTGCGTTCGGTGCTGTTTTTGGCTTTGTAATTCTTCATTACCCAAAGCTTATATTCAAAAAGGGATATCTAAGATGGGTGATTCTTGGGGGAATTGCTGTGGCAGGCGGATGTTACACAATAAGATCATTTGTCCCCCCTGCTCCGTATAAGATAGGTATCTCACATCTTGGCACAATGAGGCCCACTACCCAGTCACCTCCCCTAAGTCAGGGGGCGTGGCGGATTCATACTGAGGATTTTGAAGAAAAAACATTCTATATGTCACATATTCTTGAAAGTCCTGTTTACCCCAGAGATAATTTTTACCATTTGTGGAAATTTGAGGGAAAAACGGTAAAAAAAGCCAGAGTTTTCAAGCAGAAAATTTCTAAAGATACTTATCTTTTGTGGTCATCTCTTTCCAGTACCGAGGTTGGTTCAATGAACCTTACCGGTAACTGGCATATAATTCTTAATACTGCTGGTGATCAAATGCTAAAGAAAAGAGGGTTTATGGTCGTTAAGTAAAGGATAGGAGGAATTGGGATATAAAATTTATTTTTTTCCCGATAACCACAGTATGACAACTATCCTTATTGTTGACGATGAACCCAATATTATCCGCTCTATCAGCAGGATAATCATGGATGCAGGTTTTGATATACTTACTGCCACAAGTGGGCCTGAAGCTCTTAATACTGCGGTAGGTAAAGAAATCGATATTTGCGTTTGTGACTATCACATGCCTGGGATGAATGGAACACAGGTACTGTCACAACTGAAAACAATCCATCCGGACAGTGTAAGGATCCTTCTGACCGGTGGGGTTGGAACAGATGAAATAATTTCTGCTGTTAATGATGCTTCTATTTACTATTTCCTGCAGAAACCGGTAATTCATGATGGATTTATAAAACTTCTGGATAACGCAGTTCAGTTTAAGAAATTAAATGCAGACAACAGAAATCTTGCAAGAGAATTGTCTGAAAAAAATAGAGCACTCGAAAAAATGAACCGCTCTCTTGAAAGCGAAGTCCGGAAAAGAGCCGGTGATTTGATGGAAAGGGAATTTAAACTCCATAAGGCAGTTGTTTATGTGACGGACAGGATCTCTGGAATTCTTGGAACCCGGAATTTTAATGCAAAAGATCCTCTGGATACGATCAAAACCGGTTTTGAAATGATGCTGGAACTTTTTGACGAAAAAGCAAAAAAACTGGAAGTGCTTAATGAAAAACTTAACATTCTATTGAGAGAAAAAGGGGATCAACTTATCCATTCTGAAAGGATGGCCAGCATTGGTAAACTCGCAGCAGGGGTTGCTCATGAGATAAATAACCCGAATGCAGTAATTAAAGCCAACATATTAATATTAAAGAAACTCTACAGTGAGAACAGTGTCAGTCTGTCGGATGAAGACCTTCAGGAAATACTACAGAGACTGGAACGCAACAGTGAAAGGATCAATACAATAGTAGGCTCATTAAGACATTTCAGCAGAAAAGGTGTAGAAAAAAAAATGGAGGTATTTGATTTTTTCAGCACAATCGAAAATGCTGTATCATTTGCGCGAGCTCAATATGGAGATGATTTCCCGATAAATATTGATTATCCTTCCACAGAAATATCAATAACTGGCGATTCAAATGAATTTACACAGGTTTTTTTAAATCTCATTATCAACGGAATTCAGAGTAGTCAAAGTACTCCGGTTATCGGAATCAAAGTATCAAAATCTGAAGATACTCTTGTTGTTGAGGTGAGTGATAATGGACGAGGGGTTTCACCTGAAATTGCTTCAAGAATATTTGAGCCGTTTTTTACTAAAGGAAAGGGTAATTCAGGGACAGGACTGGGGCTTTCCATAAGCCTTGGTATAATTGAAAACTATGGTGGAACAATATCCTTCAGAAATAAGGATAGTGGAGAAGGAACAGTGTTTTCAGTGACTGTTCCCACCGGATTCAGGGAGAATAAATCCTTATGAGTGATAATTCTCCTAAAATTTTAATAATAGATGACGAAAAAGATGTTGTGGATACTCTGGAAAGAATTCTACTTTTTGAAAATCTTAAAGTGGATAAAACCACGGATCCATTAAAAGCGGTTGAAATGATGAAAAACCGCATGTATGATCTCATCATTACGGACATAATGATGCCAGGACTCAGTGGAATCAGACTGCTGAAGCTGGCTAAAACGCTGAATCCATTGTCTCATGTAATTGTAATTACAGGATATTCCACTGTAAGTACTGTATATGAGGCTATTTCCAAAGGGGCATTTGAGTTTTTTATAAAGCCTTTTGATGATATTGAAGGTTTTTTGAAAGTCGTTATGCTTTCCCTCGGAAGAATAGAAAGATGGAGACTACTGATTAAAAATAAAAGCTTTTCATAATTATAAGGAGGCTACCCATGGCTAGAAACGCTTTAATAGTTGATGATTCAGGTGTAATGAGAAAAATAGTAATGAGAAATTTAAGAAATACTCAGGTGCACTTTGATCACATTTTCGAGGCAGGAGACGGAATTGAAGGTCTGAAGGTACTTGAAGGTAATGAGGTCGCCGTAATTTTTAGTGATGTTAATATGCCTAACATGGGTGGACTTGAAATGGTTAAGCAGATTAAAGCACAATATGGCACTGATAAAATTAAAATAATCATGGTTACCACAGACGGCGCTGAGGAAACTATCAAAGAAGCAATGGATAACGGTGCTTCAGGTTATATTAAGAAACCATTTACTCCCGAACAGATGGTTAAATATCTGCAGGACCTTCTTTAATCGTAATATTCAGCAAAATATTTTTGCTTTAAAATATTTACGGAGTATGGCTCCATGAAAATTGATTTCAAATCCCCTGAAATTGCATCTCTTGTAAGTTCGGAAGAAATAGAAAAGATGTTTGAAATCATTTCAGAAGGGCTTCAGGTTGTGGTAAATCTCACCGAAGAGGAACTTCAGTTCTCTAAAACGATTGTATCCAGTGGAAAATATGAGGGGATATTCAATTCCAGCAAAAAGAAATGTTCGGCATTAAAAGTTGGATGCAGTACTGAAGACAGTGGTTTTTTCTCATTTGTAATGGAGAGAAGTGTTGGTATCAGACTGGCGGGTATGATGATGATGATGCCTGAACCAACCATAAAGGAAAAAATCGAAAATAATGAGCTGTCTCCTGATGATGAAGAGGTTCTTTTTGAGATAGGAAATATCCTTGCAGGATCACTGGATGACTTTATTCACCAAAAACATGATAATTTTACCTCACGACTTAAAATGGAACAATATATTGAGGAGGATACCCTTGGTGAACTGAGTTCTGAAACAGGTATTCAGATAAATTCAAAAATTTCCTTTCTTGGCAAGACTGAACATGTCTTTTCTCTGTTTTTTAACAATCAGTTAATAACTGAAATCTGGGCAGCATCAATTCATGAGGGTGAAGCCGGGGAGGAAAAAGCAGAAACATCTATTTCTGATGATTTTCCTAAGGCACTTATTATCCAGGATGAGGATGATGAAACCCGAAAAATGGCTACATTCCTTGAAGGCAAGTATTTTCCGATAGAGGTAACTGATATTGGTCTTGCAAAAGACATTCTTGGAAGGGAGAGAATTGATCTTGTTATTGTGGATATGGAAACACAGAGTCCAGGGGGTATATCAATTGATAAATGGATTAAAGCTGTTACAAGGACCAGTCGTCTTCCTGTGATTGCTATTTCATCAAGACCCACTAAATCCATGGTGGTATCAGCACTGAAAAGTGGAGCCTGTGATTTTATCGCTGTTCCATGGGATTTGGATAAAATCCTTACCAAGATTGAAGAAGACCTTGCTCAACACGCCTTAAAAATGAAAAAAACCCTTTGAAATAAATATTAAAAACACAAGTTGTTGCCAACTGAATCAGATTGTGTGAAAAGATAGTCATGAAATTTAGTGTTGCGGACAATATAAGAACTGATCAACTTTACATTTCAGCTATTGAGGTTGTCAGAATACTTCAGCAAAATAATTACGAGGCATGTCTGGCAGGGGGAAGTGTGAGAGATATGGTTATGGGTGCTAACCCAGTTGATTATGATATTGCCACTTCAGCTATTCCTCAGCAGGTTATTCAACTCTTTCCAAGAACAGTGGCAATAGGTGCGGCTTTTGGTGTTGTCGTTGTACTTCATAAAGGGTTTACATTTGAGGTGGCAACTTTCAGGGCTGAAACTTCCTATACTGATGGAAGAAGACCGGATGTTGTCACTTTTACATCACCAGAAGATGATGTAAAAAGAAGAGATTTTACTATAAATGGTCTTTTATTTGATCCATTTGCCGGGAAAATAATGGATTATGTTGGGGGGATCAGAGATATAGAAAATAGAGTAATCAGATCAATTGGAAATCCTGATGAAAGGTTTATGGAAGATCATTTAAGGATTCTGAGGGCGATAAGATTCTCGGCTCGGTTTGATTTTGCCATAGAGAAGAATACTCTCGAATCAGTTGGACGTTTTTCTGATAAAATCACAAGAGTTTCAATGGAGCGGATAAGGGATGAGATAGAAAAAATTATCACATCCCCAGGTTGTGGAAAGGGTCTGAGATTACTTGTGTCCACTGGGATTTTAAATTTTATACTTCCTGAAATTGCTGATTTAAAAGGAGTTGAACAAAATCCTTTGTGGCATCCTGAGGGGGATGTTCTGGAACACGTAATCAGGGCTTTTGAAAGTATTGACTCATTTCCAGTTGAACCTGTTTTAGCATGGGCTTTACTTTTTCATGATGTGGGTAAAAAAGATGCATACTCCACCGAAAAGGGAAAGATTACTTTTTATCATCACGAATCAATAGGCGGAAATATAGCACTTGAAAGTCTTAAAAAACTGAGGCTTTCCAGAAATATGATTTCAGATTGCAGTAATTTGATTTTTGATCATATGAAACTCATGCACATAAGAGTTATGAAAAACTCAACTGCAAAAAAACTGATGGCCAGGAAACTTAAAACAAAACCAGATGAGAAAAGAGGATATTTCATACTCCTGACGGAATTGAATAAATATGACAATCTTAACAATGAAGAACGTCTGGAGGATTATAAATATGCAAAAAGTCTTCTGGAATCTATTCCTTTGGGAACTGAAAAACCTGCTCCACTTTTAGGCGGCGATGACCTTATCGAATTGGGATTTGTTCAGGGTCCTCTGATTGGAGAAGTCCTTAAAACTTTGTCTGAAGGTCAACTGGATGGTCTATTCTCCACTAGGGAGGATGCTATCGCATATGCCAGGAAGCGCCTCAATAAGTTGAGTGAAAATGTATAGCCATAAAACCATTGATAATTCAGTTCTGAAATTATTACTGGAACATGAGTCCAGAAGAATTCCTGTTGATACAAAACTTAATTATTTATGGTGGGATTCGGCGACGGGGTATGAACGGAAAGATTCTGGCCAGTTTGCTGACTACAGCCTGAAATTTTGGAAACTATACAACAACCGGAATTTTAATAATAAATGCCATAAGCTGTTTGAAAAATACAAAGATAATACCCAGTGTCATGAGTACAGCATTCTTAAAATTCTGGTTAATTCAATATTAAGAAACAGGGTTTCCCGTGAACTTAAGGAGAGAATAGATTCAATATCCGGTCTTTTAGAGCACCGTGCTCTTAATTACCGTCCGGTGATTCTTATCGGAGGCAAACGACGCAGGTTAACTTCCATGGATATCCACAGAGAGCTTAATAACTCAGGAAAAAGAGATAGAGTTAATATGTGGGATGCAGGACGAAGAATTGGCAAGGTGCTTTACAGAACAGGATTTCCAGAACTTGTGAGAATAAGGAACCGCATTGCACTTGACAACAATTTTTCTGATTTTCATAGAATGTCACTTTATCTTGATGATATTGAACCTCAGTGGCTTGATTCATTCATGGAAAGACTTGCTGATGTTACTGAAACCCCATTTCTAGATGCGAAAGCTGAAATTGACAGCGTGCTTTCATCAAAGTTTAGTATTCCATCCTCTATGCTTATGCCATGGCATTATGGGGATCTGTTTTTTCAGGAAGTGCCGTCATTTGTGAATCAGGAACCGGCCAAAAAGAATATTTCAAATTCGATTGATGCGGTTATCTCTCTTTTTAAGTATATCGGTCTGGATATTTCTGACGTGATAGAAAAATCTGATTTTGGAAAGAGGAAAAACAAGATTGCCCATGCTTATTGTCTCGACATGGACAGACAGGGCGATATTCGCATTATTGCCACAGAAACGAATGATCAGGCATTTGTTTCAACCTTGCTTCACGAATGCGGACATGCTGCTTATTTTAGAAATATAGACAAAAAACTCAACTACATATTCCGTTCTCCGGCACATCTTTTTCTCAGTGAGGGAATTGCTATGTTTATGCAATCTCTTCAGTATGAAGAAGGATTCCTTAAGAAACTGTACAATAAAAGTCCCGGATACTGGAGAAAATACTCAAGAGTTAAAAACCATAAACGTAAAATCGATAATCTTGTTTTTATAAGATGGTCTTTAGTGATGTATTTTTTTGAAAGGGAACTTTATCGAAACCCGGAACAGGATCTTCAGAAACTGTGGTGGTTCCTGGTAAATAAATATCAGAAATTAAATATTCCCACTGATAGAAATAACAGGTTTGACTGGCTTTCGAAGATTCATATTGTAACAAATCCTGTGTACTATCATAACTATCTTCTTGGAGCAGTTTTTTCCGATACCCTGAGATGTTCCCTTGGGGGTGATTCCACTGGAGGAGACTTTATAGAGACTCTGAAAGAAAAAAAATTTGGAGATATGATTACTGAGAATTTGTTTTCCTTCGGGAAATCCAAAACCTGGAATTCTGCAGTCCTTGATTTGTTTGGAAAACCACTTCAGCCTGAAATGATCAACTGCAAATAAATTCCCGTCAGGCTGCTTGCCCTATCCACTATAAAAGTGTTTTATAGTCCTTAATTGCATTCATTTTTTTTGTTTTTAAAAATCATCTGTTATATAATTTGCAAGATAAAATTATTAAACGCTGAATGGAGCTGTGTAAATGAGTGTTACCAAGCAGATAGAAATCAAAGCTACCCCCCTTGAGATTTTTGAAGGATTTGTTAAACCACAGGAACTCTGTAACTGGTGGCAATGTGATGCTATTGTAGATGCTAGAGAAGGCGGTTTATGGGTAATTGGCTGGGGAAAGGATGAACAGTTGGGGCACCAGACAGTAATGGCAGGTGTTTTTCAATCCTACAAACCTGGTGAACAGATCTCTGTTTTTATTGATCCGGTAAGTATAACACTGGATTTAGCGGCCGTTCCAGGTGGGTCTATTGTAAGCATTACTCAGAGTAATTATCCGGATCCTTCTTCTGAAGATACTGCCCTTGAAACCTGGGTATCCAGTATATTCGCCTTAAAGAGTTATCTTGAATCAAAAAAAGAGTCATTAAAGTCTACTAACAAACCTACTGTTAATGTTATGGCTTCTGACATCTCTTCCTATCCTGGACGAGATGTCAATGAACCAAGTGGAATGTACTCCCTCAGGAGCGGGGAAATTGCTCATGCGGTGGAAACAGTTCAGTCATCACTTGATAATCAGCAGGATACCGGTGATTACAGGGTACTTGATGATGGCGGGTTCCCTATTAATAACCCATGGGCCACCATCCGCTCCTGGAAGAAGGAACAGGGATTCGGTTATGTTGAACATCCTGAACTGGGAGAGGTCATGTTTGACTATGATGGTTGTGATTTTGAGCCCACCGAAGGGGATAAAGTACTTTTACTCGTTCTCAAGAAAACATGGAATGGCAAACCAAAATGCAAGCGAATTGCATGTCCAGCTAAGGGAAGCAACACTAAAGCGTAGCCTCAGGCCTGATTCTTTTCTTCAGTAATTTCATATTCTTCTATGTGCATAGTTTCCTGAGCATGAAGGTTGATTATTTTGTGAAAACGGATTTCTATTTCTGAAACCCAGTCCTGATATGTATGAGTAAGAAAGTCAGCTATTTCAGGGTTGCATTTAACTCTGATACTGTCAGATGATGTCTTTCCAACCCTTCTCAATAAATTTCTGATGATCTCAATACCAATTGTCTCATAGGATTTTATATATCCCCTTCCATTGCAGTAAGAACACGGTTTCATCATAGTGGAGATCAGACTTTCCCTGGTTCTTTGTCTGGTCATTTGCATGAGGCCAAATTCACTTATAGGTAATACCATATGTCTTGCTCTGTCCTGAGCGAGTTCGTCTGAGAATATCTGCATAACCTTTTGTCTGTTTTCTTCATTTTGCATATCAATGAAATCAATAACAACAAGACCACCGATATTTCTAAGTCTTAACTGTAGGGGAATTTCTCTTGCTGCTTCCATATTAATCTGGGTTATTGTTTCTTCAAGACTTCGCTGACCCACAAAACTTCCACTGTTTACATCAATTGTGGTTAGTGCTTCAGTCCGTTCGATTACCAGATAACCCCCGCTTTTTAGCCATACTTTTTGTGTAAGTGCCTGATCAATCTGCGGTTCCAGATCCCATGAATCAAATATTGGGGTGTTGTTATCGAAGAGTTTTATTCTTTCGGTAAAGCGTGGCATAAATATTGATACAAATTCAGTGACCCGTGTGAGGTGTTCAGTGCTGTCAACATAACACGCATCGATATCATTATTCATAAGGTCTCTGACGCATCTAACGATGAGATCAAGTTCACAATAAATAAGGGATGGAGCGCTCTGAGAATTATACCTGTCAAGTATTGTCCTCCAGAGAAGGTTTAAATAATCCATATCATTTTTTATTTTCGGTTGACTTTGTCCTTCACAAACAGTGCGAACGATAAACCCGCCCTGATTTCCCTGTCTGAGGTTTTCAACAATATCTTTAAGTCTTTCCCGCTCTTCTTCATCTTCGATTTTCCTGCTGATACCAATATGATCCACATATGGCATATACACAATATGCCTTCCAGGAAGTGTGACATATCCGGTTACACGGGAACCTTTGGTTCCAAGAGGATCCTTTGCTACCTGAACAAGAATATCCTGTCCTGGAGAAAGAAGTTCTTCAATTCTTGGCATTATAAAAGGAGGTTCATTATCATCTTCCAGTTCCAAAAGCTCTTCATCATCGTCAAGGACATCTTCCCCATCAGTACCAGGGTCGAGATACAGACGAATCCTGCTGGGAATTCTTCCTCCTACAACATCCGTAATGTATAGGAAAGCCGCTTTCTCCATTCCAATATCAACAAAAGCAGCCTGCATTCCAGGCATTACTCTAACAATACGGCCCTTATAGATGTTTCCTACGTTAGAGCCATTTAGTTTCCGTTCGATATAAAGTTCTGCAAGAGAACCATTTTCAACAAGAGCCACTCTATGCTCAGGGCCATCTGTATTTATCAATAACACATTCTTTTTACTCATGTTTCAAACCTTCATAAAAATTAATAAAAATACTGGTTAAAAAAACCTGCGTTTTGACTATACTTATACAGATATTTTTACAGATTTACACTCATTAATGTTGACCTTAATTTTTCAAGGAGGCTTGTTTTGAAATCGTTAATACTGTTTGTAATTTCATTACCACTTATTTTTGCTGGATGCAGTGCGAAAAAATCAATGTCACCGTACGAAGCAAGAATAAATATGTCTTCCCAACGTGAGGCTGCTGATTATGCCACAGGGACAACAGTTACTGCGGAAAGTTCACGTCCAGGTACTGCCCGGGGAGGTTCCACCAGTTATGCAAAGAAACTGAGAGCTGTTAATAAGGATATTGAAGTAGCTGATAAAAACGATCAAAATCCTTCTGACAGCAAACCGGAATCAAAATCCGATGCCGTAAAAATATCAAGAATGATAATTTATTATGGTAATCTGAGCATTAGTGTTCTTCACCCTGAGCAGTCACTTCAGAAAGCCCTCAAAATTGCTGAGGATATGGGCGGCTATATGAAATCAAGAAACAACTTCAGAGTAGTACTGAGAATTCCCTCTGCAAAATTCTTTAAGTTTATTTCAATCATTGAGCCATTTGGCGAAGTTACTTCAAGACGGATAAGAAGTGAAGATGTTACTGCCCAGTTTGTAGATCTTTCAATGAGGATGAACAACCTTTTAAAAGCCAGAGAGCGACTTCTTGCAATTCTTGCCAAAGCAGTCAAGGTTAAGGACACACTGGAAATTGAACGTGAAATAACCAGGGTTACAGGTCAACTTGAGCAAATAAAGGGACAGCTTAGATATCTTCAGAATCTTGTGTCTTTTGCAACAGTTACTTTGAGATTCCATAAGAAGTATTCATCCATGCAATCATCCGGACAAAAAATAAAACTCGAAAGTCCTATTTACTGGATAAGTACTTTTGATATTAACAATTTACTGAGGAATTAATGCCATGAAAAAATACCTTCTTATATTTACAGTTTTATTTGCCCTCGGCTGCGGGCATGTTAATTTTGATCCCCCATCTGAATTTATTGAAAAGTCCAAGACCTCTGAAAGACTGGTTCTTGTGAGTTCTGATGCCAGTAGAATAAGACTTTCATGGCGGGAAAATACAAAAAATGGCACTCACAAATTCTGGAGTAATCTGATGAAAAGGGAGCTAACCACCTTCAAAGGATACAAGCTCACAAATACTGAGGAATACAAGTCAAATGCCACGATTATGGAATTCACTCCTCCTCCTCTTTATAAGGATTATATATACACAGTAGCAGTCATGACAAATGACGATGATCTGTATATTTTGGAGCTTGGATGTGAAACATCTGCCTATGCTGAGAAGAAAAAGTCTTTTCTCAGTCTTCTTAAAAAAGTATATTCCAAGGAAATCAACTGATTAGATACCATTTATTTATAACTGCTCAGAATCATTTCAAAATAATTAAAAAATAACCGGCAAAATATTCTATAATATCAGTGTGTTAAAATTTTGTATTTACTTTTCTTCATTATTCAAACAAAAATAGATTTACATTAATCCTGTTGACACATTGTTATAAGCATCCGTGTTCGGATGGAATGTATGATCATATTAAAGGAATGAATAAAATATCCGATGCTTTCAACCGTTGATGGATTTCAACTATAAAATACAGCATCAGGCTGTTTAGGAGGTATAAATGGAACAGGAACAGAAAAGTAAGAAAGGTCGTAAACCAGGAATCTATGAACTGGCAGCAGATATCAGAGAGCGTATAGCTGAGATGCACAAGGAAGGAATGAGCCTTCTGGAAATCGCCGAAAAACTGACTGAGGAAAATGTTGAAACAGCAAGAAATGCAAAATGGCATGAAGCTACAATTAAGGTTATTCTCAACCAGATGGGCCTGGAAACAGGAAGATATAAAGTACCTGAAGATACAAAGGAAAAAATACTTGATCTTCACAAACAGGGACACAGCACATACAGGATTGCTCTTATCCTTACTGAAGAAGGTGTTCCCAATTCCAGAGGTAAGCCAAAATGGTATCCAAGGACTGTTGGTAGAATTATAAACCGCAAACTCACACCTACGAGTTCAAGAAAACCCCGCTAGTTTACTGGATTCTTATCTTCTGATTTTTCTCTTAATCTGCGATAAAAAGATATAAAAACAGCAATTGCAAAAGATGTAATTCCGAAGGCGCCGAATCTGTAAATAATAGTATTGTGCTGTTTTGTATGTAATGCAAACCATGAAAGAGATAGTGATAATATACCAATTGTGAAAAACATTACAAATGATGTAAAATCAGGTTTAAATACATGACGATTTTTAAAAAAATTAGATAAAATAATTATAGCATATGCCAAGCCCCACGCTATTGTCAGATAATTTACAGTTGAATTTTTCCATCGTTCATAAACCCTTATTCCGGCATGGGTTCTGTCTATTACAAGTGGCTTGATTTTTTGAATAAATTCCATTTCTACGTTGCCACTGTGGTAAAGGAATAGTTCAACCTTAGTGACAGACTCATCAGTTTCAAATTCAACGATGAATAATTGATTTGTAAATTTTCCTTTAAAAACTCCCTGCGAACCGAATGAGGCATTACTTCTGAAGATATATCTGCGATTATGACCTGAGAACACATGGACTTCCAAAAAAGCATAATTGTAGTCACTTCTGAATGAGTTGACAAATCCGGACAGTTTGATCTTCCCAGGTGGAAATCTGCAATCTGAAAATTCTCTGAGCTTTATCATTCCTTCTCCATGGAGAGTTTTGATTTTATACTTAATACTTCCATCCTCAATAATTTGGGGAACAAGAATATTATCTGTTCTGCAGTTAAGACCGGATACAGGAGAAAAATTAGATAAAAAAATTAAAAAAGATAAATATATCATTAGAATAAACCAGTATACAGCTAATCAGAAACTATGTATTTTGATTTCCTGACTGAACTGAAATAAAAAAGCATTAAAATTCCTGTCACCTAAAAAAGCTCATTATCTCATAACAACAACAGTGTAATTCTTTTTTTTATTTATAAACAACAAAATGAAAATTAAATTAAAATTCTGATAAAAAAGAGGAACAATTCAGCGTGTATCAAAAAAATTTACTTCTGGAAATACTAACAACATTTTTTATTTCTTGGTATGGGTTAAACTAAATACCATGATTTTCCGTTTTTCTTTGTATGGATTTTTAAAAAACCAGCTTTATTTTGATGCATTTTTGCTGATTCATATGCATCACTGCGGACTAAGTTATGTATCAATTGGTTTTCTTCTTGGTTTTAAAAGTTTACTGAAAAATGTTCTGGAAATCCCTTCAGGGTTATTTTCAGATATTGTGGGGCATCGAAAAACACTTATATGGGGATGGATTTCATACATTATCAGTTTTTTCCTGATTGGATATGGGAAATCAGTCACTTTTTTCTTTATAGGTTTTGCATTTTTCGCTTTAGGGGAAGCATTCCGTACGGGTACACACAAGGCTATTATCTTCTCATATCTTACCAAAACAGGTCAGCAGGAAAAAAGAACGAAAATTTATGGTTATACAAGATCCTGGTCTCAAATCGGTAGCGCTTTTGCAAGTTTGGTAGCGGGTATTGTGATAATATTCTTTGATAATATACAGTTATTGTTTTTTCTTGCAGTAGTCCCCTACTCTCTTGGGATAATAAACTTTTATTTTTATCCAGGTGATACAATTGTTAACACCAACTCCAACAGAGGATTTGCCTCCTTTTTTAAAATGCTTTATGAGTCCATAAAAATAGTACTTCGTAAAAAAGAGCTGGTGGGTAAAATTACAAACTCTATGTTTTTTGATGGAACATTTCATTCGTTAAAACCCTGGTTTCAAATTTTGCTGTTATACGCAGGACTTAATTTTGAAAAATCATATCTGGCTGAATCAAGCCGAATTTCCGGAATTATAATCGTTTCAGGGTATGTGATCCTCCATAGCGCAGGAGCGCTGGGAAGTAGGATAAGTTATAAATTTGTTTACAATAATTCGGCAACAGGAAAGGCCCTTAATAAATTATGGGGTGCTGTAATTATTCTGCTGGTATCTATGAGTATATTCGCATATCTGAACTTTTATATGCTAGCAGCCTCTCATCTTATAATTTTCGCATTCTTATACAATATCTGGCGACCTATTTTTCTGGCGGATTTTGATAAATCAACACCAGAAAACTTACAGGCAATGGTTCTGAGTATTGAAAGTCAGGGCAAATCCATATTTCAATCCATTACAGCTCCAGTTGCAGGAATAGTTTCTCACTATGCCGGAGTAAAAGCCCTTCCCTTGTTTTTTTGTTTAATAATTATATGTTATCTTGCTACAAGAACAGTTGTTTTTAGTTTTAGATCAAATCAAATACATTCATAATGACGTTATTGCATCTCTCTTCTAAAAACAGGTGGATCATTTCTTGGCTTAAAAGGTTTGATTTCTGGCGCCACATATTTGGGGTCAGTTATTTTCTTGGTTCCTTTCCTTATTATCATGGTTGCCGGGGGATAATGCAGAGTCCATGTCTGAGCTTTTATTTCGTGTCCCTTTTCATCGAAGAAAATCCTTCGTCTGCGTATTACGTAACCTTTTTGTCCTCTTTGATCCAGTTTTAGCTCCCCTTCAAAAATCTCAGGATCTTTTCTATAAGAAATCTGATAAGGATTTTCCTTGATGACTCTTCGCTCAAAACCAATTTTCTGGTATGGCCGGGTTCTACCTAAAATCTCAGCCCTTACACGACCGTCACTGACATCAATTCTGATTACAACGGGGAAATCGTAATTATTTCTGAGAACAAGGTCTACACTAGGCCAGACAACAGTTGCATCAAGCCCCAAATCTATATAATGACTTATCTGGCTGTGTGGTTTTGCATTAATGATATCGATCCCTGAAAAAAATGCTGCAGCGAACAACGTAGATGCAATCTGACACATCCCACCTCCCATTCCATCTACCATTTCTCCAAGTGCTATTACCGGCGCAACACGATAGCCTTCTTTTGCACTTCGAGGGCCCACCACTTCATTGAAAGAGATTTCTTTTCCAGGAAGGAGTATTGTTCCTGTGAGCTTTGAACCGCCAACTCTAAGATTGTGTACTCGATCAGAATATCTTCCCCAACTCTCATATGAAGTTTCATACCAACCAAGAATTTTGTCCAGACTCAGACCTTTAAGCTGGCGGGTTGCAATAGCAGGATTTGTAATATCAATTACCAGTTCACTAACTTTATCACCTCTTTGAAGAGCTTTCTCCAGTGCAGCTATACTGTTTGAAATATCCAGAGATTTACCATCACTCCCAGGCACAACGATTTTCTTTACCAAATCAACTCTGGCCTGTCTCGGTAACGTATCAAGTTTCTTCTTTAATTTTAAAAAGTAATCTCCCATTGCATCGCGATTATATCTGATAGGTGTAAAAAATTTCACAAGACCTTTGGTCGCCCATTTTCTGAATAGAATCCGCTGCCAGAAAGATCTGTATTTATTTACATTAGATAAAACCTCATCAACAACAACGTTATACTCATACTTCACTCCCATTTTTTTTTGTGAAACAGAAAATTCCTCGTTACCATACCTGAGTATAATTTCTTTATTATGTTTGGCGCTTGAAAGGGTTTTTAGCATTTCCCTTAACTGGGTCGGTGTTTTCCCGCCAACATCTCGGCCATCAACTGTTATACCCGGGGGAATGACATTCACATCAACAGGCCGGATAATCCAGAGAGAGAATACAGTACTCAAAATAGAAATGAAATACGCAGAAATATCTAGAAGTTTCATTGGACAACAACTGTTCCTTTTCTTTTTGAGCCACCTTTAAACCGTATTCTTTTAAGGATTGAGTCAGCACACTCTTTTATTTTTTTTTCAGTATTTTCATTAATACTTACCATAACTTTGCCAGAGTCTTCTATAGTAACCTGATATTCACCTTTCCCACACTTTTCCAGCATAGACTTTATGACATTCATCTCTGCATTGCCGGCGCTTTTTGATGATACCGGATGAGATGGTTTTCGAGCGGCACTTGATCGTATTTTTCTTAAAGCATCTTTTGTCTCTTCATCATCTTCAACTTTGTATGTGCCGGAAATAATCCTTTCTCTCTCACGCTCCCTGATACTTAAATCTCTAAGCCGCCCACTTGAGGAAACACCTTTTTTTTCAGAAACTGGAATAACCGGGATATTGTATTTCTCATCTTTTTTATCGCCGCAACTAATAAAACTTAGAGATATAAGTGTAAAAAAAATAAAATATTTCATTATGAATTATATCCTTCCAGTCCCTGACCAATAGAATACTGAACAGTAGCAAGAAGTTCATCAACTTCCATATTGCCTGTTTCTATCGGGGGGTGGAAAGTAACTGACACTGGACTGGAAGCCAGCTTCATGCTGTGTTTTTTCATCAGTTTCCATGAATTTTCTATCGAAACAGGAATAATTGGAACTCCGCTTTCTCTGGCAAGCCAGAATGCACCTTTCTTAAATGGATTCATCTGAGCTTTCCCGCTCCTTGTACCTTCAGGAAAAATAACTACATTTTTGCCCAGTTTTACAAGTTCTCCTGCTTGTCTGATACTTTCAATAGCTTTAGTTCTGTTTCCTCTGTTGATAGGAATATGTCCATTTCTTAAAAGAAACTGACCAGCCAGAGGTACAAAATTTAATGTATGTTTATATATCCAGTAAAACTTCACTGGAACCGCAACGTTCATTATAAAAGCATCCACGTTACTCTGATGATTTGCACAAAAAATCTGAGGTTTATCATAAGAAATATTTTCCAGACCTTTGATTGTAAGATTGACACCAAGAATATCCAGCGTCTTTTTTGACCACTTCTGCATTAATTCATGGGATTCTCCGGTGGAAAAAAACTCAAGGGCACTGTACTTGAATGTTTCAGCGAAAAAACGGGCAAAAACACTGACTGTATTTCTGAAACCAAAATATTCCTGTTTTAAATCAGTCATGAAATAAAATCCTTAATCAAATATTTTCCCTGGATTAAGCCGTCCGGAAGGATCCCAGATGCTCTTCAGACCTTTCATCATTTCCAGTGAAAACGGATCATGTTCAATAGTCATAAATCTTTTTTTAGAAATACCTATTCCATGTTCACCAGTAAGAGTTCCACCGATGCTGCATATTTTAATAAACAACTCGGATGCTGCAGAATTGAGTTTATCAGATTCATCGGCATTATCCGATAAAAAGTTAACATGAAGATTTCCATCCCCAGCATGACCATAGCATGCACAGTTGATGGAATGTTTGTTGGCTATATCATTTATTATATAAAGTGTTTCGGATATTGCAGCCCTTGGAACCGCGATGTCTTCACTCAGTTTAAATGGATACTTTTCCTTAAGTGATGAACTCACTTTTCTTCTGGCTTCCCAAATAATTTCCATCTCTTTTTCAGTCAGAGCAATTTCATGATGTATAACGCCCGAATTTTTAATTATTTCCAGTGAGTTTCGCAGCAATATCGGATCTTCGGGAATTCCTTCCAGTTCACAGATAACAGCTCCTCCGGCATTTTCGGGAGGGTCAAATCCTTCTATATATCTGACTATATTAATACTTGCAGCATCCATCATTTCAAGGCTCATAGGAAAAATACCTGATCTCAAAACAGCGCCAATGCTTTTTCCAGCATCATCCGGTGTGGCATAATAAGCTACGATTATCCCGGATGGCCGGTGCAGAGGAATAAGTTTCAATGTAAGTTGCGAGATAATTCCCAGAGTTCCTTCACTACCGCATATCAAAGCAGTAAGATCGTATCCGCTGACACCTTTAACTGATTTTTTCCCGATATTGAACCTGTTTCCGGATGAGTTAACGATTTCCATACCCAGAAGATACTCTCTTGTTACCCCATACCGGAAGGCTCTGGGGCCACCTGCATTTTCTGCTACGTTCCCACCAAGGGTGCATTTATCCAGACTGGCAGGATCTGGAGGATAAAAAAGTTTGAAATCTTTTACTTTATTCTGGAGTGCTTCGGTAATTACACCTGGTTCGATTACAGTAAAAAGGGATTCCTCATCCACATCAAGAATATGGTTCATTCTTTCCATGGATACCACCACACCGCCCAAAAGGGGAATGGAACCACCAGTTTTTCCTGTTCCCGCACCCCTTGGAGTAACTGGAAACCCGTGCTCTGATGATAATTTTGCAAGTATTTCAATTTCCAGAGGAGATTCAGGAAAAAATACAGTCTCCGGATAAGATGGAGGATTGTCAGATTCATCTACAGAATAGGGTTGCATCTTTCCCACATCAAAAAGTACTTTTTCTTTTCCGAACTCAGAAATTAAGAGCTCTGTAACTGACATTTTATTTTTCCAGTCGTGTTAAGGCATCTTCCAGGAGTTTTTCACTAACTGTCATTGATGCTCTGAAATAGCCCTCACCTTCAGGCCCAAACATAACACCCGGAGTAATAAATATCCTGTATTTATCAAGCATGAAGTCTGTGTATTCATGGGAGGTCATTCCCTCAGGTACTTTTCCCCATAAAAAGAAAGTACCGCCTGGAATTTCGACTTTAGCCCCTGTCTTCCTTAGTGCTGCAAGAATCCTCTCCATGCGTTTCCTGTATGTATTTCTCTGTTTTGCTCCGAAATCATCAATCAGATTGTCCAGTGCCCACGCCCCTGCGAACTGCAGTGGTTTGAACTGGCCTGAGTCCATGTTAGTTTTCATAGTTTTTAATGGTTTTAGCAGTGCAGGATTTCCTACAGCAAAGGCTAATCTCCAGCCAGTAATATTAAACATTTTAGAAAGAGAATGAAATTCAATAACTCTTTTTTTGGCACCAGAGAGTTCAAAAAAGCTATGGGGGCGTTCATTAAAATAGATTTCCTCATAAGCGTTGTCATGAACTATAATCAGATCATTTTCTTCAGCAAAATCCAGTGCTTTTTTATAATATTCAAGTGGCGCGGTAACACCAGTGGGATTATTCGGATAGTTCAAATAAAGCAATGTTGCTTTTTCTGCAACTTCAGGTGAAATCATTGATAAATCAGGAAGAAAACCCTTTTCAGGTAAAGTTGGCATTACATGAGTTCTTCCACCACCCAGTGCTGTTATAGTACCAGGGATCGGATAACAAAGACTGGGGACCAGATTTATTGAATCAGGCATTGTCATTGCAAAAAAATAATTACCTATTCCCTCTTTTGAACCAATTAGACCAACTATTTCAGAATCAGTGTCAAAATCAGCCCCATACCTTCTTTTCATATATGCGTTGGCTGATTTCCTGAATTCGTTAGTGCCCTCATATGGACTATAGTTATGCATTGAGTCAGAAAGAATCATACTGGAAAGTTTTTGTCTCAATTCCATGGGGGGTGGGGAATCGGGATCACCTACCCCAAAACTAATAATCTCAATACCTTCATTTTTCAGTTTATTTAATTTTTCATCAATACTGGCAAATAGATATGGCTTAATAACGTCTGTTCTTGGCATAATGACAATAATTCCTGCTGGAAGCGATTTCCACCATGAAAATCGCATAATTACTTGCTTTGTTTGTACATGATTTAATTCGTGTTGTCACCAGTATGTTTGAATTCATTTAAGGAAGAGAATTCATCAATAAAATAATATTTCATGGAATATATCTGAAACCGAAAATCCGGATTCTTCTGGATAGAATATCAAGAATCATCAGAATAAGGAACGGCCAGAAAAACCATTTCCATCTCTCTTGGTAGGATTTTTCTACTTTTGTACCCTCTCTGAACAGGTCATTCATACCGGTTTTATCCAGCTCCTTACCTGAAGTCGCTCCTGAGAGGGCTATCAGAAGTTTCAGACCTTCACACACTTCTGGCATCTTTTTGCAGCTATTTCCATCCGGCTGCACCTTTCTTACTTCTTTTGAATAACCGTATGATGCGCTACCCCATGATTCTCCAATCAGAGTTTTGCTGCTGCATGGGCACATGGCTCCTGGGCATTGCTCACCAGCTTTTTTTGCAGTTTCGGGACTGCAGTAATGTTTTGATGTCAGAAGGTATGTGCCATGTCTGGGAAGTTTGAAACTGACTTCATATCTTCCAGGGGCTTTTTGCTTCATATCAAGCACCCGGGCTTTTTTCCCACCAAACTCATCTATGCTGAGTTTGGAATCCAGAAGATTTCTCCATTTGGATGAATTTGAAACTGCATCAACATATACATGAACCCATGGGCCATCTGAACTGACAGTCATGGAGTATTCTTCAAGTTTTTTTAATCTTATGGAATCTCTCACCAGTTGAGTCCAGAATTTCTGAAAACCACTACTCCAGCTTTCAATCCATTGACGTGCCCATCTGGCTTTTATATCACTTGTAAAGGCAATTGATTTGCCGATTCCAACATTCCATCTTGCTAAAAGAGGCTCACCAAAAATATCACTTTTCAGTATGAGTTCAGCTTTCTTTTTTATTTTTGTAGGAACATAACCCAGCAAATATGGAGCTTTCTCAATATCGATACCTCGTAAAAACTCTACATTCTTAACAATTTTTGTTTTAACAGGTTCATCAACAAGTGGCGGCCTGGCAACTTTAGATGCTTCTTTTGTGAATAGTCGTGGTAAATCATGAGGATCAGTGGTATAGTAGCTTCTTCCTTGGGCTCTTTCCTTGATAAGTTCAAGCATCCCTTTATCAACATCACTACCAATACCGATGACACTTATGGTAATGCCACACTGTCTGGCTTCCTGAAGAACATCCTCAAGACGATCACGACCACTTTGTCCATCAGATAATAAAATAACATGTTTTATTTTTGCTCTTGCATCACAAAGCATTGTATTGGCGCTTTCAAGACCCGAAACAATTTCTGTGCCTCCATCCGCTCTGATTTTACGGATTAATTGTTCTATTCGACTTCTGTTTGCTGCATAAGTAAGTTCGACAACGACCTGAGGTCTGTGATCAAATGCGATTACACCAAGCAAATCTCTGGAGCCAAGCATGTTTGCTGTAACAGCAGCAGCTTCTTTTGCAAGGCGCATTTTTTCTCCCATCATAGAACCACTTCTGTCGATAACAAGAACCATTGCCACTGCTGGCTGACGCCGATTTTTTTCCAGATCAAACCTTACAGGCAGAAGTTTCTCGATAGGAGTCTGATAGTAACCTCCACTGCCGAAAGCATTTTCTCCACCGGTCATTATGTAACATCCCCCGCCTTTCACGTACTGGGAGAGAAGCATCATTTTTCCTGTTGAAAGATATGTGGCTGGAACATCACTCTGAATTATGCAGGAATACCTCTTCATTTGAGTAAGAGATGCAGGAAATCCCCAGGATGATCTCATCTCCACCTCTAAATCACCGCTTTTCAAGGCATTCAGAAAATATCGCCCCTGACTTTGATTTCCTTCAATGTATAAAATGCGTGGTTTATCTTTTGCGACAAGAACAGCCCATGATTCGTTATTCTTTTGTTCAGTATCTTTTTTCTTATCAGGAATCTTCAGTATCAGTTTAAATGCCTGAACTCCGAGTTCATTTACCTGCCCCTTAAAAGTCTGGATGTTTTCACCGATTTTAAGATCAATTTCACGATAAAAGTCCAGATCATTCTTAAACATTTCCTCAGGACTGGTGCCCTGATACAGGTAAATCTTTGCCTTTGTTTCAACATTAGAAACGAAACTTGCTGTCAATTCGAAAGGCTGTTTTACATTCACTTTATGAGGCAGCAAAAATGAGCTTATAAAGACTTCCGGTCTGGGAGTGGCTCCAGGGAAATAATAATAAACAGGGATTCCCATGGACTGAAGATCCTGAGAAATGGAAAGTGCGTTTCCCTCAGTTTCAAGACCATCACTGATCAAGACCATCCTGTTATCGTATCCTGGAGAAATGAGACTCAATCCAAAGTTGATTGCTTTTTCGATATTTGTCTGTTCCACAGTTTTTTGTCTGAGTTTTTCATTTCCAGAGTATTTATTCTTAGTCTTGTCCTGAAAAATATTCTGATGCTCATCAAAGGTCACAATATTCAACTGCGCACCATGATTTTTATTTTTATTCACAATAGTTTTTAAAATTCTATCAGTTTCTTTTAGCTGTTCCCCTCCAATTGAACTTGAAATATCAACTAAAACAGTAATAGATACTTTACGGTCTTCAACTACAGTGACTGGGCGTGCTAGCGCAAAAATAACAAGTGTAATCAAAAGACTGCGCATAACAATCATCAGTGCCTTCTGAATAATACTCATGTCACTAAGAGAAGGAAGCAGTACCAGTACCGGGGAAACCAGAATTCCCCAGAACATCTGAGGATTCATAAAGGTCCAGGTTTCATCAAAAACTGATACGTGAACTGAAAGGCTGTTTGTGGGTTTTATTATCCAGAGAGATAAAAATAAAACCACCTCCATAGCTAAAAATATTGCGGTTTTAATAATCAAATTTTTAGCGCGGGGGCTCATACTGTGATTCTCCTGTTATAGGTAATCCATTCAAGGAAGAGCACCACTAGTATGGCGCAGCTTAAAGCGATCCACATGGGATATCCCATGACTTTAAAGTAATAAAATGCTGATATTGCAATGATTGTAACACCAGAGAAAGCTGAAAAAGCTCCAAGGGCTCCTCTGACATAGCCCATAATTATCAATATGATACCTGTAAGAAGTAATAAGAGAAGGAGCTTCCATGGTATAGATTTGCCTGAGACTTTTTTGGGAATTATTTCCGAAGGAGAATATATCTCCAGTTTTTCGCAGCCAATGGATGTTTCTCTGAATCGGATGTCAGACTCTGTTTCATCAAGTAGTGAGACTGCAATTTCTCTTACGGGCTTTCCTTTTTTCATAAATCGATATATTCCTGCCAGTAAAGGATTGAAAACCTGTCTTCCTGATTTTACTTTAATATTTTTACCGTCAGGTCTGTTTATCTGTTCAGCATCCTCGTACACCTCAATCATTTTTCCTGAGCTGTATGTTGCAAGAAAAGTATGACTGGTACCAAGAAACCAGTTTACCATGTTAAGAATAAAAACAGGAAAACTCACCTGAAGTGAAAAATCACTATCTTTAAGGCTAAAGCCTGTTGCTACAAGTCTTCTCCCATCCTTGAGAGTTCTAAGTATACCAAGAACAGTGCCTCTGGCATCAATCTGCATTAGTGAAACATCTGTGGAATTCACTTTGAAAGCACTGGAATAACCCCAAAGATTAACATCCTTCATAGAAACACTCTTCATGATAGGGTGAGGTGTTTTTCCACCAGTCCACATGATCATCAGGTTTTCATTTAGAGTTCTTGAAACATCAAATGGCTTACCTGCTGGATTAATATAATACTGATTTTTAGTATCTGGCAGTTTGTCCGGCACGAAATCATTGAAGATTAGAATATTACACTTTTCATTCCCACAATTATCAGGACTTTTGGTGTTATACTCCTCGGGATTTACCCGCTCCATTATTCCTGGAAGCAAGAGAAGAGCGGCTTCAAGGAATAGATTCTCCCTGGAAACAAGCAGAATTTTTGGATCCGGTCTCAATGGCAATACTGCATATGCTGTGTTGTCAGAATCAAGAGGATCATATCCTCCATCAATTGACTTTATTCTTGCTTCAAGATTCTTACCAACAAGGGGTATTCTAATAAGTCTAACTTTTTCTTCTGAGGGACCGAGTAAAATATTTCTGCTTTCTCTCCAGTTACCATCAACATATATATCCAGTCTGGTTTTTAACTCTTTTTGGCCACTGTTAAGTATAGTTACTAGGAGTTCACCTGTATCCGGATCTGTAACCAGAGGTCTTGCAGCAAGAGAAGTAATTGCAATATTAGAAAAAACTTCAGTTGGTCTGACTGGTACGGTGTAGATATTATGACCAGATAAATCAATTTTTTCCCCGACTTTAAGACATTTTGTATTTTCCTTATCAGTAATAACCTGAGGTATTTTTCCAACAGCACCATCAGATACAATTAAAATATCTGAATTTTTACGATTGTGAAGTATCTGAGAAACAAAATGAAGTGTTCCTTCGAAATTTGAGGGGGTATCATTTGGTGCTAATTTTTCAAGGGTTCCAAGAAGATTCAGTTGATTGCTTTCCCATGGGGTTCTTGGAACAGTCTGAGAAGAAAAAGTAACGATCATCATTTCGTCTTTTTCCTTCTTTGAGTTGATGATCTTTTTTACTTTCTCCA
This sequence comes from Deltaproteobacteria bacterium, assembly GCA_016937155.1. Taxonomy (GTDB): domain Bacteria; phylum Myxococcota_A; class Polyangia; order HGW-17; family HGW-17; genus JAHJMN01. The sequence continues at coordinate 69,144 of JAFGWM010000046.1, forward strand.
CGCCATACTCAAATCTGCTGATATACTCATCTCCTTTTTTGATATCAAGTGCTTTCATTGATGCACTTGTATCAAGTAGAACTAAAATACTTTTTACCCTGATTGTGGCTTCTTTCTCTTTAGGGTTTCCCATTGTGAGAACGACTAGGGATAAAAGGAATAATTGAAGAAGAAAACTGAAAAACCTTCTCAGTATTCTGGAAAGCAGGGATCTCTGTCCGGATTTCAGAACACGCTCCCACAAAAAATGTGCACTGACTGGAATGAATCGCTCTCGTAATTTCAGTAGATATAAGAGACCAATCATTCCTCCGAATATCCCGAAAATTTTCAGAAGGAAGGAAAACGAAATTCCAGTGAAAATCATTTAAGAAATCCTCCCCTTCTGAATAATCCCAACATTATATCCTCCAGTTTTTCATCACTGGAACTGAAAAAAAATGGGATTGAACGATCCTGACAAAATGATTGTATTCCTTTTATAAACGAGTTCAGTTCAGTCTGGTATTTTTTCAGAAGACCTGCGGTTATTGTTACACTCTTCATCTGTGCGGTTTCAACATCATACAGTTCCACATCACCCTTCACTTGAGGCTTCATGTCCTGGGGAGAAAGAGTCTGAACTATTATCACTCTGTATTTATGATACCGCAAAAGATTAATTGCTTCCTCATATCCATTTGTGGAGAGGAAATCACTTATAATAATGACGGTGCCTCTTCTGGGCCTTCGATAAACGAAGGACCTTGATGCCCCTGCAAGGTCGGTTATTCCGCCAAGTTCAGACTGTCGAATAATATGGAACAGCTTCAACATTCTACCCTTTCCTCTTCCAGGAGGATTTAGTTCCATTGGACCTGAAAACGGAATCATTGTAGCTCTGTCAAGATGGGCGAGAACAACATAAGTGAGGGCACTTGCAACCTGAAATGCGTGAAGCATTTTGGAGGGCGTTCCTTCTGCCATTGAGTTTGAAACATCAAACATAGTATAAACAGGAAGGTCTTCTTCTTCCTCATACAATCTGACAAAAAGTTTTTCAAGTCTGCCGTAAAGATTCCAGTCTATACTTCTAAAATCGTCACCTGGAACGTACTCTCTATGCTCAGCAAATTCAATTCCGGTTCCTCTCTTTCTGGTTTTTCTCTCAGCTCTTATTTTTCCTGATACTACCTGTCTGGATATAAGAAAAAGTCTTTCGAGTTCAGACAGAAAAGAATCCCCCATTGATGCCTCGATCTCAGTTTTTGCTCTTTTCAGTGAGCCTTTTACATATGAGTCAGTTTTGGCCATTTCATTTCTCTGTTCTGGTGTTTTTCAGAATCAAGTCTAGAAGATCATCCGCACGAATACCTTCTGCTTCTGCCTCGAAGTTCATAATCATCCTGTGTCTGAGAGCGGGTTTAACCACAGATTTGATATCCTCGTAACTGAGAGAATATCTTCCTTCACTCAATGCTCTCACGCGACCTGCAAGCAATATTGCCTGAGCTGCGCGAGGAGAACCGCCAAATCGAACATATCTCTTTATATCTTTCGGCGTTTCAGGGTTGTCAGGATGAGTTGAGCTTAAAATCCTCAGAGCATAATCCTGGACATTGGATGGAACTGGCATCGCCCTGACAAGGGTTCTCATCCGCAAAATTTTTTCACCTGAAAGCACTGGTGATATCTTTATATCTCCAGCCCCGGTTGTGCGTTCCATAATTTTGTGAAGTTCATCCTTTGAAGGAAACGGAACAATAAGCTTAAACATAAATCGATCAACTTGAGCTTCAGGAAGGGGATAAGTTCCCTCCATTTCCAGTGGATTTTGAGTAGCCAGAACCATAAAAGGGGCCGGAAGATCGTAAGTTTTATTACCCACCGTCACAATTTTTTCCTGCATGGCTTCAAGAAGTGCACTCTGTGTTTTGGGAGTTGCACGATTAATTTCATCAGCAAGAAGAATATTTGTGAAAACAGGACCTTTCTGGAAGGAAAATTGTTTTTCCCCGTCTTTTTCCAGTATCATATTGGTTCCAAGAATATCAGCAGGCATCAAATCAGGAGTAAACTGAATTCTTGAAAACGGCAGTTCCAGAGCCTTCGCCAGAGTGGTAACCAGCATAGTTTTTCCCAACCCTGGGACACCTTCAAGTAATACGTGACCAGCACTCAGCAGACAGGTTATTGTTCCCTCAACAACATCTGTCTGTCCAACGATAAACTTCTGTATTTCGTTCTTCAATTCCTTTAGAGAATCTCCAAAAAATTCAACTTCTTTTTGAACATGTTCTTTATCATTCATCCTGTGAACTCCTGTCTCCCTGATTTCGAAAATAATTACTTTTACTCTCTTGGCCTGATGAGTCTGTAATAAACCTTTATCAAATGTTTGTAACCTGGAGGAATCTTTTCATTTTTAAGTACCTCCTTGGCATTTTCTTTATATTTTATGAAAATCTTTTTATAACTCTGCTTTGAAAATCCTTTTTCTGAGGCTCCAAGAATTACGTCATTCCTGCTTGGCCCTTTACTATGGCGTTTACTCGAAAGTTTTTTATCTTTCACGGTTTTTTCAAGCCGTGTTTCCTTGCCCATCAGTTTACCACCATTTCCACTACCCCAGCCCTTTCCTCCTTTTCCTCCACCCTTTCCAGGACCTTTTTTATTTCCGTTACCCGATCCCTTTCCTGCCCCCTTGCTGGTTTTATAACCTTTTCCTTGACCACCCTTCCCCCCTTTACCAGCTTTTCCCCCTGAATTACCTCCACTGCGCGGATTACCTTTTGCTCTATCAAAAAAGTCCTTTATTCCTTTTGAGCTATTTCCTCCACTTCCCTGATTCCTAAGCCTTCTCATGGCTTCTCTTATCTCTTCTGCTGACATTTTTGCCTGCTTTGACTGATTATTTTCTCTTCTGCTTCGAGCATAGCGATCAAGGGATTTTCCCATATTACCGGATTTACTGTTACCTACTTTTTTTGTGGATTTACCCTGCTGTCCTTTATTACCTTTTTGACCCTTGTTGCCCTGCTGCCCTTTATTACCTTTTTGACCCTTGTTACCCTGCTGCCCTTTATTACCTTTTTGACCTTTTGAATGTCTATTCTGGGCCTGAGAATCTTTCATTATTTTTTCTAAATACTTTTTGGCCTGTTTTTCCAACGATTTGTTCCCCGATTTTTTGGCTTGTTCCATCCTCTGCCGCATATATTTCTGCTTTTCAGTATCATTTTTTAACAGATTTTTAACGGATTCAGCAGCTCTTTTATGCATTTGGGCCTTTTTCCTCAACTTGGCAGCTTCATCTTTTTTACCTGCTTTGGATTTAGCAACTTCTTTTTTTTGAAAATCCTTTGCTTTTTTCATCAGGTTTTCGGCAGCCTTTTTAACTGCATCATCGAGTTTTTTCTCATGCCTTTTTCTTTGAGAATCAGACATCCCTGAAATTTTTTTCTCCAGCTCCTTCATCTCTCTGGATATCTCCATTGGATCCTTTTTAAGAACAGCTTCCGCAAGTTTTTTCAAATCTCTTTCTCTGAGAAGTTGCTTGGCAAGTTCCTCCCATGCCAGCTCCTTTTCTTCAAGAATTTCATCTTTTGATTCTTTTTCCAGTTTTTTCCCAATGGCTTCCAGTTTTTTTACCGCCTGAAGTGGAGTAAGAGTCCCTTTTTCGAGATCGTTAACGATTTTCTGTAATTCCCTGATAATTTTTTCAGTGTTTTTGTTTCCACTAAGAGTAACTTTTCTAACAAGTTCTTTCAATTCGTCCTTGAGTATGGCGAATTGAGGGTCATTTGTATTAAAATCAGGTCTTATAGCAATATTGGAAAATAGCTCTATATTTTCAAAGCTGTTATACAAATACACCGGTTTGCTGACATAGGCAGGCAGAAACAGGAGAAATATTATTAGAAAAGGAATATAAAAGGACTCTCTGGGGAATACTATTTTACCTGCACTTTTAACTGATTTTTCATTTAATTCCTTTTCGGCCTGCTCAATAGTTAACTCAGCAAAAGGAGAGTCAATTCCATCCTCCTGAAATGCAACTGCAGCGGGTAAAACTGTATTCCCTCCTGCAACTTTATCAATCTCAGATGCTGCGAAACGCTTTTTAACTGGAAATAGAAATGAACCAAAGAAAATAACACCCATTACCCCCAACACCGCATAGGCCAAAAAAGCCAAATCAGGACTTATATGTTCACGTATTTCTAAATATTTGAAAATAATAACGCCTGAAATTTCTACAGCCCAAAATGGAAGTGCAAGTTTACTAAAACGCGCTATTTTCAGCCTTATTATTGATTTCCTTAAAACTTTTGATACGCCATCCGGTAAATGTGTTTTTCTCATGACCTTCATAGTATATCACCACCATCTTTCTTTCAAATCAAAACATTCCGCTAATAATCTACGTAAGCAATTCAATATCTATCTCTCCTGGGTTAAGTTTATAAAATGGTGTATAAATTCCTTTGGGTTTTACTCCCTGGCCTGATTTTTTGTATTTTGTTGTTTATGTGA
>JAFGWM010000047.1 GCA_016937155.1 Deltaproteobacteria bacterium
ATAAGGAAAAAGAAAGATACCGGAGTGGTATACATACCGCCTTATTCACCAGAATTTAATCCAATTGAAAAGGCGTGGGCAAAGATAAAAGACATACTTCGTAGACAAGACACAGAAAATGAAGAAAAGTTTGATAATGCAGTAGAATTTGAGTCTGTAAGTAACTGCAGCGAGTTCGTCGTAAACACCCATGTCCCCTGACTCCCTGTTTTGCTGACTCTCTGACTACCTGAAATAGATTGTTTATATAACAGCACCTTGGCTCAACTAACGTGGGCACCGCTGTAACTATAAAAAAACAAATAGTTATTAGTAATTTCATATGGCAACATTCAAGAAAATATCAGAAAGTACGGTTGAAAAGGCTGAGTGGATCAATTAGTATGCTGACATTAGAGTTTCTACTCAAGAGAGTGCAAACTTTTGTAAATATCAGGTGCTGTAAAAACAAATTTTGCAGAACCTAATTAAGGTGCCGCGCCAGGGAGGACGCAGAGTAAATGTGGAGAGTATATTCAGTTATGTCAGTTATGCTTATTTTGGCTTGCTCCAAGGGAACTGACGAAGGGAAAACCGATGATAAAAAAACAATCAGGCCTGAAGATGAAATAAAAAAAGTTGGACTTGTTAAAATACCCAGAAAACCGGGAGAAAATGGTGAAGGTATTGCTCTGCCATCGACAATTGGACCACTGCAGAAACCAAGGAAAGACTGTAAAGCACCTGATAATACCTGGCCGGTGAACGATACTGAATTGCCATCTGCTGCAGGAATAATAGCAAAAGGTTCAAACTCACTGAAAGTTTTAAGAAAAGCCAGAGTGTACAGTGAACCCGATTCAAAGTCTGAACTGGTTGGAATAATAAAACAGTACAGTAGACTACCAATCTCAGGATACAGTGCTCCTGGAAAAGGTTGTAAAAAATACTGGATGAATCTTGGCAAACACAGGTGGATATGCGGCGAAAACCTTCAAGGTGATAAGCGAAGTGTTCTTTTGCGTCCTCAGCCAATCATTCCAAAAGGACTTATTGTTCCTCATAAGTATGGACGAATACGCAGAACAGGGGCTTTTTACTATCCAAATGAGAAAGCACTTCAGGAAAACAAGGGAACAGCTGAATTCCACCGTGGAGACATGGTTCAATTAACTAAATTTAAAAGTCTTGGAGGAAAAGCCTACTGGGTAACCGGAAAGAAATATCTTGTGTGGGATGATGATGTCAGTGGATATAAAATTCCCGAATATCACGGTATTGACCTGAGAAAACTTGATATAAACCTTCCGGTGGCTCTTATCAGAGCAAAGCAGTCAGGGGCAAAGGTGTTTGAATTTCCTGGAGGACCTGAAAAAAAAGGAGTAAAACCTATTCCTCATTACTCACCACGGGCAATATATGACAGGAAAAAAATAGGAAAAGCACTGTATTACCGAGTTTCTGAAGGGTGGATTCTGGCCAGACGTGTACTAAGTGCCTGGCCGTCACAGCCACCCCCGGGTCTTAAGCCGTGTGAAAAGTGGATAGAAATAAATGTGAGTATGCAGACCCTTGTTGCCTATGAAGGTACAGAGCCTGTATATATGGCACCGGTGAGCACAGGAAAGAAAAAACACCCGACAAAATATGGTATTTTTAGAATCTGGGCGGTAAAAGCCAATTCAGATATGAATTCCAGCATGGGTGCATCTGAAAGATATCGTGTTGATGATGTTCCATGGTCCATGTTTTTCTATCTTGGACAGGCAATGCACGCAGCATACTGGCACAGTGACTTCGGAAACAGAAAATCTCATGGTTGCGTAAATCTTACTCCTATTGATGCCAGGTGGATCTATAACTGGACTCTTCCCCATATGCCTGATGGATGGCTTGAGATTTATGTTGATGAGAAAAGCCCGGTTCCGGGAACGCTTGTTGTAGTAAGGCATAAATACGATCATGAAGTCCCATTCCTGAGATATGCCAGAAAACTTGCCCCTCCGGAAGAAGTCAAAAGACTAGATGACGCAAAAAAAGCCCGTTTGAAAAAGCAGACTCTGAAGCTTCTCAAAAATAAGTAAAAACTCTTAAAATTTTCAGATATCCACAATTGTGTCGAATATTGTGTACAGTTTGTATAAATATTCAACTAATGATGTATAGTCTGGAACCCAAAGGAGATTTGATATGAAAAAGCATTTTTTTTTCCTGATACCCACGGTTTTATTAATGAGCGCGAGCGGTAACGTCTGGGGATTTGGAGGGGGACAAAAGAAAATCGGTAAAATTCTCTTAAAAAAGGTAAGATTTATCGGAAATCTGGTGAAAAACAGTCAATACAGTGTTTTCGCTCCAGATCGCTATTGTATTTTTCCCCGTAATTCAAGAAATGGAAAAGGTATTCAGTATAAAGGTTTTGACTATCGCATGGGAAGTTTGAACATATACGGTATCTCATCAGATTTACTTGAAAAACACCGTAAATACCCGGCTGTGGAGGTGTCAGGAGTTGAAACTCAGGATCTTACCAGAGTGATAACAAACACAGGCAGTTGCAGCCGGAACTCTATACCTGTAATGCAACTTAGAAGTGACTGGGAAAGTCCTGAATGTGGAAACAGTATTCAGGTCACAACTATGAGTAAACTCAGAACCTTAAGTTATCTCAATGCAAAAAGTATTAAAAAGACTGAATATATGAAGTTTTCCAGGGGAAAAAGTTTTCTGACGGTTAAATTCAGGAATATTTTTGGAATCAGTACAAAACCGATGGGATTCCATGCGAATTACGAGAGTTATCCGGGAAAACCCTCAAAGACAGTTGTATCACATACGATAAGCAGTTTACGAACGAATAAAGTCTCTGCTCACTCTATTCCATTGAAAATAAAAAAACATGGAAAAACATATCGCCTTAATACAATAAGTCAGGAAGGTGAACTGATTGATATATCTGGAAATAAGGTTGTTATAAGAATAAAGAGTTCCAGTTTTTAAACCTTCAAAAACGATTTTATCTGATAACTGCTCAGTCACCGTGCCATTTAAAGAGTCCTCTTCTCTTTACCGTTATAAAAATTAGATTATAAACTGTTTGTATTAATTTCAGTATGTTATACATTTCTGTATATAGAATTTAACAGGAGAAAGAAATGAAAAGAGCACTGAACAGAAAAAATAATGAGCTTAGAAAGATAGATATTCAGATTGGAATTCAGAAGGACCCCGCGGGAAGTGTTATGATTAGTTACGGGAACACCAAAGTATTGTGCAGTGCTACCATCGAAGAAAAAAGTCCTCCATGGATGAGTTCTCCAACAGGCTGGGTTACTGCTGAATACGCAATGCTTCCAGGAGCAGGATCAAACAGGATATCCCGTGTAAGAAAAGGTCGTAGTGAAGAAATTCAAAGACTTATAGGAAGATCATTGAGAGCCGCAATGGATCTTAAGATTTTAGGCAACCGCACTATTATAATTGATTGTGATGTTATACAGGCTGATGCCGGAACGAGAACTGCATCTATTACTGGTGGATTTATTGCCCTCTCTCTTGCTGTTCAGAAACTGATACACGAAGACAAACTTGAACTGAATCCTATTATTCGATCGGTTGCAAGTGTAAGTTGTGCTGTTGTTGATAATGAAATTCTTCTGGATCCTGATTACAGTGAAGATGCCAGAGCTTGGGTTGATATGAATTTTGTGATGGGCAGCAATGGTGAATTTATTGAAATTCAGGGTACAGGTGAAAAGGGCACTTTTTCTGAAAAACAGCTATTGGAAATGATTTCAGTGGCGCGTCAGGGATGTAATGAAATCTTTAAACTTCATGAAACAGTTTCGGGTCTTGGGTGAATAAAACTTCCATTGATTCAGTAATATACCGATATTCAAAATATTAATTTTCAAAGTGAAGTTATTAAACAAGAGTTTGTGTGCGGATTAATTTATTCTGATTCAACCTTAAACTTTTTAAGGAGGGCAGCGCTGACCTTCTTTGTCATTCCCAGTTCAAGCATTAAAAACGCATATTCTTCGGCTGTGTTTTTTATTCTTTTTGATATTTTATCGCCGCCGCCATGTCCGGATTTCGCGTTGATCCTGAGGATAACAGGATTTTTAGAAACACTGGCCCACTGGATAGCAGCGGTAAATTTACGAGCGTGCATTGGATCCACTCTGTCGTCACTGTCTGCGCTGCTCATGAGAAGGGCAGGATATTTAATGCCGTGTCTGATCTTATGGTATGGACTGTAATTATAAAGTGCAGCAAAGTGTTCAGGATTTTGTGGATCCCCATACTCACTGATCCATGTTTTACCGGAGCCAAATAGTGTATATCTAACCATATCAAGAAGCGGAACATGACATGACACTGCTTTAAAAAGGGACGGTCTCTGTGTCATTGCGGCACCAACAAGAAGACCGCCGTTGGAGCCACCCCGTATAGCCAGTTTTTTGGGGCTTGTGTATTTTTCTCTGATAAGATACTCGGCGGCAGCTATAAAATCATCAAATACATTCTGTTTGTTCGTAAGCATTCCAGCTTTATGCCATTTTTCGCCATACTCTCCACCACCCCTCAGATTAGGGATAGCAATGGAACCTCCGTTTTCAAGCCAGACAATTCGGGATGAACTGAAAATTGGAGTAAGACTGACATTGAACCCCCCATAGCCATAAAGGATGAATGGATTGGAACCATCTTTTTTCAGCCCTTTCTTATGAATTATAAACATTGAAATATCGGTTCCATCCTTTGATTTATATTTCACCTGCTCTGTTGTGTAAGGGGATGGATCAAAGGGTATTTTAGCACTGCTGTATTCCTTGGTGGCAGCAGTTTTTGTATCTATCTCAAATGCCTTTTTAGGACTTGAGAATGAACTGTAAGTGAAATAGGCTTTTTCCAGTTTAGGATCTCCATTAATACCATGTACAGTACCAATGCCAGGCAGTTTAATCTGAGTACGGTTTCCACCGTTAAGATCAGTTATCTCGAGTCTGGAGGAAGCCTGTCTTAGCCAGTCGAGAAGTATCCTGTTTCCAGCTATCGAAAATCCCTGCAGAACACTGTGTGGATCCTCAGGAATGAGCTTCTTCCAGTATTTTCTCGCAGTTCTGTGGGGCGTTGTAACTAAAAGCTGGTATTTGGGAGCACCGTTATTGGTTCGTATATAGAATTTCCCCTTCCAGTATGTAACATCGTACATATAGTTTGTGTTAACTGCTAGAGGTTTCCATCTTCCCCCGTAAGGAGAGCGGAAAAATACATCAACATTTGTCCATCCGAATTGAACATAAGAAATGAGATATTTTCCGTCACGGGAAATTTCCACTCCAACGAAACGCTTGGGATCTCCGGTTTTTTGTAAAACAAGTTTATCCTTGGCCCATGGCTTACCGATACGGTGATAATACCCGGCAGCATGTCCTGGAAGCTCACTGGGATTAATTTTCTTATCAGTAGGGAGCCTGATATAATAAAAACCTTTGCCGTGGGGATCCCATGAGGGATATGCGTATTTGCACCCTGGAATTTCTTCCCCTTCAAGATCTGTTCCCTTTTCAACATTTCTTATGCGGATAACGGCACTGTCCGCATTATTTCTGCTTAACTTGTATGCTGCAAGTTTTCCATCATGGCTGACAAAAATACCCTTAATGCTTAAGCTTCCATCCTCACTCATTGTGTTGGGATCCAGAAGAACCTTAGGTGTTCCAGTTTCTCCCTCCTGCCAGTAATATACAACTTTATCCTTCATCGCATGCTGCTTATGGAAGAAAAATCTATTTCCCCTTTTCACTGGTGCACTGGTGAAATCAATATAAAGAAGTTTGTTCAGTCGGGCCTCAATTTTCTTGATTTCAGGAAGTCTGGAAAGATACTTTTTTGCAAAATTATTCTGTTCATCCATCCAGTGTCTGGTTTCCGGGTTTTTAAGGTCCTCCAGCCATCGGTATGGATCCTTAACTGTAACTCCATGGAGAGTATCTGCTGTGGCTTCACGCCTGGTATTTAGCTGGATATAGTTTACAGGATTTGTCTGTTTGTTGTCTCCAGTGTTTTTACCAGCTGTTTTGTCATCTCCGGCATTGTTTACTTGGGGAATAGCGGGTGGACCGCAACTTATCAGGCCAATGGAAACGACGGTAAATAAAACATAACTTTTGAATTGAAATAAAAATTTTGTAATCATGCGGAGAGACTAGCAAAAACAGTGTCGATCGTTAAGTATTTTTTCTGTTTTACCATCTGAATTCAGGTGATTTGTCGAATTCCAAAACCTGAATAAAACAAAAATGTGAAAAAAATTAATTTTTTATTTAATATTAAAAAAATACTACCGATTGGTAAGTGTGAACGGGAAACAGGGTTTCTCCTCCCTCAATCAGCCTGTTTTCCGTCTCAAGGCGGCGGTGGAAATCCCCTCCTCACCAGTAACAAACCTTCCACCGCCGAATCTTTTTTCAGAATATCAGAATACAGGATCATGTATGTAAGTGGGAACGTCAATGGTGGAAGGTGCGAGTCTGCCACACTGGTATTTATAGTTGTCACCCCAACACCACAATCGCCTTGAAGAGTCAATGGCGCATGTGTTTTTCCATCTGCTATGACCAAGTTGAGTGAAGACTATATTCCCTAATGTGTAACTCAATGCAGGAGTATTTCTTGAATCAGTTGTATTCAGCCCCAGTTGTCCGAGGCTGTCAGAACCCCAACAGTAAATTTTCCCGTTTTCCGAAGTCAGCGCACAGGAGTGATTAAATCCAGTTATTATTTGAGAAAACAATATACTTGAAGATAATGAAACCGGTGTTGGAACTACATAATTTGTGTTATCAGCAGTTCCCAGTTCCCCATAAGCGTTCCAACCCCAGCAGTAAGCGCGGCCATTAGTACCGATCGCGCAACTGTGTCCATGATTTGATGAAATATCCACAAAAACCGCACCCGGATTAATTGCAGTTACAGGGGTATTTGTATCCGCTGTGTCATTGTTTCCAAGTTGACCATTATTGTTCCACCCCCAGCATAGAATTTCTCCAGACTGGTTTAATCCACATGTATGATTACCACCTGCGCTGACTTTAGTAAAAATCAGAGTTTCAATTTTTGCAGGTGGTAAAGTGTTTTCTTCACTACCCACTCCAAGTTGGCCATAGTCATTGTTTCCCCAGCACCAGACACTGCCAGAAGAATCAATGATGCAGCAGTGCTCAGTTCCACAACTTATATCCGCAGCCATTATGTAATCCGGCAAATCAACAATCCCCGGATCTGCATATTCAGGTAGAGTTCTTGAAGCGCTCCCAAGTTGATACACGGTATTGGAACCCCAGCACCAAACATGTCCTGCGGTGTCGAGTGCACATGTGTGATTAATTCCTGAACTCAATTTAATAAAACTGATTCCCTCCGGCTGATTAACCATAAGTGGAGTACTGGAATGCTGTAGTGTATTACCGAGCTGGGAATGGTTGTTGTCTCCCCAACACCAGGCCTGCTGATTCAAATCAATACCACAGGAATGCTCCATTCCTTCGCTTACATCAAGGAAGAGAAAGCCGTTGCAGTCACTGAAATCCGCAACACATTCATTGCAGACATATGTTCCTGCAATGAATGATGATGCCTCACAACTGAAGTTATCAGGATTTGATGGTTCGCAGGATTCTTCGAATTCCTCCTGAACAATTCCGTCCCCACAGAACTTACAATCTGCAAGTTTGTATGTGCAGTCACTTTTACAGGTTAAATATGAATTTTCATAATAGTAAACGGGATCAAGAGAGTTGCAGTTTGTAATTCCGTTAAGTTCATCACCATCACACTGCTCATAATAATTTATCTGAATTTCACCATCCCCGCATTTTCCCCATGTCTCACAGTTTGATGTGTCTAGTCTGCAGGTGTCGGTTGTGCAGAAGAGTTCTCCTCCGTAATAACCCAATGATATGCATGAATTTTCATTCATATTTCCAGAATCACATTCTTCATTTCCAGTTATTTCCCCATCACCACAGTCACTGCATCCGGATAGATCAAAAGTACATTCACTGGTGCATCCAATATTTCCGGTTTCAAAACCGAGATCGTCACAACTTACCCCATTAAATGATGTTCCGTCACAATCCTCAAATTCAGCGTCAACAAATCCATCTCCGCATTTTCCGGCTGCTTCACAACTACTCAGGTCAAACATGCAGTCAGAGTTACATTTTAATTCAGCATTATTGAATCCAAGTGAAGCACAACTTGTATTGTCAAGATCATCACCATCGCAATCTTCCCCCAGATCGATGGTTCCGTTACCACAGGAGGAAATTTCAGGAGAATCATCACACCCTTCAAAGACGATTAACAATAGAACTGTTGAAGCAAAAATAACAAATCCTGTAATTGCAGAATATCGTTTTTTCATAGTCGAATTCCGTCCTTCTGAGCCACTGAAGAAAATGGAGCGGCATTCACATTTTAGATGAAAAATCCCTAATTACAATGCTCTTGTGCCGGAATCAATACATATCAGTAGAGTTCGTAAAAAGAATCTCCGTCATCTGTAAGTTTGATATTCCAGATACTGTTTATACTGGTGAGTACTTTATTGACAGTAGTTACTGTGCTGTGGGCAGGGGAATTTTCGAATTGGATATCATCATTGAGATTACCTGTCAGCAGGATTTTTGAAAAACTGGAGATCCCGGTGGCAAGAGCATCAAAATGATAACCGCCTTCCATAAATACGCCTAGTTTCCCGTTGCAGATTTCAGTTGCAAGGGAGAATAGCATGCTGTGGATTATTGAAAAACCTCTGTCTGTTAGAGTCTGGGAACTGATGTGATCAAGTTTATGCGCATCATATCCGGCACTGACAAGAATAATATCCGGATTGAATTTGCGAATAACAGGGAAAATTAAATTTGTGAGAGCATATACCCAGTCAACATCATCCCCAAGTGGTGGCATAGGTACATTTATGGTTGTTCCCGGAGCTTTATCAGATCCGGTTTCATCAATGTCACCGGTTCCAGGAAAAAGAGGACTCTGATGTATTGATGCATAAAGCACAGATGGATTTGAATAAAAAATATTCTGTGTTCCGTTTCCATGGTGGACATCAAAATCAACAATAGCAACCTTTTTTGTTGGGTCATCTTTTACGATGGAAGCGGCTGCTGCTGCAATATTGTTGAACAGGCAGAATCCCATTGCAAGATCTGTTTCGGCATGGTGTCCGGGTGGTCTAACAAGTGCAATGCCATTTTCTACAGAGCCATTCATGATAGCTCTTACCATGTCAATCCCGCCTCCTGCTGCTTCATAGGCTGCCTGATATGTTCCCGGACTGTAGTAGGTATCTCCCAGATCAAGGTAGCCACTGACACCTCTCATCAGTTTCTGCTCAACTGCAGTTAGATAGTGTGGCTGGTGAATAAGAGTCAGTTCTTCATGGTCAACTCTTCTGGGTTTTATGAAATCAAAACCCTTCCACAAACCTGACTCTTTCAGGGTTTTAACGACGGCTCTTAATCTGCCTGGACATTCAGGATGATCAATAGGAGCAACATGATCAAAAAACGCTTCACTGAAAACACATGCTGTTTTTAGGTTAAAATTCTCACTCATGAAGAGGGAAAATAGGCCAATAACATCTTCAGTACAAGCGAAATCAGCTGGTAATTTGTTTTTATAGAAATTATAAGTACCTGTGGAAAGTAATTCCTCAAGGTGGCAGGAATTTTTATCCCTTACCGGATGACAGATGTCTGCAGTTTCGTCAAAATCCGTTTGAAAGGATGGTGGAAAATGGCCCTTGTAAGGGTAGAAAATCTTAAAAAAACATACAAACAGTTTGATGCTGTAAAAGGTATTTCATTTGAAATTAACCGGGGGGAGATTTTTGGTCTGATTGGACCTAATGGAGCCGGTAAAACCACTACTCTGAGGATTTTATCAACTCTACTCAGTACAACCGAGGGAAAGGTACTGATTAATGACAGGGAAGTTCAGCATCAGCCTGATGAAATACGAAAACTGATAAGTTATCTTCCCGAGGACGCTGGAATATATAAAAATCTCAGGGGTAGAGAGTATCTTGAATTTATAGCAGGTTTTTTCAAGGATCGTGAACCACTTCAAAAGATGGTTGAAAGAGGGGTTGAAATTGCAAATCTGGGTGATCGAATCAATGATAAGGTTCAGAACTACTCAAAGGGTATGACGCGAAGACTTGTTATTGCAAGAGCTCTCATGGTTCAGCCTGTGCTGGCAATTCTTGATGAGCCCACCAGCGGTCTGGATGTAATCAATGCGCATGATGTGAGAAATGTAATCAGGAACTCTCTTTCTGAAGAACGGAGTGTACTGCTTTCTTCCCACAATATGCATGAAGTGGAATTTCTCTGTGACAGGGTCGCCTTAATTCACAGCGGAAAAATTATTGAATACGGTAAGGTTGAGGAAATTAAGGAACGTTACGGAATGAATGATATTGAAGGTATTTTCATGAAGGCTGTAGGGGAGGCAACTGATGCTCGTTAATCTTATTAAAAAGGAAATCAAGGAACTTCTGACTCCTTCAAGTGTAGCTATTATCATCGGGATAACCATACTGTTTGCATCCATGGGAAAGATTATTGGCGTTTCAAAGGATGAAGCAAGAAAGAAACCGCAGATAGCCCTTGTTGATCTGGATAATTCTCCAGCATCAAAGGCTCTTTCCTTGGGGCTGGAGGAAAAGACGGAAATTATCTTCAAGGGTGATAGCCCTGAAACAGCTCTGGAGCGTGTTAAAAAGTCAAAAAAAGCTGTGGCAGTAATAGTTGTTACAAAAGGTTTTCACAGTGAAATAAAAAAAGGTCAGAAAGGTCTGATTCTAATTCAATGGGTTATGCGCGGAGCGGGTATAATGGATACCATAGGAAGTGCTGTTCTGGAAAAAAGTCTGGAACAGATGAACAGACGATTGAGCTCATTTATTTTGCAGGATCAACTCAGTCTGGAATCTGAAAAAACACTTAATATTCTTCAGCCAACCATGAAAGTTGAATCAACGATATACAAACTTAAAATGATTCCTGCTCTTAGTCCCAATAAAATTGCTCAGGTTCTTGTGAGCCAGTCGCTGACAATCCCCATGGCTATTTTTATTATTCTTATGCTGGGCGGATCCATGGTTATAACTTCCATGGGGCTTGAGAAGGAAAATAAGACTCTGGAAACACTTCTGACAATGCCTGTGAACAGAACCACAATTGTAGTTGGAAAGTTGCTTGGAAGCGCAATTGTCGGGTTGATAATGGCTACCTTGTATCTGATTGGATTCAAGTTCTATCTTAACTCCCTTGAAGCAGGAAATATTAATCTCTCACTGCTTGGACTTCAACTGGAATGGTTTGATTATATTCTTGTGGGATTGAGTCTGTTCGCTTCACTGATTTTTGGACTGGCCAGTGCAATGCTCCTTGGTATTATGGCAAAGGATTATAAAAGCGCTCAGGTTCTCACTTACCCAATCATGGGACTTGCGATTATTCCAATGTTTTTTACCATGTACAAGGATTTCGACACAGTTTCCCCTGTAGTCAGGTATCTTATGTATGCAATTCCCTTTTCTCATCCCATGAGTGCAATGAGATCTCTGACCTTTGATGCATATTCAACGGTGATAATAGGAATACTTTACAATATTTTACTTAGTGGTTTGCTGATCGCTGTGATTGTAAAGATATTTAAAACTGATAAACTGGTCACCGGAATAATGCAGTTCAAACGTAAAAACTGAAATAAAGTACCCAATGGAGTTTTATGATGAAGAATCTTTTTTTCACTTTGTTTTTATTTTCCAATCTCATAATTATCTCCGGTTGTGATGATGATTCCACTACTTCCTTTGGGGAGCCGTGTGACGAAAACTCTGTTTGTGAGGGAGTCTGCAATCTTGGACTTCCTGAGGGTATGTGCACCGAAGTTTGCAGTGATACCCAGCCTTGTTCCAAAGGACTGTGTGTTGAATTCAATGCAGATGAATCCTACTGTATGCCCCAGTGTGAGGATAATGAAAACTGCCGTGAAGGTTATTCCTGTATTGATTATTTTTGTGCACCCAAACAGGGAGCGGGTAGCAGATGTGATGATAATGCCGACTGCCTTGACTGTACGGAAGACGAAAATTGTCCTGATGGACTTACGCAGGAATGCCGCGAAAATGTATGTTCCTATGAGTGCACAGATCAGGATCAGTGTCCTGATGGAACAGTATGTGCTCTAAGTGGAACCAGTTACTGGTGTGTAGGTATTTACTTCCAGCAGGGAGATGGAACAGCAGGGGAAAGTTGTGCTGTTTCTGATTGCAGTTCGGGATTCAGTTGCATTACTGATTTTGAGAGAGCGGATCCTACACCATTTTGTTCCAACGAATGTATTGATTCCAGAGAATGTCCCCCTGACATGGTCTGCAGACCATATGGATCAAATACCAAATCATGGTGTATCCCTAGGGCTTACTGTGAAGGCTGTGATATGGATTTTCAGTGTGGGTATGATCAGGATGCCTGTCTTAACTATGGTGATGTAAATGGTTCCTTCTGTTCCAGTCAGTGTGATGAAGCTGTTCCAACTTCCTGTGGCCCGGATTCTACATGTTCAGAAGTGTTTTTCTGTCCGGACAGGGGGCAGCATGTTCTTGACTGTGAAAATGAGTGTCCCGAAGGCTGTGCTCTCACTACAGCATCCATATATCAGTGTGTTAAATCATATGGCTCCTGTGTTGGTGGTGGTGAAGAGTGCAGTCCATGTGAATATGATGAACAGTGTAATGATGGCAGTGAATGTGTATTCTCCAGTCTGACCGGTAACCGTGTTTGCGCAATAAGTTGTGAAAATTTTAGTGACTGTGGTGATACAATGATTTGTACTGAGCTCTCGGATGGTACAAAATACTGTCTTCCCCGAACTGGTGAATGCTCAAATCCTTCGGGGGAACTGGGAACATGCCAGATATGCAGTGAAAATGCTGATTGTATGAATGGTGCCTGCCTTACACTTCCAGGCGATACAACGGGATTTAGTTACTGTCTTGATTTTTGTGACGGAGGTGCTTCATGTGATGGATACAGTGAATGCACCAGTCTTGATATGGGGGGTGTATCGGTTGACGTATGTGTGATGACCACTGCTGTGGAAAGCTGTGTTAACTATCTGGAATGTCTGGATATCTGTCCTACAGGTCCGGGTGAATGCACAGATGGACCTTCATACTGTCAGTAATCGGAGGAATTTTGGATTTTAAGGATTTCCCTGTTTTATACGTTGATGATGAACCTGATAATTTAGAGGTTTTCAGACTTAATTTCAGGCGTACTCTCGATATAACTACTGCTCAGGATGGTCCCTCAGCACTGGAGCTGGCCGCAAAAAAGAATTTTGCTGTAGTGGTTACCGATCAGAGAATGCCAAAGATGAGTGGTCTGGAGTTTCTTCAGAAACACAGGATTATTAACCCGGATGCTCTCGGTATTATTCTGACTGCATATAAGGATCCGGATGTCCTTATGGAAGCCATAAGGCTTGGGGTGGTTTATAGATTCATTACCAAACCATGGAATATGGATGAGTTGAAAAGTGCAATCGTACAGGCAATAGAAGTATTCCATCTGAAAAAACTAAATTTGATTCTTGAAAAGAAACTGGAGGCATATACCAGTTATCTTGATAATCAGGCTCATGAGGTTTTCAGTTTTGGAAATATAGTGGGTTCAAGTAAGGCTTTGAAAAATGTTCTGGATAATATTGAAAGAGTTGCGCCAACAGCATCCACTGTACTTCTGAGAGGAGAAACTGGTACCGGTAAGGAACTTATAGCTCATGCAATTCATCTGAATTCTCCAAGGGCTTCAAGACCTTTTGTCAGAGTTAATTGTGCTGCACTTTCCAGTGGTGTTCTGGAAAGTGAACTTTTTGGGCATGAAAAGGGTGCTTTCACAGGTGCTGTATCCAAAAGGATGGGACGATTCGAACTTGCAGATACAGGAACACTCTTTTTGGATGAAGTGGGTGACCTTCCGATAGATATTCAGGTGAAACTTTTACGGGTATTGCAGGAACGTGAATTTGAAAGAGTAGGGGGGGAAGAAACAGTTAGTGTTGATGTGCGGCTCATAAGTGCTACACACAGAGATCTTGAGGATCTGGTCAGCAGAGGTGAATTCCGACAGGATTTATATTATCGTTTGAATGTATTCCCTGTAGAACTGCCGTCTCTCAGGGAACGTCGTCAGGATATCCGGGAACTGGTAGTGCATTTTGTCGAAAAATATCAGAGCGTTACAGGAAAAAAAGTACAGCAGATAGATGAAAATTTTATACGGGCACTGGAGGCATATGACTGGCCGGGTAATGTTCGCGAACTGGAAAATATTATTGAAAGGGCCCTTATCCTTTCAAGCAATGGAACTCTGGCGGTTTCTGATCTCAGGTTTGGTCCAAATTTTGAGAAGACAGAAACAATTTCTCAAAGGATTTCTGCTCCTCTGGATATTCAGAAAAATGAAAATGAAAAGTCCAGAATACTGAGAGCAGTGGAAGAATCCAAAGGTAATATGGCTCACGCAGCCCGGATGCTGGGGATAAACAGGAGTACCCTGTATTACCGTATGAAAAAGCACGGTATTGAATATCTCCAGAGTGAAAAGTGGCAGGATTGATGTAATGCCGAAGAAGTTAACCAGAAAATCCGTTGCTCCGATGTTACTGTTTCTGGTGATTTTTCTGTTTGTGATTTCCCTTCTGATATGGCTTAGCCGCTCGGGTAAAGAACGCACAAAGGTAAAACTCCATAGCGTCAATGTTGAGGCTGCTTCTAAAACAGAATTGATTCAGGACTGGAAGAAGTTTTTAAACACTTCAAATGGAAGGGAAAAAAATGGTGTATTCGAACAACTGACACCAGGGGGACTGAAAATCTCCTATTCAATTGATCCATCACTTCAGGCTTATACAGACAGTCTGTTCAAATTATACAATATTCCCTATGCGGCGGCTTTTATGTACAGTCTGAAGGATGGAAGAGTCTTAATATTCAGAGGACGTTCTGAAAAGGATCCAAGACTTACTGATATGGAACTGATTCTCAAACCATGGGCGCCGGCAGCCAGCGTTTTTAAAGTCGTCAGTGCCAGTGCTTTTATTGCTTCAGGTAAAATGGATCTTAACGAAACTATATGCTATCACGGTGGCTCTCACAGGCTTACCCCGAAACTGCTGATAGAAAACCCTCAGAAGGACAAGGAGTGTACTGATCTCTCTTTGGCCCTTGCTAAAAGTGCAAATGTTGTTTTCGCAAGACTTGGCAATCGCCTTCTTACCAGGAAAGCATTGCTTTATCATGGGAGCCTATGGGGTTTTAATTCCATGCTGGATTTTGAATTGCCCGTGGAAAAAAGTACTCTTAGTATACTTGCCAGAGATCAAAACAGTGTGGCTTTCACCAGTGCTGGGTTTGGAAAAGTTACCTTGAGTCCTTTTCACGCAGCATGGATTATGAGTGTTGTAGCAAATGGTGGAGTAGGGAAGAAACCCTTTCTTGTTGAAACGGTTACCGATGAGAATGGCAAAAAAATATATTCCAGAAAAAAGGGTACTTTAATTCCATCAAGAGTAATTGATGAATCCGAAGCAAAGACACTTGCCACTATGCTCCGGAAGACTGTTACAGCTGGTACTGCCAGGACGGCTTTTTATAAGGATGATGAACCCAGATATGGATTCACCTGTAGCGGGAAAACGGGTACTCTCGCCAGAACAGAACCTGAGTATCTGGAATATAACTGGTTCGCAGGTTACGCACCATCGGATAATCCTGAGGTGGCTTTTGCAATTGGAATTATTAATCCAGCTAAATGGAGAACAAAAAGCATTTATCTTGCTGCAATGATACTGAAAAAATATTTTGAGAAATATTCTCGAAAGGATAACGGAAAATGACAGCTGTTTTATTCGTTTTACTTATGTCACAGACTGCTCCGGTTAAATGCGGGGGTTCTTATTCTGTGGATATCAGAAATGATGCTATTACACTTTTCAGGAACGGAAAAAAAATAAATACAGGTAAAAAACCAGTAAATCTGAGAACTCTTAAAACCTGTAATTATCAGAAAAAACTAAACATGCTTCGTCTGGATACTGAAAATACCGCATGGATATTTCATTCCGGGAAAAAAGAAATAGTTTTCAGACGTGCAGTTTTTACAACCGGGGAAATGGCCGATGAAACAGGTCTAAAAATTGATTCCAAAACCGGAGATATTTATCGTCAGAATGAGGAAACCAGGCTTTGTAACGGAATTGCTGTCTCTGTTGTACTGGAAAAGTGGAACAAAAATAAAGGTCAATATGAACCTCTAAATAAAGTATCAAGAATAAATCTTGAGAAAGTCCGAAAACTCAAGGCTGAAGCTTCTGTAATTACATCTGTAAATCCGATGCCCATGTTTCCATGGAGAGCAGACATTATCAGTAGTGACATCAGAGCGGGAAGTGAAACTCCTTCTCCTGTGAAAATAGTAGATTCTGATGCAACCACTTCCTGGGTTGGAAAACTTGGAAAATATTCATTCATTAATTTCTCGACAACTATCATGCCTTTTGGAGTCAAAACACTTAGAATTTTCCCTGGTAACTATGCTGATTTAAAATCACTGAAGAATTATGCACGAATTAAATCCTTTTTTATTGTTACTGAAAAATCCGTATTCAAAGTGAATGTTCCATGGAAAAAACTGAACGCTTCCGCTCTCAAAACACCCTTCATTGTTAATTTCCCCGAAGTTCAGAAGACAAAGTGTATTTCAGTTGTAATTGATACTCTGTCAACAGAGAAGAAACCATCTGGGTTTTCGGAATTCACTGTTTATACTTCCATAGACTATGAAAAAAATCCCATCAAGGGTATTTTGAATGCATTTTCAGAAGGAAAGCTTAGTCATGATAGAACACTGAAAATATTATCCAAAATCAATATCCGAAATATTGAAGAACAGTTGAAAATTACAACAGATCATAGAGAAAAGAAAATACTGATAGAGGCGGCTCTGCTCTCCGGGGATGAACGATTTCTGGATCTGGCAGTAAGAGTTCTCGGATGGGCCGAAAATGAACTTCTTAGACTCACTGAAAAATATTTAATGAGTTCAAAAAGTACTTCAAGGCTGGAAAAACTTATTAAAGAAAAAAATATCGCAAAAGAATATGCTCTTAGGGCACTCGGTGTTTATGTGCAGCTTTCAAACAGTAATGTTGAACTTATCAGTGAATTTCTTGGAGCGGGAACCCGGAAGGATTATGAAATAAGAAAAAGACTCGAAAAATCAATACGAATTGAAAAACGGAAAGAGTTTATTGAGCGGTTATGTAAAGTTTCTCATAATTCAGGAGCTTTTTACTGGCTGATGGCAAGATGGATTAAAAAAGACCGGAGTATAATCAAATCAGCATTAAAATGTCTTAATACCACAAAGGTAACTAAATTATCGGCTCTATTGAGGTATCTGTATGCTGTAAGAATGACTTCTTCCCCTCAGATGGTATCAAAAGTATCCGCAATTTATAACCAACATAAACTTGCAGTTGTCAAACTGGAATCTATCAGGACGCTTCTCGCTTTGGGAGATACCGGATTTGTTCTGAAAAGCTTCAATCCCTCTGATCCTGCACATGTTCTCACAATAGTCAGATACTGGCCGAAACCTGAATTCCCTGAAAAAGTTATGAGCATTTTTAATAACACGAGATGGGGAGTCCTGAAAAAAGCCTTTTTGATGAAAGCAGGGATGAACTGTTCAAATCAACTTGATGCAATGCTTATTAAAACTCTGGAATCAAGAGAGCGGGATCTTTACCCTCTTGTAACTACATACTCATCTTCATGCAAAGTATCACAAACAGTTTATTCAAAAATGGCTGATGCAATGAAATCAGAGAAGGATCTTAGTATGTTCGCATTGCTGGGGGATTCACTTTCAAAAAATCCCCAGAGAGGAATTGAGCAGCTCGTGCGTAATAAAACCGAAACAGTATGGAAATTACTGCAGAAAAAGGGAAATGAAGACAAGGAATACGCATTCACTCTTCTCATCAGAGCACTGTCCCAGTTTAATTCACCAAAAGATAATATCTTGTTTACAAATATCGCTTCAAATGAGGTTTCAAGGCCTATGCTTAGAGCTGCTGTTGATATTCTGGCTAAAAGATGCCCGACAGAGGTAATGAAGATAAAAGCTTCAGGCAAATTTTCATGGAGAGAGGAATATATTCTTAATCTTAAAAAAATATGTTCATCCTCCAAAAAAATGCTAAAACCTTCCTTAGAACAGATTAAAAACAGAAGAGAAAAAAAATGAGAAAATATTTATTACTTATCAGTTTATTTTTATCGGCTGTATTGGGTGGCTGTGATGATTCCACTGAAAATAGCAACAATATAAATAATACCAGTAATAATACTACAACAAACAATTCATCCAACAATGCTGAGTGTTCCGGAGATGAGTTCAGATGTCTTGGTGCTTCTCTCCAGCAGTGTACGGAAGGGTTTTGGGTTGAGCAGAAACTTTGTGGCGATGGCGAAAATCCTCCTGTTTGTGACGAGAACCTGATGGAGTGTCTTGAGTGCTCCCCCGGAAATAATATCTGTGGTGAAGACGGGAATGTATATGAATGTGTTGATGGATATCAGGGCAATCTTGTTGAAGAATGTGATTCCTCAGCCGATGAAGGTTGCATTGAAATCAATTCTCTAGCGGCATGTAATACTCCGTGTAATGTGGCTTCAATGAAAAAAAGTTACAGAGGATGCGAGTTTTTTGCTGTTACCTCAATGAACAGCCAGATTGAGTCTGTTTTTAACGATGATTTTGTAATTGCTGTACATAATGGAAATGACGAATCAGTAACAGTTAATATCACTGGAAATGGTATAAACAGCACCGAAACTATTCCAGCAAATGATATCAATCTATTTTATCTGCCATTTCATAATGATATGAGGATGGGTCTCGCAGGAGACGGAACATATTACTACCAGAGCATGAAATATCAGGATGCATCTTACTATCTGACTACAGATTTGCCGGTTACCGCATATCAGTTTAATCCGTATGATTTTGAACTGGGGGGTATAGCCTCCAACTCGAATGATGCAAGTCTGCTTTTACCTGTGTCCGTGTGGGGAAAAAGATATCGTGTGCTGAGTGCTTCAGTTATGACAGCTGCCAGACTTGGGATAGAGTTCAAATCAAGTCCGGGCTTTGCTGTTATTTTAGCATCTGAAGACAATACAACTGTTACAGTGAATTCTTCTGCATTTATAGCTCCCGGGACCGATATCAGCGGAATCAATCCGGGATCTGAATTTTCTCTAAACCTTATGGCCGGTGATGTTGTTCAGTTGATTGCAAAGTCTGATTTCGGATTCACCCAGTGTTCGGAGATGGAAAATGCATTACTGAGCGGCCCTGATGATGAACTTTTTGAGTTCTGTAATCCAGGTGCATCCTATGATTTGACCGGAAGTCTTATTACCTCGGATAAACCACTGGGACTATGGTCGGGTCATAACTGCGCATTTGTTCCTTTTGATGCAAGGGCATGTGATCATCTGGAAGAAATGATTCTCCCTGAGGAAACATGGGGAAAGACTTTTTATGTGTCACTTACACATCCTGTTGAGGAATTAACAAGCGAAACAAACGTTGTCAGAATCCTTGCAGGAGGATTTGAAAAAGTTGATGTGGAGACAACACTGACCGGCCATGAAAGTTTTTCACTGGAACCAGGTCAGTATGTTGAACTTCAGCCGCCTGCTGGATATCATTTCAAGGTAAATGCCTCGGGACCTATTTTGGTGGGGAAATATACTGTTGGTCAGAAATTCTGGACAGATGTCCAGACTGCGTCGGGTGATCCTGCAATGGGGCAGGTTATTCCTGTGGTGCAGTATCGAAGCGAATACACATTCACAGCACCTCCCGGAATGACTGTAAATTATGTAAACATCACCGGGAAAATTCCCGGGCCTTCTGATGAACTTCTCATACTTGATGGTGGATATGTTACATCAGAAATGTATGAGGAGATAGATGACGGCTATGGTGTTGCAAGGATTGATATTTCAAATCAGGGAGAAAATGGAGCGCATCACATCTACAGTGAGTCAGGTGCGACATATTTTGGGGTGGAAGTATACGGATTTGCCAATTATACATCCTATATGTATCCGGGAGGTCTGGATCTCAAAGCCGTAAATCCTGTACAATGAAAATTCTTTCCCACCTGTTTTTTGAATATCCTGAAATTTAATATATTATCCTCTGAATATTTCATGCCTTAACTTCGTAGGAAAGTTGCTATGCAGAATCTGTTATTTATTTTTACATTTATATTTAATCCATTTCATCTACAGCCTCAGGCATTGAAAACAGGCGGAAAGAAACCTGGTAAAACAAAAAAAACATCTGGCAAACTTACAAAAAAAGAGAAGAAAAATGTCTATGGCGGAACACACTGGAGAATACAGACACCGTCCAAGGGTCCAATTCATGTGTGGGTTCCAAAAAATTACAACCGCAAAAGGGCAGGGACGGTTTTTTATATTCATGGTTACCACACCACCGCTGATAAAACATGGGATAATGATAAACTTGGTCTTCAGTTCAGAAAAAGCAGGCAGAATGCAATTTTTATTGTTCCTGAAGCACCCGGCAGTCGTAATGAAGCTGTTGTATGGGAGAGTCTCAGAGCTCTTAAGAGAACCATTCTGAAATCCAATATCCGGCTTCCCAATGGCCCAACGATAGTTATTGGACACAGTGGTGCATTCAGAACTATTTCCAGATGGAGTGCCAATAAACTCCTGGCTCAGATAATCCTTCTGGATGCCATGTATGGAGCCCATAAAGTCTGGGACGATTTTATTGGAACAGGAAAAAAAGCAAGACATCATAAACTTGTGATTCTGGGTAAGGATACTGCTGATAAGGGAAGGGCTTTTGCAAAAAAATTCCCCTTTGCAGTAATCAGGAAAAATATGCCTGCCAGATATGAAAAATTTACAAAAAGACAAAAGAGGGCAAAACTTCTTTTAATCCGTTCCCAGTATTCTCATATGAGTATTGTAACCAGTCAGAGTGTTATTCCTGTTTTACTCAGGTTGACTCCTCTGAAGCTTCTTTAAAGTAATATTTAGGATTTAGTTTTATGTTTTGTGCCGGATTTATAAATGTATCTGAAAAAAAAATTTAGATGTGAAAAAAAATACACATTGGACAAAACTTTTCTATTGATTTGACTCTGCAACTGGAGTATATGCGTAACTCGATGCTGATTGCATCTTTTCTTAACAAGGCAGCAGTGCTGCATTAAAACAGGAGGAATTTATTATTATGAAACGTTTTATTCTTGCAAGTATTTTGGTGTTTTCAGTTATGGCTTGTGACGATGATTCATCAAGCGGCAACGCATGCGAACAGGTATTTAGCAAACTGGATGGTTGCGGCCTGATGACAGAAGGCGAAACAGGCTGCGATGATTTTGAGTCCAGCGCATCAAACAACTGTTTTGCAGACTGCCTCACTTCTGCAACATGTACAGAACTTGAAGAACTTTACTGTACTGAAGATGGCAATGATGACATTATTGCATGCATTGGTTTATGTCCAGACGAGCCTCAGTTCACATGTGACGATGGTTCGACAATTGATGAAGGCTGGGTTTGTGACGGTGAAGATGATTGTTCTGATGGCGAAGACGAAGAGGGCTGTCCAACAATAGAGGACTTTGTATGTGATGATGGTGAGAATTCAATTCCAGAATCCTGGGTTTGTGACGGTGAAGAAGACTGTGATGATGGCACCGATGAAGTTGGCTGTCCTGAATATGCCGAAATAGTCTGTCCTGCTGAATAATTCCTCTTTTGTTCCTTCAGAATTTTCTCAGAATAAAAAAACTAAATCACTACTGAAAAAAGAATAATTCAAAAAAACAGCGAGAGTGAGAGGAAATTATAAAAGCCCGTCTCCAAGAGTTGCCATATCAATCACTTTTATTTTTTTTGTATTCTTTTTCATCTGTGAATGATTTGTACGGGAAGGATTTCTGTCTGGTTTCTCATCCACTTTGATACTGCTTTCAGGAATTAGAAGCATTTTATAATGTCCATTCTCAGTGAATACTTTTGTTTGAGTCTGTGCCTTATAACCCTTCAGCGTAGTTTTAAGAGTATAAGAAACACCTTTTTCAAGTGAAAGCTTCCACGGGGTGTTTCCTGCCAGGGAATTACCTTTTCCCGAGATGGTTACTGCAGCACCCTGTGGTTTTGTGTCAATTGTTATAAGAACAGAAGCAGGGGTACTTTTTTTAAGACCTACAATAACAGGGTGAAAAAATCTATGAGTTGGAAGAGAATAATCTGATGTGTCAGATAAAAATATAAAGTAGGAGCCAACTGAAAGAACAGCACCGGTAAAAATAATAATAAAAACCATGGAGATAAATGAGCGCTTCTGTTCAGTTGTCTGTTGAACTCCTGAAAATGTGGTTTCGCGTTCAGCAGTGTTTACCGGTTGAATTACAGATGAGTGTTCATCATTAAACCCGCCCCATTCGGAGCCATAGGAGGGAACATCTGTTTTATCCTGTAGTGAGAAATCCGGGACATTCCAGTCATTTGCGGCACTGCTATTATTCCCCTGAGAAGAACCTGTGCCAGGGAATTTATCGATGGAGGTTTCAGACTCCACATTACTGACACCTGGAATAGATACACTGGAAGCAGCGGAAAACACCTGGGAAGGAGAAATTATTCCATGGGCAGTTTTAAAAGCCTGAGCAAATTCCCTTGCTGTACCGAACCTTTCCAGGGGTTTTTTCGACAGGGCTTTCATGACAGTATTGCTTAATTCGCTGCCTATAAGTGAATTTCTGACATGGGGCGGGACAACTTCATTCAGAATGTGATTCGTCACAACTTCCCCAAGATTAGAACCTCCAACAGGAACTTCTCCAGTGAGCATTCTGTATAAAATAACGCCAATGGCATAGATGTCAGTCAGATGAGAAATTTCCTGATTTTTTCCCATTGCCTGCTCAGGACTCATGTAGGCAGGAGTACCCAAAATAGTACCATCAGAAGTTTTATGTGAGGAATCCCCATCCATGTAATCAAAAAGTTTTGCCACACCGAAATCAAGAATTTTGACAACTTCACTGTTACCCTTTCGGGCAATAAAGATATTTCCAGGCTTGAGGTCGCGATGTATTATTCCCTGCTGATGAACATAATCCAGCGCGTTACAGACTTGAAGAATTGTTCTGGAAATAAATTCAAAGGTAATTGCTCCATTATCAAGAATTTCATTAAGATTGAAACCCGCTAGGTATTCCATGATGTAATACATTCTGCCATCATCGAATACTCCAAAATCGTACATTTCTATGATATTCGGGTGATCAAGCATGGAGATTGCTTTTGCTTCTGTGGTAAACCGATCTCTGACTGTATTAGAATTACTCAGATGAGAAGCGAGAACTTTTACTGCAACCTTTTTCCCTATATTGGAATGTACAGCAAGATAAACCGTCCCCATGGCACCACTTCCAATTTTTTCCTTTATAATATAGTTTCCTACCTGCCGATGCAGCAGTTTATCTTCAGTGCTCAACATAAAACTCCATCGCACACGATAATATACTTGAATATGTTAATAAAAAAAGAAAGAAAAAAATAAAACAGATTATTTTTATTGTGGAGAGATTACTTCAACAGGGATATTTGAGTTAAGTGTTTCACCATTTCCAAGTTTCCCGTATGCATTACTGCCCCAGCAGTATAATTTGTCTGAACTGTCTATAACACATACATGGTGCCCGTTTGCACTGATGCTTGAAAAATATCCTGATATTTCATTCACTACTGTACCCTGATATTCTGCATCAAAAGTCCCGTCACCAAGTTCACCATAATAATTTCTTCCCCAGCAGCTCATTCCTCCGAATATCCCTGTGGTGCAGGTTGATGCATCATTTGCAAAGGCGCGTGTTACAAAGCCGTGGGAAGTTGTTTCATATGGGGTGAGTACATCAGTTCCCGAAGAACCATTGCCTATCTGTCCATAGTAATTATCTCCCCAGCACCAGGCATTATTGTCCAGATCCACTGCACAGGTGTGTTTTTGTCCACAACTCAGGTTTTTTGCATTGGACATGATTAAATCGGGGTAAACCGTGTTCATCAGTGAATGATTTCCAATACGGCCGTCGGTGCCTCTGCCCCAGCAGAATAAATTGTCATTACTGTCTATGGCACATGTATGATGAGCACCGCAGGATACAGATACCACATTTTCAATACTGCTGACATCCTGAGGTGTATTAAAACTGTCGCCACTGGTTCCTATACCCAACTGACCATAATAGTTATTCCCATGACATTTGAGGCTGCCATTTGCATCAAGTCCGCATATATGGCTCTGGCCGGTGCACAAATCAACGAGGTTTGAGTATCCTGGGATTATATGAGGAGTAGGGTTACCATCGCCCCAGCAGCTCATTCGTCCATCCTCAAGAATTCCGCATGAAGTATAATAGCTTGAACTCAGTTTAATAAGAGGACTGGACAGTTGCACAAAAAGTGGAATCAGTGAGTAACCCAGACTGGGATCGCTTTTATTCATAGTTCCTGTCCCAAGTTGTCCCATGGTATTGAGTCCCCAGCAGTATGTTGCTCCTGAACTTGTAATTGCGCATGTGTGTGAATATCCATTACTTACAAAAACGGGCACCGCACAGGTGCTGGAATCGATATCACAATCGGTACATACCGGACTTCCTGACCAGAAACCAAGTTCATTACAGTCTGTATCCGGAATCATGCCATCACAGATTTCGTAATCACCCTGAAGGATCCCATCACCGCAGTATCCTCCGAGACATCCTGAAACATCAAGAGTACAGTTTTCATTGCAGCCAATATTGCCACCATCATAAAATCCTATTGATTCGCAACTGGTTCCCCCTGTATTTGTAGAGTCACACTCTTCATGCTCATCAATGACATTATCTCCACAACTGGAAGCTTCAATACAGTTATCAGAATTGATTACACTGCAGTTGTTTTCACATATTAAATTTCCCCCAAGAAATCCAAGGCTTTCGCAGCTTATTGAACCGAAATCATTATCGTCACAGGCTTCTGTGGAGTCTTTCATTCCGTTTCCACAGAGAGCACCTGCACAGCCGTTAATATTTATAGTGCAGTTTTCGGTACACTCCAGCACACCTGAGGGATACCCATATGATTCACATGACAGATCATCTCCCGGGGTCCCATCACATGTTTCTCCTTCATCAACAATACCGTTACCACAGTCTGGAGAAATATTTGAACACAGTGAATAATCAATTGTGCAGTTCTGAGTACAGCTTATGGTTCCAAATTGAAATCCTGAATTACTGCAGGAAAAACCATCAGGCACAATCCCGTCACATTCTTCAGAATCATCTATTTTATTATCACCGCATGAAGGTGGAGGATCTTTGATATCAAGAACAAAATTACATCCCTGAAGAGCTAAAAATAAAACTGGAAGAATATAAAATTTCATAACCAGACACCGGCTGTAAAGTTAAAAACCCAGTGGTTTTAAAGAATAGAATCATAAATATTTTCAAGTGCTGTGTTCAAAACAGTTGAACTGTAACGCTCCTTCATATCTGTTCTGGCAGCCAGTGACATTTTAGCTGACAATTCACTGTTTTTCAATAATGTTTTAATATATTCCGCCATTAAACGATGATCTCTTTCAGGAGTTATAAATCCAGTTTCCCCGGTTCTGATTATTTCAGGAAGCCCTCCATGACAGCTGCCGATTACTGGTATACCGCAACTTAGAGCTTCTTTGGCAACAATTAGCCCGGAATCTCTATCGAAGTTTGGAGCCACAACTGAAGGAGCAAGCAAAATTCTGGAATTTTTAATTTTCTCCAGCACCTCTTTGGGTGTCAGAAAACCTGTAAAGTTGACATACCTGGAAATTCCATTCTCCTTTACTGATTTTTCAAGATTCTTTCTTAACTGACCATCCCCTATTATTTCGAGACGACAGTCAATACCACTTTTAATGACATCAGAGACTGCCCTGATTCCGTATTCAAATCCCTTTTTATATACGAGTCTTCCCACCATAATTATTACGGGGGGATCTTTTTTGAAGGATTCAGATGGTGTAAATAAATCAGTATCCACACCCATATGGTGCAGACGTATTTTTCCCCTGGGACATCCGGCTTCCTCAAGTAATTCACACAATTCTTTTCCAGCACATAAAAAGAGTGCGGCATGTCTGAACAGTTCTCTTCTACCTGCGGAATACAGCCAGTTCCCGGGAAAATACTGTTCTGCACTGAGCAGTGTTGAAACATCATGGCCATGCACTGAGACAATCAGTGGAAGATTATATTTTTTTGAATATGGAAGTGCATAGACACCATTGTGCCCGAAATGAGCATGAATCAGGGAGAAATCAGATTTCTTAAATGATTTATGAAAATTATGGCTATAAGCTGTTAAAAGGTAAAAAAGTTTTTTGGGGTTATTCCTGGAGTCGCTTTGAGACACACTAATGAATTCATGATCAGGAAATACTTCCGAATTGAGTCTGTTGTTGCAAAAGACAACAGGAGTGTACTTTTTGTGAGCTTTCATTTGTGTGTGAATAAAGGTTTCACTGAGAGGTAAAAAATTATTGCGAAAAACAGCAATTTTTCGATTTTCAGTCATTACAGTAAAATCTCTTCTGCTCAGTCCTTGTAATTTTTGCCCGGAAAAAAATAAATGATCCGGAATATAAAACAGAAACTCCAAGTCGTGAAAAAATAGAAATACTATCATTGAACCATAGAATTTGAATCAAAAAAACTGGGGCTGAAATTAATAAGAGGTTGATTATGAAAAGAAATGGATATCTCAGATAACAGTACTTGGATCCCTGATAGAGTTGAATGAACATAAGAAGTGACATGCTCAGAGATGTTGCAGCCGCAGCACCGGAAAGGCCGAACTTTGGAATAAGAATTAGATTGAGCAACAAATTAACCAGGCCAACGAATATGGAATCCAGAAAATTCAGTTTCGAATATCCAGACATAATCAGTGTGTTTCCAGCCAGACCAAAAAGTATATTCATAAAAGGTGACACAAGAAGGATTAAAAAGAAAGTTGTAGGAACGGATTTCCCACCTTCAATCAGTTGGAATAATTCAAACCTTATTGAAACAAGAATTATTAGTGCAAAAAAAAGTAGCGGGAAAATCCAACTGATTACTTTGAATATCAACAGATTCCTTTCCTTAATCAGATCCTTGTGCCGCATTTTAGAAAGAGCAGGGGATAGAGCACTGGAAAAAACCAGACGTATATGACGAAGGTTTTTAACAATCTGAGAAACCAGTCCGTAAAGGGCAATCAAATGTGGAGCGGTGTTGAAAAATCCCAGTATGAGGATATCCATTGAAGCAATAGATCTGTTGAACGCCATATTAAGACTCTGTGGAATACTGAATGCAGTTATCTGCTTAAATTTATGGAAACTGCTTTTAAATTCAGGGACGAAATCAAACTGACGGGAAACAGTGACAACTGCTGCAATGGAGGTTAGAACCCAGGATGAAGAGAATGCCAGAGCAAGGGTGGATATTGAAGTTTCAATAAAAGAAAAAAGAATTGAGAGCAGTATCGCAGATACAGGAAAGATAATCCCTATCATGATTGCGTCATACTGCATCTTAATTTTGATTTTAGGCAGGGTTACATAAAATCGTGTAATAGCCTCAAATGGAATTCCCAAAGCTAAAAATTGAATAGCTTTATCAATATCTGCATATTGCTGGAAAAACTTCACTGAAATCAATGGGGCAAAAACCAGCAGTATAAGTGTTGTAAGTAAGGAAAAGACCAGTGTTATTCCAAAAATGTTTTCTGAGGGTTTCATCTCTTTGGAACTACTATCAGATATCCCAAAGAATAGTACAGCATCCATGAAACCACTGAATGAAATATCCCCGGCAATCTCAACAATGCTGTACGCTATGAAAAATACAGCCAGAGTGCTGCTGCTGTAAACATTCGCTATCAGATACAGAAGAGCTGGTCCACCAATGATTTTAGCCCCAAGAGCGCCTGAATTAATCAGTGCTCCCTTTAGAATTTTCCCGGAGGAGTAAATGGTATTCATTCTGTCGTCAGAATTTGACAAAATAGTTAGTTACGACACGATCCAGTATATCCTTAGTCATAGCTGGTTCATGACCTCTGTAGGAACTAAGATCCACAACCTGAGCCAGAAGGTCTCTGGGCTCACAGGCGTTAAAGGGTCGCTTTACTCTCTTGTAATGGTGTTCAATAAGATAATCTATCATATCAGGATTCCACGGAACTCCATGACGGATACATTCTTTCCGGAAAATTTCAGCGAAAAGTCCCTCATCAGGCCGGTTTACTTCCAGTTTGTATCTGACTCTTCTGAGAAAAGCAGCATCAACAAGTTCCGCTGGATTTAAATTTGTGGAAAATACCACGAAAACATCAAATGGAACCTGCAGTTTCTTCCCGGTATGCATGGAAAGAAAATCAACTTCACTTTCAAGTGGAACAATCCACCTGTTCAGAAGATCCGTTGGAGAAACACGCTGTCTTCCGAAGTCGTCGATAAGAAGCATCCCATTATTTGCTTTCATCTGAATGGGGGCTTCGTAGTATTTTACCTGCTCTGAATATGAGAGGCTCATATCCTCCAGTTCAAGTTCACCTCCCACAACAACCATTGGTCTTTTTACTTTTACCCATCTGAGGTCTGGCATGAAATTACTGTTGTCATCTAAAGGCGTTGCTTCATGAATATTTTCATCATAAATTTTAATAACGAAATCATCGATAAGAACAGCATATGGAATAAAAATATCTCCTCCGAAACAACTGGTCATTCTTTGACATATGGCAGTTTTCCCGTTCCCCGGAGGGCCATAGAAGAACAGAGCCTTACCACTATTCATTGCAGGGCCGATAGCATCAAATACGATGGGGCGGAGTACAAGATCCGTGAAATGAGGTTCCAGATCCTCTTTTCTCAATGAATTGGAGCGTATAGTCTGGGCTGTGACAGCCTGAAGATAATAATTAAATGGAACTGGAGCTGGACCCACATACATATCCCTGTCCATAACTCTAGTGATATAGTCATGTCCCTGAGAAGTAAGACGAAAAACCATAGAACTCCTGCCAAGACCCGCTCCTGTGGAACCTGTTATTTCCACCATCTTGTTACGTCTCAGGCGCTCCATAATTTCTTCAATGATTACAGGCGAAAGACAAATTCTGCCCACAAGATCATTGCCCCTTAAAGCACCACCCTGAAACAGATGTTTCAGGCACAGCTCTTCGATATAACTATATGAAAGTCCAGTGGACCATACGTTGCCTGGTGCTGAGGGAAGGAAAGCAGGTTCACTTGCTTCACGCGGCCGGGTAACAGGAATCAGGTTTACTCCCGGGGTTCGATTTAAAATGTCTGCAGGAATATCTGTTTCTCCATCCTTGATTTCAATCATTTCAGCACTTAACTCTTCAATATCGGCAATTGTCATTCCAACAAGTGTCCGGCGTCCATCCGGATTTTCAGGCTTTTTCCTTCTTCCCTTGGATAGTTCAATACTGCTATCTGGTGTTTTATCCATTTTTTACTCCATAAAGAGATCGATACATCACTGGAGCAAACTTTATACTCTTTCTCAGTTCTATTACAGTATTTTCTTTAAGGGTACATCTGTAAATCATAACTTTCCTCATGAAAAATCTGATTTTTTCAGAAAATATACAACTGGAATAATAAAAAAATCTCATGTAATGTTCTGACCGGAGTAATAAATGAAGGATCTTATTCTGGCTGTTGATTGTGGAACGCAATCACTGAAAAGTGCTCTGATTGATCAGGAGGGAAGGTTTGTGAGAATGAATCAGTCGTCGTATCCTGATTTTATCTCTCCCTCACCAGGATACTTTGAGCAAAAACCTGAAGTATACTATGAAACACTTATAAAGAGCATAGATATGCTTGATCTTCAGGTAAAAGATATGGCGGAGCGCATAGCAGGAGTGGTTATAACGACCATGCGTGACACTCTTGTGGTTCTTGATGAATTAGGAAACCCCCTTCGGAATGCCATTATATGGATGGATAACCGCAAAGCATTTCCTCCCTATAAACCGAATTTTATTATAAAAACAGGCGCAAAAATCATTGGAATGCATGAAGTGCTGCAGAAGGTCCAGATGGACGGTAAAACCAACTGGATAATGCAGAATGAGCCGGAACTCTGGGAAAAGACAGAACATATTTTACTTCTCAGTGGATATCTCAATTATCGGCTTTGCGGGGTCTTTACTGACTCAACGGCATCACAGGTGGGGCATATTCCATTTAACTATAAAAAACAGCGCTGGTCGAAATCAGGTGAGCGGAATCTGGAAATGTTTCCGGTACCTGAAAACACTCTTCCCAAACTCGTATTCCCTTCTGAAAAGATTGGAGAAATTACTGCAAAGGCCTCAAAAGAAACCGGTATTCCATTTTCAACTCCTGTATATGCCGCCGCTTCAGATAAAGGATGTGAAACACTTGCTCTCAGTGTTCATGGCAGAAAAAATGCGAGTATGAGTCTTGGCACCACAGCTACTGTACAGACAACTACTCACAGGTATGTTGAGATTGAGAAATTTATGCCGTCCTATCCAGCTGCTATTCCGGGATATTTTAATCCTGAAGTGGAAATATTCAGAGGTTTCTGGATGATCAGTTGGTTTAAAAAGGAGTTTGGACATCCAGAGATTAATGCTTCAGAGGTTTCAAACATCAGGATAGAGGAAGCTCTTGATGCTCATCTGGAGAATATACCAGCTGGTTCCATGGGTCTTATGATGCTTCCGTTCTGGAGACCGCCACTTTTGGAGCCATCCGCCAAGGGGGCATTTCTGGGATTTGGAGAAGTTCATGACCGGCGATATCTTTATCGTGCAATAGTGGAAGGTATTTCCTATGGGTTGAGGCATGGTCTGGAAAAAATTCAGAAAAAAACAGGAAATAATGATTTTATAGCAGTAGCCGGTGGAGGCAGTCGTAGTCACAGAGTATGCTCAATTCTTGGGGATATCTGTGGAATGCCAATAAAAATGCCAGAAAATCATGAACTTTCACTTTTGGGAGCGGCAATATGTGGATTTGTTGGTGCAAGTATCCATACAGATTATAATGCTGCAGTGGATTCAATGGTGAGATTTTCTGATACTCTAGATCCTGATTACGTTATACATGAACAGTATTCTGAATATTTTAACGAGGTATACCTCAAAGCAGTCAAAACCCTGCTGCCCCTTTCTGAATCCATACGGAAAATTTCAAACTATCCGGAGGTTATATCGAAAAATAATTCCGATGAATAGTGAGGTTTATAGTTGGAGTTGAATCTGTGTAGGCTACATTGATTGTAAGATCATCATCATAGAATTCTCCAACTGTACAGGAATTTTTACCTAAAGTGGCCTTCCAGGAATACAGACCGTCAATGTTTCCATGAAAATCCATATGAATATCCTTAAAATCATTCAGAAGTTTACCACCAAAATACTTCAGTGCAGCTTCACGTGCACTTACAATTCTCATGAGATTGTTTCCGGATCTGACAATCCACGGGCAGTTGACAGTATCGTCAAGAAATCGGGTGTCAAATGTACGTTCTCTGACAAGGTGTCGAATTTTTTCAATATCACATCCGGACTTTGTGCTTGAAACACTAATGAGAGTGGAATCATCAGCGTGAGATACAGAAAAGTGAATATTCTCAAGATTAACTAAAACTTTTCCTTCATCATTTCGCTTTATTTCAATTCCTGGTTCTTTACCTTCAAAATAGATATCAAGAATTTTTCTTATGAAAAAATCTGTTCTCTCTGTGCCAATCGATGGTACTGTTTCACTAACTGTTGGAACTCTTTTTTGTGTGGCAACAGAAAAAAGAAACACGTCGATATTGTATATATCAGGAAACGGGAGCATTACAGGTATCATTTTTATCCTCAATCTATAATAAGCAATGACCCGGTATTTCTGCGATATTTATGTATATTTTGTCAAGTAAATTCCATTGTCTGATTTTTTTAATCAGGATTTTAGATAATGGTGAAGCATATTTCCAGTTATTAATACGAATGACCTTCAGGGATGTATTTAAATCTGTATTTTTTCCTTCTCTGTCAGAACAGCTGTGCAGCCCGAAACCGGAAATTTCAATTCCACTTTTTTGTGCTGCGAGAGATACATCCCTCAAAAATTCCGTTACATTAATAGTTTTGCATTCAGGAGAGGGCTTTTTGCATCCGCCTCTGGGCTGAGAATCAAAAAGCAGCTTCCCTTCAATGTATTTGAACC
>JAFGWM010000048.1 GCA_016937155.1 Deltaproteobacteria bacterium
ACTCAGGGATTCAGCTAAAACCTTCCTTGAATCGGACCTTAACAGTCGTGAGCTCTTTATTAAACGTCATGCCGTAACTCTAACCCGGATGAGAAGTACTGGGAGTGATTCGGTGCATGTGAATATAATACCCACAAAGCCACAGCCGGTACCTGCGCTTGTATCATTGACTGCAAGACAGCGTTCAGTTGCCCAGGAGATACTTGCAGGTCTTACAATCCCTGAAGTGGCATCGGAGCTGAATCTCAGTGTTGAAACTGTACGTTCCCATTTGAAGGCGATATATTCAATTTTCGACGTGTCAAACCGAATTGAATTTGTAAAAGCCGCATCCGCAAACGCAAAAACCCCACCGGCATAAAGATGGAGATCTATGATTTCAGCAACCGTGTGGTGTGCAAAGCAAAAACCCCACCGGCATAAAGATGGAGAAAATCTTATATGAAAACGGGTTCAGAAGAAAAAACCCAAGCTGAAAACCAGTTTGACAGAATCAACTATGCTGTGATCAGCCACACTCAATCTGTCACATTCTTTCACACAGACCATTTTATCTGGAGTGGTGATATGATTACCCCCGATAAGCATTTCAAAGGTGAGAAAATCTTCATGCTGATAAACGAGTACAATGCCAGCGTATAGTGACAGAGCATTTTCCGCCTCGAATACAGGCTGTGCGTAGGATGGATGTTCATTTGAAGGCAACAAAAAGCCTGTTCTGCGGTGAAATCCATTCATTGCACCGATTTCAATTCCAAACCCGAACTCATACGTAGGTATAAAAGCGCGACCCCTGATACCGTAGGAAACGCCTCTGCTTTCGTATTCAAAACCCAATCCAACTTTAAAAAAGCGATTGAGTGAGTACAGTCCTCCGACAAAACCACCTGCACCATCGGAATTCCCGTAAAGAGAAGTTCCTACGGTAAAAGTAAATTTATTATCCCATCTGGGATCGTTTGAAAAAACACTACTGTACTGAGAATTAAGTTGTGAACTCAATGTGATTATAAGAATAAGTATGTTCATAATAATGAGTCCTGGAACAATGGAAATTCAGGTGAACCCGGAATTTTAATACTATTATTTCTGAACTTCCCTTAATAAAAATAATGCAGCAATATAAAATACAACAGATTTCTCATATTTCAAGTAAGATTAATACAACCAACCGGGGTTAATATTTTTGTTGACTTAAATGAGGAAGCATAGACTCTTCATATTAAAAATCCTAAGGCAGGTAAAAGCAGGCATGCCTATTTATCTGATACTCTGCTGATAATTCTTAAACAGAGATTCCAGACTTCACAATCACCATGGATTTCCCCTGACAAGAATGGGAACAAACTTAAAGGAGTCAGTCACACCTGGTATCACATTACCAACCGCCTTTTTAATGAGGGAATCACTGATGCACGGGACAAAGTCGTGTTTCATACACTTCGCCATACTTTTGCAAGCTTGCAATCCAGGGTACACCACTTTTTACAATCCAGACACTCATGGGTCATAAGACAATTCAGATGACCCAGAGGTATGCCAGACTCTCTCCCGACATCAAGCAAAAAGCTTCAGCGGAGGTTCAGTCAATTCTGGGCGATATTATGAACAACTCAAGCCGCTCTGATCCATAACCAGAATAAATATAACCTTCCTTTCAACTCATTCGTATAAAAAATCCTCCACCGCCCGAATTTGTGGTTCGAAACCACTTCCAGGTTCGCTCGGAAGTATACAGGGAAGGTGTTTTTGCTCGTGTTCAAGAAGAAAGCGATCTGGTGGATCGCTGAGGATCATTACGTGGATTGTGCAACTTTCTGCTGAAAACGCTGATAATAAGTGTATGTTACCGAGACTTATTACCGAGAACACTACAATTTTTGCAACAAGAAGAACCAGTGAGCAATGGTTTTTCTTCAAACCCGACAAAATAACAAATCAGGGTATACTTTACTGTCTGGGTTTAGCTTTAATGAAGTTTCCATCCATCAGATTGCTTGTAGCACTTTACATGAGTAACCACAGTCATCTTATTTATGAAGACGACCTAGGTGATGCTCCGGCGTTTACTGCAGAACTTCACAGAAACATAGCCAAATTCATGAACACTCACCTCAAGCGTAAAGAAAACTTCTGGAGCAGTGATAAGCCGAGCCTCCCTGTGCTTGGGGATAATAACGATACCCTCATGAAAATCGTCTACACCATGTTAAACCCCGTGAAAGCAGGTCTTGTCCACCTCCCATCTTTGTGGCCGGGAGCCAAACTCCTTCCATCAGATATCGGTAAGGAGATTAAGATTAAACGCCCGAAGAAGTTTTTCAGATCCATGGGCAACAATCTGCTTCCCGCTGAAGTCACCATCAAACTTCATATACCCAGAGATTACGAACAGACTACAGAAGGAAAACATCTGTATTTACAGCACTTCAATCAGATGCTTCAGAGTGAGCTTGATGATATCATGGAAAAGCGCAAACCATCAGAGAAGTGGCTTGGAGTAGAGCGTATTAAGCGAGTTGATCCTTTCTCAGTACCTAAACCAAAAAGCCCGCTCTGGAGACTGAAACCGAACTTCATATCTGCTGACAGAGACAAGAGATATTCTATGTGGTTAAAGTGGAAATCATTCCAGGTTGCATACAGACTTGCCTGGAAAAAATACATCGACGGTGACCATGAAGTTGAATTCCCCCTTGGAACTTATAAGATGCGCCTCCACCACAATGTAAAAATCCTGCCTGAATTTGTCATATACGAAATGCCCTCACCTTACGAGTAGAAATTCGTCACCAGCTTACCCCACAACCAACTTCAAACTCCACCCACCGACGCACCAGTTTATCAATTACCCCCTTTTTACTGCTTTTTTCGTGATTTTTGATACCGATTTTTAAGAATTTTTCAGACAAAAGTTAAATATATTTTTTTAAGTCAACCATGTGATTAAAGTATTAAAATATCATCCAGGGTGTGCCCATCATCTGATTCCCTGTTAAAAAATCAGATATTCAGGAAATCAGTAGCAGCATCAGTTACAGGTCGTAAATATTCAACATAAATGCATAATTACAAAAGAACTTAATATTCGACCCACTCTGGGATTTCGATCCTTTTACTCATGAAGAGGTCTAGTTGGAAGTTGTTGAAATGAGAAGGATATCAATATCTCCGGCATTTGTGTAGCCCGGAAAAGAGCTTTCTGTATATCCAGCAATGATAATATTTCCGTTATTATCCATTGCTACTGAATTTGCACCATCGCCGGAAGATGTGCCCCACTGCTTGGTCCATACTTTATTTCCGCTTGAATCAAACTTAGTTAAAAACGCATCGCCACCGCTGGCAGAAGTGTTTCCATCAAGGCTGCCAGCTGTAAATCCTGCAACATAAAGATTTCCACTTGGATCTACCGCTACCGAATTTGCAAAATCGCCGGAAGATGTGCCCCACTGCTTTGTCCATACTTTATTTTCGCTTGAATCAAACTTCGTTAAAAACGCATCGCTACTTCCAGCAGAAGTGTTTCCATCAAGGCTGCCTTCTGTAGATCCTGCAACATACAAATTTCCACTTGAATCTACTGCTACTGAATATGCATAATCATAGCTTGATGTGCCCCACTGCTTGGTCCATACTTTATTCCCGCTTGAATCAAACTTCGTTAAAAACGCATCTATAC
>JAFGWM010000006.1 GCA_016937155.1 Deltaproteobacteria bacterium
CGGCACGGAGTTGAAACCTATCAATTCTCCCTGCTGGCATTTCCAAAACAGCCCTAAATGACCGTGCCACCGGCACGGAGTTGAAACCTTTGACAATGAATACAACGTCGAGCTGTTAATTTCGCTGCCCTAAATGACCGTGCCACCGGCACGGAGTTGAAACAATCGATCGATCAGAGATCGTCGATACAATTCTGGACGTCGTCCCTAAATGACCGTGCCACCGGCACGGAGTTGAAACTCTCCTGTCCTAACTCTTCAAAACTTTTATATTTTTCCCTAAATGACCGTGCCACCGGCACGGAGTTGAAACTCGGCGCACTCGTGGTACTCGCTGTCACCACAGACGACCCTAAATGACCGTGCCACCACTGCTGTGTTGAAACAATTATTCTCGCTGCATTTTTTCGCTAAAAATTTAATTGAAGCATTTAAAACAGCAATTGAGCCTGGGTTTGCTATGATGGGGA
This sequence comes from Deltaproteobacteria bacterium, assembly GCA_016937155.1. GTDB lineage: Bacteria > Myxococcota_A > Polyangia > HGW-17 > HGW-17 > JAHJMN01. The sequence continues at coordinate 471 of JAFGWM010000006.1, forward strand.
TGAAATATGAAAAACTTAAAAACTTACAGAGGACTCAAGTGAAATTATTAGCTGAAAATCAGAGGCATATTTCTTCATGTATCTCATTAACTATATTTGAAATGAGCGTTTCAAAAATACCAGAAGATTTAGTACCTGATAACTTCTCTAACCATTTCTTCATGAAATCGCCGCTGAAAATGGAAAAAATACCCGCTTTTTCCATAAATATTTTGCTTTCTCTGAATTTGTTTTCCAGTGATTTCAATTCATCTTGGTCTAATTCAGGCATAATACGATGGGCATATATATTCCGGATCTCGTACATTGAGATATCCTTCGCTTTTATTTTTACTTTTTCATCAAGCAGTTTTCCCAGACGGCTGAATTCATTAAGGGATTCTGTAGCATCGGAATTCTCTTTTATTGTATTTTCAAAACATTTAATAAAATCAGCGGCTCTTGCGTTCTCGTTTTTATAAAATCCTCTATCTTTCACAAAAACCGGGCGCATGTCGGATCGGGATGGAACTTTATAATCCTGAATAGTTTTGGATAAATCCGTCCTCAGTAATTTAAATCCCTTGTTAAAGTAATCATATTTAATTATTCCAAGATTATTCAGAAGCAATACAGGAAAACTATCCTGAAGGGAAACCAGTTCAAAAACAGCACGGACATACTGCTTTTGAGCAAGAGTAAGCTCCAGACGAAGAGCAATGCGAAATATATCGGCATATTTATTCTCTGACAGACTTGATAAATCCGGCCATGATACCTTGTTTATAACCATATTTCCCTTGAGCCATTCTCCCAGATAATCAAGCATTTTTCGCCATGTGGTATCGGGATTTCCCGCCATCTCAATGAGTGCACGGGCTCCTTCAATATTTCCGGCTTTCAGTTGTCTGATAATATGATATCTGGCAATGAGTTTCTCATGCTCCTGATTTTCGATGGGAATTTTATTATTCTGCATGGAATTTCCAAATTCAGCTATAAATGCTCTGTCTATTATTTTCCAGGAACAGTTTTCACTGAACATACGGAGAGCGTGAAGCATGTGAAAAGTAACCGCCGGCATTCCATTTTTAACATAAGCCATACCCCTTGTGTGATCACTGGAAACCAGATTCAGAAGTTTATTGATTCGCTGACGCCAGCATGCATTTTCCAGAGTCTCATCACCGGTGAGAAAATTGAAAAACAAAACCTTCCTTACAGACGATGACTTTAGAAATTTCACCGCTTCATCGACATCACCGGTTTCGTGGATTTCATATCTGGTCTCATCATTATTGTATGGAATATTTTCAATGGCCTTTTTAAGGATGGTATTTACGGCCACGGGCTCATTATCAGGTTTTGTTTCCGTTCTCATGGTAGAAAGCAAAATTACAGTCTGAGGTTTTGAATGGAGTTCCTTTCTGAAACTATTGAGCGTATCAAGAAAAATTGCCGGATAAACCACCGGCACATCTATCTTTTTTTTACTGTCTGAATTTCCATCATTATTTATTGTATAAAGATCGTTATCCTCAAAAATAACTTTCTTTCCGGAATCGTGATTTTCAGACTTACTCACATCTTTCTTTACATCAATAATATTAAAATGTTCCAGTATAATTTCATGAATTTTCCTGGTGTTTTTTTCAGTCTCAATGATTTTTTCAGTACCATCTTCTTTCACAATAAACGAAATATCCCTTGAACCCGTTGTATAAATTAATACATTTTTATCCATATCTTTTATCCTTTCAATCAATTACCCAGGATTTTTCTTCAGGTCCGAGAAATTGTGCACGCCCCATACACGTGGCACAAACGGGAATAACAATAACCCTGTGTTCATTCCCAAGCAGAGAATATATTTTATCTTTAATTGTTCTTATTCCCTGAGAATCAGTTTTAACAAAGAACACACTCTTTTGAATTCTTAATCCCTTTTTCTCAAGATAATCAGCTGTCTTTCTGAGAAGACGATCATCGGATATGTCATAGGAAACGATCCAGTTTGTGTTTCTGCCCATGATCACCTGACAATCCTCGGCTCATATACCATACCAAGTCGGAGAGCCACTGTTACGCTGTCGGACATTTCCTCCAGATATTCGTTCATATTAATCTGAATATTACTGAAGGAAGATTTGAACCGCCGATCCATTGAACTTTCAAATCTGGCTATGTATGCCTGAAATGATTTTCCCGATAAACTTCTGGGATTATCATGAAAATCATCTGGAGTTATTTCACCATTTGAAATCATTGAAATAACTGTTCTATCAATAAAATATCTCAATTCCTCCATTAGATCCGAAGCAAGAGCTGCATGTCGACCGTGTTGAACATGCATAAATCCAGCCCTTGTATCAAGACCTGCTCTTATCAGTGCGCAATTAAGCCTGTGGTAGATAAGAGTATAGCCAAAGGAAAGCATCGCATTAACAGGGCCATCCGGGGGATGATAAATCCTGCCTTTAAATTCAAATGGGGAAAAAAATTCAGAGAGAGTATTAAAATAAAGTTTTGAAAAGTATCCTTCAACCCCTCGGAGTTCATCCATTGATGTAACAATTGCAAGTCGATCTTTTATATCGTAGAACCAGTCTGGATTTTTCTGATTTTTACCTTTACGCCTTAAAACTGCCATGCTGTTCATTAACTTGGCATTCACTATATTTTTAGCCCAAGAAAAGCAATACTCAGGATCAGAAAACATATGATACTGAGTAATATGTGCTGGAGTCCGATATTTCTGACGGTTAGTGATGAACTGAGCACTTATATCTCCTGATAGATACTGGAAAAAGACTGGTATTCCATGTTCGAGGCATCTTGAAAATACACCACCTGTAAGACGCTGTTTTCCGACAACAATAATCTGCCGTATTTTCATAAACGGAATTAATTCCTTTGGTTGATCATACTTTTCGAGAACCAGATTATTGTTTATCGCTTGCACTTTTAAAACACGGCTGGTTATATATACGGTTCTGTGCCCGGTGTCGACTGCATTATAAATACCCCTCCAACCTTCATTTACGGGAAATACAGAAGAAGTATCTTCATCAACTGGAGGATGAATTTGACCGCTTTTTATAAGAGTTCCGAGAAACTTGAATTGCGTATCAGGTGATATATCAGTTCGTTTGGATGGGTGAAGTGATAAACCCATTTTGTCGAGAATTCCACCTGCATATTCGTATATTTCGTTTATCTCATCACTACTTTTACATAGAATAATAAAATCATCACTATAACGAACGATGGGCCATCTTACTGAAACAATACGATCAAAAACATCCATATAAAGATTGCTGAGAACCGGGGAGAGTGCATTACCCTGATTAAGCCCGGAAAATGATGAAGATGCGTGGTACAATTTATGAATAAGTTCAACCACAGGATCTTCGTGAAAAAGAGCCGTCAGAAGTTTCAGAATCGATCGGATATCAATGCTGTCGAAGAAGGACTTAATATCCAGCTTTAAACCAAAATAAAATCCATCAGAAAATAATTTGAGGTAACTTTCTATTGCTCCGGATGTATTATGCTCTGCCCGGTAAGCATAATTAAATGGAGAAAGTAATTTTTCAGTCACCTTAACCAGATACGAAGATACGGATTTTTCAAGCAGCCTGTCAAAGATATTGGAAATATGTATTACTCGAACCCCACCTTCGGGCTTTTCGAACTCATGAATTGAAGGTTTTTCAAATTTATACTGTCCTGCTTTTATCTGAGAACAGAAAAAATCAAGTCCTGAAACTCCAGCGGATATAATACTGTCAACTCCGATTCCATCAGGACCGGGTGTTTTATCTTTAAGGGATGGAAGAAATGAATGCAGTACCATTGCATCCACAGCAGATTTGAAAACGGTTCTGTATCGTGGTAATTTTGATACAGGAGATATTTCTTCTAATTCAGGTATTTCATATAAACCAAGTCCCAGCGCAGTGTTGCGTCCAATTCCACGATAACCGGCCATAATAAAATCACTGAAACTGTCAGGAGTAAATGCTGGAACTCTTGTTCTTACATAACCGGCAATCCCACCTGTTGTTTTGGCATTTGAATCAGCACCCCAGGGGACATCAATCCATTTTAGATTAAAATTTTCCAGTATAAAATCATGACTTTGGTATTTTGTAAAAACCTGTTCAAAAACACGTTCTAGAGGAGACAAATTTTCGATAAACCATGATTCATCTATGAAAGAATGTCCTGGCTTTCTGTTTTCTGATTTCCTGAAAACACGGAAAGGAGTGTAAAAAATTATATTCATACTCTCGTGATTTTTAATAACCGGAAATAAATCATTGAAAACTCCGGCATCAATTGGAGAAAATTCACCAGTTTTTGAGCTTGAATTTATTCTGCATTCAGCATTTTTGAATAAACAGGTTTTTCCGGGAATAAAGTGACCGTGAAAATCTGAAGTAGTTTTATTATCTGCAAGAAATTCATAAAGTTTTTCAAAGCTGGACATTTCAGAAGAAGGGAATGAAATTCCTGTTGAAATAACATCACCTTGCATGTATTCAACAATTCCCTGATCGGCAGGATTGACTCTGAATGGAAATTCATTCTGGTACTTTAGACCACTTCCCCTGCATGCATTTCGAAGAAAAGCTGACCACATAGGTCCATGAAAAAACGGTAGTGAGCCAATGTTTTGAAGAACTTCAAATTCAAGTTTAATAAAATAATATTTTTCCAGCATTGAATAATTATATGTAAATATATGGATTTTTGAAGAAATTTATTGATTTATCATCATTTTAGTTTGAAAATTAAACCGTTGCATTCTGGAGCCGGCATTTACAATCAGTTAAAAATTGTAATGTCATTGAAAACTGGATGGAACGCTGGAATAATGGCCCGGAGGAAACTCCGGGTTTTTTATTTTATTTCTGGAAAATCAGCCTTTGACGCCGCCGGCTGTGAGACCGCCCACAAGGTGCTTTTGCAGAACATAGAAGAGAATCATGATGGGGAGAGATACGATAACGGAGCCCGCTGCGAATTTACCCCAGGATGTGCTGTGGGAACCTACGTAATGCTGAAGCATAACGGGAAGTGTGTATGCTGTTTCTTCGTTGAGGAAGGTTTCAGTTAAAATGTATTCGTTCCAGGCCGTCATGAAACTGAAGAGTGCAGTAACAGCAAGGGCGGGTCTGGAAAGGGGAAGAACAACACGCCAGAACATGGAAAAGCGTGTGGCTCCGTCGATCCAGGCTGCTTCTTCGAGTTCTTTGGGGATTGTATCGAAATAACCTTTTAGCATCCAGACACAGAAGGGAATTGCCGTGGTTGAATACACTAAAACAAGCCCTGTCATGGAGTTTAAAAGCCCCAGTTTATCGAGAATTACATACAGTGGTATCATAATCAGCGTCGCCGGAAACATCTGCACCACTAAAAACATCGTAAGACCAATTTCCCTGCCGGCAAATCTGAATCGTGAAAAGCTGTAAGCCGCCGTGGAAGCCAGAAAGAGACCCATAATAGTTGTAATTAGACTGACAACCAGACTGTTGAGGAATTGGCGGGCAAAAAGTGAACGCCCGGCTGAATCTTTACTTGTGACAACATCTTTATAATGCTTGAGGGTTACCTCTTTGGGAACAGGATTAAGACTTCGGGAAAAGTTATCCCCGGGGGTGATGCTCTTGCGAACAACTAGCATTACGGGATACAGCGTCACAACAGTAAAAACTATGAGGAAAAGATGAGTGAAAAATAAACGGATATTTGAATTATGGTTCATCACATAACTGCTGCTGAAACATCCCTTTCCACATTAAGGCTGTGATGTAGTTAGGTATTGCCCATGGAATAATGAGCAGTGCTCTGTAAATCCCCTTCATTCTAAGAAGAGGATCCTTGAGTAAAAGTGCGATACCAAGACCGGTACCCACATGGAGAAATACGTTAATACTTGTCCATAAAATGGTAACTCCAAGGGTAAACCAGAAGTTAAGCGGATTGGTGATACTTGATCCGCCTCCCGACAGGATATCCACGAAGTGGCAATTCCCACCATCTGGAACTGATCCTTGCAGTGATTGAAGAAACCGAGACCAAGACATGCTGCGAATGTAATAAGAACCAGAATCAGCATTTCGGCCATTGCAGGGAAAATATAAGTGTATGCCATACGGAATTCGGGTAAAGCGCTGAAAAAGCGACCTGCATGACCCGTATACCAGGCTATGGCGAGACCGAACGTAATCGCACTTAATGCCGCCCAGAGTTGTAGGAAATTAAAACGCTGTTTCCGGTTTTTGCCGGGTGCTGACCGTTCGTTATCTCTTCGTTGTGGCACTCTATCGGCTCCATTCCTATCTCCGTTGGTGCGTGTTTTGGCATGATTATTAGGTGACGGCAACACGATTATTCCTGTACTCGGTGTTTCAGGCGTACCGGTCCCCCTGCTGCTTCGGCAAATGGTTTTCTCATTGGGAATCCAAGGTGTATCAGAACTCTTCGGGGTGGAGTTGCACCTCGTCCATATCCTGGTAGGCAGCTTCCTTGGCGAACAGGTCGTCACTATCGGGATGGCTATCACCGAAAAGTTCCATGGTGGGTGAGGCACGGGCCGGAGCGAAGTATGATGTCCTATATTACCTGTAAAAAGGAGTCGACGTGCAGCCCATCCAATGATAGAAATTGAATTGGAATAAAAACTAAAAAGGAGAGCGGTAGTTGTCAATAATTTTGTGTAAGAAGTAATGGATCGGAATCAAATCTGATAAAAAATTTAGTAGCTCTTAAAGCCTGCAATCAATTGAGCATATTATTTGATGGCCTAATCCAAGCACCTGCTTCAATGGAACTGGCGTTAATTTGAATTTTCAAGAACAGAGAGTTCTCTGAAGCGAAATAACCACCAGAATTGCGTCTGAGACGCTCCAACTGCCCGTTAACTGCTTCTACTAGGTTTGAGGTAGAGAAAGTTTTCTGAAATTTCTTTGGATAATCGAGGAAGTTAAGATAATAATTTTTTTTCTTTCTGAGAAGACTGGCAAAATAGGGAGATTCTTTGTCAACGGAAATGCACAGTTCCTCCCAGTGAGGGAGAGCAGCCTCTTTAGAGACTGAGAGTCGAATAAGTTTAAAAGACTTATGAAATTATTGTAATTTTCTTTTGAGAGGTGCATTTTAGCATTTCTAAGGAGATGGACAGTGCATAACTGGATATCAGCATCTCTGAAGAGAGATGAAGTCCGAGAGCTAAGTCCAGAAAAATCATCATGAACCACAAACAGGGTACGTCTGTGTCCACGTTCAAGAAGTTTTTGGATAATTTTTTTCCAATTATCAATAGATTCATTGCCGTATTTATGTTCAATGGAAAGAATTCTGTTTAAACCATCAGTGTTTATACCAATAACGACGTAAATACATGAATTTCTGATTTTTCCATCATTTTTGACATCAATAATTTTAGCATCCATGTAAACAGCGAGACAATCGGAAGCAAGATCGCTGGAATTTCTAAGATTGTATTCATCGACTAATTCCTGGCAAATGTCGTCAAATTCATTATCTGAAACTGCAACGCCAAGTCTTTTAAGAGAGTTTTTAACAGCAGTAATAGATTTGGAGCTGTAAAGCATTGAGAGGATAAGATTGTGGTAATCATCTTCGAAATGTCTTTGAAATTTATCAGGTAAAATAGCCGGACGAAAGTTACCATTTCTGGTACGTGGTACATCTATTTCAACCGGAATACTGCCAAATGAAAGTTGTTTACGAGAGTAAAAAACATTGGCTGAATCGGTTGTATTATCAGTAAGATATTTACTTCTTTCTGCTTCCTATACTTTTTGAAGTAATGCGGAAAGTAGATCAGAAACAGAAGAACTGCTGAATTTTTCAAGGGAATTGATATCAAGTTCATTTTCAGATTGCTTGAAAATCTTTTTTGTTATTGAATCAGTTGCGATGTGGGACTTCATTTTTGCTCCATATCAGGGGAAGATACTTTTGAAGGGTGATCTTCCCCATTTTTTTGGGTTGAAGAAATAATTTATAGTTTATCATAGTCATTAAGCTTTTTGCTACCGCGCTTCGCTTGCTACCTTCACAATTTTTGCGTTTTTAAGAAAAATCACAAAAATCGCGAAGGCCAATTTTATGATCTGAACACAAAACATCTATATTTCCTTACACAAAATTCCTTGTACTACTTAAGGGGAGCAGGGGAGCAGAGTCAGGGAATGTAGGGGCGGGGGTGAATTATTTACGGGGAGAGGTAATCTGACTCTGGGCTGCCTTGATTATTGAACGATAAACCTTACCGGGACTCATTGAAATACCTGTGAGACCTATAAGATGAAGTCTGCTGATGGTATAAACATCGCCACCGTGTTCACCACAGATGAAAGTTTCAAATTTGGGATCAACACTGCGTGCTTCTTCCACAAAAGTTCTTACCATACGCTCCACTGCTGGGTGAATGGAAATAAAGGGATGTCTTTCAAAGAACTTGTTTTCCACATAAAGTGGGAGGAATTTATCAGCATCATCACGGCTAATTGCCAGTGTTGTCTGAGTAAGATCATTTGTTCCAAAGGACGCAAAACCATGGGCAGGATGTGCTTCAGGAGCGAATCCCGGCAATGTGGCTTTGAGAGCTTCAACCATTGCTTTTCCACTGATTGCTGCTGCTGGAGTTTCCACCATTATACCGAATGCATAATTGACCCAGGAACCTGTTTTCTTGTGAATTTCAGTTGAAACCTCACATGCTATTTTTTTGATTTCGAGAGCCTCTTTGGGTATTACCACCAGAGGAACTTCAATTTCCGGTTTAGGATCAAAACCTTCAGATTTCAGTTCTCTTGCGGCTTCGAGGATAGCACGAATCTGAGTTCTTGGTATTTCAGGATTGGTGATAGCCATACGAACACTTCTGTGTCCCAGCATTGGATTCTCTTCTTTCTCAAGATCACTGTCATGAGGGAAGAATTCATGTAAAGGAGCATCCAGAAGTCTGATTGTAACACCATGACCGGACATAACTTTCATTGAATGTTTGAAATCCTCTTTTGAAAATTCATAGATTTTTTCAAGAGCTTTTTCACTTGCTGCATCATCATTTCCAAAAAGTACTGCCTGAATATGGGGGAGTCTGTCACCAAGGAACATATGTTCAGTTCTGAAAAGCCCGATTCCTCTTGCACCGTTATTATAGGCAGGCTGAGTTTCAGCGGCTTCAGCATTTGCACGAACGTCCATGGCTTTGATTTCCTGTGACCAGTCAAGGATCATCTGGGCACTTTCTTCCAGTTCGGTGGGAATGGTGGTGGGAACTGCACCGAGGAAAACTTCTCCAGTGGCACCATTTATTGTAATAATATCTCCACCCTTAACAGTAAATTCACCGGATGTGAAAGTTCTTTCTTTCTTGTTGATGGTAATTTCACTGGCACCAACCACAGCAGGAATACCCCATGCGGTTGCCATAATTGCAGCATGAGAAACTTTAGTTCCAGTTGTGGTCAGAATGCCGCGACTGGCTTTCATTCCTTTAACGTCTTCCTGACTTGTCATTACTGTTACTAAAATTACATCTTCGCCTTTTCCTGAAAGTTCCAGTGCCTCATCCTGGGTGAAACATACTTTTCCACTGACTGCTCCCGGACTGGCGGCACTGCCTTTTGTGATAACAGTGGCTTCTTTTCTGTGAGCAGGTTCTATCTGGGGGAACAAAAGTTCTTCAAAGCGCTCAGGATTTACCATCATCACGGCTTCTTCTTTTGTAACTATTCCCTCGGATTGCATTGCAGCAGCAATGACACTTTCAGCCTTTGCACTTCTTTTTCCATCTCTTATCTGCAACCAGTAAAGGAGAGGTGTTCCATCTTTCTCTTCAATGGTAAACTCTGTATCCTGCATGTTTTTCAGAGTTTTTTCAAGACGATCACCCGTATCTTTCATTTCCTGATAAATAGCTCTGAAAACATCCTCCTGATGATCCCTGAGAGCTTCCAGTGGAAGTGAGTTTCTGATGCCTGCAACAACATCCTCACCCTGTGCCTGGAATAAAACAGTGCCATCAAGATGATCATCGGATTTGTGTCCTGTACTTTTATCTCTGGTGAAGAAAACACCAGTGGCACATCTGTCATTTTTATTTCCGAATACCATCTCCTGAATGTTTACTGCGGTTCCCAGATCATCGCTGATACCTTCCTGTTTTCTGGTGAAAACAGCACGGTCATTGTTCCAGCTTCTGAAAACAGCTTCAGCTGATCTTACAACCTGCTCAACCGGATTCTGGGGGAACTTATGTCCGTATTTATCATAAATGGCTTTATATCTGTTTATGAGTTCCCTGAGTCCTTCAACATCAAGTTCAAGATCGTTTTTTGCGCCTTTTTCTTTTTTGAAACCGTCAAGTGTATGTTCAAAAGGATCTTCACCTTCAGAGTCTTTGATCTGCAGTACAACATCACCATACATCTGAAGAAGTCTTCTGTATGAATCAAGCCAGAAACGTGCTTTATCACCAACAGCAAGGGTGTTGACGATTTCATCGGTAAGACCGATATTCAGAATTGTATCCATCATACCTGGCATTGAGAATTTTGCACCGCTTCTTGCGCTTACCAGAAGTGGATTTGCTTTATCCCCGAATTTTTTCCCGGTGTTTTCTTCCATCTGTCTGAGGCCATCCTCTATTTCTTTAACCAAAGATTTTTTTAGTTGACCATCATCAAGATCATGAGAATGGAAAGTAGGAAGATTCAATACAACGGGGCATCTGAGATCAAGTACGCAGGTCATGAGATAAAGACCATAGCCCTTGCCACCGAGAAGAGTTTTTAGTTCATCGCGTGTTTTTGTTTCGAATTCGGGATATTTCTGTCCCTTGGCGAAAAAATATGTGTTTTTGAATTCGTTCATCTTGTACTCCTTATGGGTAAAAAAACATAATTTCAATAAAACCACTTATAGAAAATACTAGTTCTGATACACTAAATATATAATACTATCAATGGTTTATCATCCGATTTGTTGCATGGTGTCAACTGTTCGGACGAAGGGGTTTATATCATATCGGCAGGAAATTTCATCATTTTTACCTTAATATTTCTTTACAGGAAAAAAGTTCTTTCAAGAAATCATGATTCAAAAGGAAAAACACAGGGTTTTTATGTTTAAATCATTGATCAAACCATTAACTATTACACTGTGTTAGATCGTTTATGATCAGAAATTTGCCCTGTGATCTCAATCGTGTATCCTTTAAAACCATAGAAACGAAGTATGTATTTATCTGGATGACTTCGAAACTGGAGGAATAATGAACGGTTTTTTTCTTGATGCATTTCCATGGTACATGAGCGATTCGAGGGATTTTATGCTGTACAGACAGAATTCACTTGATGTGCTTCCTACTATTCCTGATTCGTCAATAGATCTTATTTTTGCGGATCCTCCATATTTTCTTTCAAATGGTGGTTCCACCTGCAAGAGTGGAAAAAGAGCCAGTGTTGACAAAGGGGAGTGGGATGTAAGTAAAGGACCGGATGAAAATCACACCTACAACCTAGAGTGGCTAGCTGAATGCAAAAGAATTCTGAAACCGGGGGGAAGCATTTTTGTTTCCGGGACACATCATGTTATTTTTAGTATAGGTTTTGGAATGCAGCAGCTTGATATGAAAATTCTCAATGAGATATCATGGTACAAGGTTAATCCTCCACCGAATCTTGCCTGCAGATATTTTACTCATGCCACTGAAAGTATAATCTGGGCATCAAAAGAGCAAAGCAGCCGTCATTACTTTAACTATCACGCAATGAAAGAGGAAAATGGCGGAAAACAGATGCAGAGTCTGTGGTCGATTACACCGCCGAGAAAAATTGAAAAAAGATTTGGAAAACATCCCACACAGAAACCGTTGTCACTCCTGAAAAGAATAATTACTGCAGCAAGCAGGCCTGGCGATACAGTTCTGGATCCTTTTTCCGGCAGTGGAACAACCGGGATAGCAGCAGCACTGCTTGACAGAAAATTCATTGGAATAGAAATGAATGATGAATATCTGGGAATTGCAAAACAGAGGTATCTTTTCAGGGACGAAGAGGAATCTCAGGTTCTCACAAAGACTTTCAGATCAAAAGAGTCAAAATCTGTAGCTGCAAAAACCGTAAAAAAATCCACAAAAAAGCCTGAAAAATAGTCCCACCTGTATTAATCCAGTTGCTAGAGTGCTTCATGAATAATACGATAGTAAAATCTGTTAATTACAGGTAGCCAGTCAGGGGTGTTTACGACGAACTCGCTGCAGTTACTTACAGACTCAAAATCTAAATCAATTCAACATTTAATCTTTTATCAAATATCCATAATGCTTAATCCATCCTGCTATATCTGACTCACTTATACTTTTGATGGCAAATTCTACTGCATTATCAAACTTTTCTTCATTTTCTGTGTCTTGTCTGCGAAGTATGTCTTTTATCTTTTTCGATCCTTTTACTCATGAAGCGTTCTAATTCCATAAATGAAAAACTCAGTATTGTATCAGGTAAATTTGTTTATCAGATATCCCCGGCGAGTTTTTCCCCGAAATTAGTCAAATGTGTAATTTATTACTGGAATGAGTAGTAACAATATAATAAAGTGCTGCACGTAAAGGATATTTTTAAACCCTAACTTCGAATTTCAGGAGATATAATGACAGATCAGATTTCATCCCTAAGAGATTCCAAAAAAGCCAGATGGACGGCTCTTGTGGTTGTTTCCATGGCAATGTTCGGTGCATATTTCTTTAACTATACACTTTCCCCCCTGAAGCCAATGCTGGAAAGTATGCTTGGGTGGAACAGTGCCGATTTCGGTGTTTATACATCCTCATACACATGGTTTAATGTGTTTCTTTTCATGCTTATTTTCAGTGGAATTATTCTGGATAAGATGGGAATCAGGTTTACTGGAATAACTGCAACCGGCCTTATGGCTGCAGGAACCGGTATCAACTACTGGGCGCTGATCCATAATTTTGGTCCGTCAAGCACTATGTTCGGCATGAAAACTCAGGTTGTAATAAGTGCTGTTGGATTCGGTATTTTCGGAGTGGGTACTGAGGCTGCCGGTATAACAGTTTCAAAAGCTGTTGTTAAATGGTTCAAGGGTAAAGAGATGGCCCTGGCCATGGGTATGCAGATGTCCATCGCAAGACTTGGTACTGCACTTGCACTGGGTGTTTCTCTGCCTGTTGCCAAAGCTTTCAATTTCACTTCTCCCGTTTTACTGGCATTTGTATTCATGCTTATCGGTATGGTGGCATTTTTTATATACACCTTTATGGACAAGAAACTTGATGCATCCATGAAAACCGAGAAAACTGAGGAATCCTCCGATGAGGATCAGTTCCAGCTAAAGGATATTTTGTTTATAATCAAAAACAAGGGATTCTGGTACATTGCTATTTTATGCGTACTCTTTTACAGCGCAGTTTTTCCATTCCTTTTCTATGCAACTGACCTGATGATAAATAAATATCACGTTGAGCCTGCCCTGGCCGGTCTTATCCCGGCATCACTTCCTTTTGGTACGATTTTCCTGACTCCGGTATTCGGTGGTGTCTATGATAAAAAAGGTAAGGGTGCCACAATCATGATCCTTGGTGCAATGATTCTGATTGCTGTACACGGTGTTTTGAGTGTTCCATTCCTGAACAACTGGATGCTTGCAACTGGAATGGTTATTTTACTGGGTATCGGTTTTTCACTGGTTCCAGCTGCAATGTGGCCTTCAGTTCCAAAAATTATCCCGGAAAAACAACTGGGAAGTGCATACGCTGTAATTTTCTGGATTCAGAACATTGGTCTCTGGGCAGTTCCTCTTCTTCTGGGAATTATTCTTAATCAGACAAACCCTGATGTTGCTCCCAATAAAAAGATTATCAAGGATTCATTCTTTAAGGCATATACAAGTGTGCTTGATGCAAGCGGACATAAATATTCCAAGGATGAAATCACAAAACTGGCTGAAGTTGCTTCAAGTAAACTTATTGATAACGTGGTTAAGACAACCAGATATAAAGCTGTTTCAAATGATAACATCAATAAACAGCAGCTGGCTCTTGAAATTGAAAATGCAGTTAAAAACTTCAAGGTATCCAAATCTGATGATAAGAAACTTCTTGAAAAGGAACTTCTTGCCGCAAGTGTGAAGGCCGTTTCTCCGGTTATCGAAAAAGCAAAACTTAACATCAGATACGATTATCTTTACGATATGCTTATGTTTACTGCACTTGGTATCTTATCACTGCTGTTTGGATTTCTTCTGAAGAGGGAAGACGGTATAAAGGGATACGGTCTGGAAAAACCGAATATCAAGGCTTAATCTCCTGATTTTTCGATTTTCTGATCTTTTTCATCTCCTTCTTTTTTCAATCTTGCTTTCTTTCTCATATGTCCGATGCCAAAAAGCACAGCAATCACAAAAACTGTAACTGATGTGGTTATAATAAACATCTTAGGGCTTACTGTATGAATTTCTTCTTTTTCTTCAGGTGGTTCGTCCTTCAGATAGAAATCAGCAAAAATAATTGTCAGATCCAAAGGTGCTTTCGGATCAAATACCCATCCATGACGGTTTTCAATGGAGTTTTCCTCTGGAAGTGTGGAACCATGCATATTCCATGGGTCAGAAAATTCTGCAAAAACAGTTCCCTTAAAACTTTTGGAAAATTTGAATGCGCTCAGCCATTTAAGATAAACAGTGTAATTTCTGGTTTCCGAGTTACTAACTGTGGGAAACTGGGTGGATTCATATGAAAATATGAATGTGAGCTGGGTATCTTCAGGTTTGAAAGGGAGGGGCGGTATTGAAATCCTTATTGTAGCCTTTGATAGTTTTTCTTCCTTTAAAACTTTCACCGGTATCTGAATTTCAGGACCAGGCCCCTTGAGGGTGGCCTTTATGACTGTTTCGGAATTAACAGATTTATCAAAGGGAAGAGTTAAAATTACATTCATCCGGCATTTCTGATCCCATTTGGATGTTGGAACAAGTGTCAGAGAATTTTTATAAAATATTTTTTTCTCTGAGAAAGTGAGCATCAGATTCAATCGGCTCAACTGAGCTGTATCCATAATGGAAATTGATTTAACACAGCCACCACCCGAAGGTTTGGTATCTTTTCCACTTATGGAAGTGATCTTTGAAGAAGGCTTTTCTCCAGCTGACTGAAATGTAGAGAACAAAATTATCAGGGTAGAAATAAAAAGATGTGAAAACATAAAAATCTCCGTTTTGTGGATAATAGTCCCCTGTTTTAGTTGTGTGTCAACATTTTAATATGAATTAAAAATCAGTTCCGTCAGTTCTTGCTCCAGGCGAGAAAAGAGATGGAGAATGGGGAATGAATGAACTGGAGCCGTTTGCGTCCTCACTCCTCACCAGTGAACGATCATTTCCACCTTCTGTTCCATAGCTGTACGAATCCATGGGATTGGACCGATCATCTGCAAGTGTTACGGTATCACCTGTGTTGTTAAGTCCAAGTCCACCCTGAGCAACAAAAATCAGTGCATTTTCAGGGAGATTGAATTCAGAAATCTCACCGCCCCCGAATATTACAATCGGTTGCATGGGTGATACGACTGTTCCTTCAGGAAAAACAAATCTTACCATGTATCCGTCGCTAAGAGTCCATCCGGAGATGTCCGCAGATTCCACTGAAGTGTTGACAAGTTCAACAAACTCATCATCAGCAAAATGTCTTACACCATCACCATTGGCGTCTCCTGTTTCATCAGAAGCCGGGTCAGCAAGAATCTCGTTGATTATAATACTGTATGTTTCCGGTACATCCGGGTCTGTGCAGCTTAACCCGGCCGGAACGCACTGTTTTGTTGTGATGTAACCGCTTGTGGCACTGTTTTCACAGAAATATCCCTCCGGGCATCCATCATCAGCTGTGCACTGGTATGTACATACCTTTTCTTCCCCACTTAGCCTTGAACACTGATATCCGGGGGAGTTGCAGTCTGAATTTTCACTGCAGGATGTACAAAGCAGTGATGGATCAGCCCATACATAACCATGCGGATTGTCATCAATACCGTGAACTCCGTACATGGTGGAAAACCAGTAGGAATTTGAATCCATATCTTTGAGAATTTCACTGTAAAGTCTGGGAGAATGATTGCCCCTGTAATCAGTTCCTACAATACTTTTTATAAAATCCATCACTGTAGTGGGAACTGATGCATTGGAAGAATTTGTGGTAGTGATAATATCAATGAATCTGTTTCCTTCCTTGGCAGGATTCTGCATAAAAGCTTCCCCAAGTGCATAGGTGTCACAACCTTCAGCTAAAACAACCTGATATTTGTTTTCCGGAAGTGTGATAAAAGGAATTTCACTGTCATCAAGGTCGCCCTCAAGTGTTTTTCTCCAGTTTGCCAGAGCAAAGCCGTAAAGGGGACCGCTGTGACCGGAATAAATGATAACTTCTCTGTTTTCAAAACTGTCTCTCATATCATTTTCAAGAAGAATTCCACCTGCATTTGTATCAGGATCAGTTTCTGTTCCGGATTTGCCGTAATATATGAATACTTTTACTGAAACATCTTTTCCATTGGCTTTTATAATTTTAGTGAGTGGTCCGCTTTCACGATCATATTCAGCCCATGTTGCGACTGGAGAAGCAAAACCCATGGTATTTATAAGCCAGTTGTATACGCTCTCAGAATGTTTTTCGTGATAAGAACTATGGTAATCCCATCCGAAATGGAGGGCAATTTCCACCATTCCATCTTCAAAAAGTGCGTTGTAATCAGGCCATGCATCATTGCTTCTTTCTTCAGGCCATATTGCCAGATTTATTTTTTCCAGACGATCTTCAGAAAGAGTTGAAGGATTGAATTCTGACCATGGAGATTCTCTGTACCATTCATAGTTGGTTTCAAGACGGGACATATCATAGTTTGAAATCTTACCCATGGTGAGTTCAAAATATCTTTTTCCATCTGCGCCCATTGTGGATGGAATAAGTGTTAAAAGATCATTTGTACCACCAATGAGTTGAGTGAAAGAAAAACTGTAAGTGAGATCATTAACTTTTTCTATGCCAAGATCTTCCCATGCACCGTTTTTTACCAGAGATTTAAATCCGCCGTATTCCTCATTTGCACTGTCATGCTTATCGATCAGGTATACGTTAAGAAACCATCCTACGACAACATGTTTGTACTGAATCAGTTCTTTTGCCCGCTCAAGTTTTTCTTCTTCAGTTGCAGTCAGATAGGTATCTTCAAGAACAACTTCTGATGTACCCTGAAGAACATACTCCTGAGCAGTCATGGAAAGAAAATCATCAGCTTTGCCAGGGGGGACAATTATATTTTCTTCTTCGGTTGCTGTGGAACCGTTACACGATGCCAGTATGGAAATCAGCACAGATAAAATAACTACTTTTTTCATATTCATACTCCATAAATGAATTTCTGGGAGAGAATGGTACCACATAGAGTTGCTCGGTACAATAAATACCTTTTTCCAAGAAAAAATATCAGATTTATACATTTTTTTTATTTTTCAGGTGGACAAAGGTGATCCTGTATTCTATTTAAATAGCCTGAGTATTTACATTATAAATCTGAAAGGAGAACAGCATATGAAAAAACTTAGAACCATGCTTACTGTTCTGGCATTTTCAGTCGGCGCATTTGCGGTAATCGGCTGTGATGATGACAGTTCCAGTAACAATACCAACAACACGACTAACAATACAACCAATAATGCCAATTGCGGCAATGGTGTGATTGATGAGGGTGAAGAATGTGATTTGACAGCCCTTGATGATCAGACATGCAGCGATCAGGGATATACCGGTGGTGAACTCAGTTGCAACACTGATTGTACTTTCAATACTGATATGTGCACCGGCGGATGTACTGATGAGTGTGCCATAGACACATTGGTTTGCAATGGTACGGTATTACGTCAGTGCGTTATGGATGATAATGATGAATGCACCGTATGGAGTGAAACTGACTGTGCTGATAATTCACAGACATGCGCTGTTGTGGACAGTGTTGCTCAGTGTACAGATGATTGTAGTGACGAGTGTACTGAGGATACCACCAGATGCAGTGAAACTGCTATTGAAGTCTGTGCAGTTCAGGCAAGTGGATGTACTGATTGGCAGGCAGAAGGAACAGATTGCGCTGATACTACACAGGAATGCCGTGTGGAAGGCGGAGCCGCTGAGTGCTATACCCCCTGTGTACCGGAATGTACTGAGGGCGAACTTCGTTGCAGTGGTACAGCAATTCAGATCTGTGAAAACCCCGGTGATGACTGTACATTCTGGGATGTAACAGATACTGACTGTGCTGACACATCAGAAGTATGTGTTGAAGACGGTTCAGGAGATGCAGTATGTGAAGCTCCTCCAAGTGGAGAAGATTGCTCGGATGCTATTCCTATTTACAGTCTTCCATATTCCATAAGTGGCGACAGTCTGGTTACGGATTTCCCAGGGAATGATTTTGATCTGGACGACTCATGTGAAACTGCTTACGGTGTTGATGCAGTGTTTGAAGTGAATCTCACCGGTGGAGCCACTTATGTTATTCAGAACAACACAACCCTTGATACTGTTTTACATGTTATGGAAACATGTTCTGAAACTGGAAGCTGTGTTGCTTCCATGGATGGTGCTTGGAGCGGTCCTGAAACACTTCTTTATAATCCTGAAACAGACGGAACATATTTTATTGTTCTTGAAGCGTATTCTTCAAGTGCAAGCACTTCATCACCATACAGTCTTCTTGTATATGAACTTGATTCGACAGAATCAGACTGTGCTGATGGCATTGACAATGATGCCAACGGTTATATCGACTGTGCGGATGGAGCATGTAATGGTGTAGGAAGCTGTGGAACAGAAAACACCGACGCATTCTGCGGTGACAGCATTGATAACGACGGTGACGGCGATATCGACTGTGAAGATGACGAATGCTACGGTCATGGAGTTTGCGGTGATGAAAACACAACTGCATTCTGCTCCGACGGTATTGATAATGATAACGATGGTGATATCGACTGTGTTGATACCGACTGCTACGGAGTTACAGGTGCCTGTGATACAGAACTTGACTGTAGTGACGGCATTGACAATGATTTAGATGGTGCTATCGACTGTGCAGATCATACTGATTGTGATAGTGTTGGTGCATGCGTTCCGGAAAATACAACAAGTGCATGCAGTGACAGTTTTGATAACGATGGTGATGGCCTTGTGGACTGTGATGATGAAGAATGTCAGGATGTTCAGGCATGTATGCCAAGAATGGGTATCTGGGAGCAGTTCAGAACTTCAGGTCTTTCCAATCCCATCGATCTCACAGGTATGAGACTGGTGTTCAGCCCAGACGGAAGTGGCGATTACACTTGGCAGGTGACTGGTGATGCAACATATCTCGTTGAACCAGGAAGTACATCGGTAGGGAGTGAAGTTGCCGGTGACAGTGCTGTCTTTAACTATGCACTTCCCTTTACATTTGATTTTTATGGTGAAAGCTACAACGAACTGTGGATAACAACAGATGGCTATATTACATTCAATGAAATTACCTCAACAGACTATTCTGAAAGCGAAAGTGATCTTTTTGCAAGTCCTAAAATCGCTGTGGCCTGGGCAGACCTTACAAATATTACAGGGGGAGATCTTCTTTACGTGGATCAGGGCAATGATGCCCTCAGTGGAAGAGACTTCTGGGCATTCACCTATCACATGAGAGATTTAGGAGACAATGGTGTTGTTAACGCTCAGGTTGTACTATTTGAAGATGGTGAAATCAGAATTGATTATCTTCTCAATGAGCTTGTTAATTCAATTACCGGAATCAGCAGCAACGGACTTGAACCTAATCCTCCTGAGGTTGAATTCGTCAGTGTTGGTAAGGGCGCTGTAATATTTACAGAAATTCTGGCCAACAGTGATTTCAGCAACGAACCTGTAGGCGAATTTTTTGAAGTTTACAACACAACCGGCAGCGAAATAGATCTCACTGGCTGCGAAATAATTGATGGTGGCACTCTGAATGCTTATGTTGCAGCTTCAGTTACAATACCGCCTTATGGTTATCTTGCATTTGAAAATAAGGGCGTCAGTGGTACAGATGGACTTATTTCTCCCTCTGAGAATATCACCCAGCTCGGTCTTGGAAACGGTGGAGACTGGATTTCCCTGACCTGTGCCGGTATTTTGGTTGATTATGTTGCCTATACCGGAAGTAGAGGTGGTGTATCACTTCAGTTGAATCCAACAAAAATGGATGCTGACAGTAATGATGATCCTTCAAACTGGTGCTACACTGAAGAAACAGCCACATACGAAGTGACAGATGGAACAGTTACTCACTATATGACTCCAGGAAGTGATAATCACGCATGTCCTCAGAATGTTATACTTGAAGAAACATTTGACGGCGGTGTTCCGCCCACCAACTGGACAACATACACCTACGATGCCACAAACGTGGATACAGCATGGATGCAGTGTGATGACTGTGGAAGCACCCTTACCAATTCAGAAGGTCCATTTGCGTATATCAGTACTTATAGTGGTGAATATGCTGATAACTACCTTGAACTTCCAAGCCTTGATCTCACCACTGAAACAGGTGTGGAACTTTCATTTGTACATTACTACTATTACAGTTCATCATATTACAGTGAAGCTGAAGTTCAGATGAGTCTTGATGGCGGAACAACATGGGATCCAATCAGAGCTTACACCGCTTCCACCTCCAATGGTGCTCAGGAGATTATATCTCTTGTGATGGCAGAAGGTGAAGCTGACGTACGCATAAGATTCTGGTATTCAGGGGATAACAGTTTCTACTGGCGCCTTGACACCGTGAGAGTTACCTCAAACTTCTAATCTGATTTTCTTTCTTCCTTTCTCCTTAATATCTCCAAAATAGAGTAAGCCTATATGTGCGCATAAGTGCATGTTTATTATTTAAAAAATCCTAAAGATAATTTATTTCAGTACGATTATTAGTGTCAGAAATCTAAAACCCAAAGGAGTGATAAAATGGATTGTAAATGTCTTCCCGGTTGTCCTTTTTTTAATGATAAGATGGCTAATATGCCAGCTATGGCCAACATAATGAAAAAGAAATACTGTCAGGGTAATTTTGAAAGCTGTGCCCGGTATATGATTTTTTCAGTGAAAGGAAAGCCGGCTGTACCCTCAGATCTCTTTCCAAATGAAGTTGAAAAAGCAAAAAAAATTCTTGGGAAAAAATAATCACTGATTATAACCCGTATAATCACTGATTCTTTAGGGGTGGAGCAGATGGCAGATTCATAACTGACGGTACAGGTTTTATTACAGGTTTTTTCGAAGATGTACCATTTTCCGGTGGTTTCTTTCCGGTGTCGGTTTTATTTTGATTTTTTGTATCCTCTTTATTTATCTTTTTTTCAGGACTTAAGTTTTTCTCTTTTCCCGTTTTACCATTTTCATCATTGCCAGTTGTTAATGAAGTGGCATCTTTTGTTTTGTTTTCATCAAGTGCAGTGGAATCTTCAGTATCAACAGGCTCCAGAATACCATTTTCTCCAATGGCCATACCGATTTCAAGATCTTCACGATATTCCTTGTTAGGAATCCGCACAAGCTCCCTGATTGGTTTTTTCTGTTTGCCCAAAATTGCTCCTCTTCCCACAACAACTCTAATGGGGGGAGTAAGTTCATAGTAATATCCCTTTGTTTTCAGTTCGATCTTGTGAGTTTTTCCACCCCAGGGGAAAAAGTGCCTCCAGTCAGTTTCCTGCTGTCCCATTCTTACATGTGGTCTTCTCTGTAAAATATTGGAGAACATTCTTACTGCAAGATGATTATGAAGCCGGTGGCATCCATGGCTGTGACCAATGAGTATTGACATATAATTCACACTGCCGTGGGTTCGTATACCATGATCGAGATCTTCCGTTTTTCCGTTTCTATATTTTTTTGTAATGGTGTGAATACCCATAGCGAGACCATAGGCACTTGCGTAACTGGGACCGAATGCAGATGGTTTGACATGGGGTTTCCAGATGCCGTATTTGTTGGGTTCGAATTTTAAAAGTTCCCGTGGAGGTGTTGTGTGAGGAGGAAACCAGACGGGTCCTCCAACGATGAACTTCCATTCAACAGCTCCGAGATCGCTGCTTTTATATTTGAGGAATATTTCTTTTTCAACGTATTCTTTCTGCCATCCCCCTGCAGTTGTTCCCATTCTCATCAGGGGTATTTCGTGATTCTTGTAAATTACATACAGATAAACCCTCGGAAGTCTTTTTCGTGGCTGGGGAATTTCCTTCCCATCCTTTGAATAAGGGACATCATACCAGACGTCGCCAATACTTGTTTTAACAGTCAGGTTCATATTTTCTGAATAGTAAGGAGGAAGCTTTTCAGTGGGAATTGCAACCCACATTGAATTAAAGGATTTTTCATTGTTTTTCCTGAAAAATTCCAGAGATTTTTCTGGTGAATCAATACCCATGTGTTTTATGAGTCTATCACGTATATTATGAATAAGATCCGTACTTTCAGGAAACAGCGCTCTTTTTCTGATACTGCCGTCATCAAAGATGCCCAGTGAATGGGCAACACGCTCTCTGAGCATTCGCTTAAGTGCGGCATAGTCGTTTTCCAGCATGGTTCGGGAGAGTATTTTCAGCAGTTTTGCATTAACATATCCCCACCCGTAAACCATGTGCTTTCTTTCGAAAGTTCTTACTGCGTTTTTAAGTCTTTGATCGAAATAATCTTTTCGAATGTTCTTTTTATCTATAACATGCTCACATATAAATCTGTTCTGAAGCTCTTTCAGTGCATCATATCTTACTTTTGCACTATAATATTCCCTGAGTATCTTGTTTCTGCGGTTCTTTTTCTCCAGAACGAACTTATCAATATCAGCAATTTTTTTTCTTCTGGCATATCTTAAAGCAGCTTTTCTGGAATTACTGTATCTTCCGGAATACATTCTTGGATGTTTTACATTCCAGTAAAGGCTTTTACTTATTCTTTTAAAAACATCTGGATTCAGTTTTTTTGCGCATTCACTGTCGGCACTCTCCATGAATCGCTTTCTCAGTACAGACATGGTTGGGGGAATACCATAGAGCTCAAGATAATTATGCTCAGAGGGATTTAACTTACGACCTTCCTCATCTGTCAGATCCTGAGCAAGATTGAGATATGTTTTTCTGTAGAGATTCGGCATGGATTTACCATCTGGAGATGATTTCTCAGAAAAGATATACGGTGTAAAATTATCACTGAGATTAATCAGTGAAAGTTTTTTCTCTCTGGCTTTTGTTCGTTCGATGGTTTTGCATTTTCCATTATCACAGTACAGAACCGGATCTGTCAGAGGTTTTACTTCTATTTTGTCGACTTTTCCTGCATCACTTTTATTAGTGACATCCGGAGGGGCGTCATTTTCCTGAACACTGGGTTCAGTTATTTTATCCGGGGATTTTTTGGATTTTTCCGAGCATCCCAGTGCTAGTATCAAGATTGGTGTAATCAGTAGTTTTATTCTCATTTCATCCCTGTTTATATTCACAGTTTTTACTGTACATAAAAGTAAAAATGGTGTCCAATACCTGTCTCAGTATTTATATACCACCGGCGCCAAAAGTAAATTATCCTCTTCGGGTGATTTCAAATTTTCCGGGTCAGGAGGTCTTTGATGATAGTGGTTATTGTAGGTGGAGATGCGGCTGGAATGAGTGCTGCAAGCCAGATTAGAAGACAAAAACCAGAGTACAGGGTCATAGTTCTCGAAAAATCTGAAAATGTCAGTTATGGCGCCTGTGGAATGCCTTATAATTTAGCTGATAACTCCAGAGACACCGATGATCTTAAGGTTATCTCACCTGAAAACTTTATTAACAAAAGAGGAATAGATCTCCGACTAAATCATGAGGTTGTTTCTGTAACTACTGAATCTGTTACTGTGAAAACACCCGATAATCAGTATGAACAGCCCTATGATAAACTTCTTATTGCAAGTGGGGCTAGGGCGTCAAGGCCTGATATTGAAAATATTGAAGGTGAAAACACCTGGTTTTTGCATACCCTTGGAGATGCTGAAAAAATAAAAGAGGATCTCCGGCAAAATACCATTTCAGGTGTTGCCATCATCGGAGGTGGTTACACCGGGATTGAAATGGCGGAATCACTCACAGCTCTGGGAAAATCAGTTACTCTGGTTAAAAGAAGTAAAAAACTTTTTCCATTTCTTCCTGAAATGATGAATCAGAGAATAGAAGATGAACTTAAAAGAAATGGCGTAAAACTTGAATTTGGAAAAACACCTGTGAGAATTAACCGGACCGGGAAAAGGATCAGCATTGTTTTTGAGGATAAAACAGAGACTGATGCAGACAGGATTCTTGTCGTAAGTGGTGTTGAACCTGCAGCAGAGGCATTTATCTCCAGTGGCATCAAACCCGGTATTGCCAATTCCATTCAGACAGATGAATTTCTTGAAACTTCCTTTAAAAACGTTTATGCCGCCGGGGATTGCAGTGATGCATTTTGCGCTGTAACCGGGGAAAAAATATACGAACCACTCGCACTGAAAGCAAACCGGTACGGAAAAGTTGCAGCAGCAAATATGATGGGTAATCCCACCAAAGCTCCTCCAGTGAGTGGTGCCAGTGCGGTGAGAATTTTTTCTCTGGAACTTGCCGTTACCGGTATTGTTAAACGATCTTCTTCCATGACCGATAAAATGGAAATTGTATCGAATATGGTGACTGTGAATTCACGAGCACATGCTTTTCCCGGAGGTGGCAAAATGGATGTACATCTGCTGTGCGAAAAGGATTCCGGCTTGTTGCTGGGTGGAGCAATCTGTGGCCCTTTCAGAGAGAGTGCTCTGAGAATTGATGCTCTCACAAGTGTTATCATGATGAAAGGCAGCATATGGGATCTGTACAACATGGATTACATATATACACCTCCCCTCGGACCCGTATGGAGTCCACTTCTGGTGGCTGCTGGTGATATGATTAAGAAACTGAAGTAATGGAGTTTTGTGATGTCCCTTATTATTAAAGGTGCGCAACTGGTTGATCACTGTGGTGTTGCTCCACTTGATATCTATATTGAGAACGGTACCGTTTTAGCAACCGGGTATGATATTGATCCGTCTCCTGAAGATGATGTGGTGGATGCCCGTGGACTTGTTGTACTTCCAGGCATGGTTGATATTCATACTCATCTTTCTCTGGAAGTCGGCAAATATACAAGCTCCGATGATTTTAACACCGGAAGTGCCGGTGCAATAGCAGGTGGTACAACCACAGTGGTTGATTATATTACACCTGTTAGAGGTGAAAATGTTAAAGAAGCCATTGACAGATGGTTTAAAAAAGCTGCAGAAAGTCGGGTGGATTATTCCTTTCATCTCACTCTGACTGATGCTTCGGATGAGACTTTCAGGGGAATAGAAACAGCGGCGGAAATGGGAATAAGGGGTTTTAAGGTTTTTATGGCATATCCTGACAGGCTGATGATTTCAGATGATGATATCATGAGGATAATGAAAAAAGTCAAGTCTGTGGGTGGTGTTCTTTTTGTTCACACTGAAGATGGTGTGGAAATTGAAAAACTTAGGAATGAAGCTGAACAGGCGGGAAATACCGGAATGAAATGGCATGCGGCAAGTCGTCCATCCTATCAGGAACATAATGCTGCAAAACGCCTTTATGAAATGGTAAAAAATACATTCTGCCCCACAGTAATTGTTCATATCAGTGCAGGTGAAGTGGTTGATGTGCTCAGGGAGGCCTCACTAAGTGGTGTTCCACTTTTCGGGGAAACATGTCCGCACTATTTATGGCTTAACGAATCAATGCTTGAAAGGCCATGGCCGGAAAGTGCCACCTATGTCTGTTCTCCCCCTTTGAGAACATCAGAGCACATGAGTACGCTCTGGGATGCACTTATTTTTGGAGATATTGATCTTGTAAGTACAGATCACTGTCCTTTCAGTTTTGAAAACCGTACTGAGAATGGTGAGAACTTCACAAAGGTTCCCAATGGTCTTAGTGGTATTGAAAGCCGGTTTATGCTCATGCAAAACGGCGCTATTTCCTCTGGCAGATTCGGCTGGACAAGGCTGGTGAGGCTTTTATCCACTAATCCGGCCATTATTGCAGGTCTTTACCCTAAAAAAGGTACCATACGGCCTGGAAGTGATGCTGACCTTGTATTTTTTGATCCCTCTTCTGTAACAAATCTTGAATCTGATAACATGTTCACATCCCCCGATGCAAATCCTTATGACGGGATGTCCCTTCTGGGTGCTGTTGCCGCTGTTATTTCAAGGGGAGAAGTGGTATATGATAACGGAATACTTACTGCTGAGCCGGGACGCGGTGAGTTTGTACCCAGAAAAAGAATTGATATGTCCCGGCTATGGACTGTTAAAATGGAGGATCACCCATGGGCATTTTGTCAATAAATGATGGATATATTCTTTCTTCCTGGCATGGAGGAACTCTTGAAAAAGGCTGTATCAGAATAGATGAAAAAACAGGATTAATAATTGAAACCGGCTCAGATGTAACTCCTCAGGATGGTGACAGGCAGTATTCAATGCCGGGAAATATTATAGCCCCCGGACTTGTTGTTGGACATCATCACCTTTACAGTGCGCTGGCCAGAGGAATGAACGCCCCCAAAAAAACACCATCCAGTTTTGTTGAGACTCTTCAGTATTTATGGTGGGTACTTGATCGTGCCCTGGATGAAAAAACAGTTTATCACAGTGCCATGGCAGGGCTTTGTGGCGCCGCAAAGCTTGGAATTACAGGTATTGTGGATCATCATGCCAGTCCATCATTTATTTCGGGAAGTCTGAAAACAATGGCTGGTGCCTTTGAAAAGTTTCATATGAGAGGTTCCCTTTGTTATGAAGTAACTGACAGAAATGGTCCCGATGAGGGTGCTCAGGGAATAAGGGAAAACAGGGACTTTGCTCTCAGTCATATGAAACATCCCCTTTTGAGAGGTGCTGTGGGGGCTCACGCCAGTTTTACCATAAAGGATAAAACCCTTGATGGAATTGCATCACTATGCAGCGAACTTGATCTTCCTCTCCACATTCATCTCCTTGAGGATGCTTCTGACAGAACAGAGTCGATCAATAACTTTGGCATGTCACCCGTGGCAAGACTTCAGATAAGAAATCTCCTCCGAAAAGGGGATATCATTGTTCACGGTGTTCATCTTACGGATCATGAACTTTCAATGCTGGTGGATAAAGATGTGTATTTACTTCATAATACACGCAGTAATATGAATAACAGAGTGGGAAGAGCCTTTTTGGAAAAAGGTAATTGGGCTCTGGGCACAGATGGTATAGACAGTGATATTCTTTCCGAAGCCAGAAGCTGTTTTTTCCGGGGCCGTGAGGATATGGTTCCACCAGCTTTTGATGCTCCTCTGGCATTTCTGAAAAATTCACAGAACGTTCTGGGGTCATTTTTCAATGAAAACCTGTCTGAACTTGCTGCCGGCAGTGCTGCTGATATTACAATTCTTGACTATAATCCTCCAACGCCGCTGAGTGCCGGAAATTTTGCCGGACATGTTTTATTCGGGATGGAAAGCTGGGCTGTGAGATCATCCATGGTTGCCGGGAAATGGCTGCTTTATGACAGAAAAATTCAGACAGTTGACGAAATGGAAGTTATGGCTCATTCCCGTGAGGCTGCAAAAACCCTTTACGAAAAAATGGAGAAACTTCAATGACAAAAGTTGAAGAAAATGACTCAGGTCTGAATTCTGAAGAAAATACGGGAAATGAACATGAATCTTCCGAGGAAAAAAGAGACGGTATTTCCGGTCTGATGGGTGATATTCTAAGCAGAGTTGTGAGTGTTGGCGAGGGAAGTTTTAAAAAAGCCACAGATATGAAGATTCCAAAGGAATTTATCTCATACGGAAAAGAGCAGATAGGCTCACTTCGCAAGGATGTTGTCACGATTGTGGGTCGTGAGGTTCATTCGTTTCTTAAATCCATCAATCTCGGTGAGGAGATGCTGAACCTTCTGACATATCTGACTTTTGAAATAAAGATGCAGGTCAGACTTCTTCCAAGTGAAAAGGGTGGACTCAAAATAAAACCCACCACTGAAGTTAAGATTGTTGAATCAAATGACAGGGAAAAAGGAAAATAAAAAATCTGAGGATCTCACACCACTGATGCGCCAGTACATGGAGCAGAAGGAAAAATATCCGGATTGTATACTGCTTTTCAGGGTAGGGGATTTTTATGAGATGTTTTATGAGGACGCTGTGGTTGCCAGTGAGGCATTAGGGCTGGTTCTGACATCAAGAGATAAAAACAGGGAGAATCCTATTCCTTTGTGTGGTGTTCCTTATCATGCTCTGAAGACATATCTTCCGAGGCTTCTTGACAGCGGTTTCAAAGTTGCAGTATGTGAGCAAATTGAAAATCCCAAAGATGCAAAAGGTGTGGTCAGACGTGATGTTACAAGGGTCGTTACGCCCGGACTCATCATGGATGAAGAACAACTGGACAGCCGTACAACGAATTATATCACTGCTTTATACAGCGATGAAACACCTGATTTTGGCATAGCAAGTGCGGATATAAGCACCGGTGAATTTCGTATTGCAAAAGTTACAGGAGAGGATGCTCTCCTGAGTGAGATTTCCAGAATAAGGCCCAGACAGCTTATTACTGATTCCGAAACTGCAGATTTTCTAAAAACATGTTTTCGGGGAAATGATATTCTGATTGAGGACAGGATTCACAGGTTTCAGGATTTTCATGAAGCTGAAGAGTTTTTACACAGGTATTCTCAGGATGTGTTTCCAACTGAAACTTCAACGCCACAGGTTATAATTGCGGGAGCAGCACTTTTAAAGGAAATGGGCAGAGCTCATCCTGCTGATGAACTTCCGAAAATGAGAATTATACCCTATATCCCTGGAAATTTTATGGTTCTTGATGAAACCACAATAACTAATCTGGAACTGTTTTTTAACTCCAGAGAGAAAAAAAGATACGGGTCACTCATCGGGATTATAGATCAGACCTCCACCGGTATGGGTGGTCGAAAGCTCAGATCATGGGTTAATTATCCACTGCTGGATATTGGTGAAATCAGAAACCGTCAGGATGCAGTGGAAATTCTTTTCGAGAGATCAGATCTGAGAAGAAACCTGATGGATCGGCTTCGTACTCTTCCTGATATTGAACGAATCAGCACCAGAATTTCACACCTGGTTGCAACACCGAGAGATCTTGGAACTTTGCGGAATGGACTTTATATGATTCCGGATATGCACTCTATTTTGGATGAAATAGGAAAGTCTCTCACGGTGGGTTTACCATCACTTCTTGATATGGGTGATGACAAACTTGAGGATATTTTAACTCTTTTGGAAAATCTGGTAGATGAACCACCGGTTTATCTGAAGGATGGTGGAGTTTTTAAAAGTGGATTCAACCCCGGACTTGATGAACTGATTGAGTTTACCAGTGGTGGCAGGGATGCTCTTATAGCAATCGAAGAAAGAGAAAGAAAGCGCACCGGAATAGGTTCTCTGAAAGTAAAGTTCAATAAGGTTTTTGGTTATTATATTGAGATTCCCAGATCCCGGACTTCAGAGATTCCTGAAGAGTATATGAGAAAACAGACTCTGGCGAATGCCGAAAGATTTGTTACTCCTGAATTAGCTGATCTTGAGGGAAAAGTGCTTAGTGCTCAGGAAAAGAGGGTTCTTTTAGAAGAAAAACTTTTTGTGGAATTGAGAGAATCCATTGCACTGATGTGCTTTAGAATTGCCGGACTGGCTGATATGATAGGTACAATTGATGCGCTGGTTTCGCTGGCTCAGGTGGCTCATAAAAACGGATACACCAGACCGTTTGTGGATACCTCTGATGAAATCACAATACATGATGGCAGACATCCTGTTATTGAAATGATGACCGGACTTAGTGATTTTATTCCAAATGACATCAAACTATCGGGAAAAGACAGGCAGATTCTGCTCATTACCGGACCAAATATGGCTGGAAAGTCAACAGTTATCAGACAGCTGGCCTTGAGTGTTCTTCTAGCTCAGATTGGGAGTTTTATTCCCGCACGAAAAGCATCCATAGGTATTTGTGATCGAATTTTCAGCAGGGTCGGAGCGAGTGATAATATAGCTAGAGGTGAATCAACATTTATGGTTGAAATGAAGGAAACCGCTTCAATTCTGACTTATGCAACATCAAGAAGTCTCATTATTCTGGATGAAATAGGTCGTGGAACTTCCACCTGGGATGGTGTCAGCATAGCCTGGTCTGTTGCTGAATATATTCATGATCACATAGGGGCAAGAACGCTGTTTGCCACCCACTATCATGAACTTGCGGCTCTGATTGATGTGAAACCCCGAATTGCTCTGGGTGCTGTGACAGTCAGAGAATGGAATGGAACCATCCTTTTCCTGAGAAAACTGGTAAACGGGAGTGTTAACAGAAGTTATGGTATCCAAGTAGCTGAACTTGCAGGAGTTCCGTCAAATGTTACAAACAGGGCTAAACAGATAATGAAAGCTCTTGAAGAGGGTGAAAGTCTTGTGGTTCCGGGTAATAGATACGAACGTCATATCCAGCCTGGTCTTTTCTCCAGTATGGAAAAAACACCTGAAAAAGTTCAAGAGGTTCTGATTGATCATCCAATTGTTGAGCGTTTCTCACATATTGATCCTGATAATCTTTCTCCTAAAAAAGCTCTGGAACTGATGTATGAACTGAAGTTACTTATGTGATGAGGAAACTTTCTAGTTAAATGAAATACCCAGACCGAAAAGAAGACTTATGCGGTGGCCTGTGATACCGGATGCGCTGTTGCAGTGCAGCGAACCTGCAGCAGGGTCACAGGAATTGATCCAGAATGGAAAGCCATAATAAAACTGCCAGGTGAGGTAGAGGTTTTTATTGATAAAATAATTAAAACCCATCCCGGCTTCAGAATTGATTCCGGAAAGTTCTCTGGTTTCATTTTCTATTGAGGCTTCCTCACTTCTGTAACCGATACGAAGTGATAAAAACATATCAACTGCGCCTTCATCAGTAATCTTACTCTTCTTTATGATGGGAATATAAAGTCTTGGCTCCAGTGATATTGCAAGAAGGGAATATCCGGTGAAGCTGCCATCAAATAAAAATCCCAGCGATAAAGTTGATAAAAGAGCGAAATGGCGTCCAAACCTGAACCCGGGATTTGCATTAATCAAAAGGCCATGAGTTTTTATAAGATCAACGAGCCCTATTCCTGCTCCTGCGGAGGATTCTATAAAAAAGAAAATACCTGAAACTTCTTTTTTTGATTTCTTCAGTTTTCTGGAATTTATATCAATTGCCTCAAAGGGTTCATCCGCAGAAAGTGTAATTTTTTCCGGGGAATCATCTCCGACAATTTCATCTACATTAATTTTTTCCTCTTTTTTAACAACAACGGGTTTTTTCTCTTCTTTTTTCTCTTCAGTATCTTCAGTATCTTCTATTTCAATTTCGAGATCATCAGTATTTTCGCTTTTGTTTTGAGCGCAAACAGATGTGGAAAATATCAAAAGAAAAGAGAAAAACGCTGATTTCAACACACCCTTCATGACCGAATCCTTTCGGTTGAAAACAATATCACTTAAATATATTAAAGGATACCACTAATTCATGGTATGTCATGTACAGTGGAAATCACGATGTGTTCAGGAAGTATGCTTTAACCAGTGATAATAATGGTGAAATACTCAAGTGTTTTCACCTTTATAATGTACCGATTGGGTGATACGTTATCATGAAGTTAACTGGAGAATTAGTCTGATGCTGACGGAATATATTCATACTGCTGTTATAGGTGCCGGATTAAGCGGTCTTGCATTTGCATCTGAATTTGACAGTTCCAGAGTAAGGGTTTTTGAAAGAAGTTCACATCCCGGAGGTAAGGCTTCGAGTGTGAGGGTGGGGACATCCACCTTTGATTGTACAGGCCACTGGCTTCATCTCAGAAAAGGAAAATTCAGAGATAAATTTCTGAAAAACTTTCCAGGTAAACTGCTGGAGGTGGAAAGAAAAGCTCTGGTGTTTATAGATAACCACTATATGCCATATCCATTTCAGGCTCATCTTTTTCATCTTGGTGCGGAAAAAAGTGCCCGTCTTCTTGAGTCCTTTCTTGAGAAAAAAACTACAGAGGATACAAGTTTTGAAGGACTTTTAAAAAATGCCTTTGGTGATGAAATGTATAGTGTTTTCTTTGAGCCTTACAATAAAAAAATCTGGGGCATTCATCCATCAAAGCTCGCCGGAAGTCTGACAGCAAGATATGTTCCTGTTCCACATGATGATGAAATTATCACAGGAGCCAAAACGGATCGTGTTACCGGCATCGGATACAATCAGATTCTTTACTATCCGGATCGGGGGGGTATCGGAACGATTGCCCAATATCTTGCAGATCAACTGGATGATGGTGTTTTATCCACAAACAGTGAAATAACAGGTGTAGATACCGAAAACAAAATGATTACTGTAAACAACAGAAAGAAAGTCAGGTATGAACATCTGGTTTCAACAGCTTTTTTACCGGACTTTTTCAATCTTTTAAAAGCACCCCCTATGGGAAAACTGAACCTTTCATACAGAAATCTCAGTTTTGCAGATGTAACAATAAAACGAAATCCCGACGTGGTTGATTTTCACTGGGCATATGTTGTGGATCCTGAGATTCCAGTTTACCGCGTGGGGCTTTATAGTGCTGTAGCTCCATATATGGCAGCGAAGGGAGAACATTCAGTTTATGTTGAATTTACTGATGATATTGATGATTTGAGCGCTGCTGAAAAAAGTGTCAGGGAGCTTTTTCTGAGAATGAATCTCATCGAAACAGAAGAGGATATTAAATATTTGAAACTCAGGAGAATTAAGGGGGCTTATCCACACTTTGATGAAAACTACATCAGAGTAATTGATGCATTAAGAAAATATCTGGAGAAACAGGATGTTTATTTACTTGGAAGATTCGGATCATTCATTTACTCTTCCATGGGCGAGGATATGGAAAATGCTGTTTCCCTTGCGGAGAGATTGAATAATGAATGACCATGTCTCCATTAAATACAGTGCTGTTATACCCGTTTATAACGAGGAAAAAATTCTCAGGGATTCCATTGTTGAATTAAAATCACATCTTCAGTTACTTTTTGGCTCAAAGTTTGAAATCATTATTTCCGAAAATGGAAGTACGGATTCAACCCTTGAGATTGCCAGGAGCCTGGAGAATGAATTTCCGGAAGTGGTTGTTATCAGTTCTGATATTCCGGATTATGGAGCTGCCTTAAAATCAGGTATTATTAATAGCCGTGGAGATATAGTAATCTGTGATGAAATAGATCTGGGTATATTGGGTTTTTATGCAGAAAGTGTCGGTTGTCTTGAAGAAACAGATACTGTACTTGTGGTGGGTTCAAAAAACCTTCCCCAGTCAGGTGATGGAAGACCCATTATCAGAAAAATTGCAACTAAAAGTATTAACCTGATGCTGAGAGCTGCTCTGGGTTTTCGGGGAACGGATACTCATGGATTAAAAGCATTCAGAAAAAAACCAATGATGGATATTATTGAAAGCTGTGTAATAACAAAGGATCTTTTTGCCAGTGAACTTGTTATCAGAGCACAAAGAAATTCAATAAAAATTAAGGAAATCCCCATTGCACTAAATGAAAAACGTCCCCCCGCCATTAATCTTTTCAGGCGGGTTCCCGGTGTAATAAGGGGAATGGTGACTTTATTAAAAGTTTTAGGTCCAAGATAATATTTAAGGAGGAAAAATGCCTCACGCAATTGTTACAGGAGCTTCAAGTGGTTTGGGATACGAATTTGCGAGACAGCTAGCAAAGAAGGGATTTGATATCACAGGTGTTGCAAGGAGAGAAAGCCGGCTGAATAAACTGAGGGAGGAAATTGAAACTGAAACAGGTTCCTCATTTACATCTGTAGTGGCGGATCTTCAAAACAACCGTTCTGTTGAACTGATAAAAAATGCTTTCAGAGATGACACCTCAGTATTTATCAACAATGCAGGTCTGGGAATCAGAGGTGCATTTTGTGAAATGTCGGAAGAAAATATCCACACTATGATTCAGGTAAACCTGAGTGCACTCACAGACCTGTTTTTGATGGCGACTAAAAGGTTTGTTAATAAAACAGGTGAAAATTACATTCTTAATGTGGCAAGCGTTGCAGGTTTTTCTCCAGTGCCATGGTTTGCTGTTTATGGTGCCACAAAAAGTTATGTGAGAAGTCTTTCCCTTGCAGTGGCAGAGGAACTGAAAAACACTCATACATCAATTTCAGTGCTTTCACCCGGACCCGTTAAAACTGAATTTTTCAAAGACAGCGAACTGACCACACTTCACAAGGCAAGTGTATTATGGAGTACTCCGGAAGAAGTTGTCAGGAAGGCTTTGAGAGGTCTTTTTTCCGGCAAGAAGGAAATTATCACCGGAAATATCTTTATGATGCAAAAATTCTTCAGTGATCATTTCCCGGATCCTGTGACTGTGAAACTTGCGGGAAAAATATTCAGAGACTAGATTTATAAAAATTAATAACTAAACGGGGTTGTTTTGTAATCCGGAATATATCGAAATGATTAAGGATAATTTCCATCCATAGAATATTTGTATTGTAACTTTAAAATCATAGTATAAAATTTGCTTTGATTAACCGGAGGAAAATTGAAGTGAAACACAGAATTTACCTGATGATGGCCGTATTTGCTGTACTGATGACCGTATGGGGTTGCGACGATGATTCCACAAGCGACAATACCAATAATACTGTAAACAACACGACTTCCAATAACACCACAGTCAATAATAATACGTCCACCAATAACAATACATCAAGTAACAATACCACCAATAACAACACATCTACAAATAACAACACGAATACCAACAACAATACCGGTATTGATTTTGAGACAGTAATTGAGGTGGGACCTTCTCTTGAATATGAAACACCATGTGATGTTCCATGGGAAAGTCTTACTCCATCAACTCTCATAAATATTCATTACAGGGAGGAGCCCTACAGATGTAAATTTGTTGTTGCCACTGCAGGCACTTCCGAGCAGCCGGTGGTTGTGAGAGGAATACCATCTGATTCAAATGAACTCCCTGTTATTTCCGGAGATAATGCCATCACCAGACTTGAACTTGACTACTGGAATGAGCCCAGAAGTGTTGTGAAAATAGGGGGAGTCAGCCATTCTTCGGATTTCCCATCCTATATCACAATAGAAAATCTGGTGATAACCAGTGCACGTCCCGGGTATACATTTACAGATGACAGTGGAAATGCCGGTGAATACGTGGAGAATGCCGCAGCTGTCCATATTGAGGAGGGTGAGCATATTACAATCAGAAACTGTGTTCTCACTAACAGTGGAAATGGATTGTTTTCCACAAGTTCAACTTCATCAGTTCTGGTTGAGGGTAATTATATTCATGGGAACGGAATTGAGAATTCCATCTACGAACACAACAATTATACTGAAAGTAAGGGGATAACATTTCAGTATAATCATTTCGGACCCCTTAGAGAGAACTGTCCGGGAAATAATCTGAAAGACAGATCATCAGGAACTGTTATCCGGTTCAACTGGATTGAAGCGGGTAACAGAACAGTGGATGCTGTTGACAGCGATCACGAGGAACTTTTGAATGACCCCGACTATTCAGAGACATATATATATGGGAATGTACTTATAAAACATGATGTGGAAGAAAATGGACAGGTCATTCACTATGGTGGTGATAGTGGAGACTACACCAGATACCGTAAAGGAACTCTGTGGTTTTTCAATAATACGGTATATTCCATGAGAAGTGGTAATACCACACTGCTTGGTATTTCAACCAATGATGAATCATCCATGTGTTTCAATAATATCGTTTATGCTGTTTCCGGAGGGACAACACTTGCTGTTACAGGGGGAGAAGGTATTGTTACACTTTCAAATAACTGGCTTAACGAAAACTGGCGGGAAGTACATGGCACGAACAATGGCACTATTACGGCAAGTGACAATATAACCGGTGACAATCCCGGTTTTACAGATGAAGGTTCAATGAATTTTCTTCCCGTTTCCGATTCTCCGGTTTTAAATGCCGGCATGGCTCTTCCCTCTGAACTGTTATCCCTTCATTCTCTGGCTTATCAATATGTTGTTCATCAGCAGCATGAAGTAAGACCGCAATCGGGAAATATCGACTGTGGAGCATTTGAACGCCAGTAACCCTTTTGCCTGGAACTGCGGATTTTGGACTGGGGATTTCGGATTTACGATTTTGGACAGCTGAATTCATAAATCTAGCAATCCGCAATCGACTGACTGGGCCATCATCATCGAATCCGCCACTACTTGGGGCAGACTTTTTTGCAGAACCCTGCAGTAATTCCACTTCTCACCCACCCAGGTTAGTTTTTCTCCTTTCACCCTTTAGTACACTGCTGCAGGTGGGGAAAATAAAAAACATGAAAATTCCTTTGATTAGGAGAGGAGTTTAACACGTGTCTTTTTAATTTCAGATTCTGGCCGGTTGTTTTAGTTGGTTATTTTATTAAAAAAAGGTGTTACTATTAATAATTATATTGACAAATTGAATCCTGGCACTAGTTAACATTAATTACATAATATTTTCGAGGAGTTCTCACAAACACAAATTGCATTTTCTGCGAACAAGTGGATAAATAAGAAAGGACTTTCAGCATTATATGCGGATCCGTATAAAACCCTCATTTAAATTTGCCCATGTGTTTTTTTATACTAATCACCATGGGTTATCTTCATCTGATCAAGTTCAGACAGAGGATAGTTATACGAACAAAACAACCAACACGGCATCCGACAAGATTCCGTATAAACATTGTTAACCCCTCGAAGGAAAGCAAATGGAGATTGGAAAACTTGTCCTCGAATTCACGAAGGTGTTAGCGTGGCCGATCTTCACGCTGGTGCTGGTTTTGCTATTTAAAGGACCAATTAGCGACCTGATACGACGGATAAAAAAAGGAAGTCTGCTTGGTGGAATTGAGTTCGAAGCAGAGAAGGCGGAGATACTTCCTCCCAGTGAACAGAAGCGAAAATTAGAAGCAGAGGTCAAGGAGGCTGCCGAGTCTCTCTCCTACGACAAGAAAGGGCCAGAGGAATACGACTCCAGTGCGTTAGCTCAAAAACTCGAACTCGCAGAAACGTTAGTCCTCAAGGATATCGAGGTTGAATATGGCGGCAACCTTAGGCGCCAAGTATACCTTTACGGTAATACCTTTGATGCGGTGACTTGGACAAGAAGAGGGGTAACTGCTATCGAAGTAAAAGTTATCGGGACAAAAGCAGACATTCGAACTTTCCGAACCTTATTTGAAAAGGCTGAGAATGTTGCAACACAATATAAACGTAATATTTTCTCGTTTGTGCTAGCAATAGTAACGATTGACCAGTCGCCTGAAGATCGTGAAGGGTTACGGCAAAAGCTGGTGGATATAAAACGCGATATGAGAGTCCCAATCGAAGTGCGGACATATGATCTATTGGAGTTAGAACAACGCTATGGCGTTTCAATTTCACAGGCCTAACCAGGTGCTCGTTCGGATGCAAACTATGCTGTGCTTCGTTTGTACCGCAAAGCTTAGACGTTATGCGTCAACCACAGATAAAAATTATAGTTTTTTAATTACCATTTATTTTTTTTAGAAGCGAATAATTTCAGGGCAGGTGTCTATGACTAAACCTTTTAAGATTGAATCAGAAGATATTAATCGGCTGAACGATATTCAACTCACACAACTGTTAAAAGAATTATTGCAAGCTGAAGCCTATAAATTTGGAATAGCGCAGCGGGCTGTAGAGGTTGCATTAAATATCCGTGTTGGAGATGGCGGAGAAGATGGTCGTATAAGTTGGATTGACGGGCCTGACCAAACTGAATTTTTACCAAATCGTCTTACAATATTTCAAAATAAAGCCACGGAAATGTGGCCGGCGGCATATGCCAATGAAATAATGACAACAGCAAGAAAAGGCATTCCAAGTGTTTTAAAGCCAAAGGTGGAAGAGGTATTGGATAATGGCGGCGCCTATGTAGTTTTTACAACACAAGAATTGAACACACAGCAAAAAGATGAACGTATAGCAGCTATAAGGAATAGGATCAGTGAACAAGGCAAAGCATATGCAGATACATGCAATATTGCTATTTACGATGCTGCTCAAATATCTGCGTGGGTTAATAATTTTATATCGACAATAGCTTCAGTTCAACATTGGGTCGGGAGGCCAATGGAAAGAGGGTTGAAGCCCTTTAATATGTGGAGCGAAGATGAAGATTTGTCTCGCCTCCCTTTTTCAGCCGTAGATAGTAGAAAAGATATTGTGGCTACGCTTGTTGGACAGGTGGCAGAACCAAAATCTTGTTTTCGCATTATAGGTCTGTCTGGTTTGGGTAAAACAAGAACCGCCTTTCAGGTTTTTGTTGAGAATGAAGCCATTAGAAATCTAGTTGTTTATGTCGATGCTAATCACGCTCCCACAATTGATGCGCTGATAGCAGATTGGGTTGGATTGGGTTTAAGAGCAATCTTGATAGTCGATAATTGCGAGTATCGCTTACATGAAAGAATAGCTAAAGAAGTTTGCCGTTCGAGTAGCCAGATAAGCCTATTGACGTTGGACTACAACTTGGAATCTGTTTCGGCACCAACGGTTTGTTTTAGGCTGTGCCCAATGACCGACAAAGAATTATTGCAGTTGTTAACCCCTATATACAAGAACCAACTGCCCGATCTTGAGAGAATCGCATTGTTTGCACAAGGGTTTCCCCAAATGGCCGTTTTATTGGCAGAAGCTCGCTTAACAGAAGACCCTCGGATTGGCGAACTTACAGAAGACGAGTTGGCTAACAAGTTGCTATGGAGGCGTGGTGAATCTGAGAACCCTGAGCGGATAAAGGTACTGCAGGCTTGCTCTCTTTTTGATGTGTTTGGAGTTGAAAAAGAGGTAGAAAGTCAACTTGAATTTATTGCGACTATTGTTGGTGCAAGTATCGATAATGTATTCGAATGTGTGCAGGACTACTCAGAAAGAGGGTTGATTGACCGACGGGGTCGTTATGGCCAGGTTGTTCCAAAGCCATTGGCTATAAGATTAGCTGGCCAATGGTGGACAAAAACTAGAGAGCAAAAACAAATAGAACTAGTGGATAGTATTCCAGAAGGAATGATAGAAGGTTTTTGTCATCAAATAGAAAGGATGGATTTTCACACAAATGTTAAAGAATTAAGCGAGAAACTATGTGGGCCCCAGCGCCCTTTTGGCCAAGCGGGCGTGATCTTATCGGATCGGGGTTCTAGACTCTTTCGCTCATTTGTAGTCGTGAACCCCGAAGCTACCTGCGCTGCACTATATAAAGTATTGAATGATAGAAATAGCCAGCAGCTTTCTGCCATAGATGGTGCTATTCGAAGAAATTTAGTGTGGGCGCTTGAGAAACTGTGTTTTCACTCAGAGATATTTCCTGAG
The DNA here is from genome assembly GCA_016937155.1 of Deltaproteobacteria bacterium. Classification (GTDB taxonomy): domain Bacteria; phylum Myxococcota_A; class Polyangia; order HGW-17; family HGW-17; genus JAHJMN01. Next base: position 40,131 of record JAFGWM010000006.1, read on the forward strand.
GCAGCATGGTGCATGTTACTCTTGGCATCAGCCGAGAATGAAACATATGGCAACAATGCAACGGGAATGTTTGCTCAGTTATTCAGCATTTCTCTTTCTGGCACAGCGGCAACACCTAAAGCACGTTTTGCTCTCTTAAATAGGGCTTTAGAGTTGCATCAAGATTCTGTTGATATGGTTGTATTGAAAGCGCTTGAGCAGGCAATCAGTACCTATGGTGGCAGCCGTATGGTAGGCGCTGAGTACCAAGGCACTAAAGCCCCCCTTAAAGAATGGAAACCCATAATTTGGCAGGATATTTTTGATTACTGGCAAGAGGCCTTTAATTTACTGATTTTTCTGCTTGAACGGGGAGAGGCCCAGAAAGAAAAAGTACTCTCTGTTATAGGCCAATCAATACGTGGCTTTGTTAGTCGGGGTCGGCTGGAAATGTTAAATTCCGCAATCAATCAAATTGTGGCTGTTAATGGTAGATATTGGCCAGCTGCTTTAGAAAGTATTAAGCACACTTTTGAGTACGACTCAGAGGGAATGGAGAAAGAGGCCTTTGAATCGCTAAATAGTTGGCTGCAATTGCTTAGTCCAGATGAAGCGGCTTTACCAGAAAAATTAAAGATACTTGTGATCAACCCACCTTGGGAACACCACAAAGGAGATGACGGACATTATATCGATGTTGCTTCTGAAAATGCCAAGGCTTTAGGTGTCGATGTTGCTAAGGATATAGAGGAATTGCTGCCTCATCTTAACTTGCTACTACAGGGTGAACAAAAGCAATCTTATTCCTTTGGCTATCAGTTAGCGCTTGACCTCACAGATTTAAGGCAGTTGCTGGAGAAATCTTTAGAGCAGCTTATAAATGCTGACCCTGCGAATCCGAGCTTTATCTTAGGGATATACCGTGGAATTTTCGAAAAATCACACGAGCAGTGGCAAGTTGATATCGATAAACTATTGGCTGATGAACGTCTTGTTCGTTTCTATCCAGATTTCATTCGCACTGGTAACATTCGGAAACTGCATCTTGATCAATTATTTGAATTAATTCGTAGCGGAGTTATCTCGCCCAATAGCGCAAACGCATTAAGTTATGGAAGCGTCACCGCTGGCATTGATCAAACAACAATGATGGAATTCTGTCTATCTCTTGCGACGTTAGGCGGCAATGCAAGTTGGACAGCTTTGAATGTGATCTACATGTACTGTTTTGGCAATAAGGGAAGTATTAGAACACTTAGCGATCCGCTGAAACAGCTTGTTTCCAGCGTGCCTCTAAATAGAGAGCAGCAGGGCGCAACAACAGACACATATCATTGGCGTGACTTGGCGGAGAAGTTGTTAAAGGAACCGGATGAGGATTTTGCAATAGCATTAACGAAACAGCTTATTGATGCTTGCCATCACGGTTTAAATCATGGAGATATATGGCATTATAATAAACCATTGCTACTTGATCTTATGCGTGAGTACGTTGATAAACTATGGCCGATATTCGGAGATGCCATTATCCAGGCGGAGGGTATGGAGCGGTATTGGTTGCAACAATTGCTTGAACGTGAAAATAGTTTTTCGAACCAGTTACCTAGCGTCTTGTCTGTGGTACCGGTCGAGAGTGTTATCTCTTGGTGTGAGGAACAACCTGTATTAGGGCCGAGTTTTGTTGCTAGCTGTATAAATATCTTTGAAACAGCTGATGAGCAACAACGACCTTCAGATTTGTTTATAGCTTTGCTAGTGCGATTCGGTGACGATGAACGTGTAATAAGTGGCCTAAGGGCCAATATGGGTACTCGGGGATGGTCAGGCTCTCTAGTACCCTACCTCGAAGCTGACAAAGCTGCGCTTAGCTCTTTAATAGAGCATGAAAGTAACAACGTAAGACTATGGGTGAAAGACCAAATTGCATACATCAATCGGCAAATAGATTCTGAGTCGATTAGAGACGAAGAGAGAGATTTAGGGCTATTCTAACTTTGAATCAATATCTATTGGGGACAACCACATAACAAATCACTGCACTGGATTTTTACTCCGCTGCGCTGCATAAAAACCGGTTACGCGCAACGTTATACAGGAAGACAAATGTTGATGAACGAAATTATAGATAAATAAAAAAAATAATTATCCAGAAACGATATAGCGACTATTGATATTTATAATCCAAGTAGCCACTCATTGCCCTCTTCCATCCTAGCGAAGGTGACGATACCGAGCGATGAATGATGAGGTATGAATGATGAATAAAAAAATAAAAAAACTCAGCATTCGCCGGAAGTGGAGATTATGTACTGTGGCTCAAGGAGCTAAAGGCAAAGATTCGTTCGACGCAAATCAGGGCTGTGTTGGCTGCGAGTCGAACCTTGCTCAACGACTTTCAGATACCCAAAAGAATTTGATGGGAACAACTCTATTAAAATGGACTATGGCACAGTCAAGTTGAGAATTCTAAAGGAAGTGGTGGGAGCCATGTCAATCATTCTGGAAGGTTCGGCGGCCGCCATTTCAGAGTATCTAGACTAAAAAAATGATTGGGGGTAAGAACCGGGTTCATGAGGAATATGATAAAAAAATATATGGAAAAATGTACATTTGACAACTTTCTTCGTTAGTGCTTTTCTGTTTTGTGTCTGGAAAATATGTAAGATGTGGAGGTTATATATGGGTTGTGATACAGGAATAAAGCCAAGGAAAAAAGTAACGCAAGTAGATACAATACAGGAAATTAAAGAGGAGAAAAAGAAGATGAGTTCAACAATGGTTAGACAGGAAATGCCTGAGTTCAAAATGGATGCTTATGATGCAAAATCAGGGCATTTTACTACAGTTTCTAATGAAGATTATAAAGGGAAATGGACAGTTATTTGTTTTTATCCTGCTGACTTCACTTTTGTTTGCCCTACAGAAATAGCAGCTATGAATGCAAAATATGATGATTTTCAGGATCTCAATACAGAGATTTTAGCTGTTTCAGTAGATTCTAAATTCTCTCACAAAAGATTTGCAGAAACCGAACCTATTTTGAAAGATTTAAAATTAATGATGGGAGCTGATTCAAATCAGGAAGTGAGTCGTGCTTTTGGTGTATTGATCGAGGAGGAAGGTGTTGCACTAAGAGGGCGTTTTCTGTTTAATCCCGATGGAATTTGTGTTGCTCAGGAAGTTCAGGCAGACTCTGTTGGAAGAAATGTTAATGAGTTCCTGAGACAGGTTCAGGCCTGGCAGTACGCAACTAAGACTGGAGAAGTATGTCCCGCAGGTTGGAGACCTGGGAAGAAAACTTTACCAGTAAATACAGATGCTGAGAAAATGGCCGGTCGTGTTGGTGACTATATAACAATAGAAGAAATTCTAAGTTAAAGAAATATACGAATGTAAGCATTTTCCGGGATATTTCTGATTCCTGCTTGGGTGTTGTAACTCAATATCTCAGATGTCAACTTTTTCAGATCCAGAAGTGGTCTTAACTGTTTAAACTTATTGCTTTTTACAGTATGCTTCAGGCAGGAGTTGACACAGGGTGTCGGGGGTTTTCCGGGCTTTCCGGAGAGTCGGAGCGGGCAGGTGATGAATATGCCCATCATGATTCTGAGTTGTTTGTTGGAAACAACTGTGCGGGCTGTTTTTGCCCAGTCCTGATACCAGGCCCACATTTCGCGATTTTACTGACCAAGGCTGGTGCGACAATTAGAATTGGACACTGGCGAACGCGCAAGTATTCCTTCTAGGGGGTGTGGCCCGTGATACTGCAAATTGCCTGAGCAGGCAAACGATCTGGAGGCCAACACCATTATGGAATTTATGCTGGAAAAGTACTGTAGGGACTAGGTACATAGGTAACATATTAGGGTTAAAAAAACTGTAATAAAAAATCTAGTAATGGAGGGTTTGATTGGTCATTTTTACGTTCGCATAAAAACACAGACAGGCCACTGAGTGCAAAGCACATTGTTGATTTTAGAAATTGTTGTATATTGGTTTTGTGCAAGTGTGCCATATACATGCAACTGCACACATTGAAACACCAAGAAGGTGAAAATATCCCATGAAATATATCCCTTGTTACCTGTTCATTTTATTTGCGTTGTCGATTACTTCCTGTTCCAACAATAAATCCAACGGCACCGAACCGGTATATGAGCCGGATGTGGAAGATCTGGATGACGATGGATTACCCAAGCAGGGTTTTGAAGTCCAAGTACCAGTAATAGTAGGCACCCAAGAATACATAATTGATCTAGCTGAATGGGATATTCCCAACACAGGGACCGATGCCACCAAGACGACCGCCAACCTGCAAGCGGCAGTTGACTGGGCGCACGACGAAGGATACAACCGCGTGGTGTTGCCAGAAGGCAACTATCTGGTGAGCGAAGACGTCAACGACATTTACCAGGGCGGAATTGATATTTATGGGGATACGGAGTTTGTGTTCAGTGATGGTGCTGTGCTGACCATGGACACGAACGACAAATGGAATTACTGCGTGCTGCGATTAAATGGCGACAACATAATCGTGCGCGATGGAGTTATTGTCGGAGATCGGGACACCCATGTGTTTACCCCCCGCGATGACGGCAGCACGGCCCACGATGAAGGGCATGGTATTTGTGTGTGGGAAAACAGCAACGTGCTCATTGAGAATATGGAAATACAAGATTTGACCGGGGATGGTGTGCTGGTACTGGATGCAACCGACATCATGTTTACCAACAATATGATTTTCAATAATCGACGTCAGGGAATTTCAATTGTTGGGGGCGTACGCATTGCAGTACAAGATAATGAGATACATCACATCAACGGGACAGCGCCACAGTTTGGAATTGACATTGAAGGTCCCGGGCGTGTCGATGAAGATATTCTGATTCAAAACAACAATTTTCATCACAACGCCGGGGGCGATATTGTAAACGCAACTGGCGAGAATGTGTACATTCTGGACAACGTGATGGAGCAGGGTGAGGGCAGCACATACACTGATGGTCCCATTGTGAGCTGGCATAAAACCCACAACATTATTGCAAGAAATACCATCACCATGGTCGATGGCTCTGCAAATGGACGTCTAGGGTACATCCAATACTCGGGGGGCGGAGACAAAGGGCATAACCGAGCAACCTATGTGCACGATAATGTCTGCAACAGTTGTGGCATGTACATGTACAAGAGTTCACAGGCGGATGTGCGCCGCAATCAATTCCTTGGGTACTTTATGGCCTTCAGTGAATTTGTAAACCTCATTCTGATTGATAATCTCGTGACCTATTCTGAAGATCACCCGAACCTCAGGTATTGCTGGTCATACAGGTTTGACGATGTCACGGGTTTTGCCAGTGGAAACCGTCTGGGAGAGGACCTGGAAGAAATACCCCTGTCAGAAACCGAACCTTACACACTACAATGTGTTCTCGACGGCTGGTGATCGGCTGACGAGAGCCCTCTGTGTCAGACATAGATGTCGCTGTTTATAAGAGATTCATTTCCGGAGCATCATTAGGGTTCATTCCAGCCTCATCAGTGTGCTGCGCCGGATTCGTACAGGTTACGACGGACGTCTACAGTATTAAAGATGCAACAACAGATAACTTTGGCAGCAGGCAAAATTATTGTGAAATACACGATTAGTGAAGGATATATAAGTTCAGAAATAACGCTGACTGATTCGGCTGCAATTGTGACGGGAAAAAACACCGATATGTTTTAATCTGAGGTCACTTTAGTTACTTTGTCTGATTTTTCTGGATTTGAAGGGAAATCTCGTTCATGAAGTTTTTCAGCATATTGTCATCAAGATTTTTAATTATCAGAGAGAACTGAGCAGTTCTTGACTCCATATTCACAAGTCTTGAATGAAAACAGCACACCTGAGTATCTTTACCAACCCCGGCTTCAACCAAAGATGAAAGTGCTATTACTCTGGTATTGGCGGTGGCACGGCATCCACACCATATCTGTGTTTTCTCAATCATGAGAACACGCTGATTTGTAAGTACCAGCATTACTCTGATAAATCCACCGGTAATGGTAACAGTAAATGCCTGATATTTTGCCAGAAGTTTTAGTAAAGGGTTTGTTCCCAGAAAGAAGCCATCTCCCTCAATAGCGGTTATTATGTTTTCACCCTGAAGCAACTGAATTCCCTCCATCAAAGAATTGAAGTTCTTTGGCATCGGAAAATTTCCACTTCCCGCCGCAGGGGGTTGAGCACCAACAGGAGGTGGAGGATTCCCCTGCGGAGGCGGAGGATTCCCCTGCGGAGGCGGAGGATTCCCCTGCGGAGGCGGAGGATTCTGTGAGCTTGCCTGCGGGGGCATTTGCTGCTGAGGTGGCAATGACTGAGGTGGCTGCATTGCCTGAGCGTCTAAAATTGTAGCACCCCCACCCACAAAAGGAACAGCAGCGGCGCCAGGTACTGGCTGCTGGGGAGGCATTTGCTGCTGCGGAGGCATTTGCTGTTGCGGAGGCATTTGCTGCTGCGGAGGCATTTGCTGTTGCGGAGGCATCTGCTGTTGCGGAGGCATCTGCTGCTGGGGAGGCATTTGCTGTTGCGGAGGCATTTGCTGTTGCGGAGGCATTTGCTGCTGGGGAGGTACTGGTTGTGATGCTGCAGTTCCCTCTTTTTGCTCATTAACCATCTGAGCCAGCATTCCCGCCATACCAGGGCCTGCCATCATGGTTTTTTTAACCTGACGTTTCTGGGGATCCTGAGTAACATTGCTGGAAGGAGATGCAACCGGCGGCATCTGCTGCGGAGGCATTTGCTGTTGCAGCATCGGATTCGGAGCCTGAGGCTGTGAACTCTGAGTCGCTTGTGGTGGCGAAGGAGCCTGACCAACCTGAGGCGGGCTGACTTTCCCTTCTTTTTGTTCGTTAACCATTTGAGCCAGCATTCCCGCCATACCAGGGCCTGCCATCATGGTTTTTTTAACCTCTCTTTTTGCTGGTTGTTGCTGTTTACCACAACTTGGGCAAAAAGACTGCGAGGGATTAATAGGAGCTCCACATTCAGTGCAATTCATGACCTGTTTTCCTCATTATGGTTGTCAAAAATTAAATAGCGGGATTCATGAGAATAAGCATACTCATTCTTGAGATGAACTCTCTCAATTCCTGATCACTGAACTGTTTGACTACCATTGAATATTTTTGAGTAAAGGACTCAATGTGAATCATCCTTGTATGAAAACAGCACATCTGAGTTTCTTTTGCACTTCCGGCCTCAACTATGGATTTAATTCCAATGGTGTGAACATTTTTTGTGGCTGTACATCCACACATCTTCGCGGTGCTTTCCACAAGAATTACTCTTTTATTGGTAAGTACAAGAAAAATTCTGATGTGTCCGCCGGTGAGCTTTGTCATAAATGCCTGGATTTTTGCAATTGCCTTGGCAGCGGGGTTTGTTCCCAGGAAAAACCCATCAGCCTGAATTGCATAATCAATCTGCTCACCCTGCAGTAACTGTACGTTATTAATTGCTTCCTGAATTTTGGGGGATAACTGGAGTGTCATCTAACTCACCTTGTTCCTCGTTAAATTTAAATTTCTCAGTGGTTTGACCATCGGAACGGTAAACCACATGGTTTTTAAAGTCAACAGCAAATGAAAAATTATTTTCAGATCTGGCTATTCTGGTATTTTTTCTGATTATTTTCCGGCGTTCAAAAAAACCTACATTTCGCTGGATAAGAATTTCATCAGCTACCACACGGTAACATGGATCTCCACAGTACTTTGATAGCGGCGATAACTCACCACCGGATTCAGAGTGTTCAAACATCTGCTTTTTAAGTATATGAAATTTTTTTGAAGTCTGGGAATGAATAAAATATGCCCATTTAATCATCCAGATGGCAGGAAACAACAATAATAGTGTAAGCCACCACCAGGCAGGTTTCAGGATCAATGATGAAAGAGGAAGCAGTATTCCCGAAATTAACAGCAGGTAGGCATACCTATTGAAACTGAAGTACAGCTTTAGTTTTTTCGGAAAACCAAACTGAATTTTTTCTTCAATAAGAAGAAAATTTTCTCCTTTTTCATGGGATTCGGTTTTCAATCTATATCTCCACCGCAACTGGGACAACTTGTGGCAGTACTTAGAACCTTACGGCCACAGTACTGGCAGGTGACTTTACTTACGCCGGCAGTTGGCGCAGTTCCCAAAACGGCGCCGTCGGAAGGTCCATCGGCAGAATACTGTTTCATTTTTCTTCTGAGATTAATAGAATTTGCAATACCAATTGCTTTTTCTTCATTCATCTCCCTTATGGTGGATTTAAGTGTGAATGCTTCCACAAAACCCACAATCAGAGGAATAAATGTGTAAACAAAAAGGATGGAAAGAATACCAAGGATCCACCTTTTTAAGTAAAAGTGATGGAGTCCTATAAAACCGCCAAAAATAGCAAGTTTAAGAGCAAGTTTATAATCAAGTTTAACTTCATTGTAATCAGAGAGAAAAAGTTTTTGCTCTTCCTCATCAAAACTGTACATACCAATAATGTTTTCTTCCACCGTGCTCATTGAGATGCCTTTTTCCAGTTAAAAAGAAAAATTTCAAACAACAGTAAATCACTTTAACAAAAAAATTGATAAATATAAATTTAATAAAATCCTTTCTGACTGAATGGAGTCCCCCGGAGTCTGGCGGTATTCCAGTTGAGTTTGTCGGAGTCCCCCGGAGTCCAATTCATAGAAATTCATATAAAGTATGAAAGGGGATTAAAGGTCTACAGGAGATATTGATTTAAAAGTGGACCAAATGGGAGAATTAATCAGAAACGTCTTCGAATTATTGCTGCTCCCAAGAGAAGCATAACGACTATTGCAGGTGAAACCGGTGAAGAATTGCTATTTCCGGGTGTTGAACATCCACATCCGCTGTCTTTCCCTGAAGATTCCTCACATGCGTCCCCGATGCCGTCCCCATTTGTATCCAGTTGATCCGCATTGGGAATCATAGGACAGTTATCTTCAAGATCCAGTATTCCATCCTGATCATCATCACTGTCACATGCATCCCCGTATGCATCACCATCATTATTTTCCTGATCAGGATTCGATACATAAGGGCAATTGTCGTCTTCGTCAGCAACACCATCACCATCACTGTCACCATCGCATGCATCTCCGACACCGTTTCCATCACTGTCAGTCTGATCCACATTGGAAACAACGACACAGTTATCATCCACATCAGGAATAGTGTCATTATCATCATCATCGTCACATGCATCACCCATGGAGTCATCATCACTGTTTGCCTGGTCATTGTTTGGTGTATCAACGCAGTTGTCAAGTTCATCCGGAATGCCATCACCATCACTGTCACCATCGCATGCGTCCCCGATACCGTTTCCATCGCTGTCCTGTTGATTGTTGTTGGAAATCAGCGGACAGTTATCTTCGTCATCCGGGATATTGTCATTGTCATCATCGTTGTCGCATGCATCACCGTATGCATCATTATCGTTATTGCTCTGATCAGGATTAGCAATTTCAGGACAATTGTCTTCATCATCCAAAATTCCGTCATTGTCATCATCATCGTCGCAAATATCGCCGATATCGTCTAAATCGGTATCGCTCTGGTTGCTGTTGGAAATCAACCGACAGTTATCTTCTCCATCGCTGACCCCGTCGTTATCGCTATCCGGGTCGAGATAGTCAGGTATGTCATCATGATCAGTGTCAACAGGAGGAGTATCTATGTCGTCATCTCCTGCCTCCACACTGTCTGGAATACCATCATCGTCACTATCTGTATCCTGGAAATCCGGAATGCCATCATCATCATAGTCAATAGGAGCAGTATTGATATCGTTATCCCATGCTTCATCGGCATCACTGATACCATCACCGTCACTATCTTCATCAACGGCATCGACCATTCCGTCGTTGTCGGTGTCAACAATGCCATTTTTACATTCATCGGCATCGCTGATACCGTCACCATCGCTATCGAGGTTCATAGGATCCATGTCTGCTGCAATTTCGTCTTCATCGGAAATGCCGTCATTATCATCATCACCGTCACATTCATCCCCGATGTAATCATTATCAAAGTCAAGCTGTTCGGGATTATAAATCAACGGACAGTTATCCTCAAGATCCTGGATTCCGTCACCATCAGCATCACTGTCACATGCATCACCATAGCCGTTGTTATCGGTATCTGTTTGATCAGCATTGTCAACAAGCCTGCAATTGTCCACATTGTCCAAAATACCATCATTATCACTGTCAGGGTCAATATAATCGGGAATTGAATCATTATCGGTATCCGCAACAGGAGTTGTAACATCGTTGTCTCCTGCTTCCAGACGGTCGATAATACCATCATCGTCACTATCATCATCAAGAGCATCAATGATTCCGTCTTCATCTGTATCCACAGGATTTGAATGATCAACGCCAATTTCAACGCCGTCAGGAATAGTATCACCATCAGAATCAATATCCAGAGGATCCATATCTGCAGCTATTTCATCCACATCACTTACGCCATCACCATCATCATCATCATCACATGCATCACCCTCACCGTCATTATCGGTGTCTAACTGATCGGTATTCACTTCAAGGGGGCAGTTGTCAATATCATCAGAAACACCGTCACCATCATCATCGTCATCACATGCATCACCCTCACCGTCATTATCCGTATCTGTCTGATCTGTGTTTGAAACATTTATACAGTTATCATTGCAGTCTAAAATAGTGTCCATATCTGTGTCAGTATCAGCAACACCGCAACCACACATGCCGGGCTCGGTTTTGAGCGGGTCATTAATGCAGTTGTCGTTGCAGTCGGGAGTGCCGTCCATATCTGTGTCAGTATCAGTTACACCGCAACCGCAAACCCCGGGTTCAGTTTTGAGGGGGTCAGTGGAGCAGTTATCGTTGCAGTCAGGAGTGCCGTCGGCATCGGAATCAGTATCAGCTACATTGCAACCGCAAACCCCGGGTTCAGTTTTGAGGGGGTCAGTGGAGCAGTTGTCATTGCAATCGAGAGTACCGTCGGCATCGGAATCAGTATCAGCTACATTGCAGCCACAAACACCGGGCTCAGTTTTGAGGGGATCAGTGGAGCAGTTGTCGTTACAGTCGGGGGTGCCGTCGGCATCGGAGTCAGTATCAGCTACATTGCAACCACAAACGCCTGGCAGGATTTTACCCGGGTCAGAAGGACATGCGTCATTACAGTCGGGGGTGCCGTCGGCATCGGAGTCAGTATCAGCTACATTGCAACCACAAACACCGGGTTCAGTTTTGAGGGGATCAGTGGAGCAGTTATCGTTGCAGTCGGGAGTGCCGTCGGCATCGGAATCAGTATCAGCTACATTGCAACCGCAAACGCCTGGCAGGATTTTACCCGGGTCAGAAGGACATGCGTCATTACAGTCGGCAGTGCCGTCAGCATCGGAGTCAGTATCAGCAACACCGCAACCGCAAATACCTGGCAGAATTTTACCCGGGTCAGAAGGACATGCGTCATTACAGTCGGGAGTGCCGTCGGCATCGGAGTCAGTATCAAGTACACCGCAACCGCAAACACCTGGAAGAATTTTAACTGGATCTTCCGGGCAGCCATCGATGCAGTCGGGAGTGCCATCGGCATCGGAGTCAGTATCAGCTACATTGCAACCACAAACACCGGGTTCGGATTTATCAGGATCATCAATGCATCCATCAGCACAGTCAGGTACAAAATCTCCATCTGAATCGGTTTCCGGATTACCACAACCACATATTTCCGGCTGAGTTTTATCAGGATCTTCCGGGCAGTTATCATTACAGTCTGGGGTGCCGTCGGCATCGGAGTCAGTATCAGCTACACCGCAACCGCATATGCCGGGTTCAGTTTTTAGTGGATCCTTATCGCAGCTTTCACATACGTTACCATATCCGTCACCATCCTGATCCGCCTGATCTGCATTGGGATCAGCAGGACAGTTGTCACACACATCGCCTATACCGTCAGAATCAGTATCCGCCTGATCTGCATTAGGATCAATAGGGCAGTTGTCATCACCATCAAGTACACCATCCGAGTCTGAGTCAAGCAATTCACACACATCACCCACACCGTTACTGTCAGCATCCGCCTGATCCGGGTTAGAATCAAGAGGACAGTTGTCACATACATCACCTACACCATCGGAGTCGGTATCCTCCTGAATGGGATTAACGTCAAACTCACAGTTGTCACATACATCACCCACACCATCGGAGTCGGCGTCTGACTGATCTGAATTTACATCGTCTATGCAGTTGTCACATGCATCACCGGTACCGTCAGAATCAGTATCCGCCTGATCCGGATTAGGATCGAGGGGGCAGTTGTCATCTCCGTCTAAAATACCATCGCTGTCAATGTCATTGCTGTCACATGCATCACCTATTCCATCAAGATCAGTATCCTCCTGAGATGGATTAGCGTCGTTTATGCAGTTGTCACATGCATCACCCACACCATCGGAGTCGGTATCCGATTGATCTGCATTGGGAACCATGATACAGTTATCAACATCGTCGAAAACACCATCACTGTCAAAGTCCGTAGGTTCACACACATCACCTATACCATTACTGTCAGAATCCTCCTGTCCTGGATTTGAGTCATCTACGCAGTTATCGCACGCATCACCCACACCATCGGAGTCGGTATCAGTCTGGACACTGTTGGGAGTGTTTACACAGTTGTCTAAAAGATCAATAATTCCATCGCCGTCGCTATCAACTCCGCTTATGGTGCCTGGGGTTCCTGTGGTGGTGTCCACAAAGAAATCAGTTCCCATACTGTCAGTATCCCAAGATGAAAAATCACGGCTGATGGTCTGGTTGTTTCCAGATAGAATGGTTCCGGTGACCGTAGGAATATTTCCTGATTCATAATCAATTGCATCTATTATGGTATCGGAAGAATCAAGAATTAAAACTTCATCACCTGAATTACCCAGACCAATACTGCCCGTTGTCCAGGGAGTATAAGTTGTTACCGCAACAGCTGATGTTCCTCCTGCAGTTTGAGCATAGTCAGGTTCAAAGGAATATACAGACAGAAAGGTATCAGCATTTACTGCAAGAATGCGATTTTCATAGCTTCCGATGGATCCGGAATTAAGAACCTTCATTCCTCCACCCTTCACAATTGGATTTTCCTCATCCCCAATTTTGTAGTTATCAAGGGCTACGGATGATGGAGAAACGTTAAAGAATTCTATCCATTCCACATCACCATCGTACATCACTTCTGAAATAAGGAGAGGAGAATAAACTTCTCCTGGGTTGAAGCCCCAAAGTGCGGATGTGAAAGGATCAGCAAAGTGGATTGTGAAACTGTAGTCCAAAACACCATCGGAAACTTCATCCCAGGTGTTATAAACAGCGGCCGGAGCGCTGTAATTGGTGACAGCATCCAGAACGTTGGATTGAGCACTGGCACTTGTATCCCATACGGTATCTGATGTATTGGATTTGAAAACAGCAACGGAAAATCGTATTGGACTTGCCGGTGGTCCTGAAAGAGAGAGAGCACTCCAAGGAATTTTAATTTCAACGGTATCAGTATCCTGATCTATAGCTGTCTCACCTGTGGAAGACCAGTTTGATGAAACATCAAAAAATCCCATGTCAATCTGGCTGCTGCCGAACCTTGTATGAAACAGATATTCCCATGCATTAGCTGAAGTGACAGATGTTTCAGCGTTTCCATGAAACCATGTGTTTCCACTGCCATCTGTCTGATCAAGATCGACTGCAATTTGAATCTGGAGAGCTCCATTACCACTTTCCTGGGTAATATCCTCAAATTTAGCCATGAAGTAGAGGTAGGATGCATCTCCGGTGACTCTGAATTCTGTGAGATCAACATCAGTATCAGGGGATGAAAAGTCAGTTCTTTCATCACCACTGCCATCCAGCCATATGAATGAACCTTCATTTGATGAATTTCGCTGGATAACCCCAATGTTTGGGATTCCATATGTGATTCCTATCCAGTCAATATCTGTGGCATCAACGGTTATTGTATTTGCCAGTGCCAGACCTGGTATAAGTGCTATTAACGCCACCAGAAATAATAAAGTACGTCTCATTATCAGAACCTCCAGAAAATTACTGGAGGTAATTATATCACTGATTAGCACTATTTCAGTGTTTTTATTGAAAAAAGATAGTTTAACGGAAGATTGTCATCTTTTTATAAGATTACTTCTGGCAAAAGTGAGAAAGAAGAGTTCTTTGGCCCCGTGATTTTTCAGGAAATTTCCATATGTATTTAGAGTGGTACCAGTGGTGCGTACATCATCGACAATCAGTATTTTACCTTCAGGAACCGGTGATGTAATGATAAATTCATTCAGAGGTAGTATTTTCCTTTCTGATCTATTTTTCGATACCTGTGGTGGAGAGTGTTTTCTTTTTGCAACAGAAATGAATTTAAGATTGTCATCCCGGGAACTTATTGTTCGGGATATTATATCCGTATGGGAAAATCCCCGTTTTCGATAGGTTTCTTCTGATACCGGTACTCCTGTCACATAATCACAGTTAAATTTCCCGGCAGCATCTGTCAGGGCGATTCCTATTCTCTGGAATATCCATGGTATTTCACCATATTTGCCTTTTTTTATCATTGACGCTGCTGTAGCTGCATATTCATAAATGGAAACGCCACCAGTGAAAATCTGATTCTTTTCCAGCATACAATAGCCACATACACTTCCTTCAGTTATTGGTTTTGCACAGTAAATACAAAGAGGTGGAGTCAGAGGTAAAAGTCCCAAAAAGCAGTTTTCACAAAAGAGTCCATCCGGAACACTGATGGGTTTTTGACAGTTTGAACAAAGTGGTTTGAACAGTTTTTTTGAAATATAGCGCATTAACATGAAATAATTTTCGCCGTATTGAATACTTTGTTTCAGAATTTTTCTTTTTATGATGAAAAAAATCTGGCACAATCATGATTTCAGGTAATGGAATAGATCCCGAAATAAGAAAATTTTACTTTGTGGAAGCCGGAGACAGTAATTGAAACAGCTAAAAATACTATTTGTATCCAGCGAAGTCAGACCCTATGCAATGAGTGGGGGGCTTGGGGATGTGAGTGGAACACTTCCCCGTTATCTTAAAAAACGTGGTCATGATGTCAGGGTTGTGATGCCTGGATATTCCAGTGCAGGGGTTCATTCTTTCCGACAGACTTCTTCTCCTCTCGGTGTTAACCTTGGTAATGGTGTCAAATGGTGTGGAATCAGACTGAATAAAATTCCTGGAAGTGATGTTCCTGTGTTTTTTATCGAACATGACAACTTTTTCTCCAGAGATGGACTTTACGGTGATCCAAATGGTGAGTTTGGAGACAATCTGGAGAGATTTGCTCTTCTGTCAAAGGGTTCACTTGAACTGTGCCACTATTTGGGATGGTATCCCGATGTTATTCACGCAAATGACTGGCAGACTGCTTTGATTCCCGGCTATCTGAACAGTACTGAAAGATCAAACCAGCTGGGAAGTGCAGCAAGTGTTCTGACCATTCACAACCTTGGTTATCAGGGAAGATTTTCTGCTGATGAATTTGGAAAAACAGGTCTTCCATGGGAACTATACACTCATATGAGTTATGAATTTCATGGAGGTCTTAATCTTTTAAAAGGGGGAATATACCATAGCACAATGGTAAATACTGTTTCCAGTATGTATGCTCACGAGATTCAGACTCCTGAGATGGGTGAAGGACTAGACGGTGTTTTGAGAGAAAGAGGGGCACAGTTATACGGAATTCTGAATGGCATAGACACATCTGAATGGAATCCTGAAACTGACAGATATCTCGAACATAATTATAATAAGGAAACACTTTCCAGCAAGGCCTCAGCTAAACGTTCACTTCAGATGGAACTTGGACTGGAACTCAGGGATGAAACACCTGTTATTGCAATGGTGACAAGACTGGCATGGCAAAAAGGTATTGATGTTGTGGCTGGTGCAATACGTAGAATTATGGAGATGGATGTACAGTTTGTTCTAGTGGGAACCGGCGAAAAGTGGGCTGAAGATTTTTTTGGCCAGCTAAATCATGATTTTCCAGGGAGATTCAGGGCAGTCATTGACTTTAATACCGGTTTGTCGCACAGGGTGGAAGCCGGAGCGGATTTATTCCTTATGCCTTCAAGGTATGAACCATGCGGTCTGAATCAGATGTATTCCCTGAGATACGGGACGCTGCCCATTGTAAGGGCCACAGGAGGACTTGCAGATACTGTAAGGAATTATGATCAGCAAAGTGGTAATGGAACCGGGTTTAAATTCTACGATTTGAACGAAGGCTCTCTTTTTGATGTTGTGGGATGGGCTGTTGATACATACTTCAACAGACAGGAACACTTTAAAAATATGGTTATCCGGGCAATGTCCGGTGATTATGGATGGGAAAACAGTGCTGCACAGTATGAAGAACTTTATCGAAGAGCCATAATGGCAAGAAGGTGATGAAATTATGGAGTGGTAACTTCAAATTCAGGTCGGTTTTTCAGTTTCAGAATCATGTATGTTCCACCACCTGCAGCAGCAACACCTGCACCGATTGCTGTCCAGAACCACCACTTTTTATAGATAGGAGTTTCAAGGACACATCTCCCTCCCACACAACTTCCCTCACCGCAATCTCTGTCTGCATAGCATTTTTTATCGTTTTCACTGACCTTGGCAAGATCAATAACCGGCTTTATTTTGAAGAGTTCATTAACAACAGTTTTATTGAGATTTCCAGGAACAACATTTCGTCGTCTGACTCTTTTATGCCACGCGTTGAGTTTTGCATTGTACCAGGAAATTTCAGTATCATTGGCATTAGCTCTGAAAATAACAATGTTATCCACTCTCATTTTTTTGGCCATGGTTGCCAGTTCAGGTGGTACACCATCCTTATTCAGTAATTGACTGTCAATGGTATTTATCTGTGATGAAATTTCCTTAAAATTATCACTTTTTGCCACTTTAAACTCTGTAACAGCTTTTTCCTGATCCTTTACAGTAACTTCCTGAAATAGCGGTTTGTAGCCATATCTTGCAAATGTAACAGCATGTCTTCCGGGAGGAACATTTTCGATAATAGCAGGAGTAACGCCAACCAGATTTCCATCAAGGTACACAAATCCCTTTACATCACTGTTTGCGATAACTGTTCCGGAACCAAACCCGGGGGGTTCAATACTTTTATTGAATACCTCAAGTGTGGCAGCAACCTTAAAAGCGCTCTTGGGTAAAGGATATCCTGGGAAAACACTGAATCCAAGTCTGAAGGAGCCTTTCGCATCATCAGTCAGAGCATCCATTAACTGTGCGGCACCAAGATAGAGATATGAAAGAGCAAGCCGTCTTTTAACCTTGTATGATGGTCCATATTTTTCCCTGAACTGAGAAAGTCCGTCAACTGCATCCTTTAATAATTTAACAGCCTTGGAATACTTTCCTTTTTTGAACATTTTAACCCCTTTTTTATATTTCTTTTTGTATATAGGGGTGTATTCAGTTTTTGGAGGCTTTGTCAGACTTTCGTTGTAAGGCATCGCAAGGATTGCATTTTTTGAGGACAGCTTAAGCCCGACAGCCAGAGCCATTTTGCTTAGATCCTTGTAGTATTCATCAGGAGTAATAACGATGAACATATGAGTGCCGTTGGAATTTCTGGGCTTTTTTTTCTTCTTAACGGCAGATGGGGCAGGCTCTTTTGGTTTAGCCTTTTTCTTGGAGACTGCTTCAGGAGCCACCAGAAGTAACAGTGATAAACTTAAAATTATGACTTTA
Source organism: Deltaproteobacteria bacterium (assembly GCA_016937155.1). Classification (GTDB taxonomy): domain Bacteria; phylum Myxococcota_A; class Polyangia; order HGW-17; family HGW-17; genus JAHJMN01. The sequence continues at coordinate 57,945 of JAFGWM010000006.1, forward strand.
TTCAGCATTATATTACCTGTTTCAGTCTGGATCAGCTATGAACCAGCCGTCATTAATTCTTTTCATTTTTAAACTGGAAACATCGGAATACGGAAGTATAGCAGTGCTTTCATTTATAAAAATAATCTGATCCTTTGCCTTTTCAAGTTGGGAAAGGAGTGACTTTATACGTGGATTTTTTAAACTGAAAATTTTAGCCAGCTCAACTGGGCTTATACTTACACGGTATTCTTCGATAAGAAGTGACGAGATGATGTCCACCCTCTGAAATTTAAGAGCTCTAACAAACGATTTTACAGTATCCTCAGGTGTTGAATTTCTGTATTCAGGAAAAGGAATTCCAGTAAATTTCCAACCATCTGAAGAATTTATCAGTTTTACAGAGGTTCCCTCAATATCAAGCTCTGCACTATAAATATATTTCGCTTTTCCAGCTATTTTTACACATCTGCGTACTTTTTCCCGTGAAAGTCTTTTGTAATCTTCAGGGGAATTGATCTTATTGTTCTTTTCAGAAGTGAGCCTGAATATTTCCTTTCCATGGTGTTCCTTCCATGCCTGACACCAGTTTGAATAAACAGAAGATGGTCTGTTACCGGAAGAACACGATATGGTTAAAAATAATACAAATATAGAAAGGGTTATTTTATTCATTTTGTCTGATATTGCTTTGCAAAGAATTCCTTCAGTGTAAGACTTGGGAAGTGCATATAGGACTTATTGTATATCTCAATTGCCTTCTTCTCGTTTTTATCAAGTACACTGATGGCGTTTATCATTCTTCTTACCTGAATCCAGTTTTTAGAGTCAAAACGTTTTTTCAGATCTTCAAGCATTTTTGTTTTAAGTTTTTTCCCCATTTCCGGCCAGAGTTTTTTGAGTTTCCGGTCAACTCTTTTAGCCTTGGGATATTCTTCTGCCATTGCCATATAAACTGAAAGAGTGCTGTTTTTAGGGTCTGAAATCAGGTTGGCGTCATCCTTGAATAATTTCAGATACATTTTGTAGAGTTTTTTAAGATTTGTTTCCGGATTTCTTTCCCACAAAGGTGCAGCGGGATAAACCGGAAGAAATCCCAAAAGTTCCCTGAAGGAGATTTTCGCTTTTTTTCCTTTTCTTGAGAAATAAAAATCAACCATTGTTTTAAAATTCAATGTATTGGCATCGTTGGGAATAAGGGTGTTGAAAGTCCTGATAACCCTCTCCATGAATATTTTGTTGTCATGATATTTATCAAGATATCCAAGAGAAAATACTGTTTTGAAAAGTTCTCCTGATAGTTTTGAAGCGGTTTTCTTTGCTTCCGGAGAGTTTACTGCCATGATACTCATAATCAACTCTGATGCTGATTTCCCATCTCCGGCAGTTTTTTCGGGAATAAGTCCGGATTTTGCCTTGAGAAGTTCATTGATTTTACCCGATGTTTCCTTGATATCAACTTTGTCAGAGACAATGAATTGTGGTGGTGGTGCCGGTTTCACTTTTCTGAGTACATTTTCAAGATTATCAACTGCATCTTTTGCAAAAATATCCTTATAAAGGAATTTGTTTGCACCAAAAATTCCACCAACTATGGCACCTGCAAGAATGATAACACCAATTATCCCCCACACAAGTTTGCCTTTTTTCCGTTTTTCAGCTGCCATTGATTCAGCTTCTTCTCTTCTTGCTTCAGCAGCTTTAATATCTTCAACCTTTACAGCCTGAAAAACGCCTGTCTGTCCGGTGCGAACCGAGAATTTTCTTCTGTCCTCACTACTTAGATCCACCTGTCCATCCCGGTATTTCTCTTCAAGGGATTTTTCAGAATCAGATATGGTTCCGGTTCCTTCCTTCACATTCATCAGGTCATCGGCCTTCACCGGTGCTGCTTCCTCGTTTTCTTCACCCTTTTTGAACCATAAAGTCTCTCTGAATCCTCCCTTTCTTCTTCTTCGCGGACTTCTTCTTCCAGGATCATCCTCATTTTCAACCGGAGGTAAATCCTGCACAGTTTTGAGAGGTTCCTCTTTGGCAGCCGCTGGCTGTGGAACTTCCTGAGGGGGGGGTTCAACTGGAGGATTCACCTCAGGACCTGGTATAGCAACTGCTTCCTTTTTTTCTTCCGGAACGGCGGGATTAAATACATTTTTCATCTCGTTGATGAAGAAATTAAAATCAGGGTATCTGGAATTTGAGGTGCTGCTGAGGCCTTTTAACACAAAATTATCAAAAGCAGCGGGAAGGCCAAGATCTCCCCTCACAGAAGACGGGAGAGGGGGAGTAGCGTGCTTGTGTTTTTCAATGAGTGATGCGGGATCCCCATCGGTATAGGGTGGCATACCGAGAATCATGTAATACAGCATACATGTGAGGCTGTAAATCGAACCTGGAACACCGGGGTCCATACCATTGGCCTGCTCCGGAGACATAAACCAGGGATCACCGAAAATACCCTGAGCAATGGACTGAGCGACGCCGAATCCCATGAGTGTAACGGTTCCGTCCTGATTCAGATAAATATTGGAGGGACCCAGTTCCCGATGAAAAACACCATACGTTGAAGCATCCCTGAGTATTGAAGCCATGCTTTCCACGTATGAAACAGCCTCATTCCACGGAATGACTCCCTGTGCAATTCTTGTGCTGAGCGCCGTTCCTTCCGGGGGAACATAAGCAGTATAAAGTCTCCCATCAGGAAGTACATTGAAATGAACTGTTTTTGCACAGCCATTTACACTGCCTGAGGAAACAATTTCTTTTCTTGCTCTTTCAACAGCCTCTGGTGAAGGTAAAGCCTCAGGACGTACAATCAGTACATTAACTGCTGCCCCTGACATTTTATCGGTAGCCTGGTATATATCACCAACTGGTCTTCCCTCTATAAGGTTGCCTAGTACAAACCTTCCATCCAACTCATAGGTTTGCTGATCAGTCATCAGATCCTCCGGATTGTTTAATGAACTCGCTTTTGCAAGATCAGCTAAGGATAATTCGTTTAAGCTCCAAGGTCAAGATCACCGCTGGAAAATAATAAAAAATTAATAATATCAGTGACACAAGTCCCTTTATTACTGGAGCTGTTTCAAAAATTCTTCAATTTAATCTGAAACTGTATCAACATACTTAATCCCAATGATTTTTGAAAGAAAAATCTTGGAATAAGATTTCCGTTCATCTGCAATATATGTTTTTGTGGAGATCCCTTTTTGGGGTTATAAGTTTCAGGCGTGAAAATTATTTTTGCAGATCGGAATTCTTATGAAATTTTTTGTACTCAGTTTTTTGATAATTATTGAAATATCACCTGCTCAGGGTTCAAAGGGTTCTCCCAAAGCGCGTCAAAGAGGGCATATCCTGACCATGGGAAAAACCAGATTCATGATATGGGGTGCAGCATCAACCGGCATTATGCCAAAAGGCTGCAGTGTGTCTCCTGATGGAAAGTGGCTTTTTGTAAGTAATTTTGGAAGAAAAAATGTAAAAAATATAAGTGTTTATGAAACACCTTCCCTGAAATTTCACAAATATTTGAGTTACAGGGGTAACAGTGTTGAAACTGCAGTATCACCTGATTCAAAAACTTTGTATTCAACCAATATGTACGGATATTATCTTGATGTAATCGATATCGGGGCTTTCACTCTAAGAAAAAGAATAAAAATCGGATATTTTCCAAAGTTGATCCTTCTTAACAGAGCAGGTGACACAGCGTTTATTTCACTGTGGGAAGGAGCAGGATTTATGAAGGTTGATACAGTTTCAGGAGTAAAGAAGCGATATGTCACCAGAAAGGGAAATCCCAGAGGTCTTTCACTCAGTCCTGATGAGAAAACTCTATATGTGGCTAACAACAGGGGGAAAACATACACTGTTGTGGATCTCACCGGTAAACTTAAAAACAGTGTGCCTCCACTGGTTCATCACAACATTGGTCGGGGTCCAAGGCATACGGCTTTAAGTTCGGATGGAAAAACACTTTATATAAGCACACTCGGAAGTTCTTCAGTATATGTTCTAGATACAAAAACCAAAAAAGTCATTAAGCGAGTACCGGTTGGAAAGAAACCTAAAACAATAGAACTTTCAAAAGACGGTAAATTTCTTTACACAGCGAATTATACAGGCCACAGCATATCAATAATGGATACCTCAACCTTTGAGGTAAAGACACTGGATGTTGATATTGTAAGAGCAAGTGGACTTACTGTGGGACATAATGACAGGTTTATCTATGTTACAGGGTGGTGCAGTGATGATGTATGGGCAATTATGAGGTTAAAGGACAATGAAAAGGTTCCAGTAACTCTTGGCCCTTCAATTAAGAGGAGAGGACTCGACCGAAAATCCCCACGGGACTGGTTTGGGTGTTCGATAAAGAAATCCAGGAAATAAAAAAATGAGTATGATTTTTGCAATATTTCTAGGAATTCTGCAGGGAGTGACAGAGTTTCTTCCGGTCTCTTCCTCAGGTCATCTTGTGGTTCTTGAAAAATATTTTTCAATGACTCCATCAATTACCATAAATGTTTTTCTCCACCTTGGAACCCTTGGTGCCATAGTCTTTTACTACTGGAAAGACCTTTCAGAGCTTATCAGAGTTTTTTTCCGGTTTCCGTTTTTTAATCCCGAAAAAAAATCCAGAGAATCTGATCTTATACTGATGCTGCTGCTTTCCACTTTTATTACAGGAATTTTAGCTCTGTTAATGAAAAATACCATGGAAAAACTGTTTACTTATCATTTCTCATGGTTGGTTTTGGCAGGTACTTTTTCAGTAACTGCCATAATGCTGATTGTAAGTACTGGAATTCAGTCAGGACAAAAAGAAATAAATTGGAACATCGCAGTTATTTTAGGTATTGTGCAGGGATTGGCGGTTATGCCTGGAATCAGCAGAAGCGGGTTTACCATATGTGCTGCTCTGATCCTTGGTGTTAAACCTGCTGAAGCAGCACGATATTCTTTTCTGATGGCTGTTCCGGCTATTGCCGGTGCTGGAATTCTTGAGGCTAGACATCTTTCATCCATTTCTGATCCCGTCCCACTTGCTGCAGGGGTTCTTATAAGTGCTTTAGCCGGTTTTTTAAGTTTATCCTTTCTTGTAAGACTTGTGGAAAAAGGAAAAATCCGGTTTTTCGCCTGGTATCTGTTTCCACTTGCTGTTTTTTGCATATACTGCTTTGTACGCTGATATCAGGGAGTAGATTTATTGCCAAAGTTATTCCTGTTCATGGCTGGATGAATGGATGGTGAGAAAATAAAATTTATCTGCTACCTGGAATATTCAGACTGAATGCGGCTAAAACACCTGTACAGGCCTGGACGAAACTTCCGCACTTTTCAACTCCAATGTTTGATCCTGTGTAAAATCCCACCAGAGGACTTTTGGATTTCACTGCGCCCTGTACAAGATAAGCTTCTTCAAAATCAGTTCCAGTGATTTTACTGGTTCTTCCCACATCGTCCAGATACATGGTGAAAAGAATATTATTTTCACCCAGAGATTCCATAAGTTTCATTGAGGAATATCTGGTACTTTCCAGCAGATTTCTTTTGTGTCTGGATAAAATCTGAATCCAGTCACCTTCTTCACAGTCCTTTTCAGAAAGCTGGATTGAGGAATCAATAGTATTTAAATTGATTAACTTCCTGTTCATCACAGTATAATCTTCCGGTGTTCCATTTGTTCGCCCATTTGTTTTTGCAAGTCCGAGAATAACTGTTTTTTCATTGAATCCTCTCTGTAAAAGAACATCAAGTGCTGGTCTATTTTCCAGTTCGTATATAATGCCATTTTGGCATTTGGTTATTTCAAAAAAACCGCTGCCAGAAATACAACCATGAGTTGTTTCGGTGGAAATTTTTATGTTTTCGGAAAATACAAGACAGACTGCAGTATCAGTACATACCTCATATCCATCGAATATAACAGGTGGTGAGTATTGTGGATCAGATACGAGGCCACCACCAATAATTGGTGGAATATCAGGTTTCCCTATGTACTTTTGTATTCCTTCAAGTAATTTACTTCCGGAGTTTAACAGTTGCTTTTCTCTGGTGTTTTTTGAATAACCATAAAGCAGTAGTGCCGGTGTATCAGCAGTGACTCTGGCGTATTTATCCATTCGAATCCCAAGTTTTTTTCCGGTTTCATGTTCGTTTTCCGGTAACTGTCTTTCAGAAATTATATAAGGAGCTTCAATACTGGGACTGAAAACAGTCAGGGAACATTCATATCCGGTGTATCCCACTTTTGTATTGGATATAGCTCCAGGGGCTGACCCTCCCACAACCGGGATATTCCCAAAATATTTTTTAATGGTATCAAAAAAAAGCATGGGATTGTGATTTCCCCCGCAAAAAGCCATAGCCCAGGCTGGATTTTGGAAATTTTCAGATGAATTTGTCACCTGCTTTATCATTTCCCGTACGGCATCTTTTGTACCAATTTTTGTTGAATACCCTATGGATACAAGTGAATTTCTTTTCATGTCAGCATCCTTCCTCTGAAAACAGGAAAACCATCAGAGGTAAACGCACCAACTGTGCCAATTGAAGATTTTAAAAAGTTTAATATAAAAAAATAAGTTAAAACAAATATATAGTGTATTTTATCAGATAAAAAACACGCCGTTTGATAAGTGTTGATTGTGTCATCATGTGTCACTATGGTACAAAAATGTATCAATATGATACATTTTGTGTGTCATGTTTATCAGAAGTGGACAGGAGAATGGAATGTTTGAAAGCAATGATTTTATAAAGATAGTAATGGAGCTTCTGTCAGGGAGAATTACTCCAGCAGAAATTTCAAGTAAATATTCAATTCCTTTTCCGGATGTAGTTAACATAACAGATAAAATTTCAGGAACTCTTTCAGAGATGTTTCAGATGGATGAAATTTCAGAATTCGGTGAGAGTACTGATTTGGCTGAAAAGGCTCTGATAAAAAGAATGATCGATTTTATGGAAGAGGACAGAGCATTCGGACTGGCTCTTAATGCATCAGTCAGTCTTACTGAAACGCTTGATGTATGTCTTGGTAGAGCTCTGAAAATATCAGGGATGGATTCGGGGGGTATCTACATATGGAATGAATCTGAGGGCATGTTGAAATTAAGTGTTCATAAGGGATTATCTGATGATTTTATTAAACAGGTTGGAGCATTTCCAGGGGTTTCCTATAATGTCAGTCTTTTAAAGGAAAATGTTTCCATTTTTGCTGATTACAACCAGATTCTGGAAGAAAAAAACCCGGAAAAATTAGCTGAAGGCCTGAAGACAGTTGGTATACTGCCTGTATTTTTTCAGAATGAACTGATTGCCTGTCTGAATGTGGCTTCTCACAGGGAGCATCAGATTGATTATATAAAAAGAACTTCTCTGGAATCCATAGTTTCCAGAATAGGTCCTCCCATAATGCAGTCCCTCAGGGAAGAGGAGCTTAAAACCAGTTACACAAATATGAATAATCTGTTCAATGCTCTTGGGGATTTTCTTTTTGTTCTTGATGATAAGGGTAATATTATTGCTACAAATTCAGTTGTGAAGAATCGTCTTGGATACAGTGACACTTCCCTTATGACCATGAATGTTGCTGATATACACCCAAAAAAGCATCGGGAACTTGCACTGAAAATTGTAAATGACATGCTTGAGGGAAAATCTGAATTCTGTCCAATACCCCTTCAGAAGAAAAACGGAGATCTTATTCCAGTTGAAACCAAAGTGGTAAAAGGATTATGGAATGGTCAAAATGCCCTCTTCGGTATTTCCAGAGATATTTCAAATCAACAGGAGAAGGAGAGGAATATTAAAATTCTCACAAAAGAGCAAAAGCTGCTTTTAGATAACGTTAAAACTCAGATATGGTATCTCACGAGGGATAACCGATATGGAAAAGTAAACAGAGCACACAGTGAGTTTTTTAATATTAAGTCTGAAGAACTTGAATTCAGATTTCTGGAGGATGTTTTTGATGAAGAGACAGCTTCAGTTCTTAATTCAGGAAACGAGGATCTGTTCAGCACAGGTAAACCATATTCAGGTATGGAATGGGTTACTGCAGGTGGTTTAAAAAGACTGCTGTCAATACATAAAACACCCCTGATATCAGAGGATGGGGAAGTGGAGACCGTTGTCTGTAGTGCTGATGATGTTACTGAAGAATTCAATATCAGAAAAATTCTGAAACAGAAATCAGAAATTATTTCCCTGATGGTTGAACTTTCCATTATGTTTATTTCTCAGCATCAATCGGGAACTGAGGAAGGAATTGACACACTTCTAAATCATATGGGGCAGTATTTTGATGTGGATAGAGTCTATCTCTTTGTTATTGATGGAGAAAAAATGTCAAATACCAATGAGTGGTGCCGGGAGGGGATCAGTGCTGAAAAGGCTAATTTGCAGGATCTGGATATTCATCTTCTTCCATGGTGGATGAGAAAACTTCAGAACAGAAAAATGATTGTTGTTAATGATGTTGATGAACTTCCTTTGGCTGCGCATAAGGAAAAGGAGGTATTGAAATCACAAAACATCAACTCCCTTATTGTATCTCCTGTTTTTACAGATGACACTCTGGCAGGATTCATCGGGTTCGACAGTGTAAGAAGTAAAAGACAATGGGAGAAGGATGTGGCGGATCTGCTGAGTGTGGCTTCCGAAATGATTTCAAATGTTATTAAAAAGAAGAATTACCAGGATATCCTGGAAAACACAAGACAGGCGGTAATACAGCAGGAGAAATCCCTGAGAACAATACTGGATTCTATTCCACTGGGAATTTTAGGTGTACAGGATGATTTCAAAATTGGTTATTCAAATAAAATGATGTGTGATTTGTTGGGGTTAACTCATGAAAGACTTCAGGATGAAAGTGTAATTAGTATTTTTTCTGAAATGTTTGATTCCGGAGAAGCTGAAGAAGTGTTTAGAAAAACAGTCAGTGCAACAAGCAGTATTAATCTCAGGCTTGTAAATGCAAGAGGTGAAAATCTGCATGTGGAGATGCTTTATTCACCCGGTGTGATAAACAAAAATCAGAAAATGCTGCTTTTCAGGGATATTACGGAGCTTTATGACCTAAGAGACAGAGCGGTACAAAGTAATTTTCATGGGCTTGTTTATCAGAGCATGGCTATGGAAAATATTGTGAGAAATGTAAAAACCATGGCGCGTACACCCCTTGGAATTCTGATAAATGGTGAGACTGGTACAGGAAAGGAAATGCTTGCCAGAGCTATACATGAGGAATCCGCTAGGAAAAATAAACCATTTATAGCTGTAAACTGTGCAGCACTAACTGATTCGATTATTTCTTCCCAGCTTTTTGGACATAAAAAGGGTGCCTTTACAGGTGCTGTTTCAGATCAGACGGGGTATTTTGAAGCTGCTGACGGTGGAACTCTTTTTCTTGATGAAATTGCTGATGCAAGTCCCAATGTTCAAAAAGTTATTCTACGTATTTTAGAAGATGGCATTGTGGAGAGGATAGGGGGAAGATTTCCTAAAAAAGTGAATGTCAGAATCATTGCTGCCACAAACAGAGAATACAGCAGAAATTCACCTGAAAGTCTGAGAACAGATCTGTACTACAGACTGAGTAGTGTGAAATATAATATACCTCCCCTTCGTGAACGTCCTGATGATATTCTTATTCTGGCAAACTATTTTTTAGAAAGACTTTCCAGAACTGATGGAAAAGAATCTCCACCGGTTTTAACATCGGATGCAATAACAATGCTAATTAAATATTCATGGCCGGGAAATGTAAGAGAACTGAAAAATGTTATCAGTGTATGCTATTACAGGTCAGGTGGTGGTATTATAGGCGGTGATATACTGGGTTCTGAAATTAACTCTGAAATGATTTTTACCGAAAGAAAAATATCAGAAAAGGATACCATATTGGAAGCACTGAGACGTTCTGACTGGAACAAAAGCAGAGCCTGCAGCATTCTGGGAATTTCCCGATCAACACTTTACCGAAAAATAAAAAATTACGGTATTGAAGAAAACTGATTATCTGCCTTCCCCATGATCTTCGGGATTTTTAAATTTATTTTTCAATGCACTTTTTATTGCTTTCTGGCATGAACTCATTGAAAAACCAAGTTTTTTTTCATTATCTACAATAAAATTTGCTTCAACTTTACTCAGTTTGTGTGAGCACAAAAGATCAAAAAGTTCAGGCAGTCTTTTAGGCGGAGATTTTTTAATTATTTCTATCAGTTGAAGTCTTCTTTTTTCTCCAAGTTTTTTTCTGACTTTTAAAACAGAATTTTTAAAGAGCTTTTCATCAAGTGCACTGAGAGTACTGAGTGAAATATCCAGAAGTTTTTCATAGTAGGGAGAATCCTCGTTTATTGATCCCCACAAAGCTTCAAATGTCTTTCGCTGAATAAGTCCTGATGGATCCTTCATGAATCTCTCATAAAAATTTATTGAATGTTCAATCTTCCAGCCTGAAATTCTTTTGAGGGCTAAGAGACGGATCATCTGATCTTCATTTTTCAGTATATTATCAAGTTTATTTTCTGCGTTTTTATTCCACCGGGAAATATCAGTCAGAGTATCAGCGGTTTTTTTATTCAAAAGTGAAACATCAGCACTGTGTCTGTTTATATCAGGCTTTTCAGATTTGCTGCAGGAAACTGCAAAAAGACATAGTAAAAGTATATGTTTCAAGATAGCGGGATCCTTTCTCCAAAGATTGCTGTACCAATCCTCACAAGAGTCGCACCTTCCCTTATAGCCTGATGAAAATCGCCTGTCATACCCATGGAAAGATGAATCGGGTGAAAGTTTGGAATGTTGAGTTCCAGCATTGAATCCAGAAGTTTACGCAGTCTTCTGAAATAGGGAACTGTGTTTTCCGGGTCTTCAAAAAATGGAGGCATTGTCATAAAGCCAAGACATTTAACATGTGGAGTGTGCTCCAGTTGTTTTACAAGAGACCATGCTTCTTCACTGCTGCATCCGTGTTTGGACTCTTCTTCGGAAGTTTTTACCTGAAGCAGGATATTTTGAACAATACCAAGCTTTTCAGCCATTGAGTTGATCCTGTGAAGAATTTTTTCCGTTGATACAGTATGAATAAGCACAGCATTTCCCACAATGTATTTCAGTTTGTTTTCCTGTAAAGGACCAATATAGTGCCAGTGAATATCCCGTGGCAGCTCTGTGTTTTTATCCCGGAGTTCCTGAGCATAATTTTCTCCAAAATCAATCTGACCTGCTTCATAAGCTGTCCTTATGGAGTCAACAGAATGCCTTTTTGAAACCGCCACCAGATTAATTTCAGATGGATTTCTACCGCATTCCATAGCGGCTAGTTCCATCTGCTTTTTTATTGTTTTTATGTTTTTAGCTATATCAGTCATTTTATTTCCTTAATGGAAAAGCTCCGAATTCAGGAAAAATCTCTATGAGATCTCTGGCAACTTCCATTAAAGGAAGTCCCATAACATTTGTATACGAACCGTTGATTTTTTCTATCCAAAAGGCAGCAATTCCCTGTATTGCATATCCTCCCGCTTTGTCATGCCACTGCTGGGCTGCAAGATGAGCGTCAATTTCATCTGAGGTTAATTTCTTGAATGTTATTGAAGATGTAACATGATTTGTTCTCTGGATACCCTCAGGAGAAATAATTGTGTAACCGGTTGTAACTTCATGGGTTTTCCCGGAAAGTTTTCTCCACATCAATCGTGCCTGAGCAGCGGTTTCAGGTTTTCCAAGTATTTCATTTTCCATAACAACAACTGTATCAGCTGCAATGACACCAGATGTGCCGTTAAAAACAGATACTGCTTTTTTTAAGGAAAGTTCTCTCACGAGGGGAAATGATTCTGTAATTCCAATATTTTCATTAATGTGAGCCGGACAGACTGTAAGCTCAAGACCCAATCTGGAAAGAAGCTCTAATCTTCTGGGGGAAGCGCTGGCAAGAATAATCTCCATTTTCAAATATCCTTAGCTAAAAAATCACTGTGCCATTTTGAAAAACTGTTTCTTGCCCGTTCAACCATCTGAAGTCTCCTCTGGGCTGTCTTCATTTTTCCCTCAAGAGGGGGCCATAAACCAAAGTTCACATTGGTGGGAACATATGGAACTGCAGATGTGTTCTGATACCTGTAAACAGCACCAAGTGATGTATCAGGAGGCGGCGGAATAAAGGAAATTCCTTGAAGATCATGAAACATTCTAAGAGAAGTGAGCATTCCGCTTCCCACACTCTCCATATATCCTTCAACACCTGTGAGAAGTCCTGCTACAAATACATTCTCAAGATCCGGAATTTTCATTCCGTCAATAAGTTTGTGTGGTGCATCAATATAGGTGTTGCGATGCATTTCACCGTATTTCAGAATGGTTGCATTTTTAAGGGCAGGAATCATGGAAATCAGTTTTTTCTGTTCTCCATACTTCATCCTGGTCTGAAAACCCACAAGATTGTACGATGTTTTCTCTACATTTTCAGCCCGTAACTGGATTACAGCCCATGGTCTTTTCCCAGTGTGAGGATCTTTCATTCCCACTGGTCTCAAAGGTCCAAAACGAAGAACATCATGTCCGCGCATTGCCATAACTTCCACCGGAAGGCAGCTTTCAAAATATCTGGCATCCTCAAAATTTCTCAACTGAACCTGATCAGCTATGCGTATGAATTCGATCATCTCATCATATTCAGATTTATTCAAAGGGCAGTTAATATAATCCCCATCGGTTTCTTCATCCCATCTGCTTGCAGTAAAGGTTTTGTCATAATCTATTGTTGATGCATCAACCACTGGAGCTATAGCATCATAAAAATTCAAGCCGTCACCAAAATATTTTTTAAAATCAGCAGATAATGCATCGGAAGTTAATGGTCCTGTAGCTATGATTGTATTTTTATGAGGAATTTTTTTAATTTCTTCTCTGACAACCCTTATTTTAGGATGATTTTCAATGCGATCAGTAATCATTGTACTGAATTTAAGTCTGTCAACCGCCAGTGCTTTTCCGGCGGGTATACTTGTTTTCTCAGCACAATCCATAATGAGACTGCCAAGGAGTTTAAGTTCCTCCTTCAGCACTCCCGCCGGTTTATTCATATCCATTGTTTTCAAGGAATTAGAACACACAAGTTCCCCGAGAAGCTCTGTTTCGTGTGCACCACTTTTCAGATGAGGTCTGCTCTCATAAAGAACAACCTCAATACCTCTTTGAGCAAGCTGCCATGATGACTCACAACCACTGAGACCACCACCTATCACTTTGACGACGCTATTACCCTCTGACATTTAATCGTTCTCTTCCATGGAATAGTTGCACTTTGGACATTTAAGGAAAGTTCTTGATGATTTTCTTGGTTTGGATTTGAACATGTAATCGAATCCACACTGCGGGCATTCTTTTTTAACCGGTTCATCCCAGGTTGAAAAATCACATCCCCCATCATTTTTATAGTTCGTGCATCCGTAAAATATCTTCTTCTTTCCTTTTCTTTCCACAAGGGTACCACCACAACCTTCCCTCGGACACTTGAATGGAAGAAGCATGGGCAGTGTTCCCTTACACTCGGGATAATCGGTACAACCGAGGAAAGACCCGAATTTACCCCTTCTTACAACCATGGGTTTCCCGCATTTCGGGCATTTTTCTTCTCTGAGCTCAGGTTTTACAATGGTAACAGTTTCCCCATCAATTTTAACTTCCTTTGTATTTTTACAATCGGGATATTTGCTGCATGCCAGAAATTTCCCGTTCCTCCCCCATCTGATAACCATTTTTGCTCCACAGACATCACAGTCGATATCGGTCTCTTCAATTCTGCTTTTTAGACTTGGAACATTGGTTTCAGCAGTCTTAACACTGGAATGAAACTGGTTGTAAAAATCACCTATGATCGTACGCCACTGGACTTTGTTTTCTTCCACATCATCCAGCTGCTGTTCCATTTTTGCAGTGAATTCAACATTGAGAATATCCGGAAAACTATCCACCAGAATTTGAGTTACAACATCACCAAGTTCTGTTGGTTTGAATCTTCCCTTCTCCCTTTCCACATATTTTCTGTTCAGGACTGTGGATATTATGTTTGCATACGTTGAAGGTCTTCCGATGCCCTTATCCTCAAGTTCCTTGATTAATGTGGCTTCACTGAATCTCGGTGGCGGCTGAGTAAATTTCTGTTCCTTGAGTATTTTTACCAGATCAAGAACATCACCTTTTTCCATCTGTGGCAATGTAGTGTCATTTTCATCATTTTCGATATTATCTTTTCCTTCTTCATAAACCTTTGTGAAGCCGGGGAATCTCATGGTGGTTCCCTGGGCTCTCAGAATAAGATTTTCTCTGGAGATATCCACCTGTACAACATCGAAAATTGCATTTTTCATCTGGGATGCAATAAATCTTTTCCAAATCAGGGAGTAGAGTCTGACAAGATCCTTTCTGTCCTTGGTATTGCTTCCGGATGCCACCAGAAGTTTTTCGACCTCCTCAGGAGTTTTCATTGCATCAGTGGGTCTGATTGCCTCATGGGCATCCTGAGCACTCTTTTTTGTTTTATAAAAATTGGGTTTGTCAGGAAGATATTGTTGCCCGAATTTCCCATCTATCAATGCTCTTGCATCATTGAGTGCATCAGCACTTACCCTTGTTGAGTCTGTTCTCATGTAAGTGATTAATCCTGTAAGTTCCTTCTCTTTTCCCAGTTCCATACCCTCATACAGCTTTTGTGCAATCTGCATTGTTTTCCTTGCGGGAAAACTTAATTTTCTTGCGGCCTCCTGTTGAAGAGTGGATGTGATAAATGGAGGAGATGGTCTTCTTGTTGATTGCTTTTTAATAATATCAACAATTCTGAATTCACCTCTTTTGAGAATTTCTTCCAGCTTTGATGCGGTTTCACCATCGGATACTTTAGCTTTTTCTCCATCAATCCTGAAAAGTATGGCTTTAAACTCTTCACCGTTATGTCCCATGATGCATGCAAGATTCCAGTACTCTTCAGGAACAAACGCATTAATAGCCCGTTCTCTCTCGACTATCAGTCTTACTGTTACACTCTGTACTCTACCTGCACTTAATCCGCGTTTTACTTTTTTCCATAAGAGTGGACTCAGTTCATAACCCACAAGTCTATCCAGTATTCTTCTGGCCTGCTGACTTTCAAAAAGACTCTTGTCCAGCTCCCTTGGGTGTTCCAGTCCCGCAATGACACCTTTTTTGGTGATTTCGTTGAAAAGAACCCTTCGGACACTTGTATTTACTTTTTTGAGTATCTCCATGATGTGCCATGCGATTGCTTCTCCCTCCCGATCAGGATCAGGAGCCAGAAGTATTTCATCTGCACCTGCAGCAGCCTTTTTTATGGTATCAATTACAGCCTTTTTTTCCTTAAGTGTCACATACTTAGGTTCGAAACCATTTTCTACATCAACCCCCATCTGGGTTTTTGGAAGATCCCTTACGTGACCTTTTGATGCGATAACTTGATATTTGTTTCCAAGATACTTGGTGATACTCTTGGCTTTCGTAGGTGATTCAACAATAATTAATGGTTTTGACATATCAGATTCCCGTCATAATGGAATTAGTAATCTTTCAGGTGGTTTGTGCTACTTATTTTCATAATCTGTCAAGGGTAAACATGAACCTCATTTTTTACTATTTGTTTTTATTAATGATTTTAGATATTAAAAATGTTGCCATTTCCACGGGGTCATCAGAATAAAAAGCTCCTTTTTTGATGAGGAGGTCACAACCGGGGCTGTGTGGGACTGCACAGAGGATCTTTTCCGATTCAATTGCTTTACCCGCCGTATGCAGAGAGCCTGATTTCAGCGCTGCTTCACAGATAACAGTTGCATCTGAAATTTGAGCCATTACAGAATTCCTCTGCAGAAAACTCCATGGTCTGGGAGTTGAAAGTGCACTGAGGAATGAAATCAGTAATCCTCCATTTTTTGAAATGTTTAAAAATTCGTCACAGTGTCTTTCCGGATAAAGATTAAGCAAGCCTCCTCCCAGAAAAACAGCTGTATGGGAATTCACTGAAACAGCTCCCCGATGGGCTGAAATATCAATTCCATATGCGCCACCACTTACCACAGTGACACCGTTTTGTGCCATTATTGAGCCGAGAGTTTTTGCAAACTCCATCTTTCGTCTGCTTGCTCTTCTTGAACCAACAATACACACTGAAGGTCCATTAAGTAACAGAGGATTTCCTGAAAACTCCAGTAACAGCGGTGGCAGTGGAAGTTTCAGGAAACTTTCCGGATATTCAGAACTGCCCACAACTGAATAGTTAAATCCGTTTTCTGAAAGAATTTTTACCTCGTTGTTGTAAATCTGAGGATCGGGTTTTATGAAATCATCGGGAAATACACCATTCCTGATATATTGATCCAGCATTTTCATGTGTATCCTTTTTTTCCTTGAATTCCCAAGTGCAAGACCCAGTCTGAAGAGATCCCTGTCCGGTGTGGAGTATTTTTGATTCATGGTTTTCCTCCTATCCATCACCTGTAATTATCCTCTGATTAAAAAATTAGTTGCTGAAATTTTCTGAAATATTGATATTCAAGGGGTTGTTGTCAGACTTTCCCTGTTTATAAACAGTTTTCAGAAAATATCTTGAGAGTGATAAAAGATTTTTATTGACTCAGAGAGGTTTACGCATAAACTGGTAGCGTTTTATAACAGCCATTTTGACCTGGTTAATGCCGGAGGAATTTATGAAAAAGTTAATCACCCTTGCGTTTATTATATCAGCAGCAGCTGTTTTCGGTGCATGTGAAGAAACTGATCTCGGAAGATATTGTGTGGTGGGGTTCGATAATGAATCCGGTCTCGAAGGTGTTAAGGCCATAAACGCAGAAGCGCCTGAATGTCTTGATCGTATCTGTGTTTTTCAGGCAAGTCCGGTGACAACAGAAGACAGTGAAATTGAGACTATTCAGTACTGCTCAAAGAAATGTGGTTCTGATGGTGACTGCAGTGGTGGCGATAAAAGTAACTGCAGCAGTGGATTCATCTGTATCAGAATTGGTGAGGAGTCAGAGGATCTCAATAGTAAATGTATATGTGAATGCCGTGATTTCCTGACTGCCAAGGATGTTTGTCAGAACCGCTGTAAAACCGGTGATTCCGACAAGGATGATGCCTGTAATCAGGATTGATTTGACCCTTCCTTTTGCACTTTTTTCCCCTTCACTTTTAAATCAGGAATTATCAGTATATATTCATATACCGTTTTGTTCATCCATTTGTGGGTACTGTGATTTTCCCAGAGTAAGGCTTGAAAATGAGTCCACAATAGATAGTTATCTTGATGCTCTTTTTGTTGAGATGAGTGAAATGGGGAAGGTTTTCGGAAAATTTCCAGTCAGCACAGTATATATTGGTGGAGGAACGCCCTCTGTACTTGGGAAAAAACTGTTTAAAAACCTGATACCGGTGGTAAGGGATAATTTTTCCGTTGATAGGTTGAGTGAATTTACAGTTGAATTAAATCCGGATGATATTGACACTGAATTGCTTTCAGGACTTTCGGATAATGGTGTAGACCGCATTTCAATTGGAGTTCAGACATTTCATAATCCCCGCAGGCTGGGAAGGCGCCACGACAGTGCAACGGCTTTAAGTGCAATAAAAACGATCCGTGATTCCGGATTTACAAATTTTAATGTGGATCTCATGTTTGGTCTTCCGGATACTGAGGGTAATGAACTGGAGAGAAATCTTGATATTCTGACTGAGCTTGATGTTCCGCACATCAGTGTCTATGGGCTTACTGTATCCGAAAACAGTCTCTGGAAAAAACTGATTGATGAAGAGAAGTTGATTATTCCCGATGAAAACCAGTGGATAAGAGAATATCAGCAGGTTGACAAAAAACTGAAGTCTTCAGGTTATCATCATTATGAAATATCCAACTTTTCCAAACCAGGTCTTGAAAGTATTCATAACATGGTGTACTGGAACCAGAAAAATTATCTGGGACTTGGATCCGGTGCCGCTTCCAGAATAGGAGATCTTCGTTTTTCAGGATTATTTCCACCGGAAAAATATATTGAAACAGTAAAAAATGAAAATTTTCGACTGATGGATATTATAGAAAATATTGAGAAAGTATCGGAACTTGAAAGAAATGAGGAGATAATATTTACTGGAATCAGGTTACTTGATGGAATTGATTTTCCATTGAACTGGTTTAAATCTCATGAGTTTGAGTCAGTTCATTCAAAATTTGTAAGGGAAGGTCTTCTCAATTTTAATGGAAAAACTACATCCCTTACGGAAAAGGGTTTGTTTTTAAGTGATTTTATAGCATTGCAACTTATTGAAACGCTTGACACTGTTATCAATTGAACCTAAGTTGCAGGTATCAAATATTTTGGGGTCTGAATTTGAAACATCTATTACTTTTTACATCAACGATTATTATCCTTTCTGTGGCAACAGGTTGTACTCTAACGGATAAATCCTCAATTCCGGCAAGTTATAAGGGTAAGGCAAAAAAAATATATAACCTTGGTATGAAAAGACTTAAGTCCAAGGATTATGAGGATGCCAGGAATATATTCAGAAAACTCCGTAAGGCTCACCCTATGTCCATGTATGCTACTCTCAGTGAACTCAGGACTGCTGACTGTCATCGGAAAGAAGGTAATTTCGCCACAGCGGCAAGTCTTTACCACGATTTCATGAAGGATCATCCTTATCACGAGGCCGTAAGAAGCGGGTATACCACATGGCAAATAGGGTACTGTCAGTATCGGTTGGGACCCGGTGACTTTTTTATTTTTCCTCCCTCATATGAAAAGGATCTTGGTCATACTCAAAGTGCATATAAGATTTTTAAAATTTTTGAGAGGAGATATCCCTCAAGTGTATATATTCCCAAAGTTAAAAGATATCATAAAAAAGCTCTAAAGAAACTTGTTGCTCATGAACTTTACGTAGCTGACTACTATCAGAAAAAAAGTAAACCTAAAGCAGTAAAGGGAAGACTGGAATATATTCTCACAAATTATCCGGAATCCCCTGAAATCTTTAATTCCGGAATGAGACTGGTTAATATTTATATTGAATCAGGTGAAAAGAAACGTGCAAAGCAGCTGCTTTCCAGTCTGATAAAGAAATATCCTCGTGATAAACTTGTATCTGATGCCCGGAAGCTTCTTGGAAAAATATCGATGGAGGTTAAATAAATGGAGGATCTCAGAAAACTTGTTGCCACGGGAAGGGAAGCCTATGAGGCTGGGGAATTTAAAAAAGCTGAAGAGATTCTGACCAGAGCACTGGAAATGCGGGACGATCTTGCAGATGTTCATAATATGCTTGGTGTTATTAATCATCACACTGGAGAGATGGATGCTGCAAAAGAGCATTTTGAAAGGGCACTCATTATCAATCCAAACTATACCGATGCAGCTCTCAATCTTAGTGTTACATACAATGATCTTGGAAAATACAGTGAGGCAAGAAAAGTTTATTCCAGAGCAATGGCTCATAGCAAGAATCAGCCATCTTCCCTCGATCCTTTTGTCAGAGGAAAACTTTCTAATATGCATGCCGATCTTGCGGAAGTTTACAAGGAATTGTCGTTGTTTGATGAAGCAGTCATGGAATTTGAAAAAGCTCTGGCTCTTGCCCCTTCATTTATTGATATCCGTACAAGGCTTTCTGATGTCTACCGAGAAAAAGGTGATTATGACCGGGCTTTGGAAGAACTTGGGATAGTCATTGAACAAAATCCAAAATATACTCCGGCACTTATCAGTATGGGTGTTGTGTACTACTCAAAAGGAGATATGGAAAAGGCGAAAGTTTATTTTGAGGATGTGCTCAAATTTGATCCCAACAATAAAAGTTGCAGTCTGTATCTTAAAATGATTGAGAGAAGTAATCTTCCCACAGTTGAAAAAGTAGAAAAAGTTGAAAGAATTCCGGAAACTGAAAAATCTGAAAATTCAGAATCTCCCGCCACTGAAACTGAAAAATGATAAGTGAATTTATACCAAACAGGGAGATTTATTTTCTTCTGGATTCAGGATCAGAAGTACCTTCAATGAGCTATCTGGTGGTTAAAACTATAATTATTCTGGTTGTTTTTGCTGGGATTCTAATTTTAATGGCAAAATACGGTCCCAGACTGATGTCAGTTTTTCCCGCATGGAATATCAAGAGAGGCAGCAGAATGAAAGTTCTTGAGATGCTGCCTGTTGAACCGGGAAAAAATTTGTATCTCATCGAAATAGACGGAAAAACATGGCTTTTCACCAGCACTGCCGGGGCACTTCAGAAGGTGGATGGTATGGATTTCTCTGGAAAGCACGATGAATCCTGAAATTCTCAAAAATCTGATGCCTCAGGGTACTGCAGGGCTCACCCTGATAATGGTAATTGCTGCATCATTGTCTTTTATTCTTCTTTTTATTACCAGTTACGTGAAAATGGCAGTGGTTTTCGGGTTACTCAGAAGTGCCATGGGTCTGAATCAGACCCCTCCCAATATGGTACTCACAGGGATGGCTATAATTCTCAGCACATTTGTAATGTATCCCGTATTCACAAAATCTTATGAAAATGGAAAAAACGAGTTTATGACTTTCAGTGATGAATCCAGAGATACCGATACCCGGATGAAGGCTCTGGAAAGATTTGTAAAATTGTCCTCAATGCCAATAAAAAAGTTTCTCTCAAAACACAGTCATGCAAGGGAGAAGGCATCATTTTCAAATATGGCTTCCACCATGAATGATGGTAAATCCCCTGGAGAAGAATCTTTCATTGTATTAATGGGAGCTTTTCTCATAAGTGAACTTAGTGAAGCTTTTCAGATAGGGTTTTTACTTTTTCTTCCTTTTCTCATAATTGATATACTTGTGGCCAATATTCTTATGGCTCTGGGTATGCACATGCTGAGTCCCACCACAATATCACTTCCCTTTAAACTTTTACTTTTTGTTAGTGTGAGCGGTTTTACTCTTATTTCGAGAGCACTTATACTCAGTTATGGATAATTTGGAATGATTGCACAGGTATATGTAAATTTAATGGTAAAAACTCTCGTTCTTATAATTCTTTTCAGTAGTGTTCCTCTGGGTGTATCACTTCTAACGGGACTTTTTGTTGCAGTTTTTCAGAGTGTAACCCAGATACAGGAGCAGACTCTAAGTTTTGTCCCCAGATTTCTTGGCGTTTCTCTTTCATTACTGCTTTTTGGCCCGTTTATAGCAACTGAGCTTTCAGGTTTTATGAAACTGATTTTTCAGTTGATTGGAGCCATAAAATGAAAATATTTATAAAATGAATGATTTTATTATTCAGACATCACTTGTGGCAGCAAGACTTAGCGGTATTGCAGCTTTACCACTTTTTTCCCCTGCTTCATCCCCTATCAGTCTCAGATTTGCGGTGCTGAGTGTTTTTTGCATTTACATTTCATGGATTATCCCACCACTGACATTGAGCAGTGAGGTTCTGGTGGGAGCCTTTATTTCTGAACTGCTGCTGGGAATAATGATATATGTTATCGTTTCTATATTTTTTTCAACACTTTCATCAGGTTTTAACCTGTTTGAAAAGAATGTATCCAGTGGTAGTACCAATGATCCCGTGACTGGAGGCAGCTATTCACCACTTTCCAGTGCTGCTTCTCTTTTAACAGCAGTAATCTTTTTTGTTTCAGGTATTCATCTGCAGTTTATTGAAGTAATTGTTCATTCATTCAAAACACTTCCTCCTGGTAATCTGTACTCATTCAGTTCATTTTCCACGGGTGTTTCAGGTATGATCAAGGCTATGTCATTGTCTTTTTCCATAAGCGTTTTTATTTCAATGACTGCCTTTGCACTCTTGGTTCTTGCTACATCTGCAATGGGTATAATAGGAAGATTCAGTCAGGGACTTCAGACCCATTTTTTATCAATGCCACTCAGATCAATCATGGTTTCAGTAGGAGGTATTCTGATTTTTTTGTCTTCTCTGATTATTCTGGGTGAAATATTTTCACTTATGCTGGGATTCATGAAAATTATTCTAATGGCGTGAATCCAACTGGCTTTTATTACTCAATATTTTGAAGTAGTGCAAAGAATAAAAAGCTGTTTACATTTTAATTTCCATCGACTATAAGCTTTTGTCATGAAATTGTCATGAAGCCATGATAATGTCACGATATTGAGTTTTGTAGGAGATTAATATGTATTATTTAGGTATTGATGCGGGAAGTGTAAACGTTAAAACAGCACTATACAGGGGTGGAAAATGTATCCACCTTGGAGTTCATGAAATTAAGGAAGAGGTTTCCAGTGCTGTTTTTCAGGCTCTTAAAAAACTTCCCTTAAATGAAAATGACAAAGTCAGAGTTACACTCACCGGGTCATCACGCCAATCAGGCAGTTTTCTTCCGGCAGCGGCTCTGATGGGGGAGATGATTGCTCTTCCTCTGGGTGTTTCAAGAGAATATCCCCAGTGCAGAACAATTTTTGATCTTGGTGCAGAATTCAGTAAATGGATTGAACTTGATGAATCAGGCAGTGTTGTAAACTTTAACACTAACGGTCTTTGTGCGGCAGGAGCCGGAGCATTTTTGCATCAGCAGTCCAGTCGGCTTGGTATTACTCTTGATGAAATGAGTGAAATATCCATGAAAGCCGCCAGTGGCGCCAAAATTGCCGGAAGATGCAGTGTATTTGCTAAATCTGATATGATACATCTTCAGCAAAAAGGTATTGAGCCAAGTGAAATAGCATATGGTTTGTGTCAGGCCCTTATGCGTACCTTCAATTCATCAGTTGTAAAAGGAAAGAAGATTGAAAAACCCCTTGTTGTTACAGGTGGCACAGCCAATAATAAGGGAATTATAAGAGCTATCATGGAAATATTCTCTCTTGAGAAAAACGATATTATCCATGACGAAAAGAGTATTTATCTTCAGGCAAAGGGTGCTGCACTTTCTGAAACCGGATTTGAAACAGTATTTTCTGATCTTTGTGAAGAGTTTCATGCCATGTCTGTGAAGTCCGCAGAAACAGGAGCTTTTCCTGTACTGTCAAATGGAACTGACATCATTTCAGGTGGAGATGAACGTCCTGAAAATGTTTTTAAAAAGCCAGTCAAGGGATTCCTTGGTCTTGATGTGGGCAGTGTAAGTACCAATCTGGTTGTTATGAGTGAAAAGCTTGAGTTTTTATACGGTATTTATCTTCCTACAAGGGGTGAGCCTGCCAGAGCACTCAGCGAAGGAATGCGACAGATACGTGAAATAACTGGAGATAACCTCGAAATTATAGGAAGTGCTGCAACAGGAAGCGGTCGTCACCTTGCCGCAAGTCTGCTTGGTGTTGATGTTGTTCGGAATGAAATTACAGCCCAGATGGTGGGGACTGCTCATTTTTTCCCTGAGGTTGATACCATATTTGAAATAGGTGGTCAGGATTCAAAGTATATATCGGTGGAATCAGGTGAAATGAAAGATTTTGAAATGAACAAAATCTGTGCAGCGGGTACCGGGAGTTTTCTGGAAGAACAATCCCACCGGCTTGGCATAAATATAATTGGAGAATTCTCATCACTTGCACTGAAAGCTGATACTCCTGTGGATCTTGGAAGTCAGTGTACGGTATTTATGGACAGTGAACTTGTGAAACATCAGCACCGCAATGTGAGCGTTGAGAATCTGTGTGCTGGTTTGGCATACAGTGTCGCAAGAAATTATCTTGAGAAGGTTGTAGCTCACCGGAATGTTGGCGATTTTATTGTTTTTCAGGGTGGAACTGCTTCTAATACCGCAGTGGTAAAAGCGTTTGAAAACCTTCTGGGAAGGAAAATTCATATTCATCCTTACAATCGAATAAGTGGTGCAATCGGATGTGCCGTACTGGCTCAAAAAGCCAATGTTAAGAAAACCCTCTTCAAAGGGCTGGATTTTGATAGTACAGAGTACTCCATCAGCACATTTGAATGTAAAAGTTGCTCAAATAACTGTCAGGTCAGTCGTATTAAAACATCCTCGGGTACTGTATATTTCGGTGATGCCTGTGAGAAATTCTCTTCATTTAAAAAATCAGTTTCCACAACAAGTGGATATTTTGATGAGATTCGTGAGATAAGAAGTAAATATACCCAGTTCAGCAGTGCAAATGGAAACTCCATGAGAACTTTGGGATTGATAAATGGTTCCACCAATGCCAGATACCTTCCTTTATGGAAGAAATTCTTAACAATTCTTGGGTATAACGTTGTGGTTTCTCCTGAAACCAGTGAAAAAACTCTGGAGGGTGGCAGTGCAGGTGTTCCCGGGGAAGTCTGCATGCCCATGAAAATTGCAGCAGCTCAGGTTAGAGCACTGATTGAGGAAGAAAAAGTTGACGCCGTATTCATGCCAAGTGTTCTTGAAATGGAATCACCTGATGACAGGGACGCCAGTGCCAGAAGAAATATCCCCGGTAGAGAACAGTATCACACTTGTGTTTATACCCAGGAACTTCCATTTATGATTTCCCGTCATCTTGGGAAAGCGGTTTTGACTCCTCAGTTCAGTCTGGATGCTGAAGGCGGAGGTTTACTGGAGGCTGTATCTGAACTTTCAGAAGCTCTGGGGAGAAAGCCTGCGGAAATAAAAAAAGCATATATTGAAGCCACAAATTATTTTCTTCCAATGGAGGATAAAATTATCAGAATTGGAAGCAGAGTTCTGGAAGAGGAAAAAGGAAATATTGCTCTTCTGATCGGCAGGCCCTACACGATTTATGATTCATATCTCAATATGGGTTTATCCAGGCATCTGGAGAAAATCGGGTTCAATGTTATAACAATGGATAGCATGGACCTGGATGATATCACCCTTGGAAGGGAGTATTCCAAGCTGCCATGGGG
The DNA here is from genome assembly GCA_016937155.1 of Deltaproteobacteria bacterium. Classification (GTDB taxonomy): domain Bacteria; phylum Myxococcota_A; class Polyangia; order HGW-17; family HGW-17; genus JAHJMN01. The sequence continues at coordinate 82,815 of JAFGWM010000006.1, forward strand.
TTTTTCAAGGGAAAGCGTGAAAGCATGCAAAAAAACCCTGAAATACAGTAATGTTTTCCCAGTAATTCTTTCCACATTTGGTTGTGGACCCGATGCTTTTACTCATAAGCACCTTGAAGAAATTCTCGGTGACAGACCTCATCTTGTGTTGGAATTTGATGAGCACAGGGGAGAGGCGGGTATGGTTACAAGACTGGAGGCATTTGCGGACAGGGTTAATGCATATAATTTGAATATCACTGATAATCATCACAGCATTTCCATAACTGAAAAGACGGAAACAGAAAAAAACCCTTCACTGAATGGACTGCCAAAGAGAGTGTTCTTCCCATGGATGGGACCCCATACCAGAGTTTATTCATCCCTTGTAAAGAGTCTCGACCCCGGTATTGAAATAGTGCTTCTTCCTCCACCGGATGAGGATACTCTGAGGTATGGTGAAGAGATAAGCTCAGGAAAAGAATGTCATCCCTACACCTTTATTGCCAGTGATCTTGTGAAACTCGCCAGAAATGGAGTACTGCGTCAGGGTGACGCCTTCATGTTTGTTTCAACAGTGAATCCATGTCTCTTACCACAGTATGGTGATGCATTAAAACTCTGGGTTAGAAAAAATAATATTCCAGTGAGAATAATGGATTTCACAGCAACTGAAATGCTGGATCTTTATGGTTACGAGAGATTAAAACTTATTGTGGAAGGTACTACTGCAATGGATGCACTCATGGCAATCCGTGGACGTCTTGCCCCGTATGCCAAATCCCGTAATGCAGTGAATTCAATTATTGAGGAAGCCTATATTGGTGTAGGTGAAGATCTCTCCAGTAAAAGAAGCCCCGCCAATGCAATTTCCAGAGCCGTAAAGGCTCTTGAGAGCCTTGAATATGACTATTCCAGAAAACTGCCCCTTGTGGGTGTTTTTGGGGATCTTTATACCAGACTGGCTGATCATTCAAATGGCAATATTGTCGATAAACTTGAAGAAGCTGGTTGTGAAGTGCACCTCAGCCCTTATATGGCTTCACTTGTGGATTTTTCCAACTATGCAGATGCCAGCAGGTGGGCACAAAGAGGTCAGACGGTTCCAATGCTCTGGGAAACGTTTGCCATTATATCCACAACTATTGCCATGAATACTGTTTTTAACGCAATAGGTGATGATTTTATCACACTGATCAATGAACCTTCATTCGAAGAAATTATGGAGCTTGTGGCACCATACACAGGAAAAAGAGGAAATTATCTTATTTCCTCCTCAATAGGTAAATTCGCCCATTTTGCTGAAAGCAATTATGATGGTGTTTTAAATGTTATAGGTGTGAACTGTATGGTGGGATGTGCCAGTGGCAGTGCAATGGAAAAAATGAGACAGGATTACAGTGGAGTTCCCATGCTCACTATCAGTTACGGCAGAAGTGAAGGGCAGATGCATGCCATGAGACTTGAAACATTCATCCATCAGGTGAAGGAGTTCAACTCAAGTCATGTTCGCAGTGCAGTTCCTGAAAAACTTGCTGCTGATCGATAGACAGACTTCATGCCATATTTACTGTGATTGTAAAAGTACTTCCATTTCCAGGGCTGCTTTTTATTTTGACATTTCCACCGTGAAGAAGTGAGATGTGCTTGACAATTGCAAGTCCCAGGCCCGTTCCACCCAGTTTTCTGCTTCGGGCTTTATCAATTCTGTAAAATCGCTCGAATATTCGTTCATGATATTTTTCCTCAATTCCATCGCCCTGATCCGTCACCGATATTTCTACAGTTTTATCATTGATAACAGCCTCAATATTTATATCTTTTTCGCTGTACCTTATTGCGTTGCTTATGAGATTTGATATGGCTTGGACAAGAAGATTTCTGTGGGCCATTATCTGACAGACAGGAATTTCTCCGGTTTTTATTTCAATGCTTTTTTCAAGTGCCACTGCCTCACATAAATCTACGGCTTCCCTTACAACCTCTGTAAGCTCTTCTTTCTCCATTCTGGTTTTACTTTCTCCCTCCTCTATTCTGGATAGAGCAAGAAGATCTTCTATAATACTGGAAAGCCGGTTACTGGCAGATAACGTTTTTGCAAGAAAACCTGCAGCTTTTTCATCCATATTGAAGTTATTCAGAACAGTTTCAGTGTATCCTCTTATACTGGTAAGTGGTGTTTTTAGCTCATGGCTTACATTTGCAACGAAGTTTCTTCTCATTTTTTCAAGTTTCTTGATTTTAGTGACATCTGAAAAAACCAGTACAATTCCAGTTAGTTCATCTTCAGAATTTTTCAGGCATCTTCCTCTTGCAATAAAATGGGAGAATGCATCTCCATATCCCTCTATTTCAGTTTCGGAATCCATTGTTGAAGCAAATATTTCTTCTATAAACTGGTGAATTGCGTGGTTCCTTATTACACTTCTAATGGGTTTTTCCAGATGATTCTTATTTAGAGAAAAATGTTTTGATGCACTATCATTAAAGCTCATTATTTTTTCATTGTGGTCTATGGCTATGACCATTTCAGACATACTGGAAAGAATGGTTTCCAATTCATTCCGGCGACTTATGGCTGTATGAATTTTATCCCGGAGATCTTCGGCCATTTTATCGATGCTGTTTCTTAGAATTTCCAGTTCATAAATCCCTGAATTCTCCATTTCAAGATCAAGATAACCTGAACTGAGACGTTCCACATCATCACTTAGATTTTTCAGTGGAACAGTAATTTTCAGTGAGACAACAGTTCCAATTATCCCCGCAAAAAAAAGAACTCCCAACCCGGTTAAAAAAATCCTCAGGTAAATTTTATTGATTTCCTTATTGATTTTATCAAGACTGACAGCACCACGGAGCACATACTTCTTTTGACCAATCAGGACTTTACGTGCCATATAATACATATCCACTTTTTTAGTTGCGCTGTACCTCGTGGTTTTTCCCGTTCCCCTGAGAAAAGCCTCCTGTATTTCTTTCCTGTTGAAATGATTGTCCATCTGAGTGGCGCTATGGGTAGTATCACAGACAACAGTTCCAGTTGAATTTACAATAGTGTACCTAATATTTTCAGAATTCTTTTGATGTGTTTTACAGAAATCTGAAAGATTTCCTTCATTACCTTTTTTCCCAAGTACTCTGAAAAGAGATTCTGCGATTTCCAGTCTTGAGGCCATTGAGTCCGAAAGACTGGATAAATAGCGTTTTTTCATGAATGTACTTATTACAACCCCCGATGAAATCGTTGCAATAACTGATATCATCAGCATTGAAGCCAGGACAAGCTGGAAATATTTTCTGTTGTGCATAATCAGTTATCACCACCATTTATGAAAAAGCAGAAAGTTTAAGTGAGGTTATGTTCTGAAGGAATATCCAACTCCCCTGATAGTTCGTATGAGAGCACCGTGTGAACCAAGTTTTTTTCTCAAGGAAACTATCTGAACATCGACACTTCGATCAGTTACCGGATAATCATCTCCTTTTACTCCATCAATGATCTGAGCACGGGTAAATACTCTTCCGGGTTTTTTCCCCAGAAAAACCAGTATGTCAAACTCCGTTGCTGTAAGAGATTCAGCCTCCGATATACCCTCAACTCTTCTTTTGAAGAGATCAATTATAAGAGGTCCGGCAAAAATGAGATCCTCTTCATTTGATTCCACTGGGTTTATATCATCTCTGGAAAGCCTTCTTAAAAAAGCCCTTACTCTGGCTGTAAGCACAGTGATACTAAAAGGTTTTGTAATGTAGTCATCCGCCCCAAGCTCAAGACCCACAATTACATCAATATCTTCTGTTCTGGCAGTGACCATTATCACCGGAATATTTTTTGTGAGATCGCTTCCTCTGAGTTTTCTGAGAACCATGAGACCATCCATCCCCGGAAGCATTACATCAAGTAATATGAGGTTGGGTAAAACTGCGCTGGCAGTGATATATCCTTCTTCTCCTGTGGTGGCTGTTAAAACCTTGAAACCTTCTTTTTCAAGATTAAAAACAATAAGTTCTAAAATATCCTCATCATCTTCAATAACCAGTACTTTAAATTCATCCATAGTTATTCTCCTGAATGAGTCTGTTTCTCATCATGGTGAATCTAGCCTGAAAAATGAATTATGTTTGCTAATTTTTCGTTAAAAAAGTCTGTATATCCCCGATGAAAAAAAATAGACTGCCAGTGCAAATCCCGAAGCAAATATCATATTTGTAACCAGTGAAGCAGTGAGAGTTCCAATACTGGAAAAAACTGAAGGTTGTCTAAATCGGAAATTTTCAGGATTATCAGGGTGTATATAAACTATGACTCCAGAGCCAGGGGGATATTTTTTCAATGTTCTTTTATGCAGAAACATAATGTTATGTCTTGAATTACTTATGTTTCCTGTTGCCTTATATTTTTCTGAATCGAATGTGTAACTGATACTCATGGCAGGAGAATAAACCATTCCATTTTCTCCCATATATTCCTCCAGCCAGATATTTGTAATAACTGCCTCAATACTCTGGTAACCCCCACGGGATAGATTCTTTTTCAACTCAATTAATGAGGAATTGAGCCATGGAATAGAGAATATCCCGAATCCTCCACTCACCAGAAAAATAGCTGCGGCTGTTAATAAATTGTTCAGAGGACTTTTGTGTGAAGTCATGATCTCATAATAGGGTACCGGGAATGTGAATAAATGAAAGAAGTGAATGAGGAGAAAAACAACAGCAGACTGAATGATACTGATAATAATGGTTTTTCTCCATTGAGAGGCTTTGTCATCAGATAACAGATCATCATAATAAATTCGTCCCATATAGAATCCTCCATTCAAATGGATCCTATCTGATAACAGAATTAAAAAAAATAGAAAACCACTGTAAAATTTATGGCTCATTTTTTAGGAAGTGGTAATCAAAGATAAAAATTTTTAGAAGAATATGTTTTTTAAAACAGGAGATCTTGATTTGATTGAATTCTGTTATAGACTGTAGACGTGTGGAAATTTATAATTGGCAGGTGGTATTTTTTCGGGCAGTTGAAAGAATATTTCTGTAAAAATGCTGGTAGGTGTTTTACCTAGTATGGTTGTTGATAGTATGGTTTATATTGACAAAGGTTGTTTTAAATTTAGCGAAATCTGCTATAACTATTTAGAATATTTTACCTCCAAGGAAGGTTTATAATGAAAAAATCCCTTTCATTGCTTATTTTTATGGTGATAGGTTTTGGCTCAATCTCTGCTTATGCGCAGGATATCTCCATTGAAAACTGTAAAGCACACGCGATTTTGAATCCAAATACGGGCAAGGTTGATGTTGAATATACCGCCAGAGTGTGTTCTTCAGATCTCAGTTCATGGTCATCCACTCAGTTTACAGTGTGGTTTTATCCAAATCTTTCATCAAGTCCTGGATATCCCGCCAATGCATCCCTTCCTCATCTTGTTAAAAATGAGTACTTTGATGGGTGGATTTGGTCCTGGTACTGGAATAACGAGCAGTGTAAAGATGTAAAAACAACTGAGTATTCAGTAAGTTATCCTCAAGGTGTTTATAATCTCTGGTGTGTTGTTGATCCTACTGGCTCCCAGTTTTCAAACCCTCCGGATACAAAGGGCAATAATGTATATGGTGGGACACCGTGGAGGATAGGCCCGGATCTGTGGGTTGGATATTTCTGGTATGAAATTAAAGGTGCTGAGCTCAAATATAAATTCAAGGTTTGCAACAGTGGTACTCATAAGGCCACAAATTTCAGGGTGGGTCTCTATTTCAACCGTCCTACCGCTCCTGGTCCCGGTGAGTATTCTGATACATTCAAATCATTTTCAGAACTTGCTCCTCCCAGTTGTTACAGGCAGTATTACTGGGGAGGGTATGAGTGGCACTGTGATCCAGTTTGCACTGAAGAGGATATGAATGGTGATGACCATCCGGATCCTATAGAAATTATCCGAAATCCAACCCCGAATAATTTTTATACAAGCTGGCTCAAGGCTGACTCCGGTGAGTTTGTGGAAGAAGCATCAGAAACCAATAATGCGAGCTGGCCGCTTTTCATTGACATGGCCAATCCGGATCTTGTTATCAAAGAGTTTACAGCTGAGGTTTCCAAGAATCCCCCCTACAGAGTCGACTACTATGTCAAGGTCTGTAATGAGGGAGCCGAAGACAGTGGAAAATACTGGATTGATCTTTACTATCATCGAGAAAGAGATGATCCGCCGACGATGGGACAGCCTGGTGATGTTCACAAGGGTGAGCCCTCACTCACTTGGCAGACTAGTCCAACCGGTGTGAATTGTGTTACTCACACATTCAGCAGGTATGATACTGATGTTGGTGAATATCAGAGTTACGTTCAGGCGGATTCTGATGAATTTGTTGTTGATCCTGATCGAATAACAAATCAGGAAGGTCCTATTCTGGTGAATGTTCCGGGTGGATCACTTCCTCCGGGCTGTGTTGATGAAGACGGTGATGGTTTTGGAACCGGTAGTGACTGTGGTCTTGATATTGACTGTCAGGTGGGATGTGCAGGTGATCTTGAGTGCATAAATGACTGTCCCAGAGATGATTCCATGATTGACTGTGATGATACTGATCCTGATACACATCCTGGAGCAGAGGAATTCTGCGATGACGATAAAGATCAGAACTGTAATGATACTGCAAACGATGGTTGTCCCGGTGTGGATTGCGTTGATGAAGATGGCGACGGTGTTCCATCAGGCCCGGATTGTTCTCCTGATGCAAATGACTGTGACGATTCAGATCCTGACAGAGCTCCGGGCAACTATGAAATCTGTGGAGATAACATAGATAACGACTGTGACGGCTATGCAGATGACTGCTGTCCCGGGACTGATTTCTGTGATGCGGACAATGACGGCGCATGCGTTGGTAATGACTGTCCTGGTCCTAGAGATCCTGACTGTGTTGAAGACTGCAATGGAAATCTTGACTGCATAAATGATTGTCCAGTTGCACGTGATCCCGCATGTGTTGCCGGCTGCGATGGCGTACAGAGTTGTATTGATGACTGTCCTCCTTTCCTTGATCCTGTATGTGTAGAGGGTTGTGGTGGTGTACAGAGTTGTATTGACGCCTGTGGGCCTCCTCAGGATGGTGATGATAACAATCCTGAATGTGGATGGCTTGGTGGAGCTGAAATCTGTGGTGATCATCTTGATAATGACTGCGATGGCCATGTGGATGACGGCTGCGGAACAACTTTCTGCACGGATGCTGATAATGACGGTTACGGTGTAGGTGTTGGATGTACCGGGCCGCAGGACTGTGATGATACAGATCCTTCCATAAGCCCTGCTGCTACCGAAAATTGTGGTGACGGTGTAGACGATAACTGTGATTATGTGCCCGATGGAATGTGTGATACCTGTGTTGACAACGATGGTGATGGATATTATTCAGGGAACGGCGATGACCCCAATTGTCTGGACCACCCAAAAGACTGTAATGATACTGATCCTCTAATCCATCCGTTTGGTATTGAAATTTGTGGTAACGATGTTGATGAAAACTGTAATCTTGCCACCAATGATACTCCATGTGTTGATCCTGCGGACTATGAGGAGTGTATGCTTCTGATGCCTGATGTTGACGCTGTGGAAAGCTGTCTTGAGGATCACAATACACTGGGTCCTCCTGATGGTGGATGTCTCAGTTATGATACTGCAACTGAACCTCCATGTCATGATGCAGCATGTGTAATGGCCTGCTATGAAGCATGCGGTGGAACTACCACCTGTACCACATTTGAATCCTGTGTTAATTCCTGTCCGGAGTGGACTACAGACTGTTCTGATAATGATGATGACGGATGGCCTGGAGGAAATGACTGTATTCTTCCTGATTGTGACGATGCTGATAATACAGTCAGCCCTGGAACAGTTGAAATCTGTGATGGAAAAGACAATGACTGCGACGGGACTATAGACGAATGGCCGGAAAATGGTGAAGCATGTAAGGATGCAGCATGTCTGGCTCAGTGCACTGAAGGAGATACCCTCTGTTATGAAGGTTGTCCTGATGTTGACTGTATTGATCATGATGGTGATGGATGGGGCGTTGGTACAGATTGCGCTGATCAGGATCCGGATGATAATAATCCTTCAATATGGCCTGGGGCAAGGGAGATCTGTGGTGATGGCATAGATCAAAATGGTGATGGTGTCAGTGATGATGGTTGTATTTTATGTACAGACCATGATAAGGACGGTGCAGGAGTTGGTCCGGTATGTGCTCATTATGACTGTGATGATACCAATCCTGATATTTATCCCGGTGCAGAGGAAAAATGCGGTACAGTGGATACCAACTGCGATGGTAAGCTTCCTGTGGCAACAGTATGTCAGGATGAACTTAATGGTTGTGGATGTTCTCATCCCGGGAAAAACGGTACAGATTCCAGACATATTCCTCTTCTTGCTCTAATCCTCGGATTCGCAGGGATTATCTATAGAAGAAAATCCCGCAATTAATACTCCGGTATGTTCCATCTTTTCAGACTTCAGAAAAATTAATTTACAAAAGCGTTATAATTTTCTATCTGATTGGTTGAATATTTACTGATCCTTGTTTTGATAAAGGTTGAATTTTTTATTGAGGTTAAAATGACTGAATTTCTGCCATTGATAATATTTGTGATAGTTCTCGCCGGTTTGGGTCTTTTAGGACTCAGATATTTGCAACTCAGTAGGAAAAAGCGTCTTTCCTCTGAAGATGAAGATAAGCAAATTGATTCTTCAGTACCATCTGCCAAAATACCTGAAAAAGTAAAGACACCTGCTATAGAGGAGAAGGAACCTGAGGAGGTTGAAGAGAAAAAAACCTCTGAAAAGATAACTGAAAAGGCCCTTAAGGCAATTCAGGGTGAATTCAAAAAGGAAACAGTAAAAGAAATCGGGAAACCTTCAGTTGAGCTTAATGTACAAAAAGCTGTAGAGGACGAAAAATCTGAGACCGAGCAGGAGATAGAGGAAACTGAGCCACCGAAGGTACCCTCAAAAACTCTGAAGGACGGATTGAAGAAGACCAGGGGTGGATTCATCACCAGAATAGGTGGCATTTTTTCCAAAAAGAAGGAAATCGATGAAGACCTTATGGATGAACTGGAGGAAATTCTTTTCACTGCAGATATTGGACCATCAACTGCAGAAAATCTTCTTTCTCACATTCGTGAAGCTCTCGATAAAAAAAGTCTTGGAGATCAGGATTCAGTCTGGAAGGCACTGAAAGAGAAATCGATTGAAATTCTTGATATACCAACTCATAAATATGATTTTTCTGCTCACAAACCCTTCGTTTTTCTCGTTGTTGGAGTAAATGGTGTTGGAAAAACCACTTCAATAGGAAAACTTGCGTCCCGTTTCAAATCTGAAGGCAGAAAAGTAATGCTTGCAGCCGCTGATACTTTCCGTGCTGCGGCTATTGATCAACTTGAAGTGTGGGCAAAGGAACGAGCAATGTGTGAGATAGTCAAGGGTAAAGAGGGCGCCGACCCGTCAAGTGTTATTTTTGAAGCCATTAAAAAGGCTCAGGAAGATGATATTGATATCCTTATAGCAGATACTGCAGGACGACTTCATACCCAGGTTAATTTAATGGATGAACTTGCTAAAGTGAAAAGAACATGTGAAAAGGCCATGCCTGGGGCACCACATGAGACTTTTCTTGTTCTTGATGCAACTAATGGTCAGAATGCCCTTCATCAGGCTGATATGTTTATGAAAGTCATGGATTTTTCAGGAATTGTCATTACTAAACTGGATGGGACTGCAAAAGGTGGTGTAATTCTGGGAATCTGTGATAGGATGAAAGTTCCTGTAAAATATATTGGAATAGGTGAGCAGGTTGAAGATTTAAGGGATTTTCATGCAGATGAATTTGTGGATGCTCTCTATGAGAGGGAAGAATAACTGAAGGAGATTCAATTGGAACAGGCAAATCCTCAGACTCCAATGGATCAGGAAACTGAAGCCAAGTTAAAATTGAGCTATATGTGGCCTGGAATAGTTTTCATCATAGGTCTTGCCGTGAGTGTCTTTAACGGTACAAAACCCTTTGAAGATTATTACAAGAAGAATATTTCATGGATACCTGTAAAGGCTCAGTTGCAGAAAGTACTTATTGTTACTGCTGACGGTGAAAAATCAATTGTGAGTAAACAGACAAACTCTGTTTTCAGATTGAAACTGGTTTTTGTATATTCACCAAGAGACCTTTTTGGTACCAATGCTAATCTTCCGGATTTTCCGGCATGGCTTAAAATCCCTGCAAAGGCGTTTATCTGGGAAAAAACTGAAGAAACCTGGACTACCTATATGAATGCAGCTAAAACTCAAAGGCATTATGCGAATCAAAGAGAGCATTTGCTTTATATGAATCCAGAGTTTCCATCCAAGGCCAGATATCAATTCTGGGAAAATTATCTGTTTACAAAAATTGGGATTGGTATTTTTGCTATCGGTTTTGTGATGCTTATGTTTGTTATGGTTGTTAACGGTAGAGCTCAGAAAACATATATAACCGAGCAGGATGAGGCTAAAAAGATTCATGAGCGTCGTCTGGCAAGATTTAATAAAAAGAATCAATAAAGCAAACGGACAGTAATTCTAATGTCTGATTATTTTCAAACAGTTCTCAAATCTCTTCCTCCCATTACACATAAGAGAAAAAGAAAAAAATTAGGTCAATTCAGGGTTTTTATAGTGGTTCTCGTTATTGTACTCAGCAGTGTTGGCGCTGCTTTTGTTAGTGCAATACTCATTTATCGACAAAGTATTCAGTCAATTGAAATAAAGAAACTTAAAAAACTTGTATCATCAACCGTGAGCGATAATCCGTCAAACTACACAAATGCTATTTATGCTCTTGATCAGACTGAGAACACGTATTCCATGCAGCAAAGGGTATATTTAAAAAACAAGTTCATTGTTTTTCTGATGATGTCTCATGGCAGGATGGAATTTATTAAGTATTTTGAAAAAAATGGGGATGACACCAGAAAAGTTCTGTATGAAAATATTTATAAAATAAGTTCGTTTCTTTTGTCAGGTAAATATTCCGATGCGGCATTTGAATGTGAAAAGGCAATGGCAAGGTTTCCTGGAGAACCCCTTGTTTATTATCTCAGTGGTAAAGCCAGAGTGGAACTGGGTAATTATGAAGCCGCAAAAATAAGTCTGGGTATTGCAGTTGAGCTGGATAAAAAATACTCCATACCATATGAAATTGAGCTGGCAAGATTGGAGCTTTATAGAGCCAAATACGGTAGTGCCATAAAAATATTAAATAAAATACTGCAAAAAAATCCATCTCACATATTGGGCAATCAATTTCTGAAACTCATTTTAACGATAAATGGAAAAAACTCTGAAATTTCAGATTCAAAATCCATGAATCCCCTGATTGATGCTGTTTTATCCACTGCCAATGGACTTATATATTTAAGAAATAATCATCTTGAAGATGCATTCAGGAGTTGTGTCAGTGGATGGGAGAAATCCAGAATTCCACAGTCTCTGGAGTGTACTGTTAGATCACTAATGAAAATGAATGCTTCCCCGGAGAAACTTAAGGAGTATCTGTCAATTCTTGAGGAGAATAAAACTCCTGACAGAAAACGCATTCTGGCGGTGTGGCATGTGATGAGAGGAGAATCTCTGATTGCCGCTAAAATTCTTAAAAAAGAAAAGAGTGATAATTATACGGATATTATATTGAAAATATCAGCTGATCTTGACGATGGTGATACCATCAGAAGGTTATGCAAAAACATTTCGGATAAAAATATCTATTCATGCCTCTGGGCTTCATGGAGAAGCAGTAACTGGTCACTTTTGAAATCTATTACAGATAAGCATAAACTGAATTACGTTAATTCATTCTTTATTGACCATGACAGAATAGCTGCATCACAAATGAGGTGCAGTGATGAGGACATGCTTTGTCTGACAGTTAAATTTATGGCACTCATGGATCTCTGGAAATGGAATGAAGCAGGAAAACTACTTGATAGTATAAATAAACCACTGTTTCAGATGGAAAAATCAATATACATGTCAATGTACAGTGAGAGAACGGGAAGATTTTCAGTAGCCTTCAAGCAACTGGATGTTTTGTCCGAGAGAAATCTTGAAAGTCCTGTTCAGCTCTATGATATAGCAAAACTGTTATATAAACTTGAACAGAATGAAACCGCAAGATATCTTGCTCAGAAGATCAGAAAACTTCAGGCTGTTAACTATAGAGCACCTCTTATTCTGGCGACTTATCATAAAAAGAAGCACCAGTACCGTCTTTTAAAAAAGGATCTGGATGAAATTGCCTTAATGAAGCAAAAAGATCCTGTGGTTTCTCTTTTTTCAGGAAGTTTTTATCTGCATTCCGGAGAATATAAAAGAATGCTCACGGTTTTAAGAGATGCGATAAAACAGACTCAGTATTACCCCAAATATTATTATCTGGCGTCCCTGATGCTTTTAAAAAGCAGCAATTTTCCGATGGCTGTTATTCTCATAAATGAGATGCTTGAAAAAGCAGTTGGTAAAAAGGATACAGCATTATTTTCGTATTATCTGGCGAAATTCATAACAAAAATAGATAAAAAAGAAATGCGGGATGCGAAATTTAATTTAATTGCAAGACTTGAAGAGATGCCTATGGTTCATCCATTTGCATTGGAAGTACTGGCTAAACATTATCATTCACTTGATATAAAAAACGGGAAATCTGTTCAATACATGAAAAGAGCTGTCGAGCTTGCTCCTCAGGCTGTGGAACTGAGGTTAAGACTGGCTGAGTATCTCATGCAGTCCAATTCTGACAGAGCTGTTTTCCACTTGCGTACCATCCTGAGAGATTTTTCTTTCCATAGTGCAGCTTTTAGAGCAAGAAAACTGCTTCGGGAGAGTAGAAATCCCTGAATGGAGTTTACAGATGGCAAAAATTTCGGGAAATATTTTTAAACATACCGGTATTTTAATCTCCTGGCTTGCGATAAGTGCTGGTGCATCATATTCTTACAATAGTTATATATTCAATTATATAAAAACAGAAAGCACTTCAACTTCCAGAGATTTTTTTCTAAGACTCGGGTTTTACTTTGGGATTCTTATGATTAGTATTCCTTTATCACTGCTATTTGATAAATATGGAAACTCAGGAAGATTCATAAATAAAATCACTGGGGCCCGAATCAAAACCGATGATTTTCTGACCAGAGCTCAACAGGTTAAAAGTGGTCAGGCACAGTTTTATATTTTCTTTCTGATAGCAGCAATTGGAAACTGGTGGATTTTCGATTCACTTGGTGGGAACTTCAATTCCTGGTACAGGAAATACGGCCAGTATTATACTTCCTTAAGATCCTCTGATGAAAATGCCAGAATTAAAGCCATAAAGAGGCTTTCTTCCTATCATGAGGACAGCGTCATGAAGCTTATTGCAAACCGCATAAATCAGGGCAGTCCGAGGGAAATTTTAATGTCGGTATGGCTTTCTGGAAAAAATTCACTTACACACCATGAAATTATCTCAGCTATTAAAAAGCGTTCAACTGACAGGGATCTTAAACTCAAGAATGCATCAATACTGGCTTTGGCCAGATTAACCGAAAATCCACCAATTGATACCGTGCGATTCATTGAGGAGGAGTTGAAAAAATATCTTTCCACAGGGAAAGTTCCGCCAGAATCCCTGATTTTTGCAGCTGCCTTTCTGAGAACCAGTGAGTTTTTAAATATTTATAGGGATTTTTTCAAACTTAAGGATGATAGACTGAAAGTTATTCTTACATATGCTATGGTTTGGATCAGGGGGATGACTCCGGAACAGTTATCAAAAACAGTTAGACAATTGAAGTATAATCTTAAAAAGGGTTCAAACAGATTGAAGTGTATGACAACAGTTGCAATGGCATTTTTATCTGAAAATCTTGACGATGAATCACTTGCAATTCTAAGGCGTGAATTTGAAGCCAAAAGTAGTGAATTCAAGTGTTCTCCGGAAATATTTTCATTACATCCTGAGGGCGCCAAAGAAGATACTATTAACATAACAAGACTTTCCATTAGGGGATTTACTTATCCGGCACATGGTAATGTCAGATACAGAGAACGAGTTCTGAGGGTTCTGGCTTTGAATCGGGATGACAGCATGATTCCCTGGTTTAAACGAATGGCTGAAAATGATAATCTTGGTAAATACTTAAAAAATCTGGCGAAACAGGCAGCAAAACGAAAAACGGGGAATAATCAAATTGTCGACTGGTAAAATAAAGCAGTTAGTTTCAGTTTTCCTGGAAAACCAGGAGAAAATTATTTCATATAGTGCCTTCTGGGTTCCCTTTCTCACATATCTTTTCAGCCTTCCCCCAGGGGTGACATGGGGGGATTCTCCTGAATTTGCAAATGCTGCTATTTCACTTGGTGTAACTCATCCAAGCGGATATCCACTTTTTACTGTTTTAGGTAAACTGTTTTCTCTTCTTCCATTTTCTGAAAAAGCTTTTGGTATTACTCTCATGAGTGCACTTTTTCAATCGCTTGCGGTATATTTTGTATTCAGGATCTCTAAATTACTGACAGAAAATTCGATATTTTCATTTTTAGGAGCACTGATTCTTACATTTTCATATACCTGGTGGTACCACGGGAGGGTTATTGAAGTTTATGCGTTACAGAATTTTCTTATAAGTGTAGTTTTCTACCTTGTTCTCAGGTATCTGCAGACTGGAAATCTGAAACTTTTATTTTATATATGTGCATTTTTCGGATTATCATTCACAAATCACCTTACTGTTATTCTTTTTATTGGCAGTATGCTCTTTATTCTATTTTCCTTTCAATGGAAAAAAGCTGTAACTCCTGTTAATCTTATAAAATATTTTTTAATTATTGCCGGATTTCAGATTACTTACTTATATATAATCTGGAGAGCCAAAACTGCATCAGGTACAACTATTATGTGGAATAATCCTGATGATTTAGCATCCTTTTGGTATCATGTCTCAGGTAAGGAATACAGCGTTTTCAGAAAAACCAGTGCAATTTTCAAAGGAATTGAAAAATTTTCAAATGCCACAATGAGACAGTTTGGTGTGATTGCTTCTTCTTTTGCTCTTATGGGAATTCTGGAGATTCTTGTTCTCAACTGGAGATACGGTATTTTCCTCATTGGAGTGTTCTTTACCTATCTGATTTATAATTCATCCTACAGTGTTATGGATATTGATTCCTATTATATGGTTCAGTACATGATTATCTCGATAAGTACTTCGGTAGGTGGATACTGGCTTTACAGTCTGAGAAGAGAATCACATAAATGGGTTGCATTTGCCATTCCAGTACTGATGCTATTTACCGCCGGTGCTTTACTGAAAGAAAATCATGATTTGAGATATAAGGATAATCTGGCACACTATTTTGGCCATCAGGCATGGGATGCACTTCCGGAAAACTCTATTCTGATAAGTGATGTGGATGGTCCTGCTTTTACCATGTGGTATCAGGCTTATTCATTGCACCCTGAAGATCTATCCAGAGTGGTTATCACCAGAGCCATGTACATGGATAAAAACAAAAAATGGTACAGAGAATTTTTAAGGAAAAAGTATCCAGCGGTTGTATGGCCGGATGAGGGTGTCGCTTATGGCACAAAATTATTTGAAAAACTCATTTCTCTGAACATCGACAACTGGAAGTTTTTTGCTGCAGTATATTTCAGGATTCCTTTCAGGGATTACTCATATGTCAATCAGGGATGGATAAGTGCCCTTGTCAGAAGGAACAAGCCTGAAACAGGAGAAATTAAATCAAACAAAGCTCTGCGATGGTCTTATATGACTAAAGTCGTTTATGCAAACGGAAGAGAATGGTATACCACTGGACAGCGAAGTTTTCATGCCGGTGAAAATATTGGTTGCATAGCTGAATATATTAATAAGCATAAAAAAGTGCTTATTAAATGGGTGGTTACGGATCCTGATGGTGTGGTATATTCAAAACTTACCAGAGCTATTCCGGTTGGAGAGCCCATCAGTGCCCTGAAATTCAAGATAGGGGAATCCCAGATTAAATCCGGGGACTGGAATTGCAGTATTTTCGAGGATGGTGCTCTTATATCCCGTATGAAATTCAGGATTAATTAAATGACTGGATTGGCCTATTTAAAAAAATACAGTAGAGTTTTTCTCTGGATTCTGTTGGTACCCCTGACTTTTTTTCTAATGCAGGGTTCAATACTATCCCAGTTCATTGCCACAGGGCTTTTTTTCACATTATTATGGTATTTACTCAAGTTTTTCAGCAGTGAATTTTCTGTGAAAACGAAGAGATATCTAGCCTGGTTAGCTGGTCCTTTATCCTTTGGTCTGCTTATTTTTTTAATTTACCATCCTATTTTTTTTGGAAATATGCCATGGATTGCTGATCATAGCGTTCATCAGATGAAGGCATGGATTTTTTACAACAAGATAATATCAGGATTTTCCCTTACAGGCTGGACTGACTTTGCTTCCGGAGGTTATCCTGCAGAATTGCTTTATCCTCCACTTGCGGATATTTACATATCTTTAATCAAATTTATTTCCTTTGGATTTTTAACCTGGGAGCAGGTTTATGCCCTGTCCTTTGGCATGTTTTTGGTTTTTTATTACTTTACCTACTTTTTTATCGGCAATAAAATTGGAGGTAGGGTTGGGGCATTTGCCAGTGGAGTATTTGCTCTCATTGATATGGGGGCTTTCAGGCAGGGCGGTTGGATTTTTATGGTAAGGTGGGGTGTCTGGCCGTTGAGTTTTGCTATTGCACTTACTTTAGCCTCATTATTTTTCCTGCATGAATATCTGGATGAAAAATCGACGTTCAGAAAGCCAGTAATTTTTTCATCTCTGGCTCTTCTTTGTCATCCTATGTCACTTTTAACGATTTTTCCCGTGTCCATTGCACTTTTATGGTTTCATTTTTTTCCTTCTATAAAAAGAGTTCAACTTATTTTAAGATATCTGAAATGGTCAGTTTTTGTAGTGATGATCACTGCATGGTGGCTTTTTCCTTTTCTTTCCTTTGCTCCGTCTTACAGTGTTCACGTAAGTGCTATAAATGGTACTATAAATAATATAGCAAATGGATTCTGGAATTTTCAGTTATGGGGGAATTCGCCAATCTGGGTTTTAGCACTTGGTTTTTGGGGTTGTTTCAGAATTTTAAAGGATGGACATGATAAGTTCATGCTTGCTCTTTTGTCTTCTTCTCTCATCATACTTGTGGTTACAAGTTCTACAGTCATCGGTGGTTTAGGTTTATTCGAATCGATTCCTTCATTAAAACACGTACAATTTCCGAGATATCTGCTTTTTGTCAAAGCGAGTTTATTCTTCTCGGCTGCAATCGGTGTAAAATTTTTAATCGAGTGGTTCAAATCATCAACCGAAATCAGATGGCATATAAAAAGCATTTTTATCATTGCTTTTATGGGGTTAATTATTCCGGGTATTTTACATTTTACTGACAATTATCTTGTTCCTTTGACAAAATATCCTTTTTCCCCTGAATTTAAAAAAGGAATTTTTGAAATAGCCAAATACCTTAAAGACAGAAAAAAGGCAGATGACAGTTTTTACAGAGTGGCTCTTGATGGTTCCTTTGGAGAACATCGTCATGCTGCGTTCAGTATTTATAGTGGGCTGCCATTTGTAAAACTGAGTTTTGTCCCTGCGCAGACTTATAAATACAGGGCGAAAGTGAAAAATTCTGATATTCCCCGGAGTACAGAGCAGTTAAAGCTATTGAATGTCAGATATATTGTTTCCATGGGTCCTTCGAGAATAAAGAAAATTAAGCTGCTTAAAAAATCCTATGGTTTATATCTGTATGAATTTATGGAGTATTCTTCTAAACGTGTTTTTACCGGTACAGCAGGAACTAAATCATATAATTTTGAAAATAATTCTTTGAATTTAACACTGGATGGAGGAATTGAAAATAATGAGATTCGTTTCAATATTCATCCCTTCAGAAACTGGAAAGTCAAAGTAAATGGAAAAGATGCTGAACTTTCAAACTGGAGTAATGGACCACTGACTTTTATGAAAGTTTATGCTCCTAGGGATGCCGTAATCAAGCTGTATTATAAAAAAAGCACACTTGAGTATATTAGTCTGATTATTTCCATAATTTTTATTTTGTTGTTCATGCTCCCGGTTTCCTGGTCATATCCTGTAGGAAACTTTTTTGAGAAAAAACTATCATCAGGGAGCCATAAAATTTTTGGCTGGATCAGTAGAGTCTGGCATTCAAAGAATGGAAGAATATTTTTTATTACAATTGGCATTATAACCACAGGACTAGTTTTATATAAATCTTATGTTTTATCGCCTTTTGGAACTGAATATTTAAAATTGCGTCATGCAAATGTTAAAAAGATAGTAAAAGATAAGAGTCACAAATGTCTTTATTTTTATCCAGCGAGACACTACTGCGGTACAGGAACTGATTATGTTGGTATAGAATCAAGGGGCGTAGGAAGAGAAATTTATACAGGGATTTTCCTGCATCCCAGTCAAAAACGGACTTATGAATTAACTTGGGAAGATGTAAAAATACAAAATGGGATAACTCTGGAAGGGGGCCTTGATGATACAACATCTGAGGGGAAAAAATCAGTTTTCATAAAAATATTTTTCAATAATAAGTTGTTAAAAGAATTGAAGTTTTATAGAAAATGGCACTGGAATTCAACATTTATTAAAATTGCAGATAAGGGGAATCTGAGGATTCTGATAAATGCAGATTCATCAGGAAATAATTTTCTTTTTCGTGTAAAAAAGGACTGAATTAATATGAGAAGGATGCTTATTCCAGTTTTATTTTTCTCCTTTGTTTCTATGGGACGCGTATCGGCTAAGGATTACGTAAAGTATAATCCTGAAATCAGTGCTCCAATCACTCTTGGCACACTAAGCTTTTGGCTTGCAGGAGAATTTTTGAAGGATACTCTGGCACCAAAGAAATGTAGATGGTGCCGCAAAATGTGTTTTGATGAGCTTATCAGAAAGAAAATTTCATGGGGAAGTGACAGGGATACAGCCCATCATATTTCTAATATAATTCTTGCCTCAATTCCGATAATAAATATGGGCTTTTTAGGTTTTTCAGGTGAGGATGCATTTACATCAGGAGCCAGATTCAGCGAAAATGGTTTCGCTTTTTTAGTTGGAATTGAAACCTTGGGTGCAGCCTTGTTTCTTAACCAGGCGGTAAAATTTGTTGTGGCTCGAGAAAGACCTTTAACCAGATATACATTTGGAGACAAGAAGGAAAATTCAGACCTGAGATTATCTTTTTACAGTGGACATACAACAGCAGCATTTGCATTTGCTACCGCCTCAAGTGTTCTGATTCAAATGAAGGGTTGGAAATATGCATCAGTTTCCTGGGGTGTTAATATGACCCTGGCGACTCTTACTGGGTATTTCCGGATTGCTGCTGACAGGCACTATTTCAGTGATGTTCTTATAGGGGCAATTACAGGAATAGCCGCAGGGCTATTAATACCAAGATTACATAAGGTTTCATCGGATTCTGAAAGTAACACAAAATCAGAACTGAATATCATTCCAAAACAGGTACACTGGATATTTTCAATGGGAATCCCATTTTAATTCACCCACCCTTGGTTAGTTTTTTCACTCTTTTCCCTCCTCTCTTTCAACCCACCCTTGGTTAGTTTTTTCCCTCTTTTTCCCTCCTCTCTTTCAACCCCCCTAGTTTAGTTTTTCACCTCTTTTTCCCTCCTCTCTTTCAACCCCCCTAGGTTAGTTTTTCACCTCTTTTTCCCTCCTCTCTTTCAACCCCCCTAGGTTAGTTTTTCACCTCTTTTTCCCTCTCTTCTTACACGCCCAGGTTAGTTTTTCCCCTCTTTCCCCTCCTCTCTTCTTACACGCCCAGATTAGTTTTTCCCCTCTTTTC
>JAFGWM010000049.1 GCA_016937155.1 Deltaproteobacteria bacterium
AGTCAGTCAGAAACCACAAATCCCAGTAGGAAACACATAAATTCAACACCAGAAACATAAAAATAGAGGATAAAAAGCATCAGGGGGCAAAAAATACCAGAGGTTGAGCAGGAAAGAAGTAGGAGAAAAAACTAACCCGGGTTTGTTATTTTATGGTACTTAAAATAACAGACCGTTATCAGGCAGTTGAATAGTACTGAAATGACACCGGGGATATACATGTTCAGAAAAATGTTTTATTCTGCTGTATTTTCATTATAGTTATTGAATCTATTTTCCTGACGGTTTGATATTACTTCAATGGTCAGAAAATACCTTATACACCGTAGCTTTTTAACAGGAGTATAATATGGAATTAAATATAAGAATCAGTGGCAGTGCAGGTCAGGGAATGGCCACTGCACAGGACATTCTGGGAATTGTCACCACCAGATCCGGACTTTATGCTTTCAGCGTAAATGATGTCGAAAGCAGGATCAGGGGTGGAAAAAACTTCAGTCAGATGAAAATTTCACATAAACCCATCGAACATGTGGACTCTGGAATTGATATTTTATGTGCCCTAAGTGCTGAAACTCTCAGTGAATATTCAACAAGTCTACTACCTGGTGGGAAAATAATAACATCATGGGAACATTCTGAGGCATTTGATTTCAATCCTTCTGATATATGTACAAAGCATGGTGCACCCAAGGCAGTCGGGACTGCAGGAGTCTCATTCATATGTGGATTACTCGGTTTTGAAAAAGAAATTCTTTTGCAGGCTGTTAAGGAAAATGTTCCAGCTAAAGTTATGGATTCCAACTTAAATATTGCAGAAGACAGTTTCAATGCAGCAATAGAAACAGGCATCATGGAATACAGGCTTGGTAAATCCATTACAAAAAATAATTTATGGATAAGTGGAAACAGCATGCTGAGTCTTGGATGTGTCGCCGGTGGTGTTTCGTTCATGGCGGCATACCCCATGAGTCCTGCGACTTCCATTATGACAAATCTCAGTCAGTGGTCCGACCTTACCGGTGTGGTGGTTGAGCAGAGCGAGGATGAAATTTCTGCTGTGAACATGATTGCGGGTGCTGCCTATACAGGTGCACGAAGCATGACTGCCACAAGCGGGGGAGGTTTTGCCCTCATGGTGGAGGGTGTTTCCCTTCTGGGAATGATTGAAACCCCTGCTGTGATAGTGATTGCTCAGAGGCCGGGTCCTGCCACAGGACTTCCTACGAGAACAATGCAGGGTGACTTAAGAATGGCCATACATGCCGGACACGGATTTTTCCCAAAAGTGGTTCTCGCTCCTGATTCTGTTGAGGATGCATTCCAGATAGGCCGTGATGCCTTTGATATTGCAGAAAAGTATCAACTTCCGGTAATCATACTTACGGATCAACTCCTTCAGGACTGTTACAAAACAGTTGATGATTTCAGGCCGGAAATGAATAACACAAGACATATCCTGTCAGGAGTTGACCTAGAAAAAATAAAGGATTACAAGCGTTTTGCATTAACAGAAAGTGGAATCAGTTCAATGGCTGTTCCAGGAGATTCCAGACATCTGGTTGTGGTTGACAGCGATGAACATGATGAGTACGGACATCTCACTGAAAAACCTGAAACAGCAACTGAAATGGTGAAAAAAAGAGAACGAAAACTTGCCACAATATTGGATGAAGCATGGGAACCACAGATTGATATGTTGGATGAAAATCTGCCAATGATCATCAGTTGGGGAAGCACCGTGCCCGTTGTGAAGCAGGCCGTTGAGAAACTGAGAGATGAAGGCATAAAAGTCAACATGATGACTTTAAGATGGCTGTGGCCCTTGAGTGAAAAAATGTTTAAACCACTAAAATCAGCTTCGAAAACAATTGTTGTGGAAAACAGTGTCAGCGGCGAAATCGAAAGTGTAATCAAAGAAATTGCCAAAACAGGTATCGATCTTTCCATCAGAAAAGTCACCGGAAGACCATTTTTAATGGATGAACTCTATGCTGAACTGAAAAAAGGAGTCTAAAATGAATCAGGTTTCACTTGAAAGTTACAAAAATGATTTTGAAAGAGCCTGGTGTCCTGGTTGTGGTAACTTTGGTATTCTCAACGGAATTCAACAGACTCTTGTTAATCTTAATCTCCCACCGGACAATGTGGTTATATGCACAGGTATTGGACAGGCGCCAAAACTACCACATTACATGAATGTCAACACATTCAACGGATTACACGGCAGAGAAGTTGCTACAGCTCAGGCCATTAAGCTGGCCAATAACAATCTGACAGTCGTGGTTCACGCTGGTGATGGTGGTGCATATGGAGAAGGTGGGAATCATTTCATTCACGCTATACGTAGAAATGTGGATATTACAGTTGTTGTTCATGACAACCATATTTACGGTCTCACAAAGGGTCAGGCTTCACCAACTACAGATGAAGGAACAGTTACAAAAGTCAATCCCGAGGGAGTATCCTCAAGACCGATGAATCCACTTGCTCTGGCAGTAAGTCAGCAGGCATCATTTGTTGCTCAGACTCTTTCATCAAATTCAAAGCATATGATTGAGGTTCTTTCAGCTGCAATTAATCATAAGGGCTTCAGTTATGTAAATATACTGCAGCCCTGTGTAACCTGGGATCATGTTCATACCTACAAATTCTATAATGAACACACAGAAGTTCTGAATGAAAACTATGATAATGAAAATCTTATGAAGGCTCTTGAACTTACACTGAAAACCGATGGGAAAATACCCTTGGGGATTATCTATAAGAATTCAAGAAAAGCCCATCGATCATATTCTGAGACAGAACTTCCTCTATACAACCATCAGGTCTCCCGGACTGGAATTGACAGTATTTTGAATAAATTCAGATAGAATTATGAGTTAAGTTTGTTTAATAAAAATAATCCGACCCTCGTACATAAATATCAGACATCTGCATAATGGGTTGCACCCACATCCCCCTCATAAAACACCCCTTTGCATATTTATTGAGGAATATTTTTCTAACGCATTATTATCATTTCATTTTTTCAAGAAGTGACTTCACTCTTCTGGCGTGTCCGACTTCCTGATCCACCAGTTCTTCAAAGATACTCGACAGAGAACCGAGATCACTGAGAGAAAGCAGAGTCCGGTACAAATCTGCAGTTGCGTTCTCTCTTTTCAGGGCAGTTGTTAATACTGTTACTGGAGTTTGTGAACCTTCCAAAGCTGGAATAGTGACTATCATATCAACCACATTACGTAATGCATCACTTTCAAGGGATGCTGATGGATTTGAAACGACACTGAAACGATCACTAAGACGCTTTTTGTGTTTTATTTCTTCCAGACTCAGTTCTTCTAAAAGTGCAATAAGCTCATCAGTTTTATTATCTTCATCAAGATACTTGTTGATGGCATTTTCATAAAACCGGGCACTCTCTTCTTCTATATTTATTGCGAATTTAATAATTCCTTCTACGGTGAGTTGTGTATCAGTTGTCATTAAAAAAACCTTTCCTTATCCCTGATTAAACAGGGTATCAATACTTCTTGCTGCCTTGTGACCATCAGCTACTGCATGTATTACGTCGGGTCCATGAACTATATCACCTGCAATGAAAACACCTTTCAGACCACTATCCATACCATCAGAAACCTTAAATCGTCCACGTTCATGCCCCATAGCAGCTAGGTCATCTTCTGAAAGGAAGGTGTAATCACTTGCCTGACCGATGGCTTCCACCACCTGAGTTCCCGGATAGAAAGTCAGGTCATCTTCATCAATTTTAGGATTAAAACGCCTGTTCTCATCAAAAACTCTGAGGCATCTTGCACATTTAAGACCTTTTATTTTACCATCATCATCCAGTTCAATAGCCTTTGGAGCCCAGCCGGGATTTATAATTATCCCTTCCTCTATACTTTCCTCAATCTCCTCATTATCTGCAGGCATCTCTCCTTCACCCTCAAGACAGGTAAGGATAATGGAAACTTTGCCGTATTTTACCTTCTGAAGTCTGGCCATTGACCTGGCGATATCCATTGCAACGTTACCACCACCTATAATCACAATATTTTCATGAACGGGAATCTCTTCACCGAGCCGTATCTGGTTAAGAAGTAAAATAGCCAGACCTGTATCAGGATGATCATGATTTTCAATCCTTGTGGAACGCCCCATTGGAAAACCAACTGCAACAAGCACCGCATCGTAATCTTTTCTCAGTGATTCAAAGGAGACATCCGTGCCCACTCTGGTTTTCATCCTGAAATCAACACCCATCTCAGCCATCGCTCTCACATCGTTATCAATTGATTCATCAGGAAGTCTATATGCCGGTATTCCATAGCGCATGGTTCCCCCTGCTTTAGGCATTCTTTCAAAGACTGTCACACCATGTCCCATAGTGGATAGGTAATAGGCAGCGCTTAAACCTGCAGGCCCTGCTCCGATTATTGCAACCTTTTTCCCGGAGGGAGAGAACATCTCTTTGGCACTGCTGGCAATTTCAGCTACTTTATCAGGCCCCAGAGCATCAATGGCATAACGTTTCAACCAGCGTATGGCAACCGGTTCTCCCTTGTGTGAAATTGCACATACGGACTCACACTTGTGAGTACAGATCCTGCCACAGATTCCCGGAAGAGGATTTGTCTCATACATTACACGGACACTTTCCTCCAGATCATTGTCATATATACCTCTTATATATTCCGGGATCCCCATATTTGCAGGACAGGTTTTTGTGCAGATACCGCATTCGATACATCTTGCGGCTTCCCTCAGAGCTTCTTCTTTTGTAAAACCAAGAACAAACTCAATAAAACTTCCCACCCGTTTTTCCGGAGTCATATGTTCCATATGGCTTCTTTCCAGATCAAGCCAGGTTTCTTCCCCGTGACACTGCCAGCCGGGATTCTCCGACCATCTGGAACCAGGTTCCAGTGTAAATTCATCACACTTCCAGATTAATTCCTCCAGCGGGCTTTCCTTCTCACTCGCTCTTGTAAAAATATACTCTCTTGTCATAGTCAGAGATCCTGAAGGACAGGCGTCAACACAAAAAGCACAGAAACAGCATCTGCCGTAATCCACAGTGGGTCGCTGGGCATTTGCCCCGGTTAGTTCAGCATCATTTACCCCCGTGGAAATCATGTTTATTGCAGCAGTGGGACATACTGTTGAACAGTTGCCACAGCCAATGCAGACATCATGATCATTAGCATGCATACCCCTGTACTTCAGGGAAGGACCCTTTACCCCATGGACATCCAGATCCTCTTTGGGATAAGCAATTGTTTCCGGCTTCTTAAAAAGATTTGCCAGTGTTGAAAATGGCACAAAAAATGATCTTTCACCTAGTGACATTTGGGCCTCCTACCTGTCGATATCCGGTGGACAAATTGCAAATGATGCCATCCAGACAGCCACATCATCAATTTTCATTCCCCTGAGATGTTTATGACAAAGATACATTCCGGCGGGCATGGAAGGTCCGCGAACACTAACACGATAAGGTTTTAAACCTCCATCACTAACAACGTAATATCCAAACTCGCCCTTGGATGCTTCCACCTTTGAATAGGCATCACCTTTTGGAACCCTGAGTTTTGAAATATTTCCCAGATCCAGTTTGTAATCGCCATCAGGAAGCTGCTTTACCAGCCGTCTGATGATGTTTACAGCTTCTTCAAAATCAAGTCGAACCTGAACTGCTCTTGCTAATGCATCACCACCCTCGGACAGCTTTGAATTGATTTCTATTTCATCATATGCAGCATAGGGTGTGTCGATACGAACATCAGCTTTTACACCACAGGCTCTTAGTGAAGGACCTGTTATTCCTGAGGACATTGCCTCCTCTGCACTTATATAACCCAGACCACCGAGTCTGTCCTGTACTACAGGATTTTCATACAGCAACCTGTCCCATTCGGGAAGTTTACTTTCCAACCTGTCACAGAGTTCAAGAAGCTTATCTGTCCAGCCATCAGGAATATCTCTCCTGACACCTCCGGGAATATTGTAGATATGATAAACCCTTCCTCCAGTGAGAGCTTCAAAAAGATCCAGTATGAGATCGCGATCGATCATCATAAGATACATGGTTGAATAGTGCCCGAGAGCACCCCCTACCCCACCCATTCCCATCAGGAAGGATCCAAGCCGGGACATTTCAAGAACAATGGATCTGATATATCTTGCCCGCCTGGGAATTTCGACACCCAAAATAGCCTCAACGGCCTGACAGTATGCCACCTCATTGGGATCCGGGTCCGGAACACAGACTCTGGGAATAAGTGACAGGTTCTGTGCCCACAACTTATTTTCCATCGCTTTTTCAAATCCCCGGTGCAGCTGTCCTGCATTAGGTCTGACCCTGAGAATTTCAGTTCCCACCATATCCAGAACATAACCAAAGTTACCATGCATACCCGGATGGTTAGGGCCAAAAAACAGGTCGTATACAGCATAATCATCATTTTCAGAAATTTTATCCAGTGTAGTATAGCCATCAGGAAGATACATTACTCACCATCCCTGCTTTCTTCTGCTGTTATCTCCACAATATCAATATCATCAAAAGGTGGAGTCAATCCCAGAGCATCGGTAGTATAAAGGGCCAGGGAATAATCCTTTGCAATAAAATCCTTTCGCAAAGGCGGAAGATCCAGCCAGTTATGCAGAAACAACCCACTCAGATCCGGATTCCCAGGAAAATATACTCCAAACATTTCATGAATTTCCTGTTCGTATGGTTGTACATGAGGCCAGATATTTATTGCAGTGTGCATCCAGGGTTTTTCACGATTTAGCCTTGTTTTAACCAATATATGATTCTTTGATTCATATGAAAATACGTGCCATACCAGCTCAAATTCGTTTTCTTCAATCCAGTCGATACAGCTCATGAAAGATAGATGAACATACCTTTCAGACTTCAACCATGTTAGAAGATTTAAAACATAATCACGGTGAGTTTTTATCTCTAATTGAGCTTTATATTTTTCCCTGCACTCAATTTTGTCACCATGCATTTTTCCAGCTCTTGCCAGGATATTATCAGACATTGGATTCCCCCTTTTCAAGTGCCATCAGTTCATCAACTGAAGGATTGGAAGCAAAGGGATCATTCCAAGGTTTCAGCACAGCTTCAGTCCTGCCAAGTACCGCATCCTGATTCTTTTTATACCAGTCGTAGTGTTTTTCATAACGCTTGTAACCAATGGCTTTACCTTCCTGAATTTCACCCATCAGTTTTTCAAAGGCGTCAATTATCGCCTGAGGACGTGGCATACATCCGGCAATAGACATATCCACCGGAATAAAAGCTTCAAGATGGTTAATCACCGGGTATGCATCCCAGTAAATCCCACCATTTATCGGACAAGAGCCAAATCCAACCACATACTTGGGCTCTTGCATCTGTTCGTATGACCAAATAACTCTTTTTAGAGTTTTCACACTCAGATACCCTGTAATCAAAAGGAGGTCAGCCTGTCTTGGAGTTGCCATCGGCCCCATTCCAAGTCTTTCCATGTCATATCTTGAAGTCATTGTTGGTGGAAGCTCAATTGCCCCGCAACCGGTACAATAATAAAGCATCCACATGGAGCGCTTTCTGAAATAATTCACAAGGCCTCCCCACATGTTCTGCTTTTCTTCCCTCAGGTTTGCCAGATAGAGGTTATCCATTTCCATAATTTACCCCCAGATTCTCGTATAAATCAGTTGTAAGAGGCCGAAACTACCAGCCCAGATCCAAAGATGTCTGATACCCTGTTCTATTCTGTATCGTGCCATTACGGCATTGATACTCAAAGTAGTGAAGTATACAGCAAACATCTTCACAAGCATTACATACCAACTGGATGCACCACCAAGGAAAAGATTGACTATAAGGCCGGTCTCCACGTAAAGTTGAACAGCGTGAAGCAAAAAGCCTATACCCAGATATTTTCCACTTAACTCAACCATCGGACCACTGGCTATTTCAGCTGGTGCAATCATATGATCATATGGTGCCTCACCAACCATAGCCTGAAATGCTATTTCCACAGCAATGAAACCAAGTGGATATTTCCATATATGCCATGATCCGATACCATTACTCTGAGCCACGGCATAAGTCAGAAGGTCACTTGAGTTATATGTGATAAGCATTGCCATGATCACCATAACAAAAGGAATTTCGTAACCCATCATCAATGCCAGAGCCCTAGATATACCAATAGTGGCGTTTGGATTACCACTGGCACTGACCCCCATTGCCATTCCAAGATATCCGATACTCATGAGATAAAGTACAATAACAACACTGCTGCTTCCCAGAATTGAGAAGTTGGCAAATGGAATAAAAAACGCAGTGGCAATAAGACCACCAAGAGCCATTATTATACCAAGATCCATTACAAAGTTGTGTGTAATACTGGTTTTTGTAAAACACTTGATTACATCAATAAATGACTGATAAAACGGGGGTCCCATTCTTCTCTGGATTCTTGCTGTAACCTTGCGTCCCAGCCCCATAAAGAGCAGTCCAACAGCCATGGATCCAAATGAAACACCTATCAGTTTAATTCCAAGCAGTGCATATGCGTTCATTTCACTACTCCAATCACAATTATTAGAATTACTCCAAGAACAAAGGACCAGCCGAGCCTTGTTCCATCAGCTGAAATTGATGTGACAAGGTTCCCCAGTCTTTCCATAAAACGCCCCAGAGCATTGTACCCCTTTTCAACAACGCCCAGTGGCATCCAGGAAAACAGTCCCTTTATGGGCTGGTAAAAGTCATAACCATAATGATATCTGTCCGGGCCGACATTCCAGTCAAGTGGATCCTCTCCACAGGTATAATTGTCCATCATTTTCACGCGGCGTTTGCGTCCGCCTATAACAAAAAGGAAGAATACAACGCCAACCGCAAGAGCAAATACACTTGCCACTAATGTTGAATTGATACTGGTGGTGGAACCTGTCATGGAATACAGAGTTGTTTTAATGGGATTAAGACCTGCTGCCACCAAAATATCATTGAAACGGCCGGTAACCAGACCAGGGAAAATTCCTGCTGCAAGCATAAGAATCATGAGAACTATCATAGAAAGACTCATAAGTGGTGGAGCTTCCTTTACATTCCTAAACCTTGGTGACAATTGACCGAGGAATATTGTATGCAGTCCTCTAAAGAGGTAAAGAAATGCACCTGTTGAAGCAAAAAACAGTGCGGTTGCAACGAAAACCATCTTCTTTTCAAAAAGTGCCTGGAATATCATCCATTTGGAATTAAAGCCACTCAGTGGAGGAATTCCAGCTGCTGCAATTATTCCCAGAAGGAAGGTAAAGAAGGTAATGGGCATTACGTAGGCAAGTCCGCCAAGTCGATGCATTTCCCTTTCACCTGTACGATATTTCACCGCAGCAAGAGAGGCAAATATTCCACCTTTGAACATCATGTGATTTACTGTATGGAACATTGCAGCTGCATATCCAAGGGATGTACCGGTAGCCAGGCCCACACCGATATATCCAACGTTGGCAACAGTCGACCATGCCATAAGTTTCTTCATATCATTAGTGAATATGGCCATAACAGTGCCTATGACACTGGTAAGTGCACTCATTACAGCAAGAATATACATTGGCCATGGTACCCCGCTTATGGATTTAATCGTTCCCCTCGGAGTGAGAGCAAAAACCGGAACGATAAAGAGCAGTAATCCATAAACACCATATTTAATCATGATTCCACTAAGATACGCACTGAAATCATCCGGAGCTTCAGCATGAGCCATCTGCGGCCACATATGGAACGGGAAAAGAGCACTTTTAGCTAAAAAGGCTACGGTAAAAAGAGACAGAACCGTCAGGGCAAATCCCCTGTGGGAAGATAAATCTTGGGCTGTTTTCAAAACACCGCTGCTTATTTCCCAGGAGCCGGTTCGATGGAAAAGCAGCCATATCCCTGCCATCATTGCCATAGTTCCGAAAAAACTCAGAGCATAGTAGTAAATACCTGCTTTGAAACTGGAAGTTTTTCCGTGTCCGATAATAAACAGACTTGTCCAGGACATCAGTTCCCATGATATGAAAAACGAAATCCAATCCTGAGAAAGGAAAATTCCATTTGTTGCCCCAACCAGCATAAGCCAGAGTGGAGCAATCGCAGTGGAATGTTTTTTATCATTGAAATCAAGGGAAAACATGGAAAACAGCAATGTAGCCGCACTGCTTATTGCCAGAAAAAACCAACCTAGGGGAGTTACCCCAAGTTTCTGCACTACTTTTCCGGTACCAAAAAGTGTCCACTGAAATGTAAATGACATTGCACCCTTTGATTTCAGTGTAAAAATCACACCTGCCAGGACAATATTCAGAAGAAAGAAAATCCACCAGTTAAGTCTCTTGGGCATGGAAAGCATCAACAACCCCAGAAGAACCGGCGCAATAACAATAAAAGGAAGCATGTTTGAAGTCATAAATCACCTTCCCATAGCTTTATAAACGGTTGAAATATATCCGCTGGTATTATCACCACGCAGCTCACTAGGTATCTTTTTGATTTTTCTGTCCAGTGGGGCAGGGAAAACTCCAATGATGACCACGGCCAGTGCCAGTAAAGTGGTACATGTCCAGAAAACGATTCCCGTATTGACTTTACCTGGTTTTCTTTCAGGTTCTTCAAAAAGAGCATGAGCCAGTCTCAGAAAATACACCGCTTCCATAACAGTTGCTGCAAGTATAATATAAACCCCAAGATAGCTTGAGCCGGTTGATTTAAAAGCGCTGCCGATTATAGTGAATTTTCCCCAGAATCCTGCAAAAAGTGGAATTCCTGTCACACCAAGAGCTCCAATTATAAAGAATATTCCAAGAATAGAATTTTTTCGTCCAATACCCTTCCATCTGGTCCAGTCTGAAGTACCTGTGGCAGACACAAGTCGACCAACGATCATGAAAAGAAGCAATTTTGAAATACTGTGAGTAATCAGGGCAAATACTGCACCATATATTGATTTCTCACTTGCAATTGCAATAGCCATTAGGATCATTCCCATCTGACCCACACTTGACCATGCCAGCATTCGCTTGGCATCCTTTTGTGTAAAAGCAGACGCTTCACCTGTAACAACTGTTACAACACCCATCCAGAAAAGGATCGAGGTAATATTAAAGGATCCGAATCGGATGATGTTTCCCATCCCCGCTCCAAACACTATGTAACTGATTCTCAACATTGCGTATGCTCCTGCAAGAGCAACAGCACTGCTTAATAATCCACTGATACTTGAGGGTGCACCCCTGTAAGCACTCCCAACCCATGAGTTAAATGGAAATATCTCCATCTCCGTGAACAGAGAGGCAAGAATCAGCAGTACCGCCAGAGCCGCCATAGCTGAATTCATTTCCCTTAGCCCACCACTAATCTGCGCCATGTTGAGGGTTCCGGTACTGGAGTAAATGATTGCAATAGCGGCAAGATACGCGACACTTGCAAGAGAAGCTACAACCATATACTGAAGAGCACCACGCACACCGGCAGTTTTATTTCCGCTTGCAATTAAAGCCCATGAACTAATTCCCGCTATTTCCATAAAAACAAACAGGTTAAAAAGATCCCCAGTAAGAATCATTCCGTTAAGGGATGTAAGCAGAAGAAGAATGAGCATGTAGAAATAAGGTTTCTTCACAACAACAGATGATAGTTGAAATGCAATTCCAAGAGTTACTGCACCATAAACAACTGTTGCAAAAAGAAGACTGAGCATATCAACATGCAGATTAATTCCGAATGGTGGTATCCACCCACCCATGATGACAGTAAAAGGTGTCTTGTAGGTGATGAGTAAAAATACACTCAGCACAGTACCCGCCAAAGCTGTTAAAAAAGAAAGCCCTTTTGACAAGGCCGGCATTACATGGCCTAAAAACGGCACAAGAAAAGCCATTGCCATAGGAGCTACAATCAGGAAAATCGAGTATTTCATTATTCCTCAACCTCCTCTTCCCTTTTATCTTCCATTTCAAGGGTTCCTGTTCCTTCACGATATTTAATCATGAGTGCAAGAGCAAGTGCCGTAACACCCAGACCGATTACAATACTAGTAAGAACAAGTGCCTGAGGAAGTGGATCCGCGTATGAATCCGCTGTTTTAACGTTAAATATTTTCCCCAGAATCGGAGCCCGAACGCCATCCCAGTAACTGGCGGCAACAATGAAGAGGTTCACTCCGGTTTCCATCAGTCCAAGGCTGAGGATAAGCCTGAAAATATTTTTATGAGTCAATACACCGTAGAGACCTATCATCATCAGTGCAAAAGCACCAATTCCGAAAAGAAAAACAGGATTATTCATGCTCTTCCTCCAAGTCTTCCTTTACAAAGGAACCAAAACCACTTGAAAGTTCTGCAGCCACCTTAATACCTATAATGGCATAAAGCACTGTTATAAAAAGACTTCCAAACAAAGACCCCATTTCTCCGGTTCCCATAAAATTCTGCAGAAAACTGCCTTTTTTCAGAAAACCCAGTAACCCAACTAAAACAAAGGAAAGTCCGGCGAATGACTCAAGCATCCTGAAAACGCCTGAAGGTTTTGTTCTGAAACCAAGAACCATAAGAAGAAAGCCAGCTGCTATCATTGCTCCACCGGGAAATCCTCCACCAGGTGTGAGATGGCCATGTAAAAACACATAAGCACTGGTTATCAGTATAAAAAGTGCAATCCAGGGAGCCAAGGATGAAATAATTGGACCTGCCGGAGTAATAACTCTTTTCTTCTGACCACCAAGAAGCAGACCAATGCCTGCGATGGCGGCAAAAAGAACTGTAACCTCACCAAGGGTATCAAAACCCCGGTAGTCGAGCACCACTGCAGTGACGATATTGGAACTGCTGTTTTCCAGCCCCTTCATTCCCCTCATAATAGATGAATGTTTCTTTCCATTTACTGTTTTCGCGAGATATGCTCTGCTGACATCATTCTGAGCTTTGCGTTTGAATGGTTTTGACCCGGGCTGTGTACTGGAAAAGGCGGCATAAACACCATAACTGATAATTCCAATCATGAGAATTGCAGCAATTTTATTCATCACTGTCCTCCTGACCTGAATTACTCCTCCTGAGAGCAATTACAAAAAGAGAAGTACTCAGACCGGCACCTATGACAGCCTGAGTAATGGCAACATCCGGAGCACTCATCTGAAGAAAAAGCAGTGCAGCCATCAAAGATACCACACCTTCTAAAATAGCAGCCCCAATGAGACTTCTGATTGACACTACTGCAGCAGCTCCCGCAAGCATCGCAAGGGTAACGCTCAGTATGAGTATGTTATTCGGACTCATCTTCCCCCTCCTTTTTTGTTCTGTCACAGGATGCTACTTTTCCCTCCGGTTTAATGCCGGCAATGTAAGCGGCACGAGCGAGATTGTGACTGCTCACAGGTGCAGTTAAAACAAGGAAAAATACCATAAGGATGAGTTTGGGAAACCACACAGGATTATAAAACCCTGCCCCCAGCGCCACACCTATAAACCCTAAAGTTGTAGCCTTGGTTCCAGCCTGTAGCCTGTTGTAAATATCAGGCATTCTAACCAGTCCCAGAGCTCCCAGAAACATGAAAACAACACCTATTGTAATTGTTACAGCACCAATAGTTTCCATCTCAGACCCCCCTCTCCAGATATCTGGCGACTGCCATAACAGTTATGAAGGAAAGTATTGAATAAACCAGGGAAACATCAATAAGGATCGAACTTTTATGCACCATTGCGATAATTATCATGAGTCCACTGACTATTGTGGTCATAACATCAACCGCAGCAACACGATCGGGGGATGTAGGTCCCAAAAGTGATCTGACAACACTCAGAACTATTCCAAGTGCAAGAGCGACAAACCAGATATATATAAGTGTCATTCGGATATCCTCCTGATATGATCTTCGAAAGGAGTAGTCAGTTTTTTTATATCTTCTTCCTTTGAAGGAACA
Source organism: Deltaproteobacteria bacterium (assembly GCA_016937155.1). Taxonomy (GTDB): domain Bacteria; phylum Myxococcota_A; class Polyangia; order HGW-17; family HGW-17; genus JAHJMN01. Next base: position 13,983 of record JAFGWM010000049.1, read on the forward strand.
TTTACACAGTGGATACACAAGTCGTCATTCTCAACCTGAACAGTAAGTGTACCCGGTGTCAGAGTTATAGAATTGGCAAGCATTGCTCTGGATATATCCCGTTTTAGTTTTGTTGGTACTCGGACGATACCCGGGTTTATAGGCAGAAATGGATGTAAAACCACATATGCCACCTGAAGATTCGCCTTAATCAACTGGTAAGAGAAAACAGGCAGGTATATTAAAAAACCTATTATTCTAACAGGATTGATAATATCAACTTTGCCCTTTACGAAGCCCATTGCAATAAGCGAAGCTACAGCAGCAACCACACTTCCCATAATCAGTTCATGGACAGAAAAGGGGAATGTCAGAGCAAGCCATACAATAAGGGACACGACAAAAAGATTAATAAACCGCAGTACCTTCATTTTTCACCACTATCCTTCCAGAAATGGTTCAGCTTGCCTCAGCAGCTTTTCACGAATAAATTCACGAACGAGATCGCAAGCATTCAAAAGATCCTTAAACTCCATTATAACAACAACTGCACGCCCTTCAGTTTTTGTGGAAATAATACCAGCCTTCTTTAAAATACTAATCTGTTGACTGAGGTTGGCCTTACTCACTCCAAGAATTTCACGTAAGTCAGAGACATGCATCTCACCGGAATTCTTTAGTAAATACATAATCTTCAACCTAGTTTTATTAGCAATAACTTTAAGTAAATCCACCTGAAGGTCAATAACTTTTTCAATTGATTGCATATCTTCTATCGTTCTTTTGTTCACACGTTCCATGGTTAAAGAATTAAGCAACTATCAAACCTTTGTCAACCAAAATTAAAACAATTTTATAACCCATTGTTGTTATTAAACTGTTAAGTAGTTCGTTTACTTTCTGCATGAACTTTAGAAAATTCGGAATTTTTTAATCAGAAATCGAACTGATGTTATCAGTTCTTCTTATTCAGATTCTGAAAATGTCTCTGACTAACCCCACAGTCCATATCAATGTTATTTGACTCATAGCTTTTTTAAAGTATATTCACTTTATACACAGGCAATCATTGCTTTAATTAGGGTTTTAAAACCTGGAATTGCTCAGAGATAAAAATGAAAACAATTAAATTTACTGCTGTTATACTTTTACTGACAACCCTGTCATCATGTGATGATTCGGGATCTTCAAAAATGTGTGGTAACGGAAATATTGACGAAAACGAAGAATGTGACACGGAAAATCTTTTTGGACAGACATGTGAAACTCTTGGATACTATGGGGGAAATCTGAGCTGCAATGATCAATGCACTTTCGATACCACAAGCTGCGAATTAGCAGGCATCTGTGGAGATGGAACCATCCAGAATCTCCATGAAGAATGTGATGAAACGGATTTAGCAGGTGCTTCGTGTGAATCAAAAGGCTACAGAGGAGGAACTCTGGGATGCGATAATTCCTGTCACTTCGATTATTCCGGATGTTTTTTGTGTGGTAACGGCACGATAGAATCCGGTGAAGAATGTGAAGGCTCTAACCTGGATGACGAAAGTTGTGCAACGTTGGGGTATTACGGTGGAGTTTTAGCATGTAATACTGCCGATTGCACATTTAACACGACCGGCTGTGAATCATTTGGATATTGTGGTGATGGCATTATTCAGTCAGGTTATCTAGAAGAATGTGAAGGGGCAAATCTTGGAAGTGCCACAAACTGCAGAAGCATTGATTCCATGTACTATGAAGAAGATGTACCACTCGTCTGTACAGATGCCTGCAAATTTGACACGAGTATGTGTCGTTTCTGCGGAGATGGATTAATAGATGCTGATATGGGAGAACTCTGCGATCTGGAAAATCTCGGAGATACACCTCCCGACTGTTCCACTTACCTTTCCGGTGGAACTTGTAATGAACTTTGTGGTTTTGACGAATGTACAGAAAAAATTTACCAGACAATATCCACTGGGAATTCACATACATGTGCTATTGACTCAAATGGAAAGGTCTGGTGCTGGGGAAACAATCTGTCAGGTCAACTGGGGAATAACTCTATCCAGAGTTCTGATATACCTGAAGAAGTTATACTGGAAGAACAAACCACCATTAACAGCGCCGATGGTGGTGACAATTCCACCTGCGCCCTTGATGATTCCGGAGATGCCTGGTGCTGGGGAAGCAATCTGTACGGACAACTGGGAAACAACGAAACAACGGATTCCTTGGTTCCTGTTGAAGTTGAAATGCCCGCAGGAATAACATTTACTGCAATTTCTACCGGTTCTTATTTTTCCTGTGCAATTGATACCGAAGGTCAAATCTGGTGCTGGGGAAGTAATAATTACGGACAGCTGGGAAATAATTTATCAGTCAATTCCCCCGTTCCTGTTGAAATTCATAATCCGGACAATAAATTTTTCACTTCATTGAATGCCGGTTCCGCTCATGTATGCGCCCTTGATGATTCCGGAAAACCTTGGTGCTGGGGAAGTAATCTGTATGGACAACTGGGGATAAACACTACAAATGATTCCCCGGTTCCCGTGGCCGTGTTAATTCAGGAAAATCTGATATTAAACTCAATTTCATGCAGTGACGGAAACAGCTGTGCTCTCGACAATTCCGGAAACGCCTGGTGCTGGGGAAGAAACAACTATGGCCAGATAGGAAATAATTCAACACTCCAGGCTCTGACACCTAAATCAGTAGATATGCCTGAGTCTACTTCTTTTTCCTCAATTGGCGCCGGGAAATCACATAACTGTGCCCTGGACACCTCAGGAAATGCATGGTGCTGGGGTGCAAACAATCTGGGACAGCTGGGTATTGACTCAACCAGCGGGTGGGGATATCCGGTTGAGGTTCATATGCCTGAAAATACAACATTTTCTGCCATTTCCACTGGCGTGGCCCATAACTGTGCCCTAGCTGACAATAATCGTGTCTGGTGCTGGGGATTTAATTCCAACGGGCAACTGGGAGTTGGAGATTCTGTGACAAGAACTCTGCCGGCATTGACTATGGATCCTCAATAATTTTTATAAGAACATATTCCCTTGACAGAATATCCAACTGAGACTATCAGGAAATAAGATACGGAAACACCATCCGTGAAAGGTTTTATGTCTGATATTGTTCTACATATATAATCCTTTGTAGCCCCCGGGTAATTATTCCCGGCTATGGACTTTAAAAGTCGGCTCAGGCACTTAATTATTGCTCTTTTGGAGTCGATGGCTTTTTTTATGTGAAAAAGGAAAAAAAATGTACGAACTGTCAACTCTGGGCTTCAGCCCTTTTTTTAAAAAACAGATAGAAAATGAAAACGTTATTCCCGCCAGAATTATTTCCGAGCACAAGGGTGGATATCAGGTTCAGTCAACTGAGGCATCAGGACTGGCGCAACTTTCAGGCAGACTTAAACGAGAACTGGATATAGAATCTTTTCCGGGAGTTGGTGACTGGGTAATCCTGAGGACATTACCCTCTGCAGATAATGCATGCATTATAGACAGGATTCTTGAAAGAAGTACACTGTTCACCAGAGGTGCTCCCGGTAAGCCCTCTCATGGCCAGGTGATTGCGGCAAATGTGGATACAGTGTTTATTGTCTGCGGACTGGATAATGATTATAATCTCAGAAGAATTGAAAGATATCTTGCGAGGGTGTGGGCCAGTGGAGCACAGCCTGTAGTTATCCTGAATAAATCTGATATCTGCGATGATGTTGATTCGCGTATTGATGAAACTGCATCTGTTAGTATAGGAGCAGAGGTCATCGCCACAAGTGCAACAACAAACCAAGGCATTGACGACCTGAAAAGCTTTATTCTACCTGGGAAAACAACTGCATTTGTAGGTTCTTCAGGAGCTGGGAAATCATCATTGATAAACACTGTTTCCGGAGAAAAACTACTGGCTACGGGAGAAATCAGGCATAGTGACGGTCGTGGTCGTCATACCACAACTTCCCGTCAATTGCTGATTCTTCCCAGGGGGGGTATCCTGATTGATACTCCTGGAATGCGTGAACTTCAACTTTTTGATGAAAATGGTATAAATACTGTATTCTCTGAGATAGAAACCCTTTCAAAATTCTGCCGGTTTAATGATTGCTCACACAACGGAGAACCAGGATGTGCAGTTTCTGAAGCTCTTGAAAATGGGGAACTCAGTCAGGAACGATTTGAAAATTACATAAAGATGCGCAGGGAAAGTCAGGCATATGAGCTTCGTCATGATGAGCACAGAAGACGGAAATCTGAACGTATCTGGGGTCAACTGTATGATGAAGGGAAGATGATCCGTAAATTGAAAGGTGATGATTAAATTTATAATCCACAAAAAGAATCTAAAATATGGGTATTATAAGTATTCATTTCTACTTTTTGGTTTATGGGACCTGAAAATACTATATACTGCCGAAGTATTCGTTGTCTTATTATGGAGGTTGACTTGGATTTTACACTTCAGCAGTTACTTCAGACCATGATCGAGCAGAGAGCCAGTGATCTTCACATAACCACCGGCAGTCCTCCACAGCTCCGAATTGATGGAAGACTGATTCCACTCAAAACACAGAATTTAAACCCGAATGAAACCAGAGAGCTCTGTTTTGAAGCTCTTACTGATGGTCAGAAAAAAAGACTGGAAGAATCTCTGGAACTGGATTTTAGTTTCGGCGTTCCAAATCTGGGAAGATTCAGAGCCAATGTCTATTTTCAGAGGGGAGCCATAGCGGGTGCTTTCAGGTTTATACCTTATGAGATTCCTCCTCTTGAGTCACTTGGACTTCCCGTAGCTGAAATAAGACCTCTACTTTTCAAACCCAAAGGATTGTTCCTTGTGTGCGGTCCCACAGGAAGTGGGAAATCCACAACTCTTGCAGCTATGCTGGATATCATAAACAGTGAAAGAAGATCACATATAATCACAATTGAAGATCCTATAGAATATCTTCACAGACACAAGAAAAGTCTGGTAAACCAGAGGGAAGTTGGTCAGGATACAACCAATTTCAATGACGCATTGAGATACCTGCTCAGACAGGATCCCGACGTTGTGCTGGTTGGAGAGATGAGAGACAAGGAAACCATAGAAGCTGCTCTGAGGATTTCAGAAACAGGTCATATGGTTTTCTCAACACTTCACACAAACGGAGCAATTCAGACAATCTCCAGAATTCTGGACGTTTTTCCACCTCATCAGGCAAACCAGATCAGAACTCAGTTGAGTTTTGTTCTCGAGGGTATTGTTTCACAGACACTTATCCCCAGAAGAGATAAACCCGGGCGGGCGCTTGCATATGAAATGCTAATTCCTTCCATGGCCATCAGAAATCTCATCAGGGAGGATAAAATTCATCAGGTATACAGTACCATGCAGATCAGTCAAAAACAGGGTATGGTTACCCTCAATCAGTCACTAGCAAGATTGGTGGCAAGCGGAGCAATCGCAATTGAAGAAGCATATGCCAGAAGCACAAGCATTGAAGAGCTTGTTGGAATTCTTCAAAAAATGAACTATAAAATATAGTATCAGAGATCTCTTTTTTATCTGTTTTTTTATCCCCGGGGCCATCTAACCGATACCATAGAAATATCTGTATGACATAACTATAATTGGAGGTTACTATGTCATCAACATCCTTCAATGTTTCAACCATAAAAAGAGCTGCTAAAAGCAGAAAAGGGCAGGCTCTTGTAGAGAGCGCAATTGTCATTCCCCTCATGACTTTTATTATTCTTGGGGTTCTGCAGCTGGCTATGATTCAGCATGCCCGCATTATGACAGAGTATGCTGCTTTCAATAGTGCCAGATCCGGGATAGTATGGAATGCCGATAAATTTGTTATGGAAAATGCTGCAATCCTAAGTCTGCTTCCCACTTATGAAGGACTTTTCAGTGAATCCTCCGCCGGGGATCCGATGAAAATGCTCATTCAGACCATTCAAAGAGCTCTCATATATCAGGTTCACAGGAGGGTTTCTGATTTTTCAAACCTGATTCGTTCCGGAACGGATATTCTAATATCAGGGCTACCAACTGATATTCAGGGTAGCGCGAGTACTTTCAGGGACAGCGTTCTGGGAGCCGCCGAAGGGGTGGCGGACACCGGACTCCGTGGAATAATCAACTCTATTTTTGGTGATGACGGAAAAATAGTAACAGTTGATATAATCACTCCTAAAATCGGAGATTTTGGAGGAGTCCACAGCACTGAAATCGATTTCGACAGTGTAAGAGAAGACGATTCATGGCGTGACAAAACCAGACTTTCAATAAGAGTCACCTATCTTTATACGCTTCGTATTCCATTCGCTAATAGAATCATTCACACTGCTTTTATTGCAGGACAGGTAGGACAGGAACTATACGGTGCAGTATGGAATCCCCAAATGACTGCGGGTGAAACAGGATTCAGAAATGTCAGCCCTGTAAATCTTTCAGGAAGAGGCACTGCTCTTATTCAGGCTCTCTGGAGCAGCGCGAATGAGGGTGTTTTTATGATTCCTTTAAGATCAACTTATACAATGAGGATGCAGTCCAACCCTTACAGAAGGTCTGTTGCTATTTTCTAGAAGGAGACGTTTATCATGGTTAAAACCGAACTTATGAAGAGACTGGACAGTAAGAAGGGACAGGCGTTCCCCCTTGCGGCAGTGGGCGTTTTCATCATGGCATTCAGTGTTATAGCCACATTGAATCTCGGTCAGGCAGTTTATGAGAAAATCATGCTTCAAAATACTGCAGATGCCAGCGCATATTCCCTTGCAGCAATGGAAGCCAGAGCGTTCAATTTTGTCGCACTCACGAACAGGACCCAGATTGTCAACTACAACACTGCAATGGCATTACAGAGTTATCTGAACTATGCCGGTTTTTGCGTTTTTATGGTTGGAACAATGCGTGATCTCATAGCTGATGTTACAAGCGCTCTGGATTTTGGATGCAGTTTCTTCCCATGGCCGGTGTATATTCCCTACTGTATTCTGGCTAAGGTGTTTAAAGCGATCACGATGGTCGCCGGAATTGTCGTAAAGATCGCCGAGGTGCTGTGGAAGGTAATCCACAACATGGCGCCTATGGCGGTTGAAGCACTCGGACTGTTCAATAAATACATAACATGGCAGGCACAGTTAATCAGGCTGGTACTCATAAATTCTCATATTTTCAGTGGAATGCAGGAGATTATAACCGAGAATTACCGGGATGACACCACAGGTGTTAATCGAATGGAGTTCATGGATGGAAATGGTTTGTGGAACATTCTGATCAATGCTGCTCTGAATACTCTTGAGTACAGGGCCACCTTTGACGGAAGTGCCGGTCTGAACCCGTCTCTGGCAGATTTAATATTGTTTGGTTACAAAAACTACAGTGATTTCGAAGATCGTAAAGGCGACAGCGAAAATGCTGTGAAAATTATGGCCGAAATTGCCAACGCATCCAGAAGTGAAAAAAGTATCTATAATCGTAAAGGCTGGGATGGTTTTGCAATAATTTCATGGCTTGTTTCAAATGTCTGGGGTGATAAGCACGGTAATACAAAACTCGTAGCCAAGGGGACACCTGAGCCCAAATTATCAAAAGTACATGGTGAACCCTACAATTATCCTGTTGGTGATACAGTATCAAGTGATGATTATCTTGAAAACGGTATGGGGTTTGCCACTGGTATTTTAAGTGTTGCTGTAGCATTCCCTAACACCATCAACGCTATCGGTAGTGGAATTGTTGCTGCCGATAAGGATGGCGATCGTAAACATTACGGTTACAAAAACAACTCTAATAATCCCGCTCATCCGAAGGGAAGCTATAACGGTCTGTTTACATTCCCACCGATGAAAAAGATTCCTAAAAAGAGTGTTCAATCAAACATTAAGTGCGGAACTCTTGAAAAACACAAGTGGATTGGTATTTCACCTTATTTCAAATACAAACCCGTAGCAGATCATGATTCTGACTATAATCAGCCATCCACGTGGATATTCCTTAATATTCCACCTGAAAAACTGAATAAGGACGAAAACAAAAAGCCATGGACATACGACTTCAAATTCAATCATGGCGGTACAGACGAATTCAGTTTCGATAACATAGATCCTGATGACCCTATTGTTCACGGTGGCCACAGTGCAAGCATGGATACAACAATAGGTGGTTCCCGCAATTCATTCTTCTTCGAAGGACTTAATGCGTTTTCCAGAGGAATGGCTTACTATCACAGGCCTGGAAACTGGGCTGAGCATCCTAACTTTTTCAACCCCTTCTGGAGAGCTAAACTTGCCCCCATCGGAAATAAACTGACACAGATTTTCGATCGCTTCACAAACGGTATGAGCAAGCCTGGTGCAGATGGTACTGAAAATGATGATGTTGCGGGTTATCTGCTTAACTTCGCACGTAACTTTATTAATGATATATTCTTCGGCGTAATTACGTCAGTAATAACACACTGAGGAGGCTGGTAATGAGAAGGCTACGATTAAAGGACACCAGAGGACAGGCAATTACTGAATTTGCAATTGCTCTTCCTACTATGGTTATTATCTTCATGTTCAGCCAGTATTTCTATGAGGCCATACAGGTAAAGCTTAAAGCCCAGGAAATGGCCCGTTATGGAGCCTGGGAATTCACAGGTCACGCACTGCATGACTATGATGATGGTGAAATGAGATATTCCACAGTTTCATCAAGTGTTCAGAGTGATGCAAACCAGCGTTTCTCCAACCTCAACAGTACTGATAAAAGAAGTGATGCCAACAGAGCTTTCGCAGGGGAGTGGACTGTAAATAACCTCAGAACAAGAGATCTTTCCGAACCGCGCATTCCCGGTGGAACAATGGCAAACACCATCCTGACTATTGCAGGATATCTTCTTGACGCATGGAGACTTGCAGCGATTGCTCAGCACCCTAACATAATCTATGCAGCCGCAGCTGCTTGGTTCACTGCTGAACGAAATACCACTTTCGGAATGGCTGCCGGAAACGTTTTCAATCCTCCATCTGAGTGGAAAATGAACGGTAGAGGTCTCATAAAAAGTCAGTCTACGGTGGTTTTCAGAAATGTGTTTATTCCCAAAAAAATCTACGGACTCACTGACACTATGGTTTTAAAACCCCTTCGTTTCAGGGAAAAACATGTCATTCTTGCTGATTCCTGGAAACTTCATTACGGTGATGATGTTCTTGGTAATGGCGAAACTGGTTCCACTGATACGGCGTTTTTTAAACAGGTGGACAGAATGGTTCTTGTTAGGAAGAAGCCTCGTGAAATATTCAAAGTTTATACAGATATAGTACGTATTATGACAAATATAGTTGCCACCCTTGCCTTCCAGCCATGGCTCACCATGAACAATCTTGGTGAAACCACGCTGGTTTCTAAAAACTATAATGGAGGAAGCGGCAATGAAGGAAGCGGCCGTATAGAGCTGGATACCGATAATGATACAAACGCTCCTCTTCCTTTTGATACCGCGCCAAATATTGATGCATATCAGGATTCTCTTAAGACAAGAGATAATAACTATATGGGATGCAGAGAGCCTGAGAGCCTTGGTTGTACAAGTTCACTTTCATCAGATAATCCATTCGGTGACTATATCGTTCCCGAAGAGATAGAATAGAGTCCGGAGGTTTGAGAATGAAACAATTGATAAAAATTTCCACAGTCATTTTTATTGCGGCTGGTATCATCTTAACTTCCTGGCTAAGAAGCGGTGAGATAAAGAAGGCTGATGCTAATTACAATCCTGTAATAATGCGGAATTTCTGGCCTGCACCTATGCCCTCATATCCAACAGCCAATGAATATCCGCTGTCCAGCAGAATGAAGGCGGGCTCAAGCCCCATGAAAATGTCATGGTTCCGCACAACAGATGAGCCACTTCAGATAACAAACTTTTATTCCAGGTACTGGAAAAATCTCGGCCATTATGTAACTGAAGATGTTACACCAATCGGTGGAAAAGTAAGTGCTCTTGATTTAAAATCAAACCTTTTAAGACAGGTGGTTGTCTCAAGGAAGGATGGAGAAAGCACTGTTTTTGTTTCCATGATAATGGGGAAACTTGCGAAACTTTCCAGAGTAACTCAAAAAAGTGTCAGCATTCCTGTTTATCCTGGTGCTGAAGGACTCATGTCCTTTGATTCCAAGGATGCCATTGGTGATTCCACTGTCATAAATTATGTGGACAGAGGTACAATGGCAGACAACGTGGCTTTCTACAATCAGCAGATGGCACAAAAAGGGTACACAGTTTCATCAACCCAGAAACAGTTCAAACACATTCCCGGTAAGATGAAAGGAAATATGAAGATCCTCATTTTCCAGAAGGACGATGAAGAAATTACAGTAACCCTTAGTCCTGTACCATCTTCCTCAAGGATCAGAGTGCATGTGACCCGCATGATAGGAAAGGGACAGTAGGCCATGAATTTCATAGATAAATCAGGTCAATCCATAGCAGAATATTCCCTGATGCTGGCCATGATAATGGGTAGTCTCATGGTTGCAGGCTTCGATCTTTATCCAAGGTTCATTCACGCTTTTCAACTTTATTTCGACTCCTTCTATTTTATGCTGAACCTGCCCATTCCATAATCTGATCAACCCCTATTCGATTTAATCAATTCAATCGTTTTTTTATCCGGAATACCTAGTTTTTTTTAGTTATTTCACGTTTCAGCTTGATTTAGGTATATCTATGTGGTAACAAAACTCAGCTTTTTGTTGTTTTTATTAACCCACGTTCAGCCGACGCCTGGCGTGCCTTAAAAGGTTCAAGGCTTTTATTCTCTCGGCTTTACGGTAGTTTAACGCCAAACATAGGAGAAATCATGGCAAAAAAAGAACACACATCATTAAGGGAATTACTTGAAGCCGGAGTACACTTCGGACACCAGACAAGACGCTGGAATCCGAAAATGAAGCCCTATATTTTCGGTGCAAGAAACGGAATTCACATAATTAATCTCGAGAAAACACTTCCTCTTTTCAACACTGCATGTGATTTTGTTGAGGAGACAGTTGCTCAGGGCGGTACTGTACTATTTGTTGGTACAAAAAAACAGGCTCAGCAGGTTATTCGGGAAGAGGCTGCAAGAAGTGGTATGTATTATGTGGTTAACAGGTGGCTTGGTGGAACTCTCACGAACTTTTCCACCGTAAAGGCATCCATTGATAAATTGAAAAGATACGAATCAATGATCACTGATGGCACCTTTGATAAACTCACCAAAAAGGAAAAACTCCGTTATGACAGAATCAGAAAAAAACTGGAGAAAAACCTTGGCGGTATCAAAGATATGCCCGACCATCCAAGTGTACTTTTCATTGTTGATCCGGTAAAAGAACACATTGCCATCAGCGAAGCAAAAATACTTAATATTCCAATAGTTGCAATCAGTGATACAAATAGTGATCCCGACGCAATAGATTATATTATTCCCGGTAATGATGATGCTATCCGAGCTATCAGACTTTTTGCATCAAAAATGGCTGATGCCATTATTTCAGGAAAATCACAGGCAAAAGAAAAACATATCAGCCGTGAAGACAAGCCTGAAGTTGTAGTTGAAGGTGTTGAAGAAGAAGCTCAGACCGCAGTTGAAGAGGGAACTCATGTGGAAGTTGTTTATAACAGCGCCCCAGGCAAAAAAGTTCCTCTGGCTCCGGAAGCAAAAGGTAACCCTGATAATAAATAACAGATAAATTTTAGTATTAAACATACAGGAGATTAAAATGGCGAACATTACATCAGCTATGGTTAAGGAACTTAGACAGGCTACAGGTGCAGGAATGATGGACTGTAAAAAAGCACTGGCCGAATGCGATGCTGACATGGAAAAAGCAAAAGAGTTTCTCCGTAAAAAAGGCCTTGCCGCTGTAGCTAAAAAAAGTGGAAGAATAGCTGCTGAGGGCAGACTGCATACATATATTCACGGTGAAGGAAAAATCGGTGTTATTCTTGAAGTAAACTGTGAAACCGATTTTGCTGCCAAAACAGAGGATTTTAAGGATCTGGTTCATCAGATTTCTCTTCAGATTGCAGCCAATAATCCGTCATACATTACACCTGATGAAATACCGGCAGCTATAATTGACAAAGAAAAAGAAATCCATGTTGCCCAGTTGAAGAATGAAGGAAAACCCGACAAAATTATTGATAAAATCGTCGAGGGTAAAATTTCAAAATGGTATCAGGATGTATGTCTTCTTCACCAGCCCTATATTTTTGAGGAAAAACAGACTGTTGAAGACCTCATGAAATCAGTAAGCGCCAAAATCGGCGAAAAAATTACTGTACGCCGTTTCGAAAGATGGGAACTTGGCGAAGGTCTTGAAAAACGTGTTTACGATCTCGCCAAAGAAATTGAATCTGAACTGCAGAAATAATGCCTGGTGATCATCTACTCCCCTCTAGAGTACTTCTGAAAATCTCTGGTGAAGCTCTCGCCGGAAATATTGGACATGGATTTGATAACTCAATTTTGGAATATGTTTCCGGAGAGATCCGGTCCGTCAGGGATGCAGGAATTCAGGTTGCTGTTGTAGTTGGTGGTGGAAACTTTTTCCGTGGTATTACCGGTGGTTCCATTGCAAGACATGATGCAGATTTTATGGGGATGCTCGCAACATGTATGAACGCCGTAGCATTATCTTCTTTTATCCGAAAAAATGATATGCCCAGTGTTCCTATGATATCTTTTGATAATGGAAACCATGTGGAAGTATTCAATGCAAATCGTGCTGATGAACTATTGAATGCCGGAAACGTTCTTGTTTTCGGGGGCGGCACATCAAATCCCTACTTTACAACTGATACAGCTGCTGTTTTAAGAGCACTTGAGATTCGTGCGGATCTTATTATCAAGGCGACAAAGGTTGACGGTGTTTTTGACAAAGATCCTGAAAAATTCAGTGATGCCCAAAGGATTCCATTGATCTCATACAGTGAAGTACTCAAAAGAAACCTGAAGGTAATGGATGGCAGTGCAATAGCAATGGCCAGAGATAACTGTCTTCCCCTGAAAATCGTAAATCTGAATCTTCCGGGTTCCATGAAGACAGCCCTTTTAAGTGGTGATTCAGGGAGCAGTGTTGTTCCCGACTAATTTCCGAAAGGAGAGCATTAAATGGTAGACGATGTATTAAATGGAATGAAAGATGGGATGAATCTTGTGATTAATTCCCTTCAGAAAGAACTTTCAAAAGTCAGAACCGGTCGTGCAAATCTAAGTATTCTTGATGGTATCATGGTGGACTACTACGGTACTCCCACACCACTGAATCAGGTTGCCAATCTTCAGATTGCAGATGCAAGGTTAATTACAATAAAACCCTGGGAAAAAACAATGCTCGCACCGATTGAAAAAGTGCTGGTAAGTGCAAATCTTGGTATTACTCCATCAAATGATGGAGAAATCATCAGGCTTCCTGTTCCTCCGCTGACAGAGGAACGACGCAGAGAAATAGTTAAAAAAGTCAAGAGCGATGGCGAAGATTTTAAAATCAGACTTCGAAATGAAAGACGAGATGCTAATGATCTGCTGAAAAGTCTAGAAAAAGATAAGGATATCAGCGAAGACGAAATGCATAAAGGACTGACCAGAGTAAACGAGATGACCAATGACTTTGTAAAAAAGGTTGATGAGGTTATTCAGGATAAAGAGAAGGAAATACTATCCTTCTAAGTGGAGAATTAATCGTGATACAGAATGTAGTTGTTACTGGTAAAAGTGGTGCTGGAAAACAGCCCAGGATAGATGTTCTCATTTCTGAACTTGGTCTTACTCAGGTCAGTACCGGAAATATTTTCAGGCATTTTTTATCCCTCTACAAAAAACTCAATACAGGGCTTGACCTTGAATCCATATGGGATAGTGCAAAATCTGAATTCATAAGTGATGAAGCTATATCCAATTTGTTGAAACCATTTTGTGATGAAAAAAATGTTGATGTATCGGAATCTGTTCTTGGGGCAAAGGCAACAAGATTTGTTGATGCCGGCCTGTTTGTTCCGGATTCCATCACCAATGCTCTTTTCAAAGCTGAATTTATCAAAAACAATTCAAGAAATATGATTCTTGATGGATATCCCCGCACAGTTGATCAGAGTGCTTTTTTACTGAATCTCTGTAAAGAGAATGGTGTAAAAATCGATTTCATTATGCTTGTGGATAATGAGGATGAGGCCATTATAAAAAGAACAACCGGAAGACGAATCTGCAGACAATGCGGAAAGGTTTTTCACATTGAATTCAAACCCCCAAGAGATGGGAAATTCTGCACTTCCTGTGGCGACGAAGTAATACAGCGGAGTGATGATACTGTTGAAAAAATCAGAACCCGCCTCAATGAGTTCCAGAATAAAACTCTTGGAGCAATTGATGTACTCCTTTCAAGTGGTGTCAGGCAGGTTGTTGTTCCTGGAAATCTCCCGGTATTCACTGATGAAGCCGTAAAAGAATCTGTCATGACTAAAATCACTGAGTTTTTAGGATAATTTTTCGTTCTCCATTTACTTCCCCCAATCTTCAGATAATATTTTAGACTAAATTCTTACTTTCAGTTTTTTTCTTATACAATATAATAAAAATTCACTCAGAGGACTTTTTATGGATAACAGACGTAAATTTAAAAGAAAAGAAATCCATCTCGCAGTGGAAATAGTCACAGATAAATCAATTTTTACGGGAATTACCCTGGACATCTCAAAAGGGGGGATGGCAGTTGAAATAGATGGCCCCTGCTATAACTCCGAAAAAGTCCAAATAGGTGTTTTCCGTATTGTTGATGGCATTGAAGAGGACCAGGAGGTAGTCGGAATAATTGGAGAAGTGGCATGGGCACGGATAATTGACCCGGGCAGGTTTTCAGTAGGGCTGAAATTTGAGGATCTTGGAGAAGATGAAGAGGAATATATAGCTGAACTGCTTAACATGCAGCCCGCTCATATTTAAATTTCTACTCAGGCAATGGTCTGATATTTCCCTTGTATGTTTTCCTGTGCCACATATATACATCAGATACTTTTCCGTCACTGCTGACCATATGCCTTGACAGTTGACCTGTAACCTTGAAATTTGAGTCAGTATAAATCTGACCGATGCTGGGTTCCTCAACAAGGCTGAACCCGAATACACTTGATACATCATAGGTCTCAACAAGCTCTTCCAGCAACATGATAAGCATCCATGAAAGATATCTTCTGTCCTTTGAGTTTTTTGGAGCCACAAGAACGTCAATTTTTGCATGCCCAAAAGCTTCATTAACCTCTGCACCCACCCAAAGATTACGCCTTCCCTGCCTGGCTTCAATAACCATTTGAGGAGCAATTATTCCTATACCAAAAGGATTATAGCAGCTATGAGCTTCTTTAGAATTAACGATCTCACGAAGCTTATCAGGATCATCAATTACTTCGGTTTTCAGTCCATTGGGTTTTTTCATTGGAGGTGCAGGAATTTCAAACTCAACACCTTTTTCATGAACAAGTTTAGCAAGACCACCTGTGACAGGTTTTCCATCTGTGTCATAAACCCTGCTCATAACATAGGCATCCGCATTTCTGAAATATCCCGGAATAACAGCTTCTTTTGAAAAACCAACAGTTCTCCATGAATTGGAATCCTGTTTTTCAACCAGAGTGAAAACCTTTTTAAGACTTTTAGTAACAGCCAATTGGTCAAATATTGAGCACTTCAATTTGTACTGTCCGAGACGATAGTCAACAATCCTCATGTGATTGTGACTCTCGGTGATGAGAAGACTCAGATTGAGTTTTTTATCACTTCTTCGACAGATATACTCATCCGTAGACCTTGGAAAAAATTCACGATCGAATTTCGCCGCGGGTCTTATATATTGAAGAGCTTGAATTGTTGCTGCAGGGTCAACAGCCTGGCTGCTTTTTTCAGAATCCATTTGTACCTCTCAATATGCGTTTAATAAACATGTAATAAATAAGGAAATGATTTTCATAATAAAACCTGAAAACACAGTGGAATTGTTATAGGTACATCAGAGTTCTTGTCAAGTCTCAAAATTATTGGTTCATTGCAATTTTACACTACAGGTATATACTCTGTAGTTCAGTTTTGAGATAATTGTTAATGACTGATAATATGTCCAGTGTTTTAGGGACAGGTCCTTTAAGTATGAAATACAGGCTTTTTCTGATTACATTTTTTTTGATAATGTCATTTCCTTGCATCTCAAGGGGTGATGATCCGTCCATCAAGTGGAAGGAAATCAGAACTGATCATTTCAACATTATTTTTCCCCTTAAATATGTAAAAACCGCCCAAAAGATGGCTGTCATCACAGAGCAGACCCACCAACTGGTCGCTTCTCACATGGGGTGGGCACCGTCAACCAAAACCACCGTCATTCTAACTCCTTATACTGACAGCGCGAATGGATGGGCTACAACCTATTTCAGAAACACAGTCAATGTATATCTCACTGATCCAGGTGATTTCTCTGAACTGAATCAGTTTGACGACTGGCTCTGGCTGCTGTTCCTCCATGAATACACTCATATCATACACATGGACACATCCGGTCTTCTGCCATCAATTATTAATTCAATAATCGGTAAGGTATGGGTTCCCAATAGTATTCAGCCTTCATTTGTTCTGGAAGGAATGGCGATTTTCAGTGAAAGCCGCTTCAGTGGTGCCGGTAGAAATCAAAGTTCAATCTATGATATGTATATGCGTTCATCAGTATATGACAACAGAATTTATACCCTAGCTGAGATTTCAAACAGCATAAGCAAATATCCTCGTGGTTTGCTTCCCTACCTTTATGGAAGCCGGTTTATTAAATTCATAAGCAACCGCTATTCACCTCTTAAAATAAAGCATTTGAGTGCAGCATACGGAAGTCAGAATATTCCCTTCGGTCTTAATAAAAGTGCAGTAAAAAGCTATGGAAAATCATTTGAGGTGCTGTATAGCGAATTTGTGAAATATATTGACAGTAAATATAAGCGTCAGATATCTGCAATCAAATCCAGAGGATTAATCAGAGGTAAAAGGCTCACATACACCGGAGAATATAAATATTATCCATCATGGAATCCTTCCAATTCGGCAGAAATTGCACTTATTGACAATGATGGAATAACCCCATCTTCCCTTAAAATTTTAACTCTTAACAAATCCCGCAATAAAGTTATCAGTAAAAAGATTATTGATGCCCCGGTTTATGAAGGTGGATGGCCCAGATGGCATCACGGTAAAATATTTTTTCACAAGTTAGCTTACTTTAATACAGTCTATAATTATCTGGATCTATATCGCGTTAAACCTGGAAAGAAACCCACCAGACTTACTGAAGGGAAAAGACTTGCTTCAGTGACCGTTTCACCTGATGGCAAATCCGTTGCAGCAGTAAGACATAACGGAACAAACCATGATCTGGTGTTACTTGGAACTGATTACTCAGTTAAAAAGGTTCTGAAAAAATCTGGTCTTTACTACACAGTGATTTTTTCACCTGACAGCAACTATCTTGCATACAGTTCACATAAAAACGCCTCAAGAATTATTCAGTTATACAATCTGAAAACTGCAAAAACCATTGATCTTCCATCTTTGGGAAGAATGAATATTCATCCGGCTTTTTCTCCTGATGGTAAATTTATTTTTTTCAGTGCTGATGGTGCTGACATCTACAACATCTATCGGTATGAAATTGGTTCCGGGAAAATTAAGCAAATTACTAATGTTATTGCAGGTGCATTTATGCCGTCAGTCAGTCCGGACGGAAAGAAACTGCTTTATATGGGCTATTCAGTTAAAGGATACGATCTTTTTGTGATGGATCTGAAAGAGGAGAATTTCCTGAGTTCATGGAGTTCACTTTATGAAAAACCGCTCTCAATGCTGCCGGAATTGAAAATAAATCCTTTGAAGTATAACAGTTACAATTTTTTGAAATATATGTTTCCGGTTTTATGGACGGCGGACTATGGATACAGTATGGCTGATACATTTTCTGTCAGTGCAATGGGATATGACCCGCTGGAGCACCACATATGGAGTCTGGATGCCTCCTGGTCTGATATTTTAAATACAGCAGAAATCTATGGCAGCTGGTCATACAACAGGCTGAAATTCCCGATAAGTTTTGAATTCTATTATGGTCATTACAACAGGGGTGATTTTTTCGTCAATGATCACTGGAATACATACAGATGGCATTATACTCAGGCAACGTTGTCCAGTGTTTTTCCTCTTCAAAGAGATTTTGGGAGCAATTTCAGTGCATTTACAAACCTGAATCTCTACCGGGGAATTTTCAATGAAGAAATGCCTGTAATTCTGCCGGATACTATGCTTCCAAGACATCCGGACAGCTATTACAGTTCCACCATAAAAGCCGGAGCCTATTATTTTAATGCCACATCATCTTCAGGGGGACTGGACTGGGAGAATGGATATTATCTTTACACAAGCATTGAGGGTAGATACAGAGGAAGCTATGATACCTACGATGCTTTAATTAGAGCTGAAGCGATGCTGAGGCGAAAAATTCCCATAGGGGATCACACTGTTGTCACGGTCAAGTTTCAAATTGGAAGAGGAATCAATACTGATTATCCCGTTTTCAGTATCGGAAATTCAGCTAAAAATTCCGGATTATCATGGAAACCATGGAGCCTGAGCAACTACCTGTCCGGCTTCAGTGACTACCAAAAAACAGGTGAATCATATTATACATCACAGGCATATGTAACATTCCCCCTTGATGTATCAAAAGGCGGTTTTTCAACAGTGCCTGTTTTTCTCAGACGATTAAGTTTTAAATTTTTTGCATCAATGGGAAATGCCTTTAATTCACTTGATGTCACTGATGAACAACTTATCAGTGCAGGTGGAGAGCTCAGATTTCAACTGGTTCAAGGATACGGGGCATTCACGGATTTCATTTTAGGTATTTCCAAAGGCTTTGGGGAACATGGTGAAACAATGTATTATTTTTCACTTGGTTCGCCCTTACCTGAAGATTATTTCTACAAATTCTTTTTAAAAGGCAGAAACTGATGAAGCACATTATTTTACCTGTCATCTTCATAATTACCGGATGCTCTTCTTCAAAAACAGTCACTGGAAAAGCACCACCTGAAAAAGATGTTACATTCATTTTCACATACTCATTTCCTGTGGAGGCTGGGGCTGAATACAGAAGAAATGCCATGAAACTGTTCGGAAATCAGTTTGGAATGGTTGCAACCGTTTTTGCAAGTGTAGAGGAAATCAGGCTCAAAGCATGGACACCAGTCAAAAGTAATGCCGGGTTGGCGCTCCAGAATAGAATTGCAGGCTGTATGAGAGGTTCAGCACTTCAACCATTACTGATGCTTTTTGAAAATGAACGTGGCGGTCAGACTTTTAAGTACAAAGAAAACAAAATTACCCAGCTTTATTTCAAAGATGCCCCGGGAGAAAAGCCCTGGTATTTTATTAAGGCAGGCCCGATTTTTTGTCTTGGATCCACTAAAAACCTGGCGGCGCTGACACGTTCCTGGAACATTAAACCAACAACAGGTAAGAAAGTTCTTATTAATTTTACAGCAAATTCCAAAGTTCTTCTTGAGTCCATGGATTATAAAAAAATTGTTGATGAAATGAACAAAGAACAAAAAATTCAGGAAAATCAGATGGAAGTGATAAAAAAGATCATCACATCTTTCAAACAGATGGATAGGGTGAAATTCTTGGGGAATATGGATTCCAGCTATAATTTAACTCTGGAAAATATAGCAACCTGGAAAAAAGTTCCTGACTTCCTGATTGAATCTTCAACACCGGATGAACAGGCATGGACAATTCCATCGGCCCAGTTCAAACTTCAGTTTAAGTTAAGTTCAATATTTACCGGAATTAATAAACTTAAAAATTACTACCCACTAAGCAGTAAAAGCCAGAAAAATGTTTCACCAATACAGAAGAAACTATTTCAGAGTCTTAAAAATATTACGGTTGTTTTAGGTGATGACAGGAGTAATCCATTTTATACAGCTATTAGATTCAAAGGAAATTTTGAGGATTTCATAAAAAACGCAAAAAAACTTCCTGAATCCAGAAATATCTACAAAATTACAATTGGAGAATTTTGTGAATTATTTGGAAGCTCAATTAAAAACTCTGTATCTCTTCTACACAAGGATGATGAAGAAATTTTCCTCCATGTCAGGCCAAAAGAAAAATCAGTATTTATCTCTTTTTCTGCAAATCCTCCGGAGTTTGTACCGGAAAAACTGGAATCCATTATATCAGCTGAAGGAACCGCATTTAAACTGTTAAACATGATTTCAGATTTTACTGGAATCAAACTCGATGAAAAATCGAAATTACCTGGAGGAAATTTCAGATTCAAAATTAATCAGAAAAATAACGAGACTGTATTTTCCAGCACCTTCCCCCTTCCTTTCTTTTATCATGTGTACAGAACTGAAAAGCAAAAACTGCTTACAAAACCAGAGCCCTCTGATTTATAATTTTTGTCCTCAGACTTCAGATACTTTTGTATCCCCTGCTCTGGCGGCTTTAATCGTGGTATTTAAAACCAGAATAAAGAAAATCATGTTAATAGTTATGCTCTGAGGTTTGGATGTAATGTGGCAGCAAGAACTTATGCCCTACTGTTCGAAACAGTAAAGTGGCAATGAGATCGAGCAGTCTGTAGACAAAACAGATGTATTATAGGTCCAAGTATAATTATGATAAGCTTGCCGGCCAGGTTTAAGGGAGTAACTGCTACTGCTACTGGACCAATTGTTGCAACTTCTTCCAACATATGTCCCATCCGTATTGGTACTCGACCACACATTGAAATAACCTCCTATGCTCACACCATACTCAGTGACGTTCAGGTCAGCTGCCAGGCAACCTACTCCACTGCAATCAATAATGTCATTATAATTATTTGCAATCCTCACTCCGTCTGTTCGATAATATGGTACAGTGCTCCGGTTAAACCTGGAACTTGGAGATCCCGTTTCATCTGACAACCATGCTCTGAAAACCCCGGGCAGGCCGGCGGCTGCAGCCGCTGCATTACACTTTGCATCAGCCCCTGCAAGACCACCAACTTCACCACCTGTATATGTTGTGCTGGTAAGGAATGCGGTCTTTCTAGTTGCAGCACAGTCTGCACTGCAACTATAAAAGTCTTCTGTATGGGTGCAATAGCCATCTCCGCACACCGCCTCACAATCCCCCGGACAACTGGAAGCGTCTTCTGTATGGGTACAGTATGTATCTCCACAAACT
>JAFGWM010000007.1 GCA_016937155.1 Deltaproteobacteria bacterium
AACTAACCAAGGGTGGGTTGAAAGAGAGGAGGGGAAAGGGGGAAAAAACTAACCTGGGTGGGTTGAAAGAGAGGAGGGGAAAGAGGGAAAAAACTAACCTGGGTGTGTTGAAAGAGAGGAGGGGAAAGAGGGAAAAAACTAACCAAGGGTGGGTTGAAAGAGAGGAGGAAAAAGAGGAAAAGAAACTAACCTGGGTGGATTAGAAGAGAGGAGGGGAAAGAGTGAAAAAACTAACCTGGGTTGGTTGAAAGAGGGGAGGGGAAAAGAGGGAAAAAACTAACCTGGGTGGGTTGAAAGAGAGGAGGGGAAAGAGTGAAAAAACTAACCTGGGTGGGTTGAAAGAGAGGAGGGAAGAGAGTGGAAAAAACTAACCAAGGGTTGGTTGAAAGAGGGGAGGGGAAAAGAGTGAAAAAACTAACCTGGGTGAGTTGAAAGAGAGGAGGGGAAAGAGGGAAAAAAACTAACCAAGGGTGGGTTAGAAGAGAGGAGGGAAAAGAGGGAAAAAACTAACCTAGGTGTGTTGAAAGAGAGGAGGGGAAAGAGGGAAAAAAACTAACCAAGGGTGGGTTAGAAGAGAGGAGGGAAAAGAGGGAAAAAACTAACCTGGGTGGGTTGAATGTGGGTGGATTGAATGTAAGGAGGAAAAAGTAGGTTTTCTAAAAAGATTTATAAGTTATTGAAATGATTGTGGGCGAGACAGGATTCGAACCTGCGGCCTACGGCTCCGGAGGCCGTCGCTCTATCCAACTGAGCCACTCGCCCATGAGGTGCGGTAATACTACTTTTCATCAGGTTTTAGTCAATTGGAATTTTAGTAAAAATAGCATCATTAGATTGAAGTTGAACTTTGTGTTAGTTGAAAAAAAACGAAATATATGGTGGTATCCAGAGTTTGTGAATTAATTTTTAGGGTCTGGAGTACCATATGAAGTTTATATCAACTCGAATTCTCGTGTTAACAATTGTTTTATGGTCGTTTGAATGTAATGCTCAGCATTTCAGTTTCCCGGAATTTCCATACACGTTAACCAACCCCGGTATATTTGAATCTGGTGAACCTTGGTTGAATCAGTATCATACAAATAATCCTGCCACATTACCTTTCCTTAAGGGAATGAGATTTGGAGTACTTGCCTCTGAAACCCTGAAGGGAAATTACACCCGTTGGGATCTGAGTGGTGAGTCAGTTTTTTTTGCAATGCCGATACCTTACATATTCATGGGTTTTGGAGCAGGATTAGATGTACTGAGAGCTGCTGAGTGGATTGGTTCAAGAATGTCCCTGGGATTTGGAAGTGCTACAAATGAAATGTTCTCCTGGGGCTTAAGATACTCAAGAATAATTGCGCCGGCCCATTCTGATTTTTCTGATATAGGAGATTTTTCCATTTCTGCACGACTTGCTGTTACGCCATCACTTGTGTTTTCCTGGCAGATGGACAATGCTCTGATGTCCCTGAAAAGAAGTGTACCAATGGATCGTATTCACCGTCTTGAAGGTTCCTGGGGAAAGAACTGGAAAGTTTGGGGAGGTTTAAATATTTCTGAAAGAAGATTTGACTATGGCCTATACGCTGGCATACGATTAAAACTCATTGATGGTGTTTTTATATGGGGAAATTTAACCTGGTCAAAAATCATCAGAGATGCATGGTACTATAATGATGAAATCCAGTATGATATTCCTCCAGCCTTTTCAGCTACATTGGGTTTATCTCTTGTGGTTGATAATATGTCCATGAGTGTTGGAGGCGGGGGACCTAATCCACATGGGACAACCAGTGTAATATGGGATGAAAAACCTCAGTATGAGAGTGTTGTTCCTTCCAGTGACTACGCTATAATGGTGGATTTTTCACGGGAAATTAAGGAAAAGGATTATGTTATTTTGCTTTCCAGTGTGAAAAATTGCCTCCGAAATGACAGTTGTTCATACATGATTCTGAAAGTTGAAGAGTCAGATATCCCTCTTCCTAGGGTTGAGGAATTCTCTAGACTGATAGACGAATTCAAAAAGAAGAAGAAGAAAGTCCTTGTTTATAGCTTTGGTTTTTCAAACACCAGTTATGCGATTAGCGCAGGTGCCGACAAAATAATGATGTTTCCCGGAGCAAGTATAAACCTCAAAGGTTTGTCGTTTTCACGGTATTTTGCAGGGGATGCCCTTAAAAAAGTTGGTGTTGAGTATCAATTTGTGCGATTTGGACCCTATAAAAGTGCTGTGGAAACCTATACCCGTAACTCTCCTACAAAAGAAAATATAAAAAACATGAGCGATCTTTTAAAGGGAGTGGACCGACGTTTTAAATTGATGCTTTCAAAAAGAAAGGGTTTTTCTCCAAAAAAGATAAACGCTATTTTCGGCAAAGCAACTCTAACCTCAACAGAAGCTCTTCAACATAAGCTTATTGACTACATAATTTATCCTGATCAGATTATGGCAGCTTCCATAAGTATCACAGGTAAAATTGCAACTCTCAGAAATGCTGCAGCCTTTATACCAGAAAAATTATCGGGAAACGGAATAGGATTGCTTGTGATGGAGGGTGAGATAGTCAATAAGAGTTCTTCACTACCGTCTTTTCTGGAAAAATCTGAG
This sequence comes from Deltaproteobacteria bacterium, assembly GCA_016937155.1. Taxonomy (GTDB): domain Bacteria; phylum Myxococcota_A; class Polyangia; order HGW-17; family HGW-17; genus JAHJMN01. The sequence goes on from JAFGWM010000007.1 coordinate 2,600, forward strand.
ACAATAGAAGTTTCAAAGGTAATATCAGCTTTGAATGTTGCGGTAACCAATCCTAATATCAAAGCTGTAGTTATCAGAATAAATTCTCCAGGTGGTGGAGCGATGGCCAGTGAGATACTATGGCGTCGTATTCTGATTCTAAATAAGCTCAAGCCTGTGGTGGTGTCCTTTGGTGAATATGCAACAAGTGGTGGATATTATATTGCTTCCGGAGCTGGTACAATATTCTCGGAAGGCAGTTCGATAACCGGAAGTATTGGTATATATGGAGGAAAATATAATATAAAATCATTGATTGACAAGCTGGGAGTCGGAATATTTTCCATTAAAAGAGCACCGTTTGCAGATATGGATTCTAAATTCAGGCCTTACACTCCGGATGAACTGGGCATTTTACAAAAAAGATTGAAGCATGGATATACAACATTTTTAAGAGCAGTGTCTTCAGGAAGAAAAATAAAATTATCGGATCTAGATTCTCTTGCTCAGGGAAGAGTCTTTTCGGGTGAATACGCAAAAAAAGTCAAACTGGTTGATGAACTGGGAGGAGTCTGGGATGCTATTAATTTTGCCAGAAGAAAAGTCAATCTTACTTCCAAATCCCCAGTCCGTTTACTGTATCCTCCTCCACCACCGATCTGGAAAAAAATTGTTAAAATGACACTGGGTGAATCAGTACCGGTAGGGAAAACAAATCCCCTCAAAATTTCTGGAAAAATTCTTTCTCCATCTCTTTTTGAGCCTGGTCCATGGTATATTATGTTAAATCGCTCAAAAATAAGGTGATTTTGTACCTTCAGCTTTCAATTAATGTAAATTTTTATTAATCTGTGAGCCGGAGGCTTCATGAAATTTCCCATTGGAATATCAATTTTTTTGTTACTGGTTGTATCCTGTGCAAGGAATACAGATTCCGGGGAACTGTCCAAATCCAATACTGTTGTGGTTTCATGGTCCAAGGATATTACCACCCTGGATCCTGCGTGTGCTGATGGATGGGAAAGTGCTGAAGTTATCAGTCAGATTTACGAAGGCCTGGTTTATGAAGATCCCGAAAATCACACTGTTAAAATGCGCCTAGCTGAAAGTATAAAAAGCAGTGAAAATGGTCTTATCTGGGATGTCAAAGTAAGGAAGGGTGTGAAGTTTCATGATGGTACACCCATGGATGCCAATGCTGTCGCATACAGTTTTCAGCGGCAGATTAATGCTGTAAAAAATGGTACCACCCATTATAACTGTGCATTTTCCTACTGGAAGGCGTATTTTAACATGATTGAAGGGGTAAAGGTTACCAGTGAATTCAGTGTCAGGTTCACGCTGAAATATAATTATGCTCCTTTCCTTAAAATGCTTGAAATATTTGCTGTTTTTATTGTCAGACCATCATCGGGTGAAAGTGTTGATTATATTGATAAAAACCCTATTGGTACTGGACCCTTTAAGTTGAAAAAACGGATGGAAGGCAGGGTTGTTCTGGAGCGTAATTCAAGTTACTGGAATGACGACATGAAGCCCACCTATAAATATCTTGTTTTTCAAACCATACCTGAGAACCGTCAGAGAATGTTAGCTCTTGAAGGTGGTCAGACAGATATTGCCTATCATCTTGATCCGGGTAGATATTTGAGTATAGGTCTTCACCCAGGGTTAAAAATTAAGAAGATCCAGAGTGTTAATATTGCATATCTTGCTCTGAATACTTCAAGACCGCCTTTTTCCATTAAACAAAACAGGGTGGCGGTGAATCATCTGATAGACAGGGATAAAATTGTGAAAATGGTTTATCAGGGAACTGGTGAGCTTGCAAATGCTCCTATTCCGCCTTTTCTTGAACTTGACGGGAAGTCTATATATAAAAAAGACTTCTGGTGGTACAAGCATGACAGGCAAAAGGCACAGGAATTATTCAAGGCAGGTGGTTATGTTGGTGCCAGCCGAAACAAACCTTTGAATCTTTATGTCATAAGATCTCCTAGAGGTACTCTGCCTAACCCGATACTGATGGCCAATCTGATCAGAAATGATTTTAAAAAAGCCGGGATTGAAGTAAAAGTTCACGCTCTGGAATACAGAGATTACAAGAATGCTCTGCGTTCCGGAAAACATGATATGGCGATACATTCATGGATTGGTGATTTGTGGGATCCCGATAACTTTCTCTTTGGTCTCTTGCACTCATCATCAACTGGTACAAATTACTCCCGATTTAATAACACCAGCTATGATGCAGCGGTTTATACGGCAAGGAGTGTTGATAAATCAGAAAAAAGAGCGGTTACTTATTTGAAAGCATTGAAAATATTCAGAGATGAGGCACCATGGGTTCCACTGGCGTTTTCAAGGGTGGTTGTCACCTATTCCAGAAGACTGAAAAATTTCAAGCACAACATGGATACTACATCCCTTTATAATCTTGTAAGGCTTAGAGATAAATGAGATTCAGACTCAGACATAAACTTGTTCTGTGGATGGCCATAGTTGCTATTCTTCCTGCAATTACTGCAAGTGTTGTGGGTATTTCCATGATCCTGAATCGTTTGAGGGATAATCTTCACAAGGAAACCAGGAAAAATCTGGATATTGGAGTAAATCTTGTTGTTGCCCAGATAGATGCGGTAAAGAAAGCTTCTGAAATTCTTGCCAAGAAGGATTATCTGATGGACCTTCTAAATGGAAGTGATCTTTCCTTTCAGAATGAAACCCAGTTGAAAAAAGAATTTGCAAATCTGGGCTATGGTACAATTCAGGTTTTAAGTAAAAAAGGACATCTCCGGGGAAGCCTTTATCTGGGAAATGTAGATGAAATAACGACCCTTCGTGAGATTGAAAAGGATTATGAAGAAAGTCTGAAGATTTCCAGCAAGGCCATAAAAGCAGTTGTGAATGATTATGCCGCATCCATCGAACTTATAAGTTGGAAAATACGTCAGGGTAATGGTGTTGGAAAAACTAAAATCTTTATCAGGGCACTGAGTCCGATACTGAATGATGACTATGATTTAAAGGGAGCAGTGGTTGTAACTACAGTTATTGATGAGCTTTTCTGCCGCAATATCAGTACTATTTTAGGAAGCGAGATAATTATTTACCCTCTCAAGGGTGATCCTGCGAGGGATTTTGTCACGAGTTTCAGAAATAAGGATAACCTCTCAATGAATGAGAGTCCTGTTAATCCGGAAATTATAAAAGAAAAATCTTCTGAAACAGCATCGATGAAAGTTTTTGAAACAAATATTCTTAATTCGAGATACAGTGTTGCCCTGAATTTCTTTTCAAATTCTCATGGGGAACCAATTGCGGTGTTTGCAGTTGCTCTAAATATAGCAGCAATTCAAAAAGGGCAGGATGATGCAGTGCTTACGATTATACTTGTTTCATTGCTTGCTCTTATCCTTGTAAGTATAATGGCCTACGTGCTGGCAAGAACAATAGCACGTCCTTTAAACACTCTGGTGACTAGAGTTCAGGATGTAGCCAGAGGTGAGCTTGATATTGTTCTGGAAATCGATCGCGGTGATGAAATAGGTGAATTGAGTACATCGTTCAACAATATGACCAAAGAGTTGAGAAATCTGAGAGATAAACAATCGCTTCAGATGAGCGAAATGCAGACACTGAATGAAATAAGTAATGCGATCAGTATACAGGTCGGATTACAAAATGTGGTTTCCGAGGCTGTTGGAAGTATTTCGCTTGCAATTCATTCATCGGATAATCTGTTTTATCTCAAAGACGACGAGGGTGTTTTTCAATCGGCCTACTGTGATGGGACTCTTTGTGAAAAGATAAATGAGCTTGAAATTAATGGGATGAAACTCTACGAATTTGCAGTTCAAAAGGGTGAGCCTGAGTATATTGCAGACCTTAGAGAGTCCTTTCCTGAACTTGAACTGGACGGAGAGATAATTGCATTCCCGATAAACTTCAAAATGGAACATATCGCATGTGCAATTTTTTATCGTAACTCGCCGCCTCTGAAATGGAATAAAATTCACTTCAGGGTACTTGGAAATGTCTGTGATCAGGTTGGTATCTATATTGTTAATGCACAGATGTATGAAAAAATTTCTTCCTTCAATGAGGATCTTGAGAGGATGGTCGAAGAAAGAACCACAGCGCTCAAGGAAGCTAATGATCGTCTTGCCAATACCCTTGATGAGCTTACAAATACTCAATACAAGGTAAGAATCAACGATCGTCTCGCTGGTCTTGGCTCACTGATGGCCGGTGTTGCACATGAGATCAACTCTCCTATAGGTGCTATAGAAGCAGCAACTGAAAATCTTGGAAAACAGGTTAAGGTTTTTATTGATAATCTCATTCTTATCAGTGAATCATCAAAGGAAACTTCAAAGCTTACCTATATCCTGACCCTTATGGAGAATCTGTTTGCTGATTTTGCATCTTCTCCGGTTTCTGAAACTCGTGAATACATAAAGGCCAGAACTGGTGAACTCAACCAGGTCCTTGATAATTTTGCAGTGCAAAACAGCAGGCAGCTTGCGAGAAGATTTACTGAATTACATGCAAATGATCAGGTGAAGAACTTCCTTATTCACCATGGAGGGGATGATAGTGATCTGTATCTGGGTTTTATGCAGGAGTTTTTGCTGATTGTTAAAAACATCAGTTCAATGAGTAAGGCTACACGTTCAATAATGACTGTTGTTAAGGCCCTCAGAGCTTACAGTCATGTTAAACAGGATATTCCTGAGTGGACAAATATTCACGATGGAATAGAAACTTCTCTTGTAATACTGGCCAACAAATTGAAACATAATATCACTGTAGTTAAGGAGTATGGAGATATTCCCCCCGCAAGAGTTTATGGTGATGAGCTTTCACAAGTTTGGACAAATCTTATTATGAATGCGGCACAGGCCATAGATGGTAAGGGTATTATTAAAATAACCACTTCAGTTTCAGAGGACGATAAAATCATAGTAACAATTACTGACTCCGGACGGGGTATTCCCCCCGATGTTCTTAATAAGATTTTTGAACCTTTCTTCACAACCAAAAAAACAGGTGAGGGAAGTGGACTTGGTCTTGGTATTGTTCAGACAATTGTTTCCAAAAGACACGGCGGTGAAATAGATGTCACCAGTAAGCCTGGAGAAACTTCTTTTATAGTTTCACTTCCGGTAATTGTGGAGAATGATTCAGAGTCATCAGGTGAATCATGAGTGCATTATGGGTAATCACAGGATCAATTCTTTTCTTTATTCTGGGCTATAAATTCTGGGGAAATTATGTGAGTGGTGTATTCGGTATTGATTCATCACGGAAAACACCGGCCGAGACAATAAATGACGGTGTTGATTATGTTCCCACCAGACCGAGTGTACTGATTGGTCATCATTTCTCATCAATTGCAGGGGCAGCTCCTATTATTGGTCCTATTACAGCTGCGATTTACGGATGGGGGGCTGTTCTGGTATGGATTCTTTTCGGGGGACTTTTCATGGGAGCCGTGCATGATTTCAGTTCTCTGGTTATTTCCGTCAGGCATGGTGGTAAAAGTCTAGGGGCTGTCATTGAAAAAAATATGGGAAAGTCATCCAAGCTTATTTTTCTGCTTTTTGTCTATGCCACGTTGATTCTGGTTGTGAGCGTTTTTACAAATGCGGTTGCCATTACCTTCGTCAAGGTGCCTCAGACTGGCACAGCAAGTATGTTGTTCATCGGAATCGCGATGGTTTTTGGATTCAGTGTATATAGACTAAATCTGAATTTTATTGCTGCAACCATTGGCGGGATAGTGCTTTTGTTTGGTTCAATGTACATTGGGTTTATTTTTCCTGTTCATTTGTCATTTAACACATGGAGAGTTATCCTTCTCGTTTATGTGTTTGCTGCAAGTGTTCTTCCAGTCTGGGTGCTTCTTCAACCTCGAGATTATCTGAACAGTTATATATTGTATATTATGCTGTTAATGCTTGTGGTGGGTATTTTGTGGGTTAATCCCCAGTTGAAAACATCTGCAAAACCAGTGATGAATACATCAAGTGGACCGATGATTCCACTGCTTTTTGTTACAGTGGCATGTGGCGCACTGAGTGGTTTTCATTCCCTGGTTTCCAGTGGAACCACTTCAAAACAACTGGCCAGTGAACTTCATGCCAAACCTGTGGGATTTGGTTCAATGCTCATAGAATCTGTTCTGGCAACCGGGGCGTTAATTACAGCTGCCATGCTTACCCAAAAGGAGTATGCATCCTCTTTTAGCACCGGGGCGATTACTCTTTTCAGCAATCAGAGTGCCATAATGCTCAGTGAACTGGGATTGCCGGTGAAATGGGGAAGGACTTTTATGTCTCTTGCTGTTGCAGCCTTTGCACTGACCAGTCTGGATACTGCAACAAGGCTTGGTAGGTTTGCAGTTCAGGAGTTTTTTCAGAGACCTGCGAATCAAAAACCGAATATAATTGCAGATAACAGGTATATTGCAACTCTCATCACCGTACTTTCAGGGGCACTTCTTGTTTTCAGTGGGTCATCCAAGGAAATATGGCCAATATTTGGTGCTGCCAACCAGCTTTTGGCGGCTCTTTCATTCCTTGCAATTACAGTATGGCTTGTTCATATGAGAAAGCCATCTGGTTTTGCTGCAATCCCTGGTGTTTTCATCTATCTGATTACAATGGCTGCTCTTGTCTGGAATATTTATTCATTTTTTCAAACCGGAAAGTTTATTCTGGCAGGTCTGGCCTTTATACTCATTATACTTGCTTTGTTTCTCGGAATTGATGGAATCAGAGTCATTAAGGGAAAGAGGAAACATGTGTAACAAGGGTAATATGGTAAGTTTTTTTTGTTACCTGAAAAGAATTAAACAGTATTTTGCAAATATGTTTTACAATAGTGCCACTTCACATATCAGGGGCGTAGTGTGGTCACTTATGGCTCTTTCAGGTGAAATTCTTTTTTCATCTGCAGGAATAAATCCTGTTGCTCTTTTGGCTATCAGGTTAATTCCCCATTCTGAAATGGACCTTGTTTCTTTTTTGTCTCTAACAGGTTCAGATGATTCCTTTTCCAATTTAAGTTCACTTTTTGATGGTGTTTAAAATGCGTATTTCAATATTGTTTCTGACTTTATTCCTTTCTATTGCCTCCTGTTCTCAGAAGGAAAGGGAAGGTAAAAAACTTTATGAAAGAGCAAAAATACAGCTAAAAAAAGGAAATAAGGAAGCTGCCCGAAATCTATTTTTTCAGGCCTGGAAACTTAATCCAGACAACGAAGATGGTGTAACTGCTTATGCAGAATTCTTTATTTCAAAGTCTGAGCCAAGAAAGGCCTCAAAAGTACTTGCTACTTTTCTTGGAAAAAACGACGGGAAGGCAGAAAGTTGGTATCTTTTGGGGTACTCCAGATATCTTGAACGCAAATATGAAAACTCTGTTGAAGCTCTTGATGAGGCATTAAAAAGAAAACGAAAATACCCTGAAGCAGTTTTGCTTCTGGGTCAGATTTATGAGCATTACCAGGAATGGGTTGCTGCCAAGGATATATATAACAGCGTGGCTACTGATTTGAGTCTTGGTAAGGGAATTCTGGAAATTCTTGTAAGACTTGCAGCTCTGGAATTAAAGACAGACACTGAAGAAAGTAAAAAGGCAGCGGAAGGACATCTCAGAACAGCCTTGAGAATTTCCTCTAAATATAAGCCCGCCATGGTGGCTTTAGGATTATACTACATTAATTCCAAAGCGCCCCAGAAAGCTGAACAGCTTTTCAGGGATTGGATTAAGAATGGATATTCAAGTGGCGGAAATATTTATTTAAAGCTTGGTGATTCACTTTTAATGCAGGGAAAATATAATGAATCGATTAAATTTTATAAAATAGCGATAAAGAAAATGCCTGAAAGTATAGAACCTTTGAAAAATATACTTCGGGCATTCAGTAAAATTGGTGATCGTAAAAATGTCTGGAATTATCTTCTCAAGGCATCCACTATGGAACCTTCCAATCTTGAATTCAAATGGATGCTGGTTGATTATTATCTTGAAAAGGAAATGTATATAACTGCATACAAGAATCTTGAAGCAATTCATTCCCGTTACAGTCTTTTTCCTGATTTCTGGAGAAAACTTGCTTTGGTAAATGAAGGGATGGGTGACTATCCAAAAGCTTATGAAAATTTTATGAAAATTTTGACTCTTGGGGGTAAGGAAAACGATTTATTCAGGAAAAGAGCAGGTATACTGGCTCGTAATGCGGGACTGTATAAACGGGCGGTTGAATTTCTCGGCCCTTTACTGGAAAAACAACCAGATAACGAAACTGTGCTCAACTACTGCCTTGGTCTTTATTACAGCTCTGAAAATTCAGATTCAAAGAAAAAGGCTATGGATAAGTTGATAAAACTCGGTGGGGACAATAAATACCCTATGGCTGATATCTGGGTCTCACATATATTTCTTCAGACTGGAAAGAGAAAGGATGCCATGAGTGTTCTTGAAAAATTAAAATCTCTCAAGCTGGAGGATATAGAAAAACTATTTTATCTGGACGTGTTATCACAGTATTACCATCTGGAGAAAAATAAGGAGATGTACATAAATACTCTTAAAAAAGCCCTTTTACTTGCCAGAAATGATGAGGAAAGAAATTCTCTAAAAAAATCGATTACTGAAGCTGAGACTGGAAAGAAGGAAAGAAGCTGTGGAGCAGAAAATAAGAAGTCATGTGGTTCTGGGAATTAATGGTGGTGTCGGAAGAATGGGGAAGGCTATTGGTGAACTTTGCTACGATGTTTTTCCTGAAGGTCGATTGATACTGTTCGGCCCCGGTGGGGATAATGAACATATGACCAGAGATAATATCAGTGATTGTGATGGAATTATTGATTTTTCTTCAAAAGAAGGATTTCGGGAATCCCTAAAAGCCTCCAGAGAAGCAGGAAAACCTTTTGTCAGTGGAACAACTGGTCTCGACAATGAAGATATGGTGCTGCTTCAGGATGCTTCAACAATCATTCCGGTTTTGTGGGCCAGCAATTTCAGCAGGGGAATAGCAATGATGAAAAAACTTGTGTCAATTGCTGCTACCCTTACTGATTTTGATGTGGAAATGCTTGAAATTCATCACAATAAAAAACTGGATGCACCATCGGGAACTGCTCTGGGAATAGCTCAATCTATCCATAATGTCAGGGGAAGCTCAAAAGAGAATGAGGTTTATTCAAGAAATGGTGGAATAAGCCCCAGAAATCCGCATGAAATGGGAATAATGGCACTGAGGGGAGGTAGTGTCCCCGGAGAACACAGGGTTTTTTTCCTTGGATCGATGGAAAGACTGGAAATTTCACATTCAGCAGAAAGCAGATCGGTTTTTGCTGCAGGAGCTTTAAGAACCATGGAATGGTTATTGGATAAAAAACCGGGTCTTTATTCCTTTGAAGATTCTTTGGGGCTTTAACTGCAAATTTTGGAGATCAGCTCTTTCATTGCACATGTTTCAAAATTGGGTTAACATCCTGAATTGTGTGAACTGGAACGCATTATAATGACAAGAATACCACCGGACCCTCTTATTGGAAAAAAGGTTGGAGACAAGTTAACTCTACTGGAAAAAATCGGTAAGGGTGGTATGGGTACTGTTTACAGAGCCAAACATGAAATTCTTGAGAGAGAATTTGCGGTGAAGGTACTCAGGTCAGATATGAGGAGGGATCCGGTTGTTGTTGAACGTTTTAAACGTGAAGCAAGAGCTGCCAGTCGCCTTGAACATCCGAATGTTGTTTATATAAGTGATTTTGATCAACTAAATGATGATCGGTTTTATATAGTTATGGAGTACATTAGAGGGAAGAGTCTGAGAGATGTTTTGCAAAGCACTGGTCCCTTTGAGCTTCAAAGAGCGTGTTCTATTCTTTGTCAGGTTAGTGATGCTCTTGATTATGCCCACGAAAAAGGTGTAATTCATCGTGATCTCAAGTCTGAGAATATTTTTGTGACTACCATACGGGGTGAAGAAAAAGTTAAAATTCTTGATTTCGGGCTGGCAAAGCTGGTCAGTGATGCACTGGATTTACAGAGTATTACCAGTGAAGGCCAGATTTTTGGTACACCTGAAACAATGGCTCCTGAGCAGATTACAAGTGGAAAGCTGGATCACAGAGTTGATATTTATGCTCTCGGTGTTCTCACATACGAAATGCTTGTGGGGAAGCCTCCTTTTAGTGGTCCAATGCTGCAGGTTCTTATGGCACATAAAAAACAGCAGCCCCCTAAGATATGTGAATCCCGCACGGATATTCCTGATGTCATTGATAACATGGTTCAACGGGCTATGGAAAAGGAACCTGAAAGAAGGTTTTCAAGAGCTGCTGAGATGAATGCTGTTTTCTCCATGGTTCTTGATGACATGAAGGAGAGGGGAAAAAAGATAACTCTGGTGGGAGCTAATTCAAAGGAACTTCGCCTGCCTGTGGCCAGTTTTGAGTTTGAATCCAATTCTTTTGATATGGAATATCGTGAGTGTATCATGGAAATAGGTGAACACCTTAGAGACCGTAATATATGCTCAGACAAACTCAATGAAATGCTGGAATTAATTACTGATACAGTCACCTCAATATCACATTTAAAAGACAATATCTCATCAATGGAAAATCAGCTGGAGAAGATTGAATCCAATGGAAGAGGCAGGGCTTCTAAACTGCGGCATGCAATAATATCGCTTAATATGGAATTAAAACAGGCTCCTTCTCTTGGATATACGCATAACAGCCAGGATGATATGAAGTATCAGATTCGCGAACTTGAATTGCAGCTTGTGAAGGTTACAGACGAGCAGAATAATCAGGAATCGGCATTTGGTGATATGCTCAAACAGACTAAATCACAACTGCAGGAATCGCTTTACCAGCTTGAGCAGGGATATGTAAATCTGGGGGAACTTATAGATTTATGCAGAAATGAAATTGGTACATCATCAACTCTTAAAACAGCATTTCAGCGTTTTGATGAACTTAGAAAATCCCTAAAAAACTAATTTTATTTAATTTACTCTTCTTCCAATTGGAAAGTTATAGAGACGGTAACCTGTGAAATGATAGGATCTCCATACTGATCCTTTGCAGGATTATATTTAGCTTTTTTTACAGATTTTAGTGCCAGAGAGTCAAGAATAGGATGCAGTTTCTTAATAATTGAAACAGCTTTCACTCTGCCATCAAGACCAATGGTGAGCATTAATCTAACCTGCCCTTCAATTCCAAGATGTCTGGCACTGTCAGGGTATCTTATATTTGGAAAATAAACTCTGGACGGTTTTATTTTCACCACAGGCGGATCCTTAGGAGGCTTTCTCTCTACCATCGGAGGTGGAGGCGGCGGTGGCGGTGGCGGTGGTGGGGGAGGTACAACGATGGTGTTATCTCCCTGTGGAAGCCCCAGATCAGGGGTAATAGTGGATGCTCCGTCAGCATCATCAGTAAGATCAAGCGGTTGATTACGATTAATATAATTTTGGACTATCTGTCTGGTTCTGAAAAAACTCGAAAGTTTTACTTTTTTGACCTGCCGTGGCTTTTCCAGTCTCGTTCTCAGGCGTTTGGCAGCACTGGCGGTACGAAGGATGATCTTCTTGTTTTTTTTCACAACCTCAGGTTTTACCACCTGCTGTTTCTCTTTTTTCAACTGGTTGCTTTTTTTAAACGAAACAATCCGTGCATCCTGTCTGGGAAGCTCATTTCTGAAACGAAAGTCAGGCATATTCGACATGCCGACTCCAAGAACACCAATTACAAAAGTGAAACCAAACGCTATGGCCTGCGCAAAAAACCAGGTCATTGGAACCGGAGTTCCCATGGAAAGAGAAGATCTCCTCATCACCATAAAATCAATAGAAAAACCATTGGATGAGATAACGGTGCCGCTTTCCTCCCCAATTTCATAAAATTCCGGTTTGTCAGTATTGTTTACAAGTTTACTGTCTCCGATTCTGAGTTCCATGGATGGCATCAGACATATTTTTATTGATTCATTTTTTACTTTGAAAAGTCTGTATCCGTATGATGGTGTCTGATTGAATATTCGGGTGGAAAATCCCCTTTTTTTCATTATTCTGATGGAATTTTCAGTTACTGTCTGAAGTTCGGGTTCGATACCTGGCAGGGGTAATACAATATCAAACATATGGGAATCCCCCAGATATAAACTGGAGTTTAGAGAATAATACCTGCTTGAAATTGCCGTACCATCCAGATTTATTGTAATGTTGACACCTAGGCGTCTGGTAAACTTAGACATAATAGAATTCCGAAAAGACCTGAACCAATATAAAAACAATTGTTCATTTGTAAAGACATTATACTTCATCAGGTATGATTTTTATTGTATTCAGACAAAATTTGGGTATATCTTGGCTTAGGTTGAAATGCCAGATTATGCCGGCGTCTCAGTTGCTCCCGTGTTCGTTGCCCCCCTGACGACACTGGGCAAAGAGACGCTGGTTTTTTGTTATTATGGAACTATTCTTTTTTATCATCAGTTTTTTGTCATATAATCATATCTCTAATTTTGCAGTAAATACATTTCGGGAAACTACTGGTGTGATCAGGGACACATCTTTGGCGGTGCAGGGGAAAATTATTTCCACCCGATGTTACAGAAAAAAATTAAAATTTGGGTATGAGACCGGGAAAACATTTATTTTTACAGAAGCCATTATTAAAGTTGAGGATTCATCAGAACAAAATCTGTCAGAATTTATAACAGTACTATGGCCTGGTGGGAAAATAGGAAACATCGTTTCAACACTGAAAGGTTTTTCCCCACCTGCCAAAGAGGTCAGGCAACTTTTTTTTCTTAATAAAAATAAAACAGGAGATTTCGTTCCAGTGTCGATGAAGGGTTTTACTGGAAAATACCTGAATAAAAATATATATTTCAGAGGTATTAAATACAGGTCTGAAACTCTAAAGTTTTTTCATCGTGTGTCAGAATGATATTTTTAATATCGGTTATTCTACAGTTTTCTCATGGATATGTCCTCGAAAAAAATGAGCGCAGTATTCCCCTCCATTGGAAAAGCAAATGTATTTTCCTGACCACGGTGGAATCTGAGGGCGTTTTTCTTCAGGACGTAGCTAAGAACCTGGTTGAACACTGGATGGCACAGATAAAGGAAATTTCTTCGCTGAATATTATTCTGGAAGATGTAGTAGTACCTTCTGAAATAATTGATGAGGTCGGTGAGAATACAATCATTATGGTTACTGAGGATTGGCCATTTGGTGTTGATGTTGATGCTATGACAATACTGACACATGTAGATGAGGAGGGTAGTGAACTTGACGGGCTGCTTATTGATGCAGATGTTTATGTCAATGATACTTATGGTCGGTTCAGTTTATCTTCAGATTCATCCGGCCTTTTTACTGTTCTGAACCATGAAATTGGTCATATTATCGGCTTGGACCATCCCTGTAAACTGACCCCTGACGATGACCCGTCACTAGTTGGGTGTCTTGATTCAGAGTTGCCTGAGGTTGTTTCAGGGAGTATTATGTATCCATTCAGTGGAAGTGAAAACAATGACATGAACAGTGATGATCTGGATGGTATTTCATACCTCTTTCCTCCGGATGATCAAAGACCTTGCTCCAGATATTCCAGTATTGGGTCCGAAGGATGTAGCTGTTTTAGTGCTGCAAAAAAACGTAATCCGGAAATTAAATCAATAGTTATTTTTTGCCTTGTGATTATAGTTTTAAGGAAAAGGCTAATCACATTCTCTTCCAAGTCCTCCTGATATTACACCTGCTCCCCCTGCTATGATGTAGCTCAGTGTCTGCAGTCCATGAAGAGCAGTTATAGCAGCCATGCCCTTTGAATCAAGCACAGCAGCACTAACGGCGAGTGAGAATCCCAGTCTTGCAAAGTGATGGTAATTACCGATATGCCCAGGAGCTGCCGGAATAAAGATCCCCAGCACGACCAGGGACATTACAATCATGCTTATTTCTACTCCTGTTCCAAGATTCCATGCTTTGGATAGAATGAATATTCCTAAAACATTGATTGCCCAGTAAAGGAAACTGAATGCAAAAAATCGATAGAATTTTGTCCCACTTAAAAAAAGTTTAAAGGCCTCGGATATATTATCGAGAATTTGACTTATACGTGCAAACAGATTTTCGGATATATATGAGGGAATAAAACTGTACGGTTTTAGGAATTTTTTCACCAGCCTTCTGTGTTTTATTGTCAGAAAAAGTATTGATGACAATAAAACAAAAAATGTAAGGGAAAGTAACCCGGTATACAGCAGCCACGGTGGAGGGTTTTTTACAAAAATCATTCCAGTAAAAAGAACAAGTGTGACGAAAAGACCATCAAAGAGTCTCTCAAGTACTATTGCGCTAAGAAAATATGAAAACTTGAGGCGGTTTGAGGCGGTTTGAGGAGATGATAGCATCAGTGGTCTGATAAATTCTCCCATTCTCAATGGGAGTACAATGATTGCAGCAAATCCTGTTAATGCAGTTGTCCATATGCGGAACCGTGTTCTTCTGCCATGAGTATAGTTATTAATCAGTTGATACCAGCGTTCAGCCCGAAGGGATATCATAATAAACTGAATTAAAACAAAAAGGAAAATCAGATATAAATCAGCATGAGAAAATGAATCAATAAAATCTGTGAGATTTACGTTCCTGAATGAAAAGTAAAGAAAAACAGCGGAGAAGGTAATTGAAAAAACAAAGAGAATAAAGTTCTTGGCTACTTTATTATTTTTCGGCATCATTCACAATTTTCATAGGATTCTCAACCAGAAGTTTTTCAACAACATCATCCCCGAGGTTTTTATAAGCCCAGTTGATAGCTTTTTCAATACCGGGGAAAAAATCATAACTGTGAAGATCAGTTGTAAATATATCAATATAATCCAGCTTGAGTAGTTTGATTAAGCGTTTCTGTTTATCAACAGGTGTAAGTTTTTTCAGTAAAGTGGTTATATTTGCAGAAATAATAATATTGTTCCGTATGGATTTAATTTCTTCCAGTTTAAGCCATGGGTATCTTTCAATATGAGCAAGAACAGGCATATATCCGGAAAGACTCATCTCATATACAATACGATCGAGGTGCCGAACAGGAATTGTTGGTGGTAATTCAAAAAGAAAATACTGGGAATTTCCCAGCACAGGAACCTCTGTTCTCCTCAGTCTTCCGAGAAACTGATCATCGAAGTAATTCTCTGCTCCTGTATGAAGTTTAATTCCCGTAGGATTTTCGTCACAGACCGCTTCATAAACCTGTTTCAATGTTTCGATTTCAGGATTTATACTGTACTGTTTCTGGTGAGAAGTGCAAAAAACATTACCAAATCCAAGACGTTCATACTCTTTAAGGCTTGCTATGCATTCACCTAATGATTGTATTCCATCATCCACCCCGGGAAGAACATGAGAGTGAACATCAACAAATTTCCCCATATTAATTTCCTGTCAGTTGGGATGCATTACAAGAAAATGAGTTATTTCCCTGAAGATTTTCAAGGGATATGTATTGAACGGCTCATAGGCAAGTGCTTCTTCAAACTGGTCAAGAGAGGATTTAAATTCACCCGACTCAAGAAGTACCAGTCCCAGCAGGTAGTGTGCAAGAGCCCAGTCATCGAAATCCCATTTAGCCTGCATTAACAGATGAACAGCATCCTCATGACGTTTTTCACGAAAAGCTTCAACTGCACTGGAGCATTTTTCAAAGTAGAAGAATTCCTTTTCTCCGACTGCATTATCCTTGAACTTATTTGTTTTGGGATCAAGTCCTATGGATAAAAATGCTTCATCAGGGATTATTTCATCACCAAATTCTGCGGCGAGTATGGTTGACCCCGTTTGTGATATTTTCGATCTGATTTCAGGACCTGCTTCCATTACAAGCAGTTTTGAGATTTCTGTTTTTATACTCATGCCAGTTCTCCTTAAAAGGCTATCCTGAAGATACTCTGATAGTCCTGAAAGAAAATAATTTGATAAATACCGATGAATCACACTTTGAGAGACTCTTTAAACCCATTCAGTTAAATTCAAATGGATCCTATAATGAATACTATGTTTTTAAAAAATTTGAAGAAAGTTTTTAACAATTATTGCATTAGCAAAACATGAGGAAAGATTTGTCTTTGGATTTTCATTTTAGGGTAGTGGAAAGTTTTTTTTTATTTATTTCCTATTTGGAAGTTTCAGCTTCCCAATTTGATAAATTTTGTTACAAAAGCAACGTAGTTGTTGTAAATTTCAA
>JAFGWM010000050.1 GCA_016937155.1 Deltaproteobacteria bacterium
AAAAACTAACCTGGGTGGGTTGAAAGAGGGGAGGGGAAAGAGGGAAAAACTAACCTGGGTGGGTTGAAACATGGTGAAATGAACGGCAGAGTTTTAGAACGTTTATCTGCGTTTATAGATTGAAAGTGCTGACTGGTCTCCTGTCCCCTGATACCAGAATAATGTGTCTTCATTTACACAGTATACTATCGGCTCTCCGTCGTTATAGAAGGAGATACCACCGGCCACTTCATAAAGTGGTGTGTCTCCTGATCCGGAAGAGTATATGGGTTTAACACAGTTGCAAAAATCATCTTCTATACTGCATACTCCATTTGGAGTACATTCATCTCCAACGGATTCAAGGCAGTTAAGAGTCGTTATTTCAACTTCATATCCAGTGTATTCCCGATACCATGTAAAATTGGCATAACTTTCACCTTCTACCGGGGTGATAGATAGATTTTCGAGCAGATTAAATGTCCTGGTTTCAAACCGGCTGTAGGGCTCACAACTGTCATACTTGGTTGAAGGAGTGAATTCTACACCAATAATATGGAAATCAGACCCAATGAAATAGAGCAGTTCCCATTCACCAAAAATGTCACCTCCACAGTTTTGTAGGAGGATATCACTCATATAATTTGGAGTTATCCCATTGAATTTTTTTGTTGCATTCAATGTGAAATTAGTAAATTCCGCAGCACTGCCCAAAACTGAATTGTCAGAAATCAGGGAATCAATCTGACATCGAAAACCCTCTTCTGAATTGGAGCTTATACATTGAGCATCAAGTTTTTTAACGGGAAGTTGAACCTGATATTCCTTGGCGAGACTAGTATTTTCAGCTTTTACGTCGTATAGACAGCCTGCAAAAGCCTGATGTCGGAAATATCCATCGCAGGTTAATCGGGAAAAAACAATGGTGGCGTCCTGAGTAAGAGCACCAGCGGGAATTGTTACTTTTGCTTCATCGTCAAGTGTAATTTCTCCGCCTTCTTCAGATTTTATAAAGACTGAAACACTTACTGGTTGAAGTGAGTCTTCACTAATATCCTGTTGAACATCGAAATAACTACTGTCAGGTCGATTGATGACAGTAGAGTTTTGATCTTCAATACATCCGATGATGAATATAAAAGATAAAAACATAAGAAATTTAAACATATAAATCACCAAATTCCGAAAAATTGATTTACCCCGGCAATGAAAGCCTTATTTTTATAGTTATAGTGTACAATGATTATATAGCAATCATATACGGTTTTGGTACTGATATAAATCTCTTTCAATTTTGGAAATAAATGGAAATGTACAGTTTTATTAAGTGCTAATCATTTCAAGTTAGGTTGCTGTGTTTCAAAAATTGAATATTTGTGGAGAACGGAAGGTACTTTATGTATCAATCAGTCCCTATCGTATATCAATGTCTGGAGACTTTTGGGCTACTGATTGGTATTCGTGCCATATAGATAGTTCATATCCGGTTTTTCCAGTAGTATGAAGTGAACCCAGATATAGGCGTGACTGAAGGCTGCAACTATTAGTCCCTCAAGAGAATTGAGGCTTAATGCAATTCCCCAGAACATTAAGAATGCATAAACATACATTCCGTTTGATGTAAATCTAAAAATCCCTCTGTTTTCATGGGGAATCATTCGATATTTTTCAAAATAATGATCCGCTCCAGTAGCTCTTTTTAGTCCGAAATATCTTACTACACTGTACATTGCGAAAAATGAAGGGGTAAAAAGCAGGACTGAGAGTATATATACTGCGGTAGTAGGCAAATGGAGAGTCCCCCGTGTGCTGTCTGATAATAAAAAGAGAGAAATAAATCTGGATAAAAAAAGTATCATAAATCCTGAATGATATATTCCGAATGGTAGGGCTTTCATGTTGTTAAGTTTTCTTCGCCACCAAACCCAAACGTAAAACTGATGAACAACAACCACAGAAACTGCGCTCCAGAATTCCAGTGGCGAATTCTGACCTGATACAGTCCATGAAATAGTAATTATTATAATTAGGAATGATAGCGAAAGCATGTGATATAAATGGCCCTGCCAGAATGATGGTGGACTCTTACTGATGGTATTTTTCATTAGAATCTCCTTAGGTTTAAATAATTTGTGGGATACCCGCCAAATCAGATAACTCCAATTTCAGTGCTGGGATTCTTAGTGTAAAACAGTGAATGAGATACAATATGTTTTTCTATTTACCTGTTTATAGTCCTTGTGTTCCACTTTGAATTGTATGAATTAAAATCTTTATGTTGGGTCCGGGTAAGATGCATTTTATATGGGTAGTATTTCATATTTCGTCGTGGAATTTGACCTATGTATTGTGTGAGCATTTTAAACGGATGGTATTTTAAAGAATAATAAACTGCGCTTTTTAAGAATACCCGTCTTTTCAAACCTTTAATCACTGCGGCAGGGGCTTTAAACTCAAGCAAAAGCTCATCACCATGACCCATAACAACCGGTTTGTCATCGTAATTCGAAAGAAGGGGGAGAACATTTCCGTAGCGAGTGTAATTCCCGAACATAATGGCACTTTTATCAAGGGGCAGTCTTTTGTCTTCTGCCTTTATCCGGTTTGTGGTTGTGCTGGATATAATATTGGTGGCACCGCCATATCTAAGTATGCCCTTGGACGGCTTAATAAAAACTGGGGTCAGAATTTGTGGTTTGCAATCAGCAAGTGCCACATAATCAAGAATATCCAGTACTGAAGGATTATGAGCCATAGTGAGCCTGATTTTGATATTTTCGGTATTAAAAACACCTTTGAGATTGATTACCCAGGTCCTTGAGTCTCCTGCGGCTTTACCTGCAATTTTTCTGACAACCCAGCGACGATTTTTATCCATAGTTTCAATGGTTGTTGCATTTGAGAATGGTGGTATTACAGACATACGGTAATCATCATAAACACCCCATGCTGTGATAATAAGATGTGCTTTATCATGATTTGACACCTTCCCAAAATCCAGAATAACCCGGGAAAGTCCATTTGTATCAATCGGTAGAGCTTTCCCATCCTTTGCCCTGAGGTATTTCAAAACATCCTTACCGTTTGAATCTATGGCCGAGACAGGTTTTTTTATGTTTTCAAGTGCGATTAGTTTCCCGGAGCTTTTCTTTCCGATGGAACTTGTGAAACTCCAGTCAGTAAATACTTCTTTATGATCTGCCACATCAGCATATATAAGGGATGCACTGTCCATGAAGGTTGTTTCGGAAATAACTTCACGAATACGCATTGTGTAGATATTATTAACAGGTTTGAACTCACCCATCTCATAGATATTTTCGTCATAGAACTCGGGTTTAAAAATATCCAAGTTCCATCCTAGGGGTGAGCCACTTAAATCAGTATAGTAATTAAATTTATTCCCATCATAAAGGTAAACATATGGGCATGAACCCCGTCCCCTCCTTATGCGGACTGGGAAGCGAACGCATTTGGAATAATTGTAGAAACAGTTTTTGCATTCGAGTTTTCCACTCTGATAACCGAAGTGCTGGCAGGTTTTATTCATATTTAATCTGGGTTCACATTGTTCAGGCGAGGCTAAAACGCCATCTCCGCAAACTGCTTCGCATGCATCACCCTTACCGTTTTTATTGGAATCTTTCTGATCACGGTTGCACAGATTAGGGCAGTTATCACGATCATCAGGAATCCCATCTCCATCGGAATCAACCGGTTTTTTATTGAGTTTTACTTTATCCAGATTATCCACTGTCTTATCAGAACTTTTATTGTCAGTTGCATTATTATCTTTCTCATCTGGAACATTTTTTTCAGGAAAACGATAGCATACGTTATTGTGGCCGCAGGCCGTTACCGTTGTTGTTTCAGTTGTGGTGCAGGATAACAGAAACATAATACTAACAGCCCAGAATACTGTAATAAATTTCATCAAAAACCCTTTCTATGTGCTGAAAACATTACCACGAAATTACGTTAAAAATGAAAGTAAATTCAGAATCTGGAAGAATTAACATTAATTTTTTACAGGGATACATCATTACAGTTATTTTACTCCCAGAGCGCGTTTAAAATATCCATCCACCAAATGTTGTTATAATTCATTCTGATGTGCATCTTGCCCAAGACTGTGCTAGTTTAGAAAGTGCAGGAGCATAAATGGTATACAGGTATTTTTTATTTCCCATAATATTTATTTATGTATCGACCATAGGTTGCAACAGGAAATACGAGGTGAACCCCCGGGAACTCCTTAAGCTTGATACTACACTAAAGGGTTTACACGCTGATAATCCACATGGTAAATCAAAAGACGGAAGCTTAAATGATCGAATTGATACATTTAAAGTGAGGACAAAATCCGGAAAAAGAGAAACAGCTGGTATTGATGCTACGGTGATTATAGACACCGGAAAATCGTTTTTCCGCTTTCGTTCTCCACTTAGGGTGAAACTTGACACAGACAAACTCATCGTAGCCGGAAAGTTTCGTGAGGCGATATCATTTAACATCAAGGAAATTAAAAGTGTTCACATAATTACATTCGATACATTTGAGACAACTTTATTTGCAATAACAGGAACACTTCTCCTTGGTCTTGTATTTCTTATTGCTCTATAAAACTCTTTCTCTATGGAAGCATTAGTATAATCTGGAATATATATGAATTTTAGTTCTGTGTGCTCCTTGTCTGGTATTTCCTCCTTGAATAACCTGATGAGTGACCCGTCTTTTAATGGCTAATTTGTTAATTGATAATTTTTACGTGGGAATTTAGAATGTGAACCAACGGAGTATGAAAATGACATCAAAATTGATGAAGATAACCAACACGGCTCTATTGTTTTTCCTGTTTGTTTCATGTGGTAACAGTGAAAAGTCCAGAAAATCAACTCCCGTCAGGAAAGTTATTCCCCTTACTGCAGCAAATCTCAAGGGACATAAAATGCTATACAATGAAGGCTGGTTTATTGTTACATCAACAAAACGCAGTATAGAATACGCCAGGAAAGCATCTATTACCTCAAGCGCAGAGGCAATCAGGAAGGTTGCTCTTGATATAAAGGAAAATTCCAAAACCTGGGTAAAAGAACTTGCAGACAATGCAAAGCTTAGCTATGAACTGGCGGAAGTTACAGTCAAGACTGGAAGAATAGTCACAAAAACGATTTTTTCTGAAACGAATACCCTTGGCAAAAAACTTCTGACCCAATCAAATAAGGTGATGCTTGATGCGCTGGATACTTTCTGGATAGGAAATATTTCAATAGCGAAGCGTACAAAAGAGGATAGAGAAGCTTTGATGAGACTTGGAGGCGACACTTTTTCTACCCTCAAGGAAGATTATTCAAATTTATACACCCTTTCCAGAAATATAAAGAAACGTGTTTCTAAAGGAATCCGAACAAACTGGGATGACTCTTTTGCTCAGGCTTCGCAGGAATTTAAGAGGGAATACGACAAGAGCGGAAAAAGAAAAAATTCACTCCTTGCTCTGGGTAATATTCTTGTGGGTTATCTCAAAGCTTTTTATCATGGATTAGCAAGACCAGGAGCAAAAACAATTGTAAAAACAACTATTAAAGGTTTGAAGTATGGAGTATTTTTACCCACCGCAGCAGTGGCAATTCTTGCAGGAAGAACTGTTCAGAGTACTTCAATTGCTCTGTTTTATGTGGGAAAACTGGGAATAAAACTCGTTTCACCAACCATCGAAAGCGGTTTTCTGGCTACTCTTGGACTTATCAGTTATGGAACTGTTCCTGTGACTTACACATCGGGTGCTGCACTTGGAGCCTTCAGTCAGGTGGCATTCAGTGTGGCTGGACCAACTTTAGGTGCAACTCATGCAGTAGCAAAAGGAACATATGATGCTGGAAAATATGTAGCAACCACTATTGCCGATACAGTATCCGGAACTGCCGTGGTTGCAATCAACCAGCTTACAGCTGGAGCGACACTTGGCTATAATGCGCTAACTGCAATTCCTGCACATCTGTATCTGGGAACAATTGATGCGGCAATCTTTCTGG
This sequence comes from Deltaproteobacteria bacterium, assembly GCA_016937155.1. Taxonomy (GTDB): domain Bacteria; phylum Myxococcota_A; class Polyangia; order HGW-17; family HGW-17; genus JAHJMN01. The sequence continues at coordinate 6,015 of JAFGWM010000050.1, forward strand.
CATGGGATGGACCACGACTAGTTATTGCAATGGCAAGAGGTAAAGTTTCCTTTACTGGTTCTGATGCTAAGAAAAAGTCCATAAGTATGGGCGAATTACCTGTAGGAACAGTTGTGGATCTTAAAAAGCTTAAAAAAGTCAAAGGCGTAAAAGTGAAAGTCATTTCAAAGGATCCAGATGTAATCAAAAAAGTTATTCATCGTGTCCCCGATGACTTCAGGCAGGGTGGAAATGAAATTAATAAGTAAAATATCATTGGTTGTTCTTCTATTAGGCGGGTTTATTTTTGAAGGTTCCTGCTACAGAGAAAAGAAAAACCCTGTAAAGTACACAGGGAAGTTGATGAAAAGAGGTCACATTGATCTCTATAACAATGGTGCATTGCGTATTCCCGGGACTGTGGTTAAAATTATTCCTCCCGGAGAAACACCTATAGAAATTGCCAAGGAATTTATTGGTATTAAGGCTAGAGATAGTTTTCTTCTGGCTTTGAAAAACGCAGCAGACAGTGTTTATATGATAAGTGATGGAGCAAAGCTTTCATTGAGACTTGCCAAAAAAGTCACATCAGAGGGCAATAAAATTGCCGATATTCTTAGAAAGGACTCAAACCGAAAGGGCCGGCTGATAATCAGCAGGACCTATGCTAAGGGTATAGGGATTGTAGGCGATTCCTGGAAATTCAGCAGTGAACTGGTAAGAGAGATGAAAATTATTGGTGACAGTGTCAGGATAGCCTCTCAGGAAGTTGGTGAGGCAATTGACGAAAATATTACCAGTGAGGGCGTCAGACTTGTCAAAACCAGCGCTGTAAAAAGCGCTATGATTTTCAGAAAAAGTATAAACCGGACGGGAACCAGTCTTAATGAATCATGGAATCAGTTCATCGTGGGGTACACTGCGTTACCAAAGGAAGCTGTTAAAGATCTTGTGAGAATAAAAAAAGCACTTTCAGGAGCTAATCCTGCCAAAATTGCAATAGATGAAAATGAGTGGAGAAAAAAATACAGTGGGTATTTTGCTAAACTTGTTGTGAATACCGGTAAAACCTATACCTCAAATATCAAGGAATCATTTTCAAATGCAAAAAGGGATCTGAAAAATTACAGGACTACAGGGATTTCACTTGCGACACTTAAGGCTCTCAGATGGGTTCTTAAAGGTATACTTTACGATGCTGTTATTAAACCTGTGGTAAAACTTGGAATTGGAGCTCTTGGTTATATAGGAGTGAATGGTGTGGCGTATCCAGTGATGGTTATATCTAAAGAGGCTGCAAATATAACTTATGTCGCTCTTCAGTTAACCTGGTTTGCTGCGGCAAACACCTACAGACTGGTTGCTCCCTCTGCCATTTTGGCAGCAACCGGAATATATGGCTTTTTTGATGTAACAATTTCAAGTGCAGCAACAACTGCGGGCACTGTAGGAGGAACGACGGTTGGTGCATTACTTACCACCACCGGCAAAATGACTTCATCTGTGGTACGCACAGCTGGTTATGTTGCAGGCAAAACAGTTCAGTATGTTGGGGTCCCCCTTGTGGCAGCAGGGATAGCAGTAACCGGAACAACTGTTGGAAGTGTTGTAAGTGTAAGTGGAGCTGTTCCTGGAGGTGCTTTTATTGTTCAGGGTGAAGTGACCAGCGCTGCAGTCAGAGCTGCTTCTTACACCGGAGCTGGAGTTATCTTAGGGGCAACAACTGCTGTAAGTGTTGCTGCAAGCATGGGTAAGGGTGTTTATTATGTTGTTAAAGCGGGAATTGTACCAAGTGCTTATACTATGGGTACAGGAGTTGTTCTTGGATATGGAGCGCTTACTCATCTTGCTGCACAGACTATTCTTGGCGTGAGTGATTTTGCTTATCTTGTTTTATCCCTTGAAGGACCACGGTGGGTAATTTATGCAATCAGGGGAAAAAAGGGTAATGGCAAAGATCTTCCTGTAGGAACAGCTCTCGATCTCAATAAGATGCGAATGGCCGGAGAAGAAATTTATGCAGTTCCAGTTTCTCAGCAGGAAATGCTGAAAGTTGTAAAATCAATGACTGGGGATCTTCCAGTTGATATAAGGAAAGCTCCAAAGTCTAAAGAGTCAGATAAGAAAACACCTAAAAAATAAAGCTATTCTTTAATAAACCAGACTTTCACTATTTTCCCGTTGAGCACTTCATATATTGCAGTTGCGTGGACAGTGCCTTTTCCGGGTATTCCTTTAACGATTTCTTCATCAATAACAAAGTTTCCCGTTACAATTCTTCTTACTACTTCACAGTGTAGCTCCTTTGCCTTTGAAAACATTATTGCGTATCGTTTCTTTAGCTCCTTTCGTGATGTAATTACAGGATTTGGATCGCCGAAGTTGAAAACCAGTACTTCATTTGCAAACCATTTTGCAAACATTGACGCATCTCTCATATTGTAGGCCTTCAACTGTCCGGCCACTGGGTGAATACTGCCGCTACTGGTGTATTTTAATTCGGTAACCGGCCGGTTACTATTGACAGAAGAGGATTTTATACAGGAAATGAGGGCTAAATTTAAAATGAATATGAAAAGAAATTTTATGTATTTCATAAGAACTCCGGATTATCAATGGAATAACCAGCTGTTACCAGATGGCTGAAAAATAGAATTAGTATTTTTTATAAAAATATTGCGAGCGTTTTCTATCACATTAACAATATCAGCATTCTCAATAAGCAGGCACGCAATTATTGTGGAAAGTTTGCATCCAGTGCCATGAATTTCAGGAATTTCATTTTTTGAGGGAAGCATTTCATAACAGTTATCGTTGTGAATCAGAACATCCAGCCCAGGGATATCAGGATTCGCACTTTTCAAAAAAACAGGAATCCTGTGAATTTTATGAAATTCAATTGCATTGTCAATTGGGTTCCCTGATTTGCTGCCACCTATCATTTTCATCTCGTTTCGGTTTGGTGTAATAAGTGTGCAGTATTTGTAAAGACTGTTTAACTCATTAACTCTGTTAAGATTTCCTCCTGTGGTGGAAATTAACACGGGATCAAAAATCACCGGACATTGGAGTTTGCTGAAAAAGGAAGTCAATACTTCAATCGATTCAGAGCCTCCTGTAATACTGAGTTTTATGGCATCAATTGAGAAGTCGTTTCTTAGATCCTCAAGTTGTTTTTCTAGCAAATTAGGAGAAATGAATTCTATTTCACTGAAGTGTTCCGTGTTCTGTGCCGTGATACAGGTAAGAGCTCCGAGCGCATAAACACCAAGGGATAAAGCCGTTTTAATATCTGCAGTTACACCAGCTCCGGAAGTTGGATCAAAACCTCCGATGGTCAGAATTGTTTTCAAAATACACCTCCAAAGTGCATGCTTGACTTTACACTATGGTTTGAGTAGTTTCAAGCAGCCTGGTGTACGGGAAGCCGGTTTGAATCCGGCGCGGCCCCCGCCACTGTAAATGCAGACGAGAAAGTAATAAAGCCACTGGAAACGGGAAGGCACTTTTGAGGTTGAAGCTGAGTCAGGAGACCGGCCAGGCAAATCCCTGGAATCGCTTGAATTGAGCGGCACAGTTTCATTGTCTACGGTGGGTAGCACTATGATTCCTGTTCACGCATTTTTCATTTGAAACCGGGGGAAAGAGATAGTGCTTTTTGACTCTTTTCCCTGTTATTTTAATTATTTCTTCATTGTTTTCTTCTCCGGACGAGATTCTTGTATTCGGTACCCGTATCCGTGACGACTCCACAAGACGGGAAACGAGCCTGTTTAAATCCGAAAAGAAAACCCTCAGGGCAGCAGAGTCAGGATACTCATTACCTGATTTACTTGAAGATACTCCTTCAGCTAAAATATTTAGTGCAGGTGGGGAAGGGCAGTTTTCTTTTTTGAGAATACGGGGAAGTCAGCCACAGCATGTCAAGTGGTATATTGATGGGGTAACAGTAAATTCCGGAATGTCAGGCACCATGAATGCTGGGCTATTTCCTACACTGACCTTTTCCAGAGTAGAAGTCTTTAGAGGGATAACCCCTTTCTCATTGGGTTCCCCTTCCATCAGCGGTGGTGTCAATCTGCTGAATGACAGCATCCGAACTGAAAAACTTACCGTATCCACATCACTTGGTAGTTATTCCTCATGGAGATGGGGTCTTGTATATCAGAAACCAGGTAAAATCCCTATTAAAGCAGCGATGCAGTACTTTACGAGTCTTGGAAATTTCAGATATTATGACAATAATGGAACTGAGTTGAATACAGAGGATGATTCTATTCATGACCGTAAAAACAACAAAGCAAGTACACTCAGCATGCTTTTTAATATTCCACTGAATCTTAACGGGGTATCACTTAAAACTACAGTGTTGTACATCAGAAATGAAAGTGGACTTCCAGGCCCTGTGACAATGGAAGCTCTTCACACATATTATTCAAGCAACAGAATCAATCTGATAAATACACTCAAGACAGGTTCCAGCAAAAACTGGATAACCGGGTCTATTAGTGCTGAGTATCTTGGAGAGAAATACACAGATCCTTTTGATGAAACAGGAGTAGGTGCACAAAATACAAAAAATGACTACTATTCTGTCCGTACAGGCATCAATTTTAACCACAGGGGAAAGTCATTTTATTCAGGACTGTATCTTGGCCAGCTATTTGAAACTGTTACTCCGGTTAATTCGCTCCTGATGGATCTGGAAAAAAGTCACATCAGAAATACTATTTACTCAGGAGCTTTGCTTCGCAAGTATTTGGGAAAAGTAACTGCTCAACTTCGTATGGATGCATTTGTATCCTCAAATGATTCAAGTGAAATTTCAGAGAGTTCCATTGGTGGAGGCTTAAATCTTTCATGGAAAATTAAAAAAAATACTGTCCTGAAGGGAAATATAATCAGAGCCTTCAGACAACCGGTTTTCATGGAGCTTTACACTAATATTGGAGCATTAAAGGGTAATGAAAATTTAAAAAGTGAAAATGGATGGACAATGGATGCAGGTATTTCCAGTAAACTTCCAGTTCTTTCAGGAAAAATAGAATCAGCAGTATTTTATCAGAAAATGAATAATCTTATAGTGTTTGTTCCCAACTCCCAGTTCATTGCTGTATCTGAAAATATCGGTAAAAGTGTTATTTATGGATTTGAAGGAATGCTCAATCTGTTATTGCCGGGCAAAATTTCGCTAAAAACTGGCTTAATGGCTGGTAGGACTGAAAATATTACTCCTGATGCTTATAATTATGGAAAATCCCTTCCGGGAAGACCTGCTTACAGTTTTGATATTAAGATTGAAAGAAAAATCATTTTTGATTTATGGAGAATTCTCCCTTCAGTTTCAGTCAACCAGACGAGTGGGGCATATTTTGATGGGGACGAAAGACGCCCTGTACCACTTCGAAGATATTATAACGCAAATATTCATGTAGAAACCCCATGGAAGGGGGTTTCCATGAGTTTACTGGTTAAAAATATAGAGAACAGGATATCTGAGACACTTGAAAGACTCCCAGTAACCCCGTCAGGGAGATATCTTTATACGCAGGGACGGGGAGACTGGCTGGGATACCCGGTGCCGGGAAGAACTTTTTTCTTTACAGTGACAGTTAATCAATAGAAAGGATAATTATGAAAAGAATTTTAATGGTTGCAGCATTGGTTTTATTGGGGTGCGACGATAATGACAACAATAAATCGTCAAACAATGAAATAAACAATTCAACAAATAATGTCACGAATAATTCAACAAATACTCTGTGTCAGGAAATTCCGGAAATAGAATCATTCTCTAGAGTCGCTATTATATCAACTGATTATGAGAATGGTTCAATAGGGATACTTGATATGGCAGATGAAAATTACGAGATTCTTAATGATCAACTACCCGTCCACAGCGATGCTCTCGGGAGGGTTTATGGTGATGTCCTTTACATAATTAACCGACTTGGAGCGGATAATATAACTGCATATGATGCACAAACTTTGGAGCTTATATATCAGGTGTCAACTGGGCAGCAGAGCAATCCTCAGGATTTTGTGCTTATTGACAGCTGCAAGGCGTACATTTCTCTTTTAGGTAAATCATATATTTCTATTATTGATCCTGTTACTGGAGAAATATCGACTGAAGTAATAAATATGGATGATTTCGCCGATGAGGATGGTCTTCCTGAAATATCATTCATGGAAAAATATGATGATGTGGTATTTGTCGCTGTTCAGAACCTCATTGACTATGTACCCTCAAGGAATGGAAGAATAGTTAAATTAAATCCTGAAACTGATGAAGTATCCGGTATAATTGAACTTTCAGGTGAAAATCCTTTCACCCCAATTGTTAAAGTAGGTGATACGTCATTATTGGCCGTTGGGTGTGCTGGTGACTTTTCCGGTGATGATTCAACACTGGAAGTATTTGATAGATCTGGTGAAATAGTACAGATTATTGGAGATTCAGAGTCAATAGGAGGCGTTATTACCGATCTTGTTTTCATAGATGATTACTGTTCATACTGTGTTGTAAGTACCCCTGACTGGCAGACAGGAATAAAAAAGATTTGCATGGAAAATGAGAGCGAATGGATCATTGAGCCTGGAGAGTATGATATCGCTGGAATCACTGTAACACCGGAGAATAATCTAATCTTTGGAGAAAGAAATACTCCAGCGGTAAGACTTATAGATATACAGAATGAAGGAACCGGACCTGTGATGCTTGAACTGAGCCTCCCTCCGTCATTTTCGCGACCTTTTATCCCTATGGATTAATGTCATTAATGGTTCGAAATGATATCAAGAATAAAGTCAACAACCTGCACGGCAGTCATTTCAGATGAATCTATGACTGTTGCGTCCTCAGCAGCTCTCAAAGGAGCGATATCTCTTTCAGAATCCCTTTTATCCCTTTCAATCTGTTGTCTAAGTATATCTTCAAAGGGTGTTTTATCTCCCCTTTCTGATAACTCGAGAAAACGTCTCATTGCTCGTTTTTCAGGTGTGGCAGTAAGAAAAAACTTAAAGGGAGCATCAGGGAAAACGACTGTCCCCATATCTCTTCCTTCACACACTGTAGGCCCTGGGGATGCCAGTTTTCGCTGAGTGGAGAAAAGAGCGTTTCTGATTTCAGGGCGTACTGCTACTTTCGAAGCAGCAGAAGATATTTCAGGAGTTCGTATGGAATGAGTTACATCAGTATCGTTTATAAATATTTTCCCGTCGGAGAATGAAATATCAAAGGATTCAACTAAGTTATCAATATTTCCCCCTTCAAGAGAAATATCATTTTGAATCATAAACCAGGCAAATGAGCGATATATAGCTCCTGTGTCCAGTTTTCGTCCATTGAGTTTTTCAGCTAAAAGATTTGCAACTGTTGACTTCCCGCTCCCTGCGGGTCCATCCACTGCAATGATAAGATTATCTCTATTCATGGCAATTTAACCGTTCCTGTTAGATGATTGATATTTTCTACGTTTAACTGCTCAAGAAGAAGCATGATTTCTTCAAGAATTTTAACAGAAGCTGAGGGATTTTGAAATGTAGCTGTTCCAATCTGGACTGCTGATGCTCCTGCAATAATATATTTTAAGGCATCCTCACCAGAAAAAATTCCCCCACTTGCAATGATTGGGAAAGTTCCTTTGAAAAACTGCCATAATTCATAAACTTTAAGAAGTGTTAAGGGTAAGATTGCCGGACCACTCAGACCGCCTCTTCCCGGAGATGTTTTAAATTTACCCGTTCTTACATCTATATCTGTAGCAGGCCATGTATTTGCACAGGTAATGGAATCTGCTCCCCCGTTAGCAGCAGCAGTGGCAATTGATACTATGTCTGTGACGAGAGGAGCAAGTTTAATAATAAGGGGAATTTTAATTTTCTTTCTGCACTCTTTCACAAGGGACTGTACAAATGATGGATCAGTACCGAAAGATAATCCTCCCATATCAACATTGGGACAACTGATATTCATTTCAAGAGCATCAACTCCGTTTAAAGAACCTAGAATCTCAGATAATTGAATATATTCATCTTTCGTTTTACCATAAAAGTTGATTACAACGCTGCAACCAACATTCTGTAATTTAACAAACTCGTTTTTAAGAAAGTTCTCAACACCGGGATTTTCAAGACCGATAGCATTTATCATTCCTGATGATGTTTCACATATTCTTGGTGGACAATTCCCTTCCTTATGATGAAGGGATATACCCTTTGTAACAAAGGCTCCCAGTTTTGAAATATCCATAAAATCTGAAAGTTCAGTACCATGACCAGATGTTCCGCTCGCAGTCATTACCGGATTGGATAACTTAAGTCCTCCAAGATCAACTTCAAGTATCATTTCCATACCTCATTAGAGGGGAATACAGGCCCGTTACTGCAGATGTTTTTATATTTACCCAAAGTAGTCTTAAATGCACAGCCGTGACATACACCGGTTCCACAAGCCATCTGCCCTTCAAGACTAACATGCAGAGGAATATGGTGTTTCAATAATAGTCTGTGAAGAGAGTGGAGCATTCCATGAGGTCCACAGGCTATAATCCCACAAGGAGGTGTAGTGGTTTCAATTAGTTTCATTTCAACAAGATCAACTACGGTTCCCTTGAAGTCAGAAGAGGAATCCATGGTAGAAATGTAATCAATATTTTGTAAAATATCGCTGTGTTTCAGTTCGTTGACTGAAGAAAAACCGGCAAAAAGTGTTCCCGAATATCTGCGTTTATAAAAGTCAACTGGAGGAAGTCCGACACCACCCGCAACTAGCCATGGATTTTCAAACCTTGGAAAATAATTTCCCAGAGGACCTGTAATTCTAATGAGTTCACCAGGAAGCATTTTTGAAAAGTAGCGAGTGGTGTTTCCTGCCACCTGAATCAGGAATGTTATGCTTTTATCAGTTGTATTGTAAACACTAATCGGTCTCGGTAAAATTGCGCTACCGGAATAATTCTCAGGAAACAGCATAAAAAACTGTCCTGGAGCGGGACAAATTTCAGTTGTTTGAATTTCAAGCAAAAACCAGCTCGACGATAAAAATGTTTTTCTGACTACCCGGCTTAACAGGGATACTCTATTTTTCATTTTCCATATTTGTTCATTAGGGAATTAAAATAAGAAATCCGGTTATTCAGATTCTGCCAGAAATCAGGGGCAAACCTGCTGTTGACTGAATAGGCACGAAGATCCTTAAACTGCTTATTTAAAATACCACCATGGGAAGCCTTAAATCGATTGTACCTGCTTAATGTTGCGGATAAACGTCCTTTAACCATATTCTGGAAATTTTTATCAGTAGCATTCTTCTCAGGCTCCATATTCATTGCCATGGGAATTACCTTCATGGTAACCACTGGTTTTTTCATAGCTGTAACCATAACGTGATGCATTACAGGTTTTTTCATGGTTACTTTTATTTCCGTGGTTTTCATTACCGGTTTCATAGCCTCCGGTATCATATCAGGTGGAGTCATGTCAGGCAGCTCAAGTTTTGGAACCATTGAAGGAACTGTAATTGAGTAGGATGAAATTTTTATACTTTCAGTTTTACTGTTGTCCAAAAGAATATAGCCCAATGCACCTAGAACAGTCGCTCCAATGAGTATTGCAATAATAAGAAAAGGAAGTTTTTTTGAAGAAGGATTGCTCTGTTCTCCTATGAGAGAAGTTGGTGTCGGCTGGTGAATAATACCTGTATCCATTGAATCAGCAGTAGCAGATTCAGGTGCAACAGGTGAAACGGATTTCAGTGGGCCGGTCATTTCCCGCCAGTCATCACCCACAGCAAAGGAAACAGTTTCTTCCATGGCAGTGGTAAGCTCCATCTGATATGCTTCCAGATCAACTTCCTTGGCCTGCCTTATTATTTCTCTGTATTCATTGAGTTCCTTTTCAAACAGTTCTTTGAGGTAAGTTCCCAGTGTCTCATTGGTGACAGTCGGCGCTATCTGCACAAGGGCCAATTGTACATCATCTCTGAATTCAGAGGCATTCTGGTAGCGTTCTTCCTTATTTTTAGAAAGTGCTTTTTTTAGAATTCTATCAATTTCAGGTCCAACATCCGGTACTATGGAAGATATATCCGGGGGTACCTCGAGAACAACCTTTTTAGCAATATCCTTAAACGGTGTGGAATCATCAAAAATAATCAGTTTTTGGCCTGTCAGGAGTTCCCACAAGACTACTCCTGCACTGTAAAGATCCGTCCTTGTATCAATTTTTTCTCCCTTGAGAATTTGCTCTGGTGCCATATAACCGAATTTGCCAAAGCCCATTTTTGAGCTTTCTGCATCTTCAGTTTCGATTACTGACTTTGCAATCCCGAAATCGATTATTTTGACCTCACCCTCATAACTGATCAGAATATTGGGTGGGCTAATATCACAATGAACAATTTCCAGATGCCTCCCCATCTCATCTTCACGACGATGTGCATAGGAAAGACCTGTGAGCATATCCCGTACAATCAGAAGACTCAGAAATGGGGGAAGAGGCTCACCCAGTTTGTGACAGATACTCTGAATTGAACGAAGATCTCTTCCTTCAACATGCTCCAGTGCAAGGAAAAACTCTCCCTGAACTTTTCCAACTTCAAGTACTGGGACAATATTTACCTGACTGAGTTTAATCGCAATATTTGCTTCCTGAATGAAGCGTTTTGAGAAGTCTTTGCGGGATGAAAGATGTGGCAGAATTCTCTTAATGACAACAAGTTTTTCAAATCCACTGATTTGACCAGATTTTGCAAGATAGACCTCCCCCATACCGCCTCTGGAAAGCCGTCTTATCAGGAGATATCTTCCAAAAACCTGAGGTGTAAAAGTATCCAGTTCTTCCATTCCGTTGCTGATAACACTAAATAATTAAAAATCCAGCATTTTCTATAGACAAACCGTCATAAATACTGGTAACAAATAATCTGTTTTAACACTATCTGTTTAACACAACAGGAATTATTTACAAAACTATAATTTCCTTATTGGAATCAAGGCTTCAAATGGCTAAGAATAAATTAAGACTGGATTCAATTCTGGTGACATCAGGTCAGTGCTCCTCCAGAAGCAAAGCTCAGGCTCTGATTCTGGCAGGAAAAGTACTTGTTAATGAACAGAAAATCACTAAAGCCGGGTCAATGTTTTCACCAGATGTTTCTGTGAGGCTTCTTGTAGAAGAGCATCCATATGTGAGTAGAGGAGCCTTAAAACTTGAAAAGGCACTGGAGTACTTTGAAATAGACCCCACAGGGAAAGTTGTTCTTGATGTGGGGGCTTCCACAGGAGGTTTCACTCAGTTGATGCTCCAAAAAGGAGCTGTGCTTGTTCACGCTCTTGATGTGGGATACGGCCAACTTGATTGGTCACTTAGAAGTGATGACGCTGTAAAAGTTTACGAAAGAACAAATATCCGCAACGTGGTACGGGGAGACATTCTTCCCATTCCTGAAATGGTAACAGTTGACGTAAGTTTTATAAGTCTAAAACTGGTTATACCGGTACTCATCGATATCTGCGCACCCTCAGCAACAGTAATATGCCTTATTAAACCTCAGTTTGAAGCTGGAAAAGGAAAAGTCGGTAAGGGTGGTGTTGTGAAGGAGGAAAGCGTCCGTATGGAATGTATTCAGTCCATTTTTAACTTTTTAAACAACCTGGGAATTCAACCTGCGGGATATGTTGAAAGCCCCATTAAAGGCCCCAGTGGAAATGTGGAATATCTTACTGCTTTTCAGACTCCAGCAAATAATAAAATTCCAGTTTCATAGATTTTTCACCTGAAAACATCTACTAATTATTTTTTCCCTTTGATTTTCTAATTCAGGCTTTGGGGTGAGTCCGGTCATACACTTCCATGAGTTTTTGCATGCTTACCTGAGTATAGATCTGCGTGGTGGAGAGGTTCTCATGTCCCAGCATCATTTGAATTGCCCTTAAATCAGCACCGCTATCCAATAGATGTGTCGCAAAGCAGTGTCTAAGAGTATGTGGAGTTACGTCACTGCCGAGACCACAGATATTCCGATATTTTTCAATTACAGTTGCAATGCTTCTGTCTGAAAGCCTCTTACCGTATCTGTTGAGAAAGAGTGCTTTTTCCAGAGGAGAAGGGGAGAACTGCACTCTTGTCCTCATGTATTCATCATATGCTGTGGAACTGGTAAATGACATAGGAATTACCCTGTCCTTACTGCCCTTTCCACTTTTAACCTGGATAAAATCTCCAGATTCTTTTCGCAGTACTGAGTTGATATCCAGTGCAACAAGCTCAGAACGACGCAATCCACTTCCATAAAGGAATTCCATAATTAGAAGATCTCTGATGCCAAATTTATCTGAAGTATCCACTGCACTCAGAAGTGAAAAAGTTTCATCAACACTGATAGGGTGATGAAGAGATGATTTTATGGATGGTCTACCCACCTGAAACATTGGGTTTATTGAAATTAATTTTCTTTCAAGAAGAAATTCTCCGAATGAACTAAGTGATGAAATCTTTCTGGCTATGGAACGCTTCTTACACGTTTTGTATATTTCTAAAAGATAACGGCGCACATTTGCTGAAGAAAAATCAGTCAACTCTGGTTCTGTTCCTGATGCTTTTTCCAGAAAATCAACAAATTGAACGATATCCGATGTATAGGATTTCACTGTATTCATACTGGTGGAAATGCTTATTTCAAGATAGCGATTATAGAGGTCAAGTGCATTTTGCATCTTCATAGTGTAATCATTTGTACACAGTTTCGGTAGAAATTCAAAAATCCAGTAAAAAATGGTAGTTTTTGGAGTTTTCAGACTGTGAATTTGATGCTATTAGAATTTATGACATTGATAGAGGATAACAGTAATTAACTGAAAATCAGGAGGTTTATTATGAAAAAAAGATTGTCACTTCTCATTATGTTGCTTGTGGGAGCATTCTCTCTAACAGGCTGTCCCAGTGCAGGCATATACAGAACAGCAAAAACACTTGAAAAAGGGGAATCCGACTTTGGTATGACCTTCAGTTTTGTAAATGTTGAAACTCATTACAAGGATGAGAATGGTCAGGATGACAGTTGGAAACTTTCAGTTCCGAATATTTTCCCAGAGCTTAACTATCATATTGGTATTGGAAACAATATGGAAGTAGGTGGCAGGGTTGCAGTAGGCTCTCTCATGGGTGAAATTGATTTAAAATACCGTTTTTATAACAGTGGTCCTCTCCATCTTGCAGTTCAGCCCGCAATTGGTTACAGATCTGCAATACTTGCTGTAGGAACCCATGTTACATTTCCTGTTATCATGACCTACGAATTGTCTGATATGGTAAGTTTTAACGTTTTTGCATATTCCAGTTACATGAATATCAAGCCAGCTGACGATGATATTGATTCAAGCAGTGAAGATAACATATGGAATATCGAAGGTGTTACCATGGGTGGCGGTGCAGGCATTAAAATTACCGGAGAAACTTTCTATATTATGCCTACGGTTGATTTCTCCAGACTTGTGGTTTCCTTAAATGGCGATAGGGAAGACTGGTATACAGATTTTGTAATATTTGGAGTTTCATTTGGATTTATTGGTGGTAAAGAAATGAAAAAATTGAAGAAAATGGATGAAAAACTTGATAGAATTGAGGACAAAATAGATAGAATCTAGTTTGTAACTGTTCCGATTTTTTCATTCCAATCCGGTCTGTTTTCACCAAGCTCTCTGGAATAAAGTACCCACCTTCCAATTACTCTTTTTACATAAATCCTTGTTTCATTGAACGGAATTTCCTCAACCCATCTGTCGGTGTTAACATCTCCTCTGTTTTTAGTCCATCTATACACCTGATGCGGTCCGGCATTGTAGGCGGCAACAACAAGTGGCCAGTTTCGATTAAACTTTCTGGCGAGAATTGCCAGATATGCTGCGCCGTAATTAATCGATTTTTCAGGTACCAGTAGTTCCGATGGTGTAAACCCGGAATCTCCAAGATTAATGCTTATTTCAAATCCTGTCTGGGGAATAATCTGAAATAATCCCATTGCCTGCGCATGGCTTATTATGAATGGATCAAAGGCACTTTCACTGTACATAACTGCCAAAAGCAGCCCCATTGGAATATTAAATTTTGCAGATGCATTTAGTAGATTGTTTTTATAGGGTACCGGCAGGAATTTACCCCATCTGGGTGCAAAGTGTGGCCAGTTCATATAGAGAGCAATTTGTGACTGAATATCTGATTTTATAGGATTTTTTGCCACTTCTAATGGTGGGGGATTAGGACATGTGCTTCCATTACCTTCAGGAAGCTTCCAGCACTGGATGAGTTCATCAAGAGTACGTCGGTTACGTTTGGAAAAAGGTGAAAGGCCGGTGTAAAGACAGTCGTCTGCTAGGTCTTTCATTCCCCATCTCAAAAGAGTGATCCCATATTTAAGGTATTCAGAAGTTGATGATAATTTAGCAATATTTCTAAGATGTCTGACTGACGGGCTGGAAACAGTATTAAAAAGTGGAAGAGGCTCAGGATGAAGAGTGTTTCTGCTACTCTCAAAGATATTACGATAATAAGCCTCCTCTGGAACAGAGCGCTTCCATATAAAGTCAGGTCTGTCCATGTTCTTTGATGTTTTCCAGTTCCAGTACCTGTTTCTTGCTTTTTCTGACCCCGAATTGCATCCTTTCAGAAACACTGGAATTGTCCTATTGTGTTGAATCCAGTGGCGCATAAAATTGAGATAGCAGTCTCCACCATTATACTTACTGATTGAACTGATAACTTTTTGTTTATCCTTACCTGATATGAGATGTGTTTTCACTGCCCTCTTTAGAAATTTTATATTTTTTGTTTTCTGGTATTCCTTCAGATAATCTCCGATCATATTCTCGGGAGGACTGATATAGTTCCTTATTCTGGCTTTCCATCTTCCGGCATCCACCTGAGATATTGATTCCCAGGCTTTTTTATATTTACCTGTGCGGAAATAATATTGTCCTTTCAGATAATTAAGTGAACACCCTGAGAAAAGGTTTTCAATCCGGCTATATACTCCCCGTCTAAGTAAATTCTCGATAACTGTTTTTCTCTGGACACATGGCATTTTAGCTGTAAGCCTGGAAAAATCCTTATCATCAAGAGCTTCACTCTGGTAGACAAGAAGATATCGTTCAAGCCTGAACTTGCGTTCATGGGAGATTTTTTTTGCTGTCTCAAGTGCAGTCAGAAGAAATGAAGAGGCTCTGGGATGAGCAGGAAAAGTACGCCAGAGCATTTCAAAAATCTCAATTTTAACAGATGTCTTACCTATACGGGAACATTTCATCAAAAGATTTATTCTGGGTTTTGTTGCGCACTTGTTTTCTTTCAGAAATGTTTCAATCTGCCCTTTTTTTAAAGTTCCTTCATGTATTTTTCTGCAAATAGGCAGATTATTTTTCAAAAAACTTTTAAGGTCGGAGTTGGAAAGCTTTTCAGATACATAGTCCAGAGCAAAATCCCTAAACGGCGAAAGGGTAATTTTATCCAGCTCCGATTTCTTCCAGGTGTTTTTTTCCACCATGTGGAGAAAGTCTCTTAATTTTCGGCCCTGAAAATATG
Organism: Deltaproteobacteria bacterium; assembly: GCA_016937155.1. Classification (GTDB taxonomy): domain Bacteria; phylum Myxococcota_A; class Polyangia; order HGW-17; family HGW-17; genus JAHJMN01. The sequence continues at coordinate 21,573 of JAFGWM010000050.1, forward strand.
CACTGTAATCCTTCGCTACAGGAAGATTTGCGTAATTCTGAGAAAGTATAATTGTGAACAGGAAATAGAAAAACACCATGAGGATATAATTACTCTAAATAATCAGGAGTCAACAGTTGTATCAGATTTTATCTTCCACCACTGTATGAACCACCAGAAAATTTAAAGGTTTCTTTCTTTTTTGTCCAAGGAAACAGAAAATCAATTGTTTCCTTATCGGGGGTTGAACCTTTCCAGTTCTTTTGGGTTATTGACTTGGATGTTTTTACAAATTTAAACACTGCCTTATATCGTTTACCATTTTTAACAAGTTTGTAACTGTTTTGAATAATGTGAGGTCCACTTTTAAACTCAATAAGGTGAGCAAATATTTTTCTTATACCTCTTGAACTGGCCTTCCATACAGCCATCATTTTCCATTGACTGGTTCCGTTTCCAAAAGTGTTTTCTGTGACAAACTCATCAATTTTATCTCCGTCCACATCAATAATTTTAAACATCACTACATTGGATGCTGCAGCTCCCAGACCGGTGTAGACAAAATTGCCGCCAATATCGCCACCCATAACCACAAGATACCGATCAACCCAGAATGCCTGTTCCAGAGCCTTTCCCCATACAAAATTTCCCAGTTTTTTGAGTTTCATATCTGATTCGGAGACGTTAAGCCTGTCCAGGAGATTATTATACATTGCACGTGCAGCTCCAAATTCAAGTTTTGTCATTTTAAACTTTTCCATTTTATCCAGAGCCATCACTGTTTCAGGTTTTCCCGATACACTCGAGTCCGTATCATATATTGCAATAGAGAATGGAATATGCGGCAGTCCTTCAGTGATTCCATATTTGCCCCAGACAATACCAAACTCTACCGCATAACCGTTTTCACGCTTAACTACCTTTGCTTTTGACCCCTTGGGAAGATTCTTATAAAGTCCTTTCGATTTGTCTGACGGTGGGTAAAAATAAACTCGATTGGAACTTTTCATGAATGAGATTTCAATATGATCATCATTTTTTGATGGTCTTTTTGAGCGGATTATTCTGGAGTCATTTACTTCAACAAGAAAATATATTCCCTCTCCCTTTGCCGTAGTGCAGCGGATTGAAACTCCCAGATCCGAAGCACTGGAAATTTTATCACCACCTCTTACAACATCGTTTCTCTTATCAAGGGAAAACGGAGTCATTTCATCCCATTCATCCAAAATACCATCGATCCTTACCGCTTTGGGAGAACTCTCAGGACAAACCAGTCTTATGGGTGCTGTTGCGAGTAATGTAACTATTAAAATCGAAATCATTTTATTACCTCCTGCCTTTGTGTTTTTTTCCACAAAGCCTGGTTTTTACAATGATGCTTGTATCTGTATTCAGTTTTTTCCCGTAACTCATCACTTTCAGGTCACCACTCCTGACATCACCTGGCAGGGTTACCGTGGCCTCTGAAGAGGATTTTATTCTTGCTTTTAGGATTTTTTCACCCAGAAAAAACTTTGTCTTTCCTGTGAAATTAATGCCCCGTATGTTTATTTTATCACCACCACATGCAACATTTTTGTTTATGCTGATTACTCTGGAATAAGGTGGTGCTACAGTGAAATAATCTTCACTAACCCCGGTGCTTTTAGCACATGATACTCTGATATTTCCACTTGCTGCACCGGCGGGAACCTTTATCATCAGTGTTGTGTGGCTGTAACGTTTTATTACCTTCGCCTCTTTCCCACCTTCAAAAAATACTTTTGCACCTGTACAGAAATTGGCGCCTTTCAGAGTGAGTTTGTCGTCAGTCCAACCCATGTCAGGTGAAACAGAGCTAATTTTCGGCACGGCATAATTAAGGGAAAAAGTGTGTCCACTGGAAAGTAAAAGATTTCCAGCTTTAAAAGAGATTTTGCCACTGGAAACTGAAGTCGTCTGAAGTTCCACTTCTGTAGGGCTTATGAACCTGCTTTTCACACGTTGGCCTCCTATGTAGTATAAAATCCTTCTTCTAAAATTACTTCCTTTGAGGGTAATCCAGGTACCCGGAGGGCCTGACACTGGTGATACTGAAACGATATTACCAACAGGAGCAGTTATTTTTACTGCTGCAGAGGAAACCGAATTCATACCATGACAGCTCACCTGAATTTTTCCCGGGAATGCTTTTTCCGGGAGTCTGGCAACGATACGTTCTGAAGTGGCTTTGACCACCTGAAGTTTAGCTGACAGGGAGTCCGATTTAAGTGATACATTCGGATTAATGCAGAAAGAACTTCCTGCAATTACAACTGTTGAGCTGTGCCAAAGGTTTGCCGGATAAAAGCCATGGATAACAGGTTTGCTGTAGGCAATTTTAAACCCGGATGATGTTGCGAACTGCTTAAGAGGTGATACTAAAGTGAATTTTCCGGATTTATTTCCAGGAATTACGAGTTTTATGAGATCCTGAGATACAAAAACAGGTCGTACAACCCTTTTTCCAAAAAGTATAATTGTTTTGGGATGGAAATTCTTACCATGAAGTCTCACAAGTGTTCCTGGAGGTCCATTTTCAGGAACAACTCTAAGAATTAGCGGATCCGGTGGAACTATTGCCAGAGAGTTTCCTGTTGATACTACGAAACTGCTGCACTTCAAGGATATTTTCCCTGTCTGGCTTTTGTTGGGTATCTTAAACCTTATTTTGTCTGATGAGATGGAAATTATTTCTCGAACATGCAGATTCCCAACGTTTATTTCAGGACTCTTACAAAAATGCAAGCCTGTCAGTTCCACAGTATCTCCATACCAGCCTCTTCGGGGGAAATATTTTTTAATAAGGGGTCTCCACACAACATTGAAAACCATAAGTGAAGGAGATACTTTTCCATGGGACTGATGGTGGATTATATCAGTAGAAGCATTTGCCGGGATTTGAAGTTTGAAGGTGGAGGAATCAATAAATTTTGAAATGTTGACCAATGAGCTCCCAATCCAGAATTTATCTTCGGAAGAGAAGTTGCTACCTTTAAGAGTAACCCATGTTCCTGGAGGTCCTGCATCAGGGGATATTGAACTGATCGAACCATAAGGTGGTATTATACTTACTGATGGTCCCGCAACTGTTTTCCCGTGACAAAGAATTTCCAGTCTGCCGGAAGAAACATTGGAGGGAAGTTTTATTTTTAAAAAAGATTTTGCAACCCTGCTGAGTATAACAGCTTTTGAATTAAGTTTTACTACGGGGGTTTTACAGAAATTACTACCACGTAGAGTAAGAATATCTCCGCTCCAGCCTTTTTCCGGGGAGACACCGGAGATTGAAGGCAATGGAACAACAGAATATTTAAATCTGCTCTTTATTTTTTTCCCCTGATTTGTAAAGTAGATGACTCCGGTTTTAGCATTCCGAGGAATATGAAGCACAGCTTCTGATTCAGATTTAATTCGGGATTCCAGAAGAAGGTAATTCAGATAAAATCTGGTGTTTTGATTGAAAAAATAACCCCTGACCACAATATTTACATCATGTGGTCCCTTCGGGGGAAGAATATCGGTCACCTGGGTATCATTTACAATAGTAAATAAAGTTGGAGATCTCAGATTTCTTCCATCTTGAGAAATTTCTATCCAACCGGTTTTTGATTTTTCCGGAATTTTAAAAGTGATTGTTCTGGCAGTTACCTTTATCAGTTTTATTTCACTGGAATTCATCATAACTTTTACAGAATCTTTGTTAAAACCACTTCCTGATAACCTGACTGTGGTTCCCCAGGCACCTTTTGATGGTTTCATGGTCGAAAATTTCCATACGCCGAAAGCGTCATGAAGATGAAAACTGATAAATATCACTGTAAGCAGAAAAATATTTTTATTGACTGACATATAATGCCTCCAGAGGATATTTGTACGTTGTATCTGGTGGTAGATTCAAGCTGATTTTTTATATCGAAAAGATTTTTATCAAATTGGGGGAGAGTGAGTATATTTAGCGGATGAAAATTGCTCCATTCTGATTATACACACCTGATGAATTCCAGTGGCTGTGTACTCCATAATACCAAAAAGGAGAATTATTCCCTTCGAAAGTAGTAAAAAGTCTGCCGTACCCCTGATGTCCAGTTGTTGCAGTTCCTGAATTGCAATGATTGGTTTTTGTATCCTGACCATCAATAATATGCAGTCCGAATTCATTATAAGGATCTGCTTCAAATGGAGTAATATTTGCGGCTGTTGTGCAGGCATATGCATCTTCAGTGAATACTGAACCATCGGAGTTATAAACAGTAAATGGACCGTATGTATTTTCCATACATAATGAATTGTGATCAAAATAATTACAATCTGTTGGTAGTACTCCTGTTATATAGTCATCTGTACTACCACCAACATAAGCTAAAAACTCACCACCCGATAAAGAGTATAGCTGGCTTGCATCTATGCTGACAGCTGCAATGGATGCGTTATTGGCATCATCCTGAAACATTGTTTGAGGAAATGTTTCCGATGTTGCAAGACTATGATAAAAGCTTCCTCCGGGACGTGGATATGAATTTGTGAAGTTTACAGGTCTCCAATAACCGTATCCGTAATAAACCACCATCGTCCAGCCACCCCCTTCGGTTTCCATATCGCACCAGGTGTAAAATGCTGGATTAGGCCCGGCTCCATCAGTATCAATTATGTATGTTCCTGATTTTATACCGGGATAGTTCTGGAGTATATCCAAACATGAAGTTCCCTGAATCCGCTTTCTCACAAATGCCCTGTGGATGGTGCTGGACATTGAATTGTTTACTGCGTTATCACTTTCCCAGACACCTGTGGCGCCCCTGATAGTAAATCTGTATGTGTTTTCTTTTTGAAATGGATTTTCAGTTAATGAAAAATCGCCTCTGTCTGAATTTCCGGAATCGACTTCTCCCGGAAGAAATGCTGTGTGATCACTGTAAGCTTTGTAGTTATATTGAGGACTGCAATTTCCTATTCCTGTATTGAAATAATCTATGCAGCCATTGTCTGCCGTGGAGAAATTAATGATTCTGCTGTGAGAACTTGTCCGGGAATAAAATCTCATCTCGTTGAAATCCATTTTTTGAATCATATCAGACGAAAGATGCCCGAATATATCAGGATTTGAACTTTCATCAGTACCAAGAGTGTCTGAACCCAGTAATACAAATCTGGTATCAATAACATTAAGATCAGGGTTTGTATTTGCTGCATGGGAATAATTCATGACCATAGTCCACCCGCCGCCATCAGTACGCTGATCACAGTGTGCCTGATGAATTGTACCTGCCACTGTGATAAAATAGGTGCCATTTATTCCATCCGCTCCATGATTCCAGACTGTATCTGTCAGTGCATATTCCTCACAGCTTTCTCTGACAGGTTCAGGAGTATCATTTGTAGAACATATCACATATCCCTGAAATGAAGGGCTTACATAGTTGTTTGAATCATCCCAGCCACCCCATGATGTTCCATTTTCAAACCACAGATAGAGGGAATAGGCCGTTTGATTATTTCCACTGGGCTCTGTACCTGTATAAGTCCAGTTTGTATCTGAAAGGTAAAAAGAGCAGGGAGAGCCATTACACATTCCCTGAAAATTGTTTAATCCTACAGAACCATCTGATTTCGGAAAAACATTTACAATATTAGGAATTTGACCATCATTGAAATCCTGAATGGAGAGAGCATGAGCTCTGGTCCTGGGTACTATTACCTCCATTCCGAAGGCACTGCATATTTCACGGTATGTATCCTGATTTGTGGTCAGAAGTGTACTCTCAAGTTTCAGCATAGTGTATCCAAGTGCTCCGTCGGATTCCATGTCGCACCAAACATCGACCTCACCACCCGTACCGGTGTTTATGGTGTAATAACCACTAGGAGTGGAAGGGTGACTCATAATTATTCTTCTGCATGAAGTAGGTATACAACTGAATCCATCGCCAGTATAACCAGTGTTACATTCACAGGTATACCCAGTGTCATTGCTAATACACTGTGCATCACCGTGGCAGGCATTATCAGCACAATTGTCATTTTCGGTACATGAAAAACCATTACCGGAATATCCTGCTTTGCATTCACACTCATAGGAACCATTGATATTTGTACAGGTGGCATTTTCATCACATGGATGAGTGAGACACTCGTTTATATCTTTGCATTCACCTTCATCCCATTCATAGCCTTCATCACATCCACAAAATACTGATGCATCACCTTCAACGCAGTATCCTTCCCCACAGTCACCGCTGTCAGTGATGCCGTCACAGTCGTTATCCAAAAAATCGCATGAATATTCATGCTCCTGAAATCCTTCAATGATTGTATAATCCGGTTCCTCCCATTTACCCTGGATACAGACTTTCAGGGAACCAGAACATACCCCATATTGCATGTCTCCGAGTGGAGCTTCTCCCTCGCATTCCTCAGTGGTTATCAGATCCGGGGCAGTTGTATCAAAAGCACAGCCGGCAGAAACGGATAAAACAGTTACTGCCAGAATACACAAAAAATTCTTCATAGGAATATCCTCAAAAATATAAGTTAAAAAAGTGGGCGATAAAACACCCGGTATTTCACATCAGTAATTTACCTCAATATAATGCAAAAACAACAATCATAAATCAATGTGTTTTCAAATTTCTGAACTGACAATGAGAGTGAGTGAAGGATAATTTATCCTGGACGGATCTTTTTTAAAAGATAAGGTTTAAAGCCCAAGTGACTTGTGATTGTATTGGAAAACGTGTATTTTCCCGGGTTCAGAACACCAGAACCCTTTTTACAGTAATATAAAGGAATACTATGAGCCTGTTTAGTTTTAATATTGAAGCCACCAGCGCCGGTACAATGGCCAGAGCGGGATGTCTTACTACTATGCACAATACTGTTAAAACACCAGTATTTATGCCAGTGGGGACTAAAGGTGCAGTAAAGGGTGTAACTGTGCCTATTCTTAAAAAAGCTGGTTCTGAAATACTTCTGGCAAACACATATCATCTTCATTTAAGACCTGGTTCCGAATTATTTCGCAAAGTTGGAGGTCTCCATAAATTTATGAACTGGGATGGTGGTATTCTCACAGATTCAGGTGGCTTCCAGATCTTTTCCTTACCTGAGTCGAGGATTATTACTGAAGAAGGTGCAGTCTTTCGCAGTTACATTGATGGGAAATCCATTTTTCTATCACCGGAGATTAGTATCGGTACTCAAATGGCAATAGGATCTGATATAATGATGGTTCTTGATCAGTGTGTACCATCCACTTCTGATTATGAAACCACAAGAAATGCGATGGAACTTACTCACCGGTGGGCATTAAGATCCCTTGAAGCAAAGAAGGGATCTCCTCAGGCAATGTTTGGTATAGTACAGGGCGGATGTTTTGAGGAATTACGTCGTGAGAGTGCCGATTTCCTGACAAATCTGCCATTTGACGGGTATTCTATTGGTGGTCTGGCTGTAGGAGAAACAAAGGATGAAAGGGAGCATTACACAGCATTTGTTACAAAATTTATTCCTCAGGATAAGCCACGATATCTCATGGGCGTTGGAACACCGATTGATATACTTGAGGCTGTCAATTCAGGAGTGGATATGTTTGACTGCATCATTCCAACACAGCTGGCAGCTCAGAGTTTTGCTTACACAAGTGAGGGACAATTAAGGCTGGAGCGCAGTGTCTACAGGGAAGATTTAAATGTCCTTGATGATAAATGCAGTTGTGAAACCTGCAGTAATTATTCCAGAGCGTATATTCATCATCTTTTCAAATCAGGGGAACATCTTGGTGTGGAACTGGTCAGCATCCATAACATCCATTTTTATCATAAGTTGATGGCCGAAATTAGAAAAAACATTGTTGATGGTACTTTTGCTGATTACTACAGAGAAAAGAGAAAGGTTCTAATCCTCAGGGATGAAAAGAATCCTATGAAACATCCTGTAAAAAAACGGAGGAAAAATCCACCTCAGAAAATTGGGAATTATGAAGTTTTTTCTGCAACTGGAGATTTTTATTCCATCAGGCACATTGAAAGTGGAGAAGTGATGCACAGTGTTAATGATCCTGATGATGAAGCATTTTCTCTATACGCAGGGCAGTTAAGGTTTGATGTGTTAGATTATAAAGAAAAAAACTCTCTTGTCGTGTGGGATGTCGGTCTTGGTGGTGGACATAACGCCATGAGTCTCATAAGACATCTGCAGGAGATGAATATTTCCGGAAATAATCTTCATGTTCACATTGTCAGTTTTGAGAATGAAATGGACTCTTTCAGACTTGCAGTTTCCAATCCGTCACGTTTTCCTCATGTCCGCCACAGCGCACCTGTTTCTCTTTTAAAGAGCAATGTATGGGAAACGGAAAACATATCATGGACTCTGCTTAGTGGTGATTTTCTCATTAAAATGTACGATGCACCATCGCCTGATTTTGTATTTCATGATCCGTTTTCCAGAGATGTAAATTCCAGACTGTGGACTGTAGAGTGTTTCAGAAATATTCTGAAGTGTGCTGATGGCTGTGTTGAGCTTTTTACATATTCCAATTCAACCTCTGTTAGAGCAAGCCTTCTTATGGCAGGATTTTATGTTGCGGAAGGGTTCCCTACGGGTCCCAAAAAAGACACCACAATTGCTTTGAGCCCACCCGTCATGAAAACTAAAAGACATAAATTAAGAAAGTTTCTCGATAAGGACTGGCTTTCCCGTTGGGAGAGGAGCAGTGCGAAACTACCTCCTCTTTTTGATCAGAATGAAATTGATAGTGTTGAAGAAATCATCAGAAATCATCCTCAGTTTAAAATGGAACTATGAGATAATTACCGATGGCAGTTGGGAGTGTTACCGGATTATTGAGATGGAACCGAATACCTTGTACTTCCATTCTTGACCATGTTGTAATAGTGAATTAGAACATTGTGCACGGGAATTGATATTTATTTCACTTGCTGACAGTTTAGTTGTTCATTACGTTAGGAAATTCACGATATTAGCATTATCAGGTTTTTTTCTTGAAAGATTTTTACCTTAAAAAAAAAGATCTTCCTGGAGTTAACTATGAGCAGACGAATCCAGAATCATCCTGTCCTTGGAAAAAAAGAGGGTAAAGAAGTTACATTTTCATTTGATGGAAAACAATTGAAGGGACTTAAAGGTGAGATGGTTGCTACCGCTCTGTATGCAAATGATATCAGAGTGTTTGGCCATCATCACAGAGACGGAGGACCACAGGGAATATTCTGTGCAAATGGTCAGTGCAGTCAATGTATGGTTATGATTAATGGTAAACCTGTGAAAAGCTGTATGGTTCCTCTTGAAGCGGGGATGTGTGTAAATCCTATGGACTCACTTCCTTCACTAACAGATGATACCATGCCCTCCGGTACCCCTGAGCCTGAGATTTTTGAATGTGAAGTCCTTATTATTGGTGCCGGTCCCGCCGGTTTGAATGCTGCAGCCGAGCTTGGTAGTTTCGGTGTACACTGCATAATATGTGATGACAAAAATGAGGCCGGTGGAAAACTTAGTCTGCAGACACATAATTTTTTCGGAAGTGTGAAGGACTGTTATGCAGGAACCAGAGGAATTGATATTGGTCACATTCTTACAGAGAATCTTGCTGAATATGAATCTGTTGAACTCTGGCTTAACAGCACTGTTGTTGCGGCTTACTGGGATCGTACATTTGGTGTTTCAACAGGTGGCGAATTCAAAATTATAAAACCTTCTTCGGTTCTTATTGCTACAGGTGCTAGAGAACGTACACTTGTCTTTCCAGGATGTGATCTTCCTGGTGTGTATGGCGCTGGAGCATTCCAAACACTTGTTAACAGGGATCAGATTAAAAGCAGTGATCGACTGTTTATTATTGGTGGTGGAAATGTTGGGCTGATTGCCGGCTATCATGCACTTCAGGCTGGAATTGATGTCACAGGGCTTGTGGAGGCACTTGATCATTGCGGAGGCTATAAGGTTCACGAGGATAAAATCCGGAGACTTGGAATTCCGGTGTGGACTTCCCATACCGTTGTAAAAGTAGCAGGCGCCGGAAAAGTTGAGGAAATAACAATTGCCGCTATTGATAAGGATTTTAAAATCATTGAAGGAACAGAGAAAACTTTTGCAGTTGATACTGTTTTAGTGGCTGTGGGGCTGTCCCCTGTAAATGAGCTTCAGTTTAAGGCTATGGAATATGGTGTAAAAACATACAGTGCAGGCGATGCGGAGGAAATAGCAGAAGCCAGCGCTGCAATTTTCAGTGGTAAAATAACAGGAAGGAAAATTGCCCAGGATTTGGGATATGAAATTGAAATCCCCGAAAGGTGGGAAACCCTGTCAGGTATTCTGAAAAGTAGACCTGGGAAAACTTGGAGAGAACGTCCCCAGTCTTTTGGAATAAATGCAGGATTCAATGAGTATGGCAGAAAAATATTTGAAATGAATCCTTCTTCGGGAGATGCATTTTACACAAGATTTTCAGATGACTTCGGATTGAATTTAAATCAGGATGATTCTAAATATTCCCTTGAAGAGATAATGAAAAGAAGTGAACTCCTTTCCACCAGATCGGAAGTGGAGCTGCCAGTTCATCCGGTAATACACTGTGTGCAGGAAATTCCATGCAATCCCTGCACAACAGCATGTCCTCTTGATAGTATCCGGATTCATGGTTCAATAATGGGGCTCCCGGAGTTTTCCGGGAAATGTTTTGGATGTGCCAAGTGTGTTCTGGCCTGTCCCGGTCTGGCTATCACTCTTGTGGATACTACATATGATCGGGAACGGATTTTTGCTGCTGTAATTTTGCCCTATGAGTTTCTTGATAATAATCCAGGTGATAAGGATGGTTATCTTCCGGTTACAGATCTTGAGGGGGATATAATCGGGAAAGGTATGGTTCTTTCTGTTCGTGATGAATACAGAGGAGATAGAAGAAAACTTATCACACTGAAGGTTCCATGGGATATAAGAAATAAAGTAGCAGGTTTCCGGCTTCGTCCTGCCGAAGATCAACTTATAGAGCCTGTATATGAACCGGAAGATGATCCCATTGTCTGTTTATGTGAGCGGGTGAGAAAAAGTGAAATTGTGGCGCAAATTAGAGCTGGTGTGATGGATATGAACCAGTTAAAGGCAACAATAAGAACAGGAATGGGGGCATGCGGCGGGAAGACCTGCACTGATCAGATTTTAAGAATTTATCGTGAGGAGGGTGTTGATATAAGTAAGGTGACAAGACCAACACTGAGACCCTTTATCGCAGAAGTTCATCTTGGCGATTTCCTTACTGCAAAGGGAGAAGAGAATGAATAATAATACTTTTGACGTAATTATTGTTGGTGCTGGAAGTGTAGGGAATCCTGCAGCTCTCTTTTTATCCGAAGCTGGTTTGAAAGTTCTTGTTCTGGATAAAAGAGCCAGTGCTGGACAAGGTGAAAATAAAGCGGCCATAGGTGGTGTTCGAGCCACACATAGCGATGGCGCAAAAATAATGACATCCATTGAAAGTCTTAAAGTATTCTCCACATGGAAGGAAAAATATGGTGACAATATAGACTGGAAAACCGGAGGATACTGTTTCCCTGTTTACACGGAGTCACTGGAAAATCAACTGAAGGGATATTTTGATATTCAGCGTTCCTTTGGTCTGGAAATAAACTGGATGACCCCGGATGAAATTTCAGAGCTGGTTCCCGGGATAAATATGGAAGGACTTAGGGGTGGAACTTATTCTCCTGGCGATGGGCAGGTATCGCCACTCAAGATGGCTTCTTTTTGTTATTTTCAGGCCAGGAAAGCGGGTGCTCAATACAATTTCAATGAAACTGTCGTCAACTATATACATGATCATGAAAAAATTTCAGGAGTAATAACAAACAGGGGCAGATATTATGCGGATAGGGTCGTTATTGCCACTGGAGCAGATGCAGCACTTCACGGAGTAATGCTGAATCGGGAAATTCCTGTAAATCCTGATTCCCATGAGGCAGGTATAAGTGCCCCTGTTGCCAAATTTTTACCACCGCTGGTTGTTGATATGAGGCCTGGTCCAGAGGGAAAAACCGCTAATTTTTATTTTGGACAGGCAAGTGGTGGCCAGATTATTTTCTGCTATACACCGAAACCGGCAATAGTCGGTAATAACAGGGAAGGGCTTTCGGAGTTTATGCCTGTACTGGCGAATCGGTTGATTACTCTGATGCCGAGATTCAAAAATCTGCTTATTCGAAAAACGTGGAGAGGCTTGTATCCTATGACCCCGGATGGTGTTCCTATAATAGATTATGATACTAAACTGAATGGATTAATCTGGGCTGTGGGAATGTGCGGGCAGGGATTCATGCTTGGACCTGGAGTTGCAAAAAATATTACGTCAATGATAGTTGACTCAAAACCCATGCTTCCGGAAGATGTGCAGAAAATGTACTCACTTTCACGTAACTTTTACGAAAAAACAGAAGCTTTCAAATAGTGCATCTGGAAAAATAGCCAGATCTGCAATCCTCCGTTACAATATAAATTTCAACACAAAATAAAACAAATGATTAAACCATTAAAATATAAGGGGAATAATCAGTGGAATGGTTATTGACCGGAGTCTTTTTCATCATCATACTCTTTTGTTTCCAATTCTATATTGCCACCCTCTATTTTTAAGGCGCTGCAGTTAACGAGCACACTTGCAATTTTATGTCTTGCAGCATTGACTATACGTCCGAATGTCTGTCTGGATACATTCATTTCTTTTGCTGCATCTTCCTGATACATTCCTTCAAAGTCAGCCAGTCTCAGAGCTTCAAACTCATCAATAGACAGAACAACTTCATCAAGTTCTCTGAGCGGTATACCTCTTGGCTTGAAATAATCCCCTCTGGGATTTGAACTTACTTTTCTACAGATTGTTGGTCTTGCCATGAGAATACTAGCCTTTCCTTTTATGCCTGTGTAGTTAAAGCTAATGGCATATTTATAAATAGCGCAAATATGCGATGATCAAAATGAAAAACAAAAAAAACTACAGAATGATAATTTAAATCTAAAAATGTAGCATACTTTGGTGTAATTTAATTCATGGGAAAGGGGTTTGCAAATGAAATTTGCATGTATAAGCATAGATTTCGATGAAATAACTGAGTATCAAGCGATTCATGGAATTGAAGCCAGTAAAACTCAGTTGTCAGTGACCCAAAACTGTATCGAGAATGTAAGGAGACTGATATATGAGGAAAATATTCCTGTAACTACTTTTCTGACATCTCAAAGTCTGGATTATGCTTATGAAGGTTTGAAGCTTGAGTACAGTACTGGTTTAACTGAAGCGGGAAATCATTCTCTCAATCATCGCTATGATCTCGGCAGGCTTGATTATGAAACTATCAAAAAGGAAATTTTTGGTCTTCATGAACAGGCTGACTCAAAGGGGCTTAAAATTAAGGGATTCAGATCTCCAGGGTGGCACCTGAGTAGAAATATTCTGAAGGTTATTGAAGAACTGAATTATTCTTATACAAGCTGTATGAATCCCAGTACTGTCTATTATCTTTCAAAACTGCTTTATATTGGGTTTTCATTTTTAAAAGGAGTCGAAACATCAAGTGTGATCCATCCTCCTTCTGATTTACTTGTTCACAGGCCATATTTTCCTGATAATAAAAAACCATGGAAAAACTCTTCTAAAGGAAAAATTGTTGAGATACCCATGTCCACCGGTAGTTTTCCATTCATCCTTCCATTTACCGGTTATTTTCTGTTTAAATTTAAAAAGCCCTCGTTTTTTATTCCTTTGACTAATGATTTTGCTGTGTTTCATTTACACGGAGTTGACTTTCTTAATGAGAATACCAGAGAAGGACAATATCTCAGAGGATATGAGAAGGTGCTTGGTCTGCCATTTGCGGAGAGATTTGAGATTTTAAAAAGAGTTATCAACAATTTGAAGAGCCGAGGATATGTCTTTATGACACTGGGTAATATTGAAAAGGAATTCAGGAAAACTGAAAAGTAGGTCTTTTAAATTAACCTACTGGATTATGGCATCTGACACTTGACCCATCTGATGTATTACTCCACGGAGGCATTTCAGAATAACAAATTTCACTTCGATTGAAACACCTTGGAGCAAAGGGGCATCCAGTAAAAGCATCTGTTGGAGACGGCATTTCTCCCGGTATGCTGTATAGTTCTTTTCCAAACTCAGGTCTGGCTTTCAGTAGTTCCGCGGTATACGGGTGAAAAGGATTTTCTGACAGGCGGTCCACCAAACCGGTTTCCACACAGTAGCCCGCATACATTACGGTTAAACGCCCCCTCAATCTGAGTATATTTCCAAAATCATGGGTTATAAAGATTATGGAGTAACCATTTTCAGACAGATGAATAAACTCATCCAGAATATTTCCTGCAGTAGTAGGATCCAGAGCAGTTGTAGGCTCATCGCAAATCAGTACTTTTGGGTCACAGCTTAAAGCCAAAGCTATTGCACAGCGCTGTTTCATCCCTCCAGAAAGTTCATGTGCATACGAATTCCTTACATCCTGAGTCAAACCGGAAATATCAAGAAGTCGATTAACCTCATTTGAGAGTTCTTTTCCCTGGAAAGCCTTGTGATATCTTACTGTTTCTGATATTTGAGCTCCAATTTTTCTCACAGGATTGAGTGCACCTGCGCTGTCCTGAAAAATCATTGAAAAAAATACTCCCCGCAGTTTTAGAATTGAGTTATGTGACTGGCTTACTGACTCGACAGTAACTTTTCCAGTCCAGCTCAGAGGTTCTGGAAGTATTCCGTTTAAAACCTGAACTGATAGACTTTTACCGCTACCACTTTCTCCAATAACACTGTGAATTTCATTTTTATTTAGGTTGAGAGTGAAATCATGAACAATTGTGATATCATTTTTAAAAACTCTGAGTTTCTCAATATCCAGAAGGCATCTTTCCATTTTTTTCTCAATTTCAATTATCACCCCGGAGGCCAGACAAGTTTTCGTCCGCCAATCAGATGAAAATGCATGTGTTCAACAACCTGACCGGCATCAGGGCCTGTACTTACTATAATTCTATGATTATTCTGAAGTTCAGGAATGGATTTTCCAAGCTCAGAAGCCACTTCAAAAAGTTCAGAAATAATATTACCATCTGAATGCTGAAGCTCATTCACTGATTTTATATGTTTTTTGGGGATCAGAAGAAGATGTACAGGAGCAACAGGATTAATATCCTTAAATACAAGCACATTAGTCGTTTCGTGAACCTTTTCTGACGGAATGGAACCATTGATAATTTTACAGAATACACAGTTGTCGGACATAGTGTGATTTTTCTCCTTGAAAGGTTAATCCCAAAGTGAGTAGTATAATACAACAAAAGGTCAGGTTTTTGTAAGATTATGAACACAAAAATAAAGCGAAAAGCAAAAAAAGAAAATCATAAAAAGAAAAGGTTTGAACTAACACCGAAAAAGATTGTTTTATATTCCTTAACTGCTGTTAGTGGAGCAATGGCTCTGGGGACAATATTAATTCTTGGATTGTTTTATTATTACAGTCACACAGCAGGTCTTCCAAGTGTTGAAACCCTTCGAAATTACAAACCTCTTCAGAGTACACGAATATCGGACAGGAATGGGAAACTCATTGGTTTTCTGGGAAAGAAAAAGCGGACAGTTGTCCCATATTCCAGAATTCCCGATATTCTTGTAAAGGCTATTATAAGTGCTGAGGATGCAAGTTTTTTTGACCATAAGGGATTAAATCTGCTGGGCATGATGAGAGCATTCTGGATAAATATAGCAGCTGGCAGGTTTAAACAGGGTGGGTCAACGATAACCCAGCAGGTTGTAAAAGGACTTCTTCTTTCACCGGAGAGGACTCTAAGACGTAAATTTCAGGAAGTAATTCTTGCAAGGAGGCTGGAACAGACCCTCTCAAAAAAAGAAATATTGAGTATATATCTGAATGAAATTTACTTTGGTCATGGAAGGTACGGGGTGGAAGAAGCCAGTTTGTTTTATTTCGGAAAGCATGTATGGGAACTTGATGCATCCGAAAGCGCTGTGCTCGCAGGACTTCCTCAGGGGCCGGAATTAAACAGTCCAATCAAGCATCCTGACAGATCAAGGAAAAGGCAGCTCTATGTTCTTGGGCAGATGAAAAAACACGGATATATATCTGAAGATACTTACAAAAGTGCAGTTGATTCGCCATTACCTGTAGTGAAAAAATCTTCAAAACTGCAGAATGCACCTGAAATGATGGATATGGTCAGGAGGTACATTAATGAAAACAATCTTGATCTTCAGGGAAAACATGTGATTACAACAGTCGATCTGGAGATGCAGTCAAAAGCTCTGGATGCTCTTTCAAAGGGGCTTAAAGAATACGACAAGAGGCAGCGTGTGACCAGACTTGTAAATCTCAAGGGAAAAAAGCTTAAAAAATATCTCCAGAAACTGAAAAAAGCCGGGGAACCGGGGATGGGTAAAATCTATGAAGGTGTGGTTACGGCCAGAGACGGTGAAAGCCTGATTATAAATCTTGGTAATATTAAAGGAATAATTGAGGAAGGAATGGACCGCTATTATCCAAGAGGATACACATTTGGAAACAATTCAAACAAGAAGAAGAAAAAAAAGACTAAAAGTAAAAAAAGTTCGGTTCCACATATTAGTCCTGGTGATTTAATAAGAGTCCGATTGCTTGAAGGAAAAACTGATAATGAAGATGCACCTCTGAGGCTTAGAGCCGAAATTGGGCCTCAGGGTGGTGTTGTGCTTATTGATATAGAGTCAGCAGAAATCAGAGCCCTTATTGGTGGTCTGAATATGACAAGTGGTGGATTCAACAGAGCGGTTATGGCAAAAAGACAGCCTGGAAGTTCTTTTAAACCATTTGTTTATGCAGCGGCAATCAGTTCAGGTAAGTTTACAGCAGCAACACTTTTAAATGATGGACCGGAAGTATATAAAAAATGGATCCCTCGTAATCACGGAAATTTCAAGGGAAACATCACCCTGAGGGAAGCTTTGGCACACAGTGTTAATTCCATAGCCGTTCATATTTTATCAAAAACAGGCGTTCAAAGCGTAATTTCCATTGCAAAAAGTGCTGGTATTAAGAGTAAACTGGGCAGAGAATTAAGTTTGGCACTGGGAACAAGTGAAGTTACTCTCCTGGAACTGGCATCTGCTTACAGAATATTTGCTGCTAATGGCTATAGCCGTTCACCGGTTTTTATTAAAACAATAAATGGTGTGCAGTTAAACAGCTCAGAGGCCAGACGAGTTCTCAAAGGAAATACTGCATATATAATGAAAAGTATTCTGGGTAGTGTGGTTCGGGATGGCACTGCCAGAAGAGCTGCAAACATGAAATTTACTGTTTTCGGGAAAACAGGGACTACAAACA
>JAFGWM010000051.1 GCA_016937155.1 Deltaproteobacteria bacterium
AGAATCTTGTGGTCCGTGGGAATCTTGGTTACCTCATGAAATCCTGGTCATTCTCTGACAAAACCACACTGGATGTTCCCGGAGTTTCATACAGCGCCATAAATTTAACACTTGGTGCACGCTTTCTTATCATCGATAAAGCTAATGTTGAAGGAAACATTTCCTTCATGATGCCACTTGATGCCGGTGATATTGCATCTGCTGATTTTTATGGTCAGGCCACCCTTATGGGACTAAGATTTAATGTTGCATTTGGGTACGAAGTTTTAAAAGGTGTTGAAGTTCTGGCCGGATTCGACTATACCCGTTTTGACTTTACTTTCGACGGCTTCGGAGCGAGGACAGCTGACAGTGCATCAGATCAGTACATTTCATTCCTTCTTGGTGTCAGATACACCATGTAAAAACCACCGGCAGGGTTTCTCTTACCATGGACAATGAAAAATTAACTTTAAGCAGCATTGATAATGTTGTTGGACCTTTTACCAGTGAGGAGCATGCTCTTATTGAGGAGGTTCTTGAGCTTCTGTCTTCAATGGAAGATGACAGTCACAGCTATTTTATTAACATCATTGTTGAAAAAATGAATCGGCTGTTTAAACTTCATTCCCTTGCACTGGAAATGCCTCCTCCTGTATCACACAAAGTAAATTCTTCTCTCACCCTTGATTTTAATCATCTGATAGAGGACCTCAATATCATTAATCCACATGATTTTGAACTGAGACTGCCCATAAGAACAATCATGGGAAAAGCCCTCATCGATATGGAAATAAGTTTCTGGGCATTTCTGAGTTATTCTCTTGACCAGGTTTGTACTGCAACGGATATTGGCCAGACTCTGAATCATAGTGTGGAAAACTTCCTTTGTGACCGTATTTTTAATAAAATGACATCAGAACTTCTGGTAAGTGTGGCGACTAACGATCAGGCCGATCCTGAAATAAGAAAAGCTGCTATAAAATTCCTGCTGACATTATGGGAAAACGCCAGTATCAGGGCAATGAGAAACTTTGCCCCGCTAATGGAATCTATATGGAGAGCACGTCGTCAGGCCAAAGTTGTTATGGGCACAATGATGGGAATACGAGAAATTCTTGACCTGCTTGCTCATGGGGCCACCCCGCACTTTCTGGATTTTCTTAGTAAAAATTCTGAAAATCAGGAAGTTATTGATGCTTTTAGAGAATTTATTTTTGGAACCACATATGAAGAGTTACGACAAAAGGATAAGGAACAGAGTGTAAACGGAATAGTCTGTGTTGAATGCGAAGACACGGATTTTTCCGGACGTTTGAGTGACGGTTCAATATCTCCTATGGAACGAGCTCTTGGGATATACAGGTTTTTTACAAAACGGAAAATGGAAGCTAAAGGCAGAATGTTCACAGGAACACCAGGCCCTAAAAGAACAGCTGAAGAATATCTGTTGATTTATTTCATTGAGAACAAATTGTAATTCCCACCCATGGTGGGTGATATTCAATACCAGAATTATACCGGAGTATTATTATGCTTGATACACTTACTAAAGGATTCAGAAATGCCAGGCAAAAACTCACCGGCATGGGTGAATTTACGGAAGAGAATATAAACGACGCCCTTAGAGAAGTCAGGCTCGCATTACTTGAGGCTGATGTTGACTTCAAAGTCACAAAAATGTTTCTCAACACTGTAAAGGAAGAGCTTCTCGGTCAGGAAATTAAAATCAAGGCAAAGGCTGCCACAGGTAGAAAGGTTACAATTTCCCCGGGAGAAATATTTATTAAAAGCTGTTACGATCAACTGGTTAACCTGATGGGACCTGTTGATACAAGTCTGCAGCTTCCCACAAGGGGTATTTCAACTTTTATGATGGTTGGGCTTCAGGGCTCCGGAAAAACCACCACCACTGGAAAACTTGCAAGTTTTCTAATGAAAAAGCACGGAAGAAAACCAATGCTGGTGGCCGCGGATGTATACAGACCCGCTGCAATTGAGCAGTTGAAAGTTTTAGGAAAAAGACTTGGAATTCCAGTATACAGTGAAGATACCAAGGATCCTCCCGGAATATGTGATCGTGCCATGAAAACAGCCAAGATGAAGGGACGTGACACCCTCATCTTTGATACCGCAGGAAGACTTGCAATTGACGAAGTTCTTATGGAGGAACTGGTACAGATAAAAGCCCGGGTTAATCCTGAAAATGTATTTCTGGTAATTGACTCCATGATTGGACAGGATGCAGTAAAAACAGCAAAAGCATTTGATGATAAGCTGGATTTAACTGGAACCATATTAACAAAACTTGATGGTGACGCCAGAGGTGGTAGTGCTCTTTCAATTAAAACCGTAACCGGGAAACCCATTAAATTCCTTGGTATGGGGGAATCTCTTGATAAACTTGAGGAGTTCAGACCGGAAGGAATGGCGAGCCGCATTCTTGGAATGGGTGATGTTGTTGGTCTGGTTCAGGATTTTGAAGATGTTGTAGATTCTGAAAAGGCTGAAAAAGATGCCAAAAGAATGCTTCAGGGAAAATTTGATATGGCGGATTTCCTTGAACAGATAACTATGATCCAGAAAATGGGCTCTCTTAAGGATCTAATGGAGAAAATGCCGTTTTTCCCTGATGGTCTCCCTCAGGATATTTCTCTTGATGACAAGGAACTGGTAAGAATTCAGTCAATGATCAAATCCATGACCAATGAGGAAAGAAAAAATCCTGATATTATGTTTGATATTCCGGACATGAGCAAACAGCCCAGATGGAAGACAAAAAAGAAAGTTGCTGTTTCATTTAATGAGTCAAGAATTAAAAGAATTTCTAGAGGTAGTGGTACTACTGAAGATGATGTTAGAAGTCTTCTATCCCGTTTTTTAAGTATGCGGCAGATTATGGCAATGATGGGACAGAATCAGGGGCTACTAAACAAGCTTCCTATCTTCAAACAGTTAAACCAGATGAAACAGCTTAAAAATATGGATGTCAATGACATGATGGCATTCAGTGGAATGGGGGGTCAGGGAATGGATGAAATGCCTCAGGATCCGGGCATGATGGGAGCTGGAGGCCTTCGTAAAAAAGGAAGCTCCATAGACAAAAGCAAGGCTAAAAAGAAGAAAAAAATAGCCAAAAAGAGCAGAAAGAACAATAAAAAGAGGTAATTATTTTTTATGAATCATCTGCTGTCTTCTGACTTCATAAAGTGCAATAGAAGCACTTACACTTGCGTTGAATGAACCAATACTACTGGAACTCATTGGAATGGTCAGCATCTCGTCACACTGAGCCTCAAGAGATGGTCTTATACCCTTGTCCTCACTGCCGGTTACTATTACAATATCTCCGGTTAAATCTGCTTCATATATTGGTTTTGAGCCATCCATTGAAAGTCCCACTACCTTAAAGCCAAGTTCTCTGAGCTGCCCAAGAGATTTACCCAGATTATTTGCCCGCGCAACTTTAGTATGCAAAGCTGCCCCTGCACTGGTTTTTATCGTTCCTGATGTTACCTTTGCCGACTCGCTGAATGGGATCAGGGTAGCTTCAACATCATTCAAAAAAGCACTCCTTAAAACAGCTCCCAGATTCCGTGGATCGGTAATTCTGTCAAGAACCATTATTACCCTGTTTCCTGATTGTTGTGATTCCATAAGGCCAATCAGTTCACTCCAGTTCTGGTACTTATAACCCTCAACAAATAAAACAACTCCCTGATGATTTCCACCGTTACATAAAAGATTAAGCTCCCCGGTCGTCATATTTTCAACTTTAATCCCCATCCTTTTTGCGGTGGAAATAATCTCTTTTCTTGCCTCAGAATTGATACAAAGTGTACTGCCCTTCCCCATTTCCAGGGCTTCAGTTACAACATGTACTCCAAAAACTATATGCTCTCCTTCTGGAGAATTTTTCCTAAACTGTTTCTTCACTGCTGACCTCGTCTATTCTCATGGCAAATTGTCTGGCTGCTTCTCTTGGGCTATGAGCATCACGTATCGGCCTGCCAACCACCAGTATATCGCTTCCCATACGCACAGCATCCGAAACATTCAGAACTCTTTTCTGATCCTGAGCTTCCTGAGCCTCTTCCCTTATCCCGGGAGTTACAATAATCAGTCCTGAATCCTTCAGAGAGCCAAGAATATCCAGCTCTGCCGCGGATGCAACAATACCCTCTATTCCGATACTTTTTGCCAGAGCAGCTCTTTTAAGAACAGTTTCTGATACTGACAACCCACTCCCTGTGGAAATCAAATCATTTCCATCCAGACTGGTTAGAACAGTTACACCTAAAAGACCAACACCTGATGATAGCGATGCTTTTTTTGCCATTTCAAGCATCCCTGCGCCACCTGATGTATGAAGAGTAAGGTATCTCACCCCAAGATCACCCACGACTCTTACTGTTCGTTCAACAGTTGCAGGAATATCATGTAGTTTAAGGTCGAGAAAAATATCAACTCCATAGTCCAATATAGATTTAACAATAACTGGACCAAGAGAAGTATACAGTTCCAGTCCTATTTTAAAAACATCAACAAATTCTGAACATTCTTCAGCTAATTTTTTTGCTTCACCAGAAGTGGATACATCCAGAGCGAGAGCCAGACGAGGTCGATTACCCATACTAATATCCTGTTTTCTTCCCAAATTTAACTTTTATATCGGGAAAAGGTTTCCGTATTTTCCCAGGAACAGCGCCCTTATCCAGCTTCATTTTTGGTATGGTCTCTGGATCCACAAAGTCAGCTGAAATACTTTTTTTGTCTGGACAAATTCTGTAAAGTACCTCTCGCTCAATTTTAAACAGAAGTTTTTCCTTTCCTTCACACTGAGTCCAGGTCCAGAAATATCCCTTCATATCCCCTTGTATTTCCTTACCAAACTGACACCTGGTTCTTTCACCATTAAACTTTTTTATCTCAATAAAATCAGACTCAGGACTCAGCCCGGAATTTGAATAAATATCATCATTATGTTCGATAATTTTCTCCACATGGAAACCTTTAGCAGCAAGATTCTTTGTGTAGCTCTTCATTTTTGCTGGTGATGGTGAAAAACTGATATTCCCCTTTACATATTTAAACCCACTTTTTGGATCTTTTCGGGACATTTTAAACTCAAAGCCCCGACAACTACCTGAAATTTCGTTGATATCATCCTTGTTTCCCTGCCACATAACTCCGTTCATAAGATCATACTTATCAAGTATCAGGGTATTACGTACATTTCTGGCAAAAATTTCACCCAACCACGTTACTTCAGGTATTTCGATGTTTATGTACTGACCAATGGTATCACCACTTATAAACTGGAATGTTTTTCCTGAATTCATTGTAAGAACAGCTTTTACCCGACCGGATTTGAAATATTTTTCCTTACCGTTAACATCATTGTTTATTCTCTGGATTTTAAGATTCAGAAAATCCATTACACCATGCCTGATATTATCAGAAGTAAAATCCTCCGGAACATCCCCTTTTAAAACTTTCCAGTCACCCTTTGGCCCCCTGGAAAACTCATACAATTGTTTCTCATTCCGAAAAATTGAGAACGTTTTAACATCTTTGTACTTTCCCTCAGCCACACGTGGTTCAATCCAGCCAATGGAGTCCAGAACAAAAACCTGCCTGATTGCTCCCTTTAGTTGCCATACTGAATTGCTGCTCTTCTGGCGGATAAGTGAAAATTTTCGGGATTTTCCAATATAAATTGTTTTTTTCATTTTACCCTTTGAAAAAATTTTGAGTCTGAGAGCATTCTTATCATCAACCTTGTATGTTCTGAAAGTTTTTGGTGAATCACTGATCATCATTGAATATCGGATTCCCGACAGTTTGAGAAGCATGGCATTCAGCCGTCTCTGAGATGCAACGGACTTAATAGGACTGGTAAGGAACCAGGTCCCGTTAATTTTTTCCAGTCTGAAATTTCCATGAATATTCTTCACTTCCAGCTTATCGACATCTTTTAGATCTGCTGCAGTAAGAGGATAATCACCATCAGATGAGTTTTTATCGTTTAATGTAGGTGGCTTAATATCCTTAGGCCAAAGAAAATAAATTCCCCCGGACAAAACAACTAATATGATAAATGGTAATACAGTTTTAAATATTTTATTTGTTTTCATTTTCTATATTCACCTTTTTTTCGCTTTCTCAATAAGTTGTACATTACTCCAAATAAAATAACAATCAACGTGGGAAGAATGCATGAATATAGCTGTACAGTGAAGGGGCTTTTACCCGCAGGACTGATCCAGGAAACACTTCTTCCTTTAAATCTCAGGTGAGAAAGACTTCTGTCATCAAGAAGCTCATTAATAAAATGCCTCAGGAAAATAATGTGTGTACTGACACTTTCAAATCCTTTATCTCGAAGAATATCACTGTCGCCAAACCCAAATATCTTTTCTTTCCCCTTTTTATATAGAAAGCCTGTAATAAATGGACCTCTATCCTTGGTTACAGGCCATTTTCTATCCTCCTCATATGCATTAACATGCCGCCATGCTTCATTTGTTGTTTTCATTACATACTTGAATTTTTCCGGATTTTTTAATGAAAAACTCGAAACAGTGTAAGGAACAACCATGAGTTTTGAATTTACCTGAATGTATGGCATCAGCGGATAAGTCATCGTCTGATGTCTTGAAACAGGAATTTTGGGAGCCCTAAAACTGAGGACAAGATCGTGATTAATTTCGATTCCCCTTTTTGACAGCAGTTTATTCATACCGGTGTCATTTACAATCCAGTGCATCGGAAGACCGGCAATAGCTTTATTCCATCTGGTTTTCATGCCATCGAGGAAAAGCATTACCGGTTTCCCGGAATCAATAAATTTTTCCAGTGAATTGATAGCATCCTGAGAAAATGAAATATTGGGGCCTGCAATAATAAGCAATTCTCCTTCGCTCAAATCGTCCTTACCCGGGATTACTTTTTTAAATTCATATTCATTTAGAAGTGAGAAAAATCTTGAAAAAGGGGCACGTAAATCTTCTTCGGAAGGTTCTTCCCCATTCCCCACAGAAAAAAGTATTTTCACTCTTTTTCCGGTAATTCTTTTAAGCCTGAATGTCAATTCATACTCGAGAGTTCGATATCTGGCTGCATTAATTGCTTCAGGAATAACCTCTGTTTTATCCCCAAGAATCATTGCTATTCCAAAAAATATTCGGTCAATACTGGTTTTCCTGCGGGAATAATTTCCGACTTCTATTTCATTAACTTTATAATCCGAAGCCAGTCTCCGTGCATCCAAATCTGTATCCGGGTCCAGTACAGTAACTGAAAAATTGCCTGAATATCTGGAATACTGCTTTAGAATATTAATTACATCATTTCTGAGATATTTCAGTTTTCCTGGAATCTTTGAAGAGCAGAAGAAAATTACCTTTAGTGGCATATCAAGTTTCTTCAGTTCTTTTTTAGTCGTATTATCAAGAGTAAACAATTTGTCTCTTGTCATATCAAGTGAAATATCCAGACGAACAGCAGAAATATTAGCCAGAATAACCGCTGCAATTATAACAAGGGTATAGACCGGGGAAAATGCCCTGAAAAGTGCATATCCGTTTCTGACTTTCATTGATATCAGAATTCCTTTGATTCCAAGAACAGAGATTCCAATAAAGTATACAATATCTACCAGTTGCACGAGACCAAGAGAAAACTTCTTTACGTGATAACTGAATGAAATATTTCTCAATATGGAACCCAAAAGCTCACTGGAATGCTCACCAAGAAAATCAGGAATCCACATAAAAAAAGCAATCATGAAACTTATGAGAAAGGCACTGGTAAAATTTTTCTGAGTACTGCTCACCAGTAAGCCGATAGATGAAAATGCCATACCAAGTAGGGCAAGGCCAAGCGTTCCACTCACCCATACTCCGGTATCTGCACTGCCCCATGATGCCAGTTTCATTGTTATTATTACAAGAACTCCTGCGAGAAGTGGGAATAGCAGAATCAGTAATGCAACCAGAAGTTTTCCTGTTACAGCAGCCATCTCCATTCCTGGTACCATCAGTGCGAAATCCCTCCGACCATCTCTTCTAAGAAGCATTGGAGAACTGATAGCAATGGAAAAAAGAAGAATCATATAAGGTGCTATCTGAAAATAGGGTTTAATAGTTACAATTCCAGTAGCATGAATTGTATTTATTGAAGTGATACCTGCCACAAGCAGATATGCCCCAAATGCTGCGTAAAGCAGAGGAGATGCAAGAAGCAATCTGAACTCACGTTTAAAAACATTATATACGCCAGTGAAATATCCAGAGTTATAGTCATTGCCCATCAAAAACATCCTTCATGATTGCCTGTTTCAACTCATCTTCGCCCTCAGCACCTCCATCATAAGTTATAACACCACCGCTTATAACAAGGGCTCTGGATGCCAGTTTTACAACTTCAGAAAGATAATGAGTCGAAAGTACAATACATTTCTTATCAGCAATTTTATTCAACATTTTATGAAGGGAATCAATCTGACCTGGATCCAGCCCCGTTGAGGGTTCATCCAGTATCAGAATTTCCGGATCATGAATCATGGAAACACCGAGGGATAGTCGCTGTCGAAAACCCCTGCTTAATTCCGAATTCAGATAATTCCATACACCCTGAAGCTCAAATATTTCTACAACACGATCTATAGCCTCGTTTACACGGGAACGTGAAACTCTCATGGAGGCTGCGAATTTCAACTGCTCCCTGACTTTTAATTCAGGATCCAGAATCGACTCGTCAGGAAGAACTCCGATTCTGTTGAGAATCAGGGGTTTCTCGGCTATATTCATGCCCAAAATTTCAACTTTTCCACTAGACGGAGTAAGCATACCGCTCATAAGTCTGAGTGTAGTTGTTTTACCAGCCCCGTTTAATCCGATAAGTGATGTTATTCCATTTGTTTCTATGGAAAGATTCATTCCAGATATAATTTTATTACCACCAAGAATGCAGCTCACATCTGAGAATGAAATTTTTTTTGCAGGTTCGGTGCTTTTGCTCATAGTATACACCTGAAGAAAAGAAAACAGATGTTTCAGTTTATTATCAGAATGCTTTTAAAACTTAATTCTATTTATTCAAAATGACATTCAAGCAATGGATGTTTATCCTTTTTAATATCTTCCAGAAATTCCTGATAAATTTTATCCTTTTGCTTCTCGGATACTGAAGCATTAACTTTTTTTTCCAGTTCACGAAGTTTTTCAAAAAGATTATTCTGATATTCTATAAAATTCATCGGTTTCTCCATAAATATATATAAGTTTCAAACATTTAAAGTAGGGCTGTTGAAAAATATCTTTCAGCTCTGTCTGGCAGTACAGTTACAACATTGCGCCCCGGCACACTCAATTCAGTCGCAGCCCAGATGTTAGCTCCTGAAGAAGTTCCCACCAGCAGGCCTTCAATTTTCGCCAGTTGTCGTGTCACATCTATCGCATCATCATCAGTTACAGTGATAACCATATCAACCAGATTTTTATCAAGGACGTCGGGAACAAAGCCATCACCAATTCCCTGTATCTGATGAAGTCCAGGCTCTCTGCCAAGAAGGGCAGTATTAGCTCTGGGCTCAACTGCAACAATTCGGATAGCAGGATTTTTTTCCTTCAGATATGAGCCAACTCCCTG
This sequence comes from Deltaproteobacteria bacterium, assembly GCA_016937155.1. Classification (GTDB taxonomy): domain Bacteria; phylum Myxococcota_A; class Polyangia; order HGW-17; family HGW-17; genus JAHJMN01. The sequence continues at coordinate 9,634 of JAFGWM010000051.1, forward strand.
GATTGTTCCACCACTGCCAACCCCTGCAACAAATACATCAATCTTGCCATCCAGAGCATCCCAAATCTCTCTTGCTGTTGTTTCATAATGAATCTGGGGATTAAGAGGGTTTGTAAACTGATTTGGAACATACCAGAACTCAGTTTCTTTCTTAATCTCTTCAATCCTGGCAAGACAGCCATCAAGGCTCAGTGTGGCATCGGTTAGTTCAAGCCTTGCACCAAGTGCAGCAATAATTTTTTTTCTCTCTTCACTCATATTTTCAGGCATAACAATAATAACTTCACAGCCAATAAGCCTTCCAACCATCGCCATGCCTATACCGGTATTTCCACTTGTCGCTTCAATAATAGTAGTTTTCCCGGGAATGATATCCCCATTTTCCAGTGCTGTAAGCAAAATGTTTTTCGCAACTCGATCCTTTATGCTTCCACCCGGGTTTAAAAATTCGCATTTTGCGAACAACCCCCCATGAGAACAAAACCTGTCAAGCTTAACCAGCGGTGTATTACCAATTAAATCCAGAACATTATTAGTATATTTCATTATTCAGTAAAAGTGCCCAGGCACTACCTCCAGCGCAAGTGGTTACCACCAAAAACCAAACAGTGCAAGCACTTTGGCAGAAATGATACGACCTGTTTTAAGTGGTTTCTACAAGCAGTTTAGTGGAAATTTCAAGTCTGGCCCTGACTTATTTTACCTACAATACTCTGAAGCTCGTTTTCTATTTCCGGCTCTATTGTGATACCGGAAGAGAACAGAAGAAAATAAAAAATTTCGTCAAGAGCCTTATACAGATTTGAGAAGACCTTGTTTGTATTATCCATCTCTGAAATATTCTTTAAAAGAGTTGAACTGTTAAATGTGAGATCGTCCGCAACTTCAACCCCGGCAAACATAACCTTAAGATTTCCTTCAAGTTTTGCAGTAAATGTATCTAGATCATGTATCAGTTTTTTTCGAACATTTCCCGCTTTTTGGGCTATGTAACTGAAAATCTTATTATAAGCCAGTAAAAGCTTTTCAATATTGCCTTTATCACATTCGGTTTCAACAGCCATGGAACTTACAGTCCTGACCTTTACATAACCACCCTGCATAAGGTAAAAAATTATTCTGGTTGTTTCAAAAAGCCCCATCCTGTTCTGTCTGGCAAGATCCCGGAGATTTTTCCTTCCATCAATTAATTTATAAGTAGTAGCCTCATGATCTGTAAGATTGGAAACACTTGCCTCTGAAACTATCTCGGGAACAACGTCAGGACTTGGAAGTTTCTTTTTGAAGTAACTCATTTCATCCATTCGACGAACACCCTCAAGCAAAATATTCCTTGTCTGTAGATGAATTGTTGAAGGAATAAGGTCTTCAGATACCAATTGGTAAAAGTAAAAATGCCCATTCTGAAGCAGAAATGAACTATAACAGATCTCTTCAAGTTGAAGTTTGATGGCTCTGTACAAGTCAGCTACGGTTATATGTCCTAACTGAACCAGCTTTTCACCAAGACGTTTTGATTTATCAGCCAGTGCCTCTTCAAGAACATCTTTTTTAACCATCCCGTATCTGTAAAGTACCTCACCAAGCCTGTCCTCTGACATGTTTGATGTGGCATAACGTATTTGTCCATCTTTAAAGAAAATGGATTTCTTTATTTTTTCGGTAACCACAACAAGAACTCCGCTTCTTGAGTTTTCTCCTAAAAAATTAAAAAACTCCAGAAGGGAACCTTCATGAATAACACCGCTGAATAGCACCTTACTGATAAGGCTGCTTTCCTGGGAGAGCTCAACATTTGATGAACTTTTCCTCTCAAAAAGCATTAAATATGAAGTGGATGGTGCAAGCTGCCATTCACCGGCAAATCTCGCAAGTCTTTTCGCACTATATTCACCAATGGTGCTGATTTCTCCGTTTTTATCTATTTTGAATCTTATACTGCCATCCATATTAAACTCATAAACCGGAAATTGTTCAGATAAGGTTACCTCCGATCCGGAGACAGATTATATATTAAAACTAACATAGTACAAAAAAATAATTCATGCAGGAGTAACTTTTAGTTGGTCAATAAAGCAAATACCCAATGTATAGCCTTAAATACTGCAGCAATCAGTTCATTTACCGGATTACTCAGATCAGAGATTAAAATTCGAACTGGTTTCTTTATAAAATAAGTATTTTAAAGTTCTTTTATACCTGAGTGAAAATCCGGAAGTTATTTAAAAAACATCCTTACACTCACAATCATTAAAAATACTGCAAAAATTCGCCTGAGTACCATTGGGTTCATTTTTATTGCAAATTTTGCTCCTATATATCCCCCAATGAAAAAAAATGCTGCCATCCATAGTCCCGCCTTGATATTGACATGTCCATGTCTGTAATATTCCATAGCAGCCAGAACGCCTATTGGAGGAACCATAAGCATAAGGGTTGTACCCTGTGCAAGTTTCTGTTCATAACCCAGTATAAAAACCAGAGAAGGAACCATCAGAGTTGCACCACCAATACCTAAAAGACCACTTACCATGCCTCCTGTCAGACCGATAATAATAAAAACCATAGTTGTAAACATAGTTCTCTCCTGCAGATCTCAACATATAACAGAGAAAAAAAACAAATAAAACATGCTTTTTAAAGTCAGTACAGACAAGGGATTTTATAATTTTTATAAATAAAATTCCTGAAAAATATCCACCAGCAAACTCTCCAGTGTCATAAGTCGCATAAATAAACTGTTACAACCTCATATTTTCAAGATTTCGTTACACAACAGACTTTTTAAATCAGCAGCTACCGTTATTTTGTTTTTCTTATATTATTACTTTATGTTATACCAACACACTTTTTTTAAAATAATATCTTCACAAAGGTGACAGGAGGCCTAATATAACACCATGACTGTGTGTTTCAGAAAACTTAATATCTCACAGTTAAACAGGGCATAACCTTCATGCCGTGGAGATAATGCATGACTATTAATTCAGTAGTCTTCAATGAAAACAGTATTCCGGCTGTCGAGGCCGATGAACCTCCATCTTTTGTAAACTGCAGAAAATATGCTGTCCTTCCACGTCATTGTCTCAGGGGTGCACACGCTTTATCTGACGGAGTGTTGCCCTATGGCCCCCCCGGATAGCCGTTCCTAAAAAACAAACAAATAGATTAATAAAATATATTCCTTTTCAATTAAGGAGAAGTGCGATGAAAATAGGTTTCACATACGACCTGAAAGATGACTACCTTGCAATGGGTATGTCAGAAGAAGATACAGCAGAATTTGATAAAATTGACACCATCACAGGGATTGAATCAGCAATAGTTTCTCTGGGGTATGAGTGTGAGAAAATCGGAAATATACAGTCTCTTGTCAGAAGACTGGCTTTGGGAGAAAAATGGGATATCGTTTTCAATATTTCAGAGGGACAGCATGGAATTGGAAGGGAAGCACAGGTTCCAGCTATTTTAGAAGCGTATAATATACCATACGTATTTTCTGATCCCCTTGTGCTGTCACTAACTCTTCATAAGGGCATGACTAAACATGTCATAAAAAGTCACGCTATTCCAACTCCAGAGTTTTTCGTTGTTGAAACACCGGAGGATATTGATAAGGTTGTTCTGGAATATCCTCTTTTTATTAAACCCGTTGCCGAAGGTACCGGAAAAGGTATCAGTGCCAGAAGTCTCGCTACGAATCCTGAAGAACTGAAGGAGAGCTGTATTGAACTCCTCACACGCTTCAATCAGAGTGTTCTTGTGGAACGTTATCTTCCTGGAAAAGAGTATACCGTTGGAATAGTCGGCAAAGGTGAAAACGCCCGTGTCGTTGGAATGATGGAGATTTCCGTTAAACCGGATGAGGATGGAAGTGTTTATGGATTTCTCAACAAACAGAACTATGAAGAAATAGTTATGTATTCTCCTGTTAAAAGCGATAAGAGAGAAATGTGCAAAGCCGTTGCCTTAAGTGCCTGGAAAGCTCTGGGTTGTTCTGATGGAGGAAGAGTTGATCTCAAAGAGGATTATTTTGGAATACCTAACTTCATGGAGGTAAACCCTCTTGCGGGTTTAAATCCAGTTCACAGTGACCTTCCAATTCTTGCAAGAATGAATGGAATAAATTTTGAGGAACTAATTTCCCTTATATTATCAGAGGCATTTAAAAGAACTGGTCTACAGTCAGAATCCTCGAGAATCGAAAGGAATTTCGGTTATGAATATACTGATATTAACAAGCTCCGTTTCCCCTGAAGATTCTGCAGATGAACAGGATACCCTGATTGAAGCAGAATATGTTCGGATTCAACTCAGTACCGGAAACAACCGCGTTGAAATCTTTCCTTTCACAAGGAATCCAATGGAGGTTTTAAATAAACTGAGCAAATTCAATGCTGATATGGTATTCAATCTTGTTGAGACCATTGGTGGGAAAAGTGCTGAAATTTTCAAGGTATTATCACTTCTTGAACTGATGGATATCCCATACACCGGTTCATCATCCAAAGGAATGATGCTGTCAACTGATAAAATTCTGGCTAAAAGAGTTCTAAAGGGTTGTTCAATAAGTACACCGGCAATGTTAAATAGTATTGAAATTACTGATGAGGAGCCATTTTCAGGACCGTGGATACTGAAACCGTCTTCTGAAGAAGGCAGTAGTGGATTCCTTGAAACATCTGTTTTCTCAGACTGGATAGAGCTTTGTAATTATCAGAAAAAACTACCTTCCCATATAGATTATATGGTTGAAAAATTTATAAATGGCAGAGAATTCAATGTTGCTGTTCTTCCCTCTGAAAATAATTATTACTGTCTTGGAGTCTCAGAAATAATATTCAAAAACTTTCCTGAAAATAAACCCAGAATTCTTGATTACAAAGCGAAATGGGAACCTGACAGTTTCGAGTATGAAAATACCATCAGATCTTTTGAGTTTTCTCCTGAAGATGAAATACTTCAGCACACTCTTAAAAACGAAGCAATCAGGGGTATCAGAGCACTTGACATTGATGGATACTGTCGAGTTGATTTCAGGGTTGATGAGAATGGAGTACCATACATACTTGAAATAAATGCAAATCCCTGCATTTCACCTGATGCAGGGTTTATGGCTGCCGCAGCACAAAGCAGTTTCCAGCCTGATAACATCATACATCAGATTATCAGTCAGGGGCAGTGGAGGCACTTTCATGGAAAAAGTTGAAATTTCCGAAGGAATTTTATCCAGTAAAGAAACAGAGGAAATTGTTGATCTTGCTTCGATGACCGGGTTTTTTAATTCTGAAGAGCTTATTATTCTTAGAGAACTGGCATGTGAATGCTATGACAAGAAAAACACCGGAGATTATCAGTTCATTCTTGGGAAGAATTATTCAGGGAAAATTATTGGTTTCAGTTGCTGGGGGAAAATCCCCGGTACAGCATCCGGATATGATCTCTACTGGATTGCTGTGGATAAGAAATATCAGGGTAATGGATTAGGAAGATTTATTCTGGAAACAACCGAAAAGGAAATTCATAAAAAGGGAGGCTCAAGAATTTATATTGAAACTTCCTCAAGGGAGCTTTATATCCCCACAACTGCTTTTTATAAGAAATCCGGCTACACAAAAGCAGCCATGTTAGAAGACTTTTATGCAGATGGAGATTCTAAAATTATTTTTCAAAAAGTTCTATAACAACAGATATGTTTTCCTGCTGTATTTAATTCCAATTTATATTTTTAAGTTTCAAATGGTTTTTTTGCAACAACTGTTGTAGTTTTCCTCTGTCAGAAATATTACGGATTAAGGTATGAACCATAACTTAAAGTTTTTAATCTTACTTCTCGGAGTCGCAATTGTTTCCTGGATTATCACCAGAATTGCCATTATTCTGGCTCTGAAAAATGATGTGGTTGATCATCCCAGAGAATCAAGATTTCATGAAAATGTAACTCCTCTTCTAGGTGGAATATCATTCAATCTTACATTTATCCTTGGATGTATTTATTTTTTCCCCCTGCATACAGTTGTTCTTCTTTTTTCCTCAATAACTGGAATTTTTTTGGTTATACGCAAAAAAAAGGTCTCATTGTTGTTGTCATCACTGATTTATATGGGGTTATACACATATCTGGTGCTGAAATTTCCTGCAGGAAAAATGAACAGTTCATGGCTATATCTTCTTGGTGGTGGCCAGATTATTTTTCTCACAGGATTATGGGATGATGGAATCCGGGAACTTGATGCAAAACGCAAACTGCTGTTCCAGTTTGTTGCAGCCCTCTACTTTATACTTCCAGGCCAGACTGTGACCTTTTTCCCGTTTCCCGTCAATTACATGGTTACCACTTTCTGGATTGTTTCTCTCACCAATGCATTCAATCTGATTGACGGAATGAACGGTCTTGCTTCTGGTGTCGCATTTCTCAGTGCAGTATTTTTCGGACTGATATCTCACTATACGGGTCAGACTCAACTATCATGGTTCTGTTTTATCTTTGGCGGAGCCATTGCAGGATATATTCCCTTTAATTTTCCAAAAGCAAGAATATTCATGGGAGACAGTGGCAGCATGTTTCTTGGCTTCATTCTGGGAAGCATTGCAATTTTCGGTACATGGCGCACAAATCTGCCGGCAATCAGTCTGAGTGTTCCTCTTATGGTACTGATGTATCCACTCTTTGATGTCGCCCTTGTAATGTTCAACAGGATTAGAGAACGACGTTCTCCTTTTCAGGGGGGGAATGATCATTCTCATCATCGGCTGGTAAAGATGGGGCTTTCGCCATTTGACGCAGTGCTGTTTATTTATCTGGTGGCTTTCTACAATGGATTCAGTGCATACTTCATTACTATGATTTCATACCGAAGTGGATTAAAAATGCTGTTTTTCACCATGGCTGTTATGACTCTTTTGGGGCTCAGACTTTCTTTTGTAAACGGTGAACTGAAGAGACAGACAAAAGAGTTTGAAACTGTTCCAACTGACAGGGAATAATATTCAGTGACCTGATTTATAAGCCTGTTTTCCTCTAATAAACAGCATTGCAGTAAACTGTAGCGCCTGGGACAGAGATAAAACATAAAGAATCCATGCAAACGGAAGTCTGAATAAAATTCCAACGGTGGAAAAAAGCATTATATCACATTCATTTACAGCCCATATTTTGACAAATATCAGGGTAAACAACACCTTAAAGGGATTGTGTTTAATTTCATCCTTCTCTAAAGAAGATTCTGCATCCCTTTTGTTTTCAACCATGGACGCAACAACCCATTTAACATATCCGGTACCCATAAGTCCAAAAATCCCAAGTGACCCTATAAGAAACATATGGAAATCACCTGTTTCCTTAAATGCGCAATATGATAGCACCATGAAAAAAACAAAAAATCCCAGAATATCTGTGGTTTTATCAAGATATGAACCGAAATTTGATCCTTTTCCACGATATCTGGCAAGCATTCCATCCATATCATCCAGTATCAGGCGTAAAAAAAGCAAAACACCAGCAAGAACATGCATTGACGGAATCTGGAACAGGATAAAAGCAGCAGCAATAAAACTGATGAACCCCATAATCGTAAGCAGATTTGGTGTTATAAAAGAAATATTACCAATTAAATGAAGTAGAATAAAATTAATCGGACGACTGATAAGTACAGATGTAAACTCCCAGTCACTTTTATCCGCCGGAAGACGAATGAGTTTTCGCAATCTATCAGTTTTAGACTCAGTCATTTTACCTTTCAATAAATACAATCATTCTTCAGATAAAAATGATTTAAAATTTTCAAGAGTTCTGGTTATCTTTAAAACCTTGTCATTATTTTCCTGATAACGCCTCTCATTTTCCTCAACAACATGAACTGGAGCATTTTGCATAAAAGCTTTATTGTTAATTTTTGCAGTTATGCTTTTTAAGTCTTTTTCAGCTTTCAGCAGAGACTTTTCAAGTCGCTTAATCTCATCTTCAAAATCCACAAGACCTTCAAGTGGAATGAACAGTTCTCCTCCAGAAAGTGGAACCATCGCTCCTTTTGAAGGCCTTTTTGTAACTTCATTCCAGGAAACCGCCCTTGTCAGATGCCCCAGAGCAAGAGAAATATTTTCACGAATAATTTCGGCATATTCAGGATTATCAAATTTCAAAGATAGAGTTATCTCTGATTTTACTGGAATTGAGACTTCTCCCCTCACAGTTCTTATCCCGTTTATTAACTCTTTAATATATTCAAGTTTTTTCTCTGACTTTTCATCAACAGGGTAGTTTTTTTCATTCGGAAAGGATGAAATCATTAGAGCACTATGTTGATTTCCCGGAAGTGTCTGCCACAATTTTTCAGTGATAAACGGCATAAAGGGATGAAGCAATTTAAATGCCCCATCAAAAACATAAGCGAGTACGCTGAGTCGATCAATTTTGGCGTTTTCACCATTGTTTCCATATAAATCGGACTTGATAAACTCCAGATACCAGTCACAAAGTTCATGCCAGATAAATCTATATATGGAGTCCGCTGCATCATTAAGTCGAAACTCTTCCATTGAGGAATTCAGTTGTCTTACCGTTCTTCCCAATCGTGAAAGTATCCATTTATCTGGAAGTTGAAGATCAACATCATCCAGAGACTTCAACTCGAGGCCCTGTGCATTTCTAAGATAAACACCATGGAAAGCCTGCCAGATTTTATTGCTGAAAGCTCTGTACCCTGAAACTCTTGCGAGATCCAGTTTTACATCTCTTCCTTGAGCAGCCATAACAGCCAGAGTAAATCGCAGTGGGTCAGCTCCATGTGCTTCAATTCCATCGGGATACTTCTTTCTGATTCCATTAAGAATTTTCTTTCTGCGTTCCTCTTTTTCAGATTCCGGTGGCAATCCCTTTTCAATCTTCTCCAGTAAATCTGCCAGTGAAATCCCATAAATAACATCAAGAGGGTCTATGGTATTTCCCAGACTTTTGGACATTTTCTTTCCATCTGCATCTCTCACCATTGCATGAAGAAAAACTGTTTTGAAGGGAACCTCATCCATAAAATAAATTCCCATCATCATCATTCTTGCAACCCAGAAGAAAAGTATATCAAAGCCTGTTTCCATAACAGCATTAGGATAAAATGTTCTGAGAGCATCAGTATCCCCAGGCCACCCTAAAGTTGAAAAAGGCCAGAGTGCACTTGAAAACCATGTATCCAGAACATCTTCATCCCTGGTTAAAGAATTACTCTGGCAGTGTGGACAACAAACTGGAGTTTCCCGGGAAACTACAGTATGACCATTTTCACAATACCACGCAGGAATCTGATGACCCCACCACAACTGTCTGGAAACACACCAGTCTTCAATATTTTCCATCCAGTGATCGTAAACCTTGTTCCACATGGGGGGAATAATAGTGGTTTCACCTTCTTTGACAGCTCTAATTGCCTTTTCAGCCAAGGGTTTCGTTTTCACATACCACTGCAGAGATAAAACCGGCTCTACGACTGTGTCACACCTGCTGCAGTGTCCAACCTCGTGATCATGAGGCTCCACTTTCACAAGAAAATTACCATTTTCAAGATCTTCAGAAATTAACTTTCTTGCCTCTGCAACTGTTAAATTACGGTATCTTTCGGGCACTTCATCATTTAGAGTACCATCATCATTTAATATATTAACTACAGGAAGATCATTTCTCTTTCCAACTTCAAAGTCATTGAAATCATGTCCGGGAGTTATTTTAACAGCCCCGGTTCCAAAAGAAGGATCCGCATGAATATCCGCAACAACTGGTATTCTGGTTCCCTTTAGGGGCAGTTCCACAAACGATCCCGCCAGAGATGCCAGCTTTTTAAGTCTTTCAAGTTCAGAAGAGCCAAGGATACTCTGTATTCGGTCATATTCCTTCTGGAATTCCTCTCGGACGGAGTCGGAACTCTCATTTATTTTTGTTTTCAATCCAGCTGCAAGCCGTTTCAACTCTTTTTCAGGTTCCGGGTGCACAGCTACTGCGGTATCACCAAGCAGTGTTTCAGGTCTGGTCGTGGCAATTTCAATGAAGTCTCCGGTTCTTTTTCCGTGTTCGTCCAGAATAAAATATTTAAGATGCCAGAAATTTCCTTCATGAGATTCATGCTCAACTTCCAGATTCGATAGGGCTGTCCTACAGGAAGGACACCAGTTTATTAACCTGTTGTCCCTGTAAAGCAGTCCATCATCGTATAGCCTGACGAAGACCTCAACAACGGCATTGCTAAGACCTTCATCCATTGTGAATCGTTCTCTCTCCCAATCCAGAGAAGATCCAAGCCTGCGCAACTGTCCGGTAATCCTGGCACCATACTGTTCCTTCCACTCCCATACTTTCTCAATAAATTTATCACGGCCAATATCATGTCTGCTGAGGCCAGAGCGCCTTAGATTTCTCTCTACAACAGCCTGTGTGGCAATACCGGCATGATCAGTTCCAGGAAGCCATAATGCATTATATCCAGACATTCTCTTCCATCGGATAAGGATGTCCTGAATAGTATTTGTAAGAGCGTGACCCATATGTAAAGCCCCTGTTACATTGGGGGGCGGAATCACTATACAGTATGGGGGTTTTTCGGAATTATCCTCAGCCTTAAAGAAACCGGATTCTTCCCACCATTTATATATTTCTTCTTCGAAATCCAGCGGATTATATTCACTCATGTTATCACCTCTATAACCAGAGCACTGATTACTTTAATATATCCTTGTTTGTCAATGATTTTCCCTGATGAACCCTTGAAATTCTTTTAATCGGGAGAGACTGAATATTGCAGTCCATCCGGAGGATTTCAAGTCTTTCAGATCACTGCCTGTAAATTCACCATCCAGTAGCAGCACCCTGTTTTTCGGTGGTCTTTCACTGAGATATAAAGCCATTCCCCTTGCGCATAGTTCCTTTGTTTTATCCCTGTGACCGGCATATGCACTTTTCCAGTAATAAAAAGTATTATCCACCTTATATCCTGTTATGGTTCCCACTTTACCTGTCTGATCTATAAAAGTGGGAAGTCTGACTTTTTGACCTCGAAAATTTGATAATTCTTCAATTATCCACAAAAGAGGTTCCAGATGTCTTGATTTCACAGCTTCTTCATTTAGTATTTTTTTAAATATGTCAGACTGTTTTGGGCTTCTTCCAAGAAAATCCAGGCATTCCATTGCCTTTTTTGTAAGAGTGTGGAGAATTCCGGGATTTTCAATCAGTTTTTTACCGGAAAAAACATCTGCCAGACGATATAAGCTGCCAGTATCACCTAAGCCACCAGATTCCTTCAGTAACCATGAATTGCCATAACCATCACCGTGAACTGTTTTTACTATATATCTCAGCCCAAGCCATAAAGAATTTCCTCCGGTTATTTCTGCTTTTTTGAACATCTCCTCTTCAAGTGAATTCAGGTCAGTGAATCTCCCATTGGAAAATAGTGTAATACCATGTTCTGCAGTATTCAGAATAAGTTCTATATTTGATGCCCGTTTGATATGCGCTGATAAAATTCCAGAAGCCTGGGCTGTTAACTTTTCAAAAAAGGTTTTCCCCAGAATATCAAATGTGTTCTTAAATACGTCAATATACTCATCAGCAACATAATCACCAAACAGCCCCTCGGTTTTGAATGGGCCAACCCAACTACTACTGTCTTTCAAAAATACCTGTTTCCCTGCAAGAGCAGCAAATGTTACTCCACGCCTCACACTACTCGGGGAAAAAGTTGTTACCAGGGCATTTGGGGGATATTTAAATTTTGACAAGGGTTTCGTTATGCTCAACTGATATTTAATAACTTCGCTCAGATGTTCAAACGCTTTTAATAGTATATTGTCTTTATCCAAAAGATTTTTTTTTAATTCCTCATAAAACTTATCAAAACCAGCAAAGCGCATATCATCTGATACAAGGGCTTCAAGATATTGACTTAAATATTTACCATCCTCTATTTCGTCCAGAACAATATTTGAATCCACAATTGAATCCAGAGCTGATTTCCAGTACATCGAAATAGCACTGCCGAAGAGCAGCCTTATCACTTTCATTGAAGGAAACTTTCTTTTAAAAATAAACAGTTCGTGAAGATCACGCCACATTTTCATTTGATTTGCATTCTGAGGACCGGAGTGGGTTACCATTACCAGATATTTGTAATTATTCTGCTCATCAAGCACCAGGAAATCAGGATCAAATTTAACTTTCTCTACATGGGGATGCCACAATACAAGATGTCTATTGAAAATATCTTCGAGAACAAGTTTAACAAATGCCTCCTGAGATTTATAAATATGCTTACTTTTATCAAAAAATGAAGTCATTGAAACTATAAATAAAATATTGCTAAGGAAGTCAGTACAGTTTCTTCACATTTCCACTGATAATATCAGTGTACAGATTAAGAACCTTTTCATAAAGGACCTTTTCATCCATATCGTTCTCAATAATTACATCACCCTGACTGATAAGCCAGTCCTCTTTTGCCTGATTTCTTAACCTTGCATTAAATGAGTCCTCATCAAGGCCATCCCTTTTATTCACTCTTTGCATCCTCAGTTCAGTTGGGCAAATAACCACCACATTCAAGTCTGTAAACTGGTGCTGTCCTGTCTGAAAAAGTAATGGCACCTCATAAACAGCAGGATATTCAGCAGTTTCAAGTCTTTTAAGCGCTTCATTTTGCAATACAGGATGAACAATAGACTCAAGTTTTTTTAATTTTTCAGGATCAGAAAAAACAATCTGACCAAGCATTTTTCGGTGTAATGTACCATCCGGATATAGAATTTTATTACCGAATACACTTGTTATCTGCTTTAAAAGATTTGACCCCGGAACCATTATCTCTCTGGAGAGTTCATCAGAATCAAGACGAAAACAGCCAAGTTTTTCAAGTATTCTCCCTACACTGCTTTTTCCACTCCCTATACATCCGGTAAGGCCGATAATTCTTATGGGAGCAGTTTTCTTTTTATCCTTGTAACACTCTTTTTCAGAAGCCATTTTGTTACCCGTAAAATATTTTCATAAGGGTCAATCCGCTCACTGACTATGGGTAATTCAACCCTGCCTGCTATGTCAGCAACTGAAATCAGAGTAACAATGCCTGAAGCATCACCTTTTTCAAGAAAAAAACCTGTGAAAGGAATCACTGCATAAAGTCTGTGAACACAATATCCTTCACGAAGAAAAACCACCACATCCCCCGGATAATAATTTTCTGAAGGAATCACTCCCGCAATATCCCCTGTTTTTAAAACCGGAAACATAGAATCAGAGTTAACTCTGTAGAATTTAAACTGCATCAGGTTGATGAAAGTGGAACATACCTCGGGGGTCGTCCACATTCACCTGCAACAGCCATCGTACAACCACCAAACGCATCTCTGGTTATTATTTTTTCAGATTTTAACTGAGGTTTCACATATTTCTTTTTAGTCTTTACTTCAGACATTTTACACTCCCTAATAAATAACAGTTACTCTACCCTTAAGAGGATTATCTCCCGGTCCACCATAGAAACTGTCCCAACCCGGATCTCCAACACCCAGATCACTGTATCCATCTCCATCAATATCCCCAAGCCACCTTACATTATATCCCCAGTATCCATAATTCGGTGGAAGAAACCAGAATGTTGCTTCTTCATAAGTGGCCCATGATGATGAAGGAATAAATCCGCCGTCGCCATACCATACAAAAGCACTTCCGTGATATGATCCAAAATGTTGTGTTCCTACAAGCAAATCAGGAATTCCATCTGCGTTGAAATCACCAAGAGGAGTGTTCACTGTCTGAACACTGGTACCAATTGATCTGCCAAAGTTATCATCTGTGCTCAATGGCCACTCACTTCTAAGCTTCATTGAAGAATCGTTTGAGGTCAGGTTTCCGATGGAACCAGTTCCGAAAAATACAAATACTGCGCCTTCCCTGTAGTTGGAAGATTCAGGCAGGTTATATTTATTATCAGAAACAGCGTAATCCATCATACCATCATCATTAAAATCACCAAGGCCAGCAACTGCCCAGCCGAAACATTCTGTACCGCTTACATTAACAGTATCCTGAGATATTATCCCCAGTCTTGTACCATCATATGTCACCACATCGATGTCTTCAAATGAGCCACCACTTACTATGTACACTTTTCCTTCCTGGTATCCGAGATAAATATTACAGCCAGGTGCACCAATTATGAAATCATCGTATCCATCGCCATTGATATCACCAAGTGCACTTAAACTTTCCCCCAGATTCTCATACTGAGCCTGAGCCGTATCGGCATTATTGATATCGGCACTTCCCTGAACTGCCATATCCATATCAGCAGGAGCATATAGTTTAGTTGGATTTGCAGTGCCATTTTTAAAGGGAATACTTCTGCTGCCAAGGACATATACAGCACCTGATGGCATTGCACCTGGAGCACTTATTGCTAAATCACCCCATGAATCACCGTTAAAATCACCAATCGGAGCAACTCTGTGACCCAATTCTTCTGCATATCCCAGACTCCAGAAATCAGCATAACTGGAATCTGATCTTTCATAGCGGATAACAGCATCCATACCGTTAGCTGAACCATCAGCTGTGTGGAAGTCCGAAGATGTCCATGATGGACGCCCTTTCAGAATATAAACTGCACCTGGGATATTACCGGTGTTTTCATCATCCTGATAATCCCATAATGCGCCGATTGCGATATCCTCACAGGTTGAACTGTCATCAGTAGAATCACTATGCCTTGTGAAATTACCGATACCGGCAACACTCAAACCGAAATAAGCCCATGATGTATTAACCAGAGAAGCCGGGGTATCATAAGTGATAGTAACATCCGGAGTAGCATTGAATCCACCCGTCTCCTGAGCAAAGAAAATATAAACGAGACCATCACCATTGCAGAAACCACCAGTTCCATAGGGCATTCCAGGAGCATCGCCAAAACATGCGGGATCCTCATACCCATTGGGAGCACCAACGATGAGGTCTTTTTTCCCATCACAGTTCATATCTGCACTTGAAATAGCACTTCCAAACTGAGTGTAATCAGTAATTCCTTCGACAGTATTGTAGTTGGGATAAACCGAACCTGTCCAAGATGTATCAGTGCAGTCACTTGTATTTCCAGCCATATCAACCGGCTTGGTACCAATACAGTATCCCGGACTTGGAACAAACGGAGTGAATGTGTAGTTCTTTGAATCTCCTGGATCCCCTCCGCCATCCAGAGAATAACTCCCCGGCGCCTCATCAAGTGTACCCCATCCACCTGAGAAAATACCGTTTGAATCAGCAAGGCAACCTGCTTCGTCGTAGTTTGCTGTATATCTGACATCAGTATCAGAAAGAACTTCATCACCTGCAGTACCAGGAAGTGACCAAGAACATTCAATATCAACCTCATGATAGTTAGTTACGCTGCATTCAAGGTCTCCTGCACAAAGTGGAGGAACAGTATCTACGTATACATAATGTACCTGACTGATATCTTCAAATGAGCCTTCATCGGTATAGCATGCAGGTTTTAGCGCTACTGTACCATCAGGTATTGTACAAGGCAGAGTAGGAGTATCTGATGACACAGAAGAATTACGGCATATTTCGCTGTATGTTCCGCTACCATCATCAGCTAGAACTGCTATCTCGTTGACAAAGCCACTATCAGTGCTCAGATGGAAGACACTCTGGTGATCATCAGTATCCCAATCGTTGTCTGTTGAACGATTCAGGGTATCAATACCAACAGGTGTCCCTGAAACAAATTCAGTTCCGTCTACCCACTCCATGGAGCAGGGAATTTCTCCAAGACAGCAGCTTTCACCGGTGTTTACATAATCAGAAAGAGTTTCGCCATTATAATCAAGAGAAATGGAAACGCTGACAGATGACTGACAAATACCAGTCACAGGCAGTGTAATTACAGCTTCAACCTCACCGTTTACACTCACTTCCTCATTTGTCTGAAGGTTTCCATCCACATAAAAATCAACACCAGTTCCTGAGGCAACATCAACACAGTGAACAGTTACAACACGCTGAAGGCCCAACTGATTTGGAACAAGATCATCATCGGGACATGAGTACTGAGCATTCTGTGAAATACCGTTTATAATGTTGCACTCGGGTATCCCCGCTGTGGAAAGCCTGATTTCTGTGGTTTCACTCTGGCAGTCAGGAACCACAGCTGTCATACCAAGAATTCCTGCTCCTGAAAAAATAGTATATCCGGTAAATGTAGCTGTATGATTTTCAAGCACTGCATATGCATTCTGAAGACCACCTGTTAATGTGACCTGCGTACCGTCCGCAGGAACACAGTCATAACCTTCTGTGGCAACTTCCACGACAACATCAATCTGAAAGCCCGCTGTTTCAGCATCCTGATCATCATCTCCAACAGTGAGAAGGCTGACATCTTCAAGGGGAACACCATTTATTGAAACAATGGACACACCGCAGGCACAGTTATTTGTGTTGTTGGTGGTATTGTTAGTGTTATTATTGTTATTTTCATCATCATCACATGATGATAACGCAAAAAAAGGAACCAATAATGCCAAAATCAGGAACTTCTTCATAAGATACCTCCGGTTTTTTTTAACTAAATTAGTTTAGATCACTTTCCTTCAGAGTAAACTAAAAATTTATTTTTTATTGCAGCAATCCTACAATTTTCAGGATTCACCACATTTCCCTGCCCGAGATCATAACGAACAGTCCCGGGACACCGGCTGCAAAAATTGTAAAGATTACATGTCCTGCATTTTTCCGGTAAAATATTACTTTCTCTGAATTCGGCCAGTTTCTTACTTTCTAAAATGGTTTTTAAATTTTCTGATAAAATATTTCCAAGTTTCTGTTGAAAAACAAGGCAGGGAAAAACATCACCTGAAGTATTAACAGCTAGGGATGAAACTCCAGCGCCACAAGCTGCAGTACTGTTCACCTTACAGTCACTGCTCACATTCAATTCCTTGAAATACATGGGACCTGCAACAGCCAGTATCTTCATAAGAAAATTTTCATCAGGACGGTAGATCAGATGAGCACCGTCGCCATTCTCAGAAGTACTTATCACATCAGTGAGGTTCCACGGGATTTCCTCTTTTTCAAGAAAAGAAATAACATTCCAGGGTTCATTTTCAGGAGTTTCCAGCGCGCTTACAGTTACACTAACTTCTCCTCCCAGATCGCGAATACGCAAAATATTTTTCATTACTCTTGAAAATGATTCTGGAACACCCGTGATAAACTCTGATGTTTTGTCATCACTTCCATATATACTTATTTGAAATCTAAGGGCATTATGAGAGATAAGTGTTTCAGGGAGTTCAAGGTTAAAGCCATTTGTCAGAATTGTCAGAAAAAATCCTTTTTTAACAACTTCTTCAGTAAATGGAATGATATTATAGTGTGAAAAAGGTTCACCACCATTGAAACTTATACTTGTCGCCCCTGCATCCTCTGCCTGCTTAATTATTCTGAAAAAAACAGGTTCAGAAATGTATGCAGGACTTTTGGTTTTATAACAGTGCAGACAGTTAAACGGGCAGTCTCTGGTAATTTCTATGGAAACACTGTTTATTTTTCCCTCTCTGGAGCTTTTGCTCAGAAGGTAATCCCACAGTTTTCCCTCCATCAGTGTCACTCCTCAATTTTTAAAATTCCGACTTCAGTGAGTCGTTTAAGAAGATCATCAATATCCTCTAAAACCTCATCTGGTTCAACTTCATATTCAGAAGCCATCAGTTCAGAAGTCTCCCTGATACTGCCGGTTCTTTCAAGGATATTAAAAATTATCATTCCAGTTTCATTAAGCGTATGAACTTCACTGGAAAATGGCGTAATAAAAAAGAGTTCATTTCCAAGCTGCCTTTTTGCCACTCCGTCACAAACTGTTATTTTCATTTTGAATTTCCCTTCCTGCGAAAATACTCCAGAACTCAGCTTGCCGAGTTGCGCCCACAGTTTGGACATTAAAATTTCTGGATATCGCAGCAACCGTTTCAAGGAACTTTAAATTAAACTCTTCATCCCCACCCGGGAAAACACTGCTTTTCATAATTAACATCTCTTTATTACCTGAAAAAGAGCAGATATAATCAGTATTATCCTTCACAATGTCTATAAATATTACAGGAGCTCCTGTGTTACCGGATGGCATGATATCTCCCCCGAAAGGTGTTGACCATACATGAATACTATTGTTTTCCAGTGTGACTCCCGTAATTTCATCACACAGTATTTTTCCCGGAATTTTACTTATGGCTGTTGATTTTCCGACACCACTGGCCCCAGGAATCACGTATACCCGCTCATTCATAATACCACTCGAGGCATGAAGGAGTATCCCTCTCTTTGTATGAACAAGATATGTTGCCAGAGATGCTTTAAGTGCACCAAACCATGCGTCCAGTGTATTAAGGCATTCTCCTCTGAAATACCTGAACTCAGCATCAAACACAATATGCCAGCCTGAAGCTGAATTATGCAGATATTCGTCTCTCATAAAGCTGTCCACAACTGAAGTCCCCTGAAAATTAATATCCTGAGTGATTTTCAGTTCGATGGAGTAATCAACTGAGTCTGAATGAAAAACCTCATAGTTTTTTGCATAAACCGGCGCCAATCCGGAGAATTCCAAAGGCTGTACATTAACTGCCTTTATATTTATACCACAGATAGAAAAATATCTGTCATCGGCCTTCAGTCCCAGAGATTTCATTTTTTGAGTGTCACCTTTAGTATTTCAACAGTTTTTGAAGGCATCCATACAAAAGGTCCACCTTCGTTGACAGTAGGTATATTTTTTATTTTATTTACTACATCCATCCCATTGAGAACCTGACCAAATACTGCATAGCCAAAACGACGTCCAGGCCCACGATGGTTTAATCTGTTATTATCCACAACATTAATAAAAAACTGTGCAGTTGCGCTATCCACAACATTAGTTCTTGCCATTGAAATAGTACCACATTTATTTACCAGACCATTATCAGCTTCGTTCTTGATTGGCGGCAGCAAATCCTTTGTTTTTTCCTTTTTATCTTTTGTAAAACCTCCACCCTGAATCATAAAATCACTTTTAATACGATGGAAAATAGTTCCTGAATAATGACCATTTTTTATATACTTAAGGAAATTTTCCACAGAAATCGGAGATTTATCCTTGAACAGTTCAAGCTCAATTTTTCCCATATTTGTTTCCATAACAACCACGGGATTACCTGGATTGGAAGCCTTTACCACACCAGTCGGGCAATTTGCGGTTTTTACCTTCAGTAATTCCGCTCTTTTTTCCATTCTCTTTTTACGAAGTTCATCCATTTTTGCTTTTCTGGCGTCACCATCCAGATTTGCAAATCCCCTCTCGATACCATTCATAGGGTGATGTCTTCTTCCCATGCCTCTTTTACCGGAAATACGCATCATATTTTTATTCAATTTAGAATGATGCTTTTTACCCTTTGCATCACTATTTTTATTCATAGTCTGTCCTGATGCGTTCTCTGACCCTTTGTCTGCAGCCTTATTTTCGCCTCCAGAACAGGAAACCATAAATGTAATAAGAGCAACCAACACACTGTAATAAATAGTTTTTTTCATAATATGTACCTCCTGTATTGAAATGGAAGATACTCAATCAGGAATAAAAGACAAGCTGATTGAATCTGAGATGCATAAAAAATACACTATCGATGAATAAATAATGCAGGAGCTAACTCCCCAAGATTACATATCAGTAATTTCAGAATAATAAAACAATTCATCCCTTGACTTTATACACACTCTGACAAACTATTACCCGTTGTTTAATAGATAATTACCAGGGCACAATTTGTGCTTAAACAATGGAGGCAGCATGCGTAAATCAGTTATTGTCAGTGCAGTAAGAACACCGGTTGGAAGTTTTCAGGGGGCATTAAAAAATACCAGTGCCACTGAATTGGGAGCAAAAGTTATCAGAGCTGCAATTGAAAGAGCCGGTATTACTGACAGCGATATTGAATATGGAATAATGGGATGTGTACTCACAGGTGGGCTAGGACAATCTCCAGCAAGACAGGCTATTATCAAAGCCGGACTTCCGGATACAGTTCAAGCTCTCACTGTAAATAAAGTATGTGGTAGTGGTCTCAAGGCTGTAATGCTCGCGGATCAAATGATTAGATGTGGTGATTATGATGTAATCGTTGCAGGTGGTATGGAAAATATGACCAAAGCTCCCTATATACTCCAGCGTGCCCGGGAAGGCTATCGTATGGGCAATGGAGAACTGGTTGATTCAATGGTCAATGATGGATTATGGGATGTATATTCAAATCAGCACATGGGTAAATGTACTGAAGAAGCATGTAAAAAGTACAACTGCACCCGAGAGGAACAGGATGAATTTGCAGCAGAAAGTTACAGAAGAGCTCAGAACGCAATTTCACAGGGTTTGTTCAAGGATGAGATCGTCAGCATTGAAATTCCATCCCGTAAAGGGCCACCTGTTATTTTTGATACTGATGAAGGGCCAGCAGCAGTTAATTTTGAGAAAATTCCCAATCTGAGACCGGCATTTATTCCTGATGGCACTGTTACAGCAGCCAACGCCAGTTCCATTAATGACGGGGCGGCTGCATTCGTTATAATGAGTGAAGAGAAGGCTGTTGAACTTGGTATAAAACCAATGGCGGTAATTTCCGGTCATGCCGGACATAGTCATAATCCAACGTTCTTCACCACTGCGCCTTCAGGGGCAATGCAAAAACTGTTTGATAAAAAAGGTATATCTCCCAGTGATATAGATCTTTATGAGATAAACGAAGCTTTTAGTTTTGTAACTCTAAATTCGATGAAAGACTTTGATATTCCTTATGAAAAAGTCAATGTAAATGGTGGAGCTGTTGCAATAGGACACCCTATTGGGGCAAGCGGAGCAAGAATTCTGGTAACTCTAATTCATGCCATGAAGAAAAGAAATCTCAAAAGAGGAATGGCAAGCCTGTGTATTGGTGGCGGAGAAGGTGTAGCCCTGATGATAGAATCCTAAAAACCGGGAGTTTCCATAGGTCCTGTACTTGTGCCAGACAGGAACTGCTTAATAACCGGATCCTGGCTTTCCCTGAATTCCTCAATTAGTCCTTCTTTATATACTGTTCCTTTGTAAATCATCGCAATTCTTGTGGCCACAGTAAAAATGGATGTAAGATCATGACTCACAACAATACATCCGGCATTGTGTTTGGCAGCGAGAGATGAAATCAGAGAGTCAACCCTTCTGGCACTTACCGGATCGAGTCCCGTTGTTGGTTCGTCAAATAAAACATAATCAGGATCAAGTGTTAATGCTCTTGCGATAGCTACCCTTTTCCGCATTCCATCACCTATTTCAGCTGGAAATATATGAGCATAACTCTCCATCCCAACTTCTTTTAAAAGCCCCATGGCTTTATCACGTATTTTGGATTCCGACATCCGCAGATGCTTTTTGATCGGCAACATAACATTTTCCAGAATACTCAGAGAATCAAACAGTGATGAAGCCTGAAAAACCATGGCAACTTTTTTCCTTATGGGCAGCAACTGGCTTTCTCCAAGTTTTTCAACATGAACTCCATCCACAGTTACTGTTCCGGATGTTGGTTTCAAAAGTCCGATGATATGCTTTATTGTAACGCTTTTTCCCACACCGCTTGTTCCTATAACAAATAAAACTTCACCGCGGCCTACCCCCATAGTCACTCCAGTCAGGACGGATTTTTCACCAAAGCTTTTATACAAATCACTAAACTGAATACCGTTTTCCATACTTCATACTTTCTGCACTGTAAGCAGCCCTACGGAAGAGATAAGAAAATCCAGAATGATAACAGTTAAACTTGAGTTAATAACTGCTCTTGTGGTTGCATTTCCTACGCCTTCACTGCCTCTGGTGGCAGTAAAACCACAATATCCACTCACAATAGGAATAGCACCCCCATGTACTATAAGTTTTACGCTTCCGATAAGAAGATCCCCCCATGTGACTTTATCAAATACAAAAAAAACATTGTAATTTACATTGAATGCATGATGAGCCATCCATGCACCAGCAAAAATAACAACCACCATGGCGAAAATTCCCAGAACAAAAGTCATCACCACACTGGCTATAAACCTGGGAACAAGTATATAATCCACAGGATCCACACCATTCATTCTCAGTGCGTCCACCTGTTCTGTAACAACCATTGATCCAATTTCTGCGGCTATACCTGCTCCAACTCTTGTGGCAAGCATCATTGCCGTCAGAATGGGGGCGAAAGCATGAACCATTCCCTTAATAAACTCAGGACCCACCTGACTCTGGTCTCCTGTAATTTTATTTATCTGAAGACAAACCTGAAAAACCAGCACCATTCCTAAAGAGCCCAGAGTAATGGTAATAAAAAGAAGCGATTTGTTTCCTATAAAATACATCTGTTTTACGACTTCGCCCTTTTCCCTACCCTTAAAATGGAAAACACCCTTAAATGTTCTCATCATGATGGAAAAAAGATTCAGGGTTGAAGTGATTAAACCTAAAAACCAGGCTCCCACATTTACACAAAAACTGTAAAACAATCGTTCCTTCATAAAATGCCTTAACTCAGAGTGTATGTCAGAAAATAATCTGAGATTACAATGCCAAGTGCCGCAGTGACCACTGCATTATTAACTGCCCGTCCAACTCCTACTGCTCCACCTTTTACACTAATTCCGGCATAGCAGCTTGTGAGTGAAACTATAAACCCGAATATTCCTGCTTTAATAAGTCCATGTACAACGTCAACCACGTGTACATTCTGGGAAAACGATGTCCAAAAGGCAGCATAACTGACATCTGCAAGAAAAATCCCAAAAACGGCAGCTCCTGCAATAGCAATAACATCACCGATAATAGTAAGAATAAAAAGCATTATCACCATTGCAAGAACTCTAGGGACCAAAAGATATTTAACAGGATCAATACCCAGTGCGCGCAGACCGTCTATCTGCTCTGTAACAACCATAGTTCCAAGCTCTGCAGTATTGTTTGAACCTACACGACCACTGAACATCAATCCCAGTAAAATTGGTCCCACTTCGCGGAAAACGGCATATCCGGCACCCCATCCCACAAGAGATGTTGCCCCAAAGCGCTTTACAAAAACACTTGCCTGAATAACCATAATTCCACCTGTAAAAAAAGCAGTCATGGAAATTATAGGAACAGATTTGACTCCCATTTTGTAAAGGTTACGCCAGAACTCTGCTAAATCAAATCTTGGTGGCAGGAGTGCTTTAAGTACTGTAAGCAGAAGAAACAGCAACCCCCCTGCCTCATGACAAAGACGAAGAAAAACATCTCCCAGACGGGCAATGAGACCATACATTACAGAGGCCCCCTATCCAGCCCTCTAAGAAACTGATACACAACAGGGTCTTCACATTTGTCGATATCCTCATTTCTACCACTAAACAGAACTTTTCCCCTGTGAAGAAACAATATATTTTTAACAAAGGTTCTTAAACCACTAATATCACTTGAAATAGCAATTACAGCACTGTTGCTTCTGGCCTGGATATCAGTGAGTAAATCATATATTTTACTTGTGGTGACAGGATCAAGTCCTGCCGTGGGTTCATCGTAGATAACCACAGGTGGTTCAGTTATTATTGCTCGTGCAACACCAACCCTTTTTCTCATACCCCCTGATAGTTCCGAAGGAAACTTGTTTTCACTACCCAAAAGACCAACATCTTTCAATCTTTCCAGTGCTGTTTTCCGGATTTGCTCTGATGATGCATCAGGATTTGCTCTGGCCAGAGGGAAAGCAACATTTTCGCCAACTGTCATAAAATCAAAAAGTGCGTTATTTTGAAAAAGCATTCCAATTTTTCTTCTAACAAAAACCATCTGCTCTTCCTTCATTGATGAAATCTCATCTCCGTCTATTTCAACAGTACCGAATTGTGGGGTATAAAGTCCTGCAATGACTTTAATAAGAACAGTCTTTCCTGCTCCAGGAGGACCTATAATACCCCAGATTTCACCGGATTTAAAAGATACATTAATATCATCCAGTACGATTTTTGAGGAAATAGAGAGCCTCAGATCAGTACACGTAATCATGGAATATCTCTCTTACTGCAGGTATTCATCAAAGTCTTAACTTCATTGTAAAATCTTGATCTTTTATGTTTATTTAAGAAGATCGAAATACTTTTACACATTTTTTTGTGTTCACCTGACTCCTTGAGACTGAGAATCAACTTATAAAGGACATCGTCTCTATTGCGGGAGAATGGAAACTCATTGCTGAATTTCTCCATAAGTTTATGACATTTTTTAAATTTTCCCATTTTACAGTATATATCTGCAAGGAGAACATATGCATCATCATGATGTTCGCTGTTGTAATCTCCAAAGATAAAACTGCTTCCTCTTAGAGAAAGGAACTTTTTTAAAACCCTCAGTGCTTTACTGTACTGTTTCATATTTATGTAAAGCTTTGATGCTTCATAATATGAATCATCAGCTAGAGACGAAGCAGGATAATCCCTGTATACTTTACAAAATAAATGTACAGCAAGCTCCTTGGTGTTAACAAATTTCTTGCCGTTCCAAACCACATTTTCAAGGTTCATATGTTTCATCTGAGAAGCTGAAGTAAACAAAACATTATCACCCAGATTGGTTTTTCTATAAAATGGATACATATACTCAAGATTTCTCAGAAATTGTCTATCAGACAGTTTCTTTCTCCAGAGTGAAATAAGCAGTTGAAATGCATCCTGCGCAGCAACAGTGGAATGGAACCGTTCCATTAGCTCCAGCAGACTTTTTTCTGAGATACCAAGCTGCTTTATCAGAAGTAGTTTTGCTCTTGCACGTGTTCTGACCTCAGCTTTTTCATCCTCAACTATTTTAGCAAGTTGAAGAAGAGCTTTTTTTTTATCCCCTGTGTCAAAAAGCAGCCTGACTGCTTTAAGCCTAAGTTCACCTCTTCTAAAATTCTGTATTTTTTTACTGGCCTCAATATATTGCATGGCCATAAGATGCTTATCAGATTTTATATTTCGAGGAGTAGAATTCCTGTTTTTCTTACTGCATGAAATTAATAATCCAGCAATCACCGCAAGCAGAAGAGATAATCTACACTCTGACATGGACGATTTCCCTTTTAAGCCATTCAACAGCCTCTGAAGCATCGTCGGTAATCAGATTATTCTCTCCGGCCATTTTAGTGAAAGCCGGGTTCAGCCGAGCCTTACTGAGAATAATTTCCTTATCAAGGTTCTGTTTCTCAAATGTGTGTGTATGGACAGGGATATCTTTGAACAGGCTCTGTGAAGGTTCCAGTGAAGCCCTGTTTTTCAAATGCCATGCTGTGCAAATCACAGGAAATTTCACCTTCTGTTGCAGCTCCCCGGTTAATGTCGGCCTTGTAACAGTTACACCATGCTCATCCAACTGAAAATCTGTTGCATAGTTGATAAAATTGCAATCCATCAGACCACAAAGAGCCGCTCCCAGGTGAGGAAACAAAAATGATGAACCATAATGAGGAAAAACTATTAAATCAAAAGCAGAGCTAAGAAGAATCTTCTGAATATGCTCGGCCAGATGAAAAACATCTACATTTTCAGGAAGATCAGGATCGGTCAGGTGAACAGCTCCCCAGGAAACGGTAAAAATATTTTCAGGAAGGGCACCCGGAAAAAGCACGAGGGCTTCAATGTCATATCCAGAATTTTCAGAATACCAGCGGGCCGAGTCAAGCATTGGATTGTGAATAACAGCCAATATGTCGTTATTAATTTTGTCTGTAACAGATTGAAAAATCCACAGGATCTTCATTTCCTAAAACTCCCCGGAAATTGCATCCAGCAGACTGGATTTATCACCTGTGAATTTACAGATTCCCCAGTTATCCATAACAGGTGGAACATCACAACCATGAAATATACATCTGTTTCTACCAGTAAAAACTGGCATAATCATTTTCATTTCGGAAAAATCAAGACCAAAGAAAATTATTCTGGACATATTCAGGAATTTTCCTGAGATAAAAAATTCACTGATATTCTCATATTTTGATTTATCAAATGCAAAAAGCGAGCACACTGGGATTTCGTTTTCCATACTGAAATTATCAAATATTTCCAACTCTGCCTTTTCTTTGCTACCCAGAACAATCATCGTATCTTCCTGAATCCATGGTCCGCTGTCAGTAACGTTTATTATATCCCCTTCAAATGGCTCTTTTTCAACAATAACTTCTATATCACTAGTTTCACTGGGTATTTTCAAAGGGTCTCCATACACAACAGCAACTACAGGCTGCTCTATATCTTCTTCTATGTATGTTATTTTATCCCCGAATAACCGATCCCTTATGCAAAGCTCCACTTCATCCCTGAAATAAATCACTCCATCCTGAACATAAAGCCCTCTGATTTTTCCTGTGACCCAAGCAGCAAGTTCCCGAGAGGAAACTGTATTCCCAAAAAGCATAATGTTTGGAGGAAATTTGGACAAAATTGAGGTGAGGCTATCTTTTATTGCATTAATCCGAAGTGGAGGAGGAGCGCCATCTGTACTGGCCACAATTAACTTATCGGTTTTATAAGCGCTTAACTGATACAATAGACTTTGATTTGAACCATTTATTTCATCAGTTGGCAGGACACTGTAAAGAGTCGCTCCCATTTTTGAAGCAATAACTCTTCCAGTCTCGAGAGCATGTAGACAGGATCCCACAATAGTACCCTCGTGAGACTCAATGAAAACCAGTAGATTGGCCACCAATAACCCCTTATAATGCTAAATCATTCAAGTCCGTAACGCACCTTGATTTTTTCGAGAGTATTCTGATACTCGATATCCCAGGTGGTGGTTCCTTCCTCAAGATTTTTCATTCTTTTTCGAACTTCTGCATCAATCTCATCATCCAGAGACATATGTTTCTGCAGTATAGGTTCAATTTTATTTCTTAATTCAAAATCTTCAGTGAAAATTTCATCAATATTGTTTGACTGCATAAACATTTCAACCATCTGGACACTGATGTATCTTACACCCTCCTCACCAAACTGAAAACCTCTCTCATCAGCAAGTGTTTTTTTCAGTCTACCCAGACTTGAATATGGAAGTTTAGCACTTATCAGACGTTCCTTGGCTTTTTCGGTTATCTCAATACTGAGCCTGAGGTACTCATTGAGAACCGACTCGGCATCAAGTGAAGCTTCATCAGGATTTTCCACTTCGATATCACCGTCTTCTGCCAACTTAAGCACAATATCTTTTGCTATCAGGGGAATTCTATCTCTATAAAGTCGCATTTCGTTTCTCTATTTCTTGCTTTTCTTCGAGCCGGATGGTGGTGCCACCAGCATGGAAACAGCACGACCTTCTCTATTAGGTCTCTGCTCGATATCAACTGTATCTCCCAGAATTTCAATAATTTTATCAAGTAGTGCAAAACCAATATCAGGATGGACAATCTCACGACCACGGAAAACAACCACTATTCTGATTTTATCACCATTTTCAATGAACTTCTTGATATGGTTCAGTTTGAAATCCATATCATGAGCATCTGTTTTCGGTCTGAATTTAATTTCCTTCACCGAGACATGGGTAGCATTCTGCCTCCGGACCTTGTCCTGCTTAGCTTTTTCATATTTGAACTTGCCATAGTCCATAATTTTGCAGACAGGTGGATTTGCCTTGGGGCTGACCTCAACCAGATCCAACCCTTTTTCTTCTGCAATCAAAACAGCATCCCTTGTGCTGATCACACCCAACTGATTACCTTCGGCATCAATACAACGAACCTCCGGAACACGTATCTGTCTGTTAATACGGTGTTCTTCACTCTTTGCGCCTCTTTGCTGTCTAATGTTACACCTCCTTTGTTATTTCAGGCCATTTAGCCTGCTCACTCATTATATCCAAGAATTCTTCAATTGAAACAGAAGATTCAGATTTTCCACCAAGATATCTCGGAGTCACACTTCGTGTCTCAGATTCCCTTGCACCTGCAATAAGAGTGCAAGGAACTTTCTGTAACTGGGATTCACGTATTTTAAAACTTAGTTTTTCATTTCTGAGATCAGCTTTTACTCTGTATCCGTGAGATCTCAAAATCTCACATGCTTCGGTAGCCCACTCATCCTGATCACTCGTGACTGTTACAATTCTCAATTGCTCAGGAGCAAGCCACATAGGGAACTTACCCGCATAATGTTCAATAAGGATACCAAAAAACCTTTCGATACTTCCTAAAAGTGCCCGGTGAACCATAATCGGTCTTACTTTTGTTCCTTCATTTGATATATATGTCATATCAAAGCGTTCAGGAAGATTAAAATCAAGTTGAATAGTCGAACACTGCCATTCTCTGTTCAGAGAATCCTTGAGTGCAATGTCAATTTTCGGTCCGTAAAAGGCTCCACCACCTTCATCGACTTCATATTCCCCACCCCACTCCTCAAGAACTTCTCTGAGTCTTGCTGTTGCCTCATCCCAGATTTCATCAGAGCCTGTATATTTTGATTCAGGTTTTGTAGAAAGTCTGCAGATGAAATTTTCAAATCCGAATGCTTTCAGCATTTTAAGACTGAAATCAAAAACTCTGGTGAGTTCACTTTTCATCTGATCCTTACGGAAGAAAATGTGCGCATCGTCCTGGGTAAATCCTCTAACCCTGAACAAACCATGCATAACACCACTTCTTTCATACCTGTAAACAGTTCCAAGCTCAGCCCATCTTAAAGGAAGGTCTCTGTATGAATGAAGTGAATTTTTATAAACCATTATGTGATAGGGACAATTCATGGGTTTTACAAGATATGTCTGTCCATCGATTTCCATACCGCTGAACATACCCTCCTTGTAAAAGTCCAGATGACCGCTCTGTTTCCAAAGCTCATCTCTGGCTATGTGAGGAGTATAAACTATGTCATATCCATGATTCTCATGCTCACCTCTCCAGAAGTCTTCCAGTGTTTTTCTTATTTTTCCCCCTCGTGGATGCCATAAAACCAGTCCACCCCCGATTGTTTCGGTGATACTGAACAGATCCAGCTCTTTTCCAAGCTTGCGATGATCCCGTTTCTGAGCTTCTTCAAGCCACATCAGGTGAGCTTTCAGAGCCTTTCGGTCCTCAAATGCTGTACCATAAATACGCTGCAGCATCTTGTTATTTTCATCACCACGCCAGTAGGCACCGGCAATACTAAGAAGTTTATATGCCTTAATCTGTCCTGTACTGTCAACATGAGGGCCACGACACAGATCCATGAAATCCCCATGTTTATAAATTGTTACAGTTTCATCTTCCGGTATTGCGTCTAACAGTTCCAGTTTGTATGACTCTCCCATCTCAGAAAAAATCCTGTGAGCCTCCTGTCTGGACACTTCAATTCTTTCGAATGGCAGATTTTCTCCAATGATCTCCTTCATTTTTTCTTCTATTTTTACGAGATCATCCTCGGTGAATGAAGCCGGAACATCGAAATCATAATAAAATCCATTGTCAATAGAAGGACCTATTGTAATTTTTGCCTGTGGAAACAATTGTTTTACAGCATCAGCCATTACGTGGGCTGTTGAATGCCTGATTGTATCTATAGAAAATTTGCTCATGATAATACTTTCCTTCCGGAGTTAGACCAACTCGCCCCTGATAAAACAGATTCAGTATATGGATTAGGAAAAGGAGTCACTGCTCGTGAAAAATTCATATCCTCAAATAATACGTCGTTTATTTGTGGGCGCGGGCAGGATTGAACTGCCGACCCCTACCGTGTCAAGGTAGTGCTCTCCCACTGAGCTACACGCCCTCAGCTGTATCTTCTAGTATTGTAACAAGTGGATTTTGTCAAGATGAAAAAGACACATAGTGTAAACTCCGTACTTAAATCAATACTTCCACTAATATCTTTTTTGAATATCTAGATAGAGTTTATAGCAAACCAGCTTCATGATTAAACACATTTACCAACTAAAGGCTCTGTCTATCTGAGTGATTTTAAGTATGAAGTGGCTTTTTGAAGTAATTTGTTCACACGATTTTCATGAAGCCTTACTCCAGGTTTTTTTTGACAAATTTCTGGAATCAAAGCAGGAATAACATAAGAAAGCGTTTTGAGAATTTTATGATAAACAGGACAGATTCCGCATTTATTTGCCGGATCCATGCGGGTTATATCATCCTTCAGTTTCTCAGATATTTTCTGGTATTCATCAGTCAGCAGAGCCGGAGATTTATCTGATTCATTTTCACATATTTCCTTTATATCCGCTCTGAGTCTTTCATTCATTTTTTTTATTTTTTTTAATATTTTCCTGTGAACATCCAAATTTTTCAGGTCAAACCTGTTCTGGTTATCAGTGAAAAGTTGTTTTTCAGGGATTGAAATAAAAATATTTCCACTTACCGGAGCACCTTCAAAAGCTTCAACGCTGTTTTTCCCACAGGATGATAAGACAAAAATAAAAATAGCAGACACAAAATTTCTGAAATTTTTCATAAACCGGATTTTATCTTTTTTTTCTCAGGAAGCAAAATTAAATGGAGAGAAGGGAGAATTCAACTTAAGCTAGAATGTGCATTCTTCGCCCTGAACAGTTCCGAGAGGGAAATCCACTGTAAGAGTATATTCGCCACAGGTGCTTCCGGCTCCATATACTTTGACATAGAAGTTAAGATCGTCTGTCTGACCACAGAGCCCTTCCCAATTGAGATATACTTCATTCTCATAACTTGAAAAAGTGAGACCGGCTGGTTCGTCTTCACATGTACCGGTAGGATCTTCATCATCAGGCCAAACAGCAATAACATCAAATTCAACATCATTATCATCTGGATCCACTACGCTGATATAAATGCTGTAACACTCATAGCCGTCACCTGTAAGCATATAATATGAACAGAGAGCATAATCTGAAATTTCAGCTACAGGGAATATGTAGTAATCATAATCATCAGTTAAATTACTGTGATAAATGGATGCAGTCTTTACAACAGGATCATCACCCTCCTCTATTGCAGGCATATGCATTTTTGCCTGGCTGCAGTTGTCATTTGGCTCATAGCTGTCTTCGGGAAGACCGTTATCTACAATACCATCACAGTTATCATCAACACCGTTGCAGATTTCTTCCGGAACAGCAGGACATGCGGGGAAACTTCCACCTGTGCAACTAACAGGATCGGCACCGCAGCAATCCTGTGTATCACCTTCATTACATGCACAACCTTCATTTACGCTGCCGTTACAGTTTTCATCAGCGCCATTTGCATCACAAACTTCATCAGTTGCAGTTACTTCACCAAGGCAGCTCCCTGACCACTCGCAACTTTCAGTACATAATTCGGTTCCACTAACACATTCACCGACATCACTGCCACAAGTTCTGGATGAACCTCGAGCACATTCCATGCCTTCGCCATCATCAACAGTACCGTTACAGTCATTGTCAATACCATCACATACTTCTGTTGTGGGCTGAGGAGCAGTACAGTTTTCCCAGGAACCATTCACACAGATTTCATTTCCGATACCACAATCATTGTTACATGGCCGCGTGAGGTCTTCATCAACCTCACCATTACAGTTGTTGTCAACACCATCACAGTCTTCATCAGTAGGAAGAACTGCTCCAACACACTCTGTACCCCAGTTACCGGTACTGTCACAAGTCTGAGTACCAGGGCTACACTCACCAACGTTACTGCCACATTCTCTGGTTGCTCCAGGTGTACAATCACCACAGCCGTTGTCAATAATTCCGTCACAATCATTATCAACACCGTCACATACTTCTGTTGTTGGTGTACAGCCTGATGTTGTGTCGTCATCACAACCCACTGCAGCGCCCATGAAAACTAATGAAGAAACAATAATCAATGATTTCCTGAACATATAAATCCTCCTTTCAGGAAAAATAGTCATAACAAATACAACCCTCTCCAGTTGAACTCCAGTATCTTCGTCCGTGAAAAAACAGATGTTTACTGACAGCTTTGTTCTCATACATTTTGAGGGTAAAGTTGCAGGGTTTATAAATAGGGTTGAACAGCAGTAATGTCAATAAAAATTTCTTTTGTAATGACTATTAAATTTCTTTTAAATATTCGGCAGATTGCTTTTTTATTACTCTGTGTTTTTTAGTAATGTAGATTTCATAATCAGTAAACGAAAATGTATTAATTTAGTTCTGTGTATACTCCCTCCAAAATCTTCACCCGAAATTCCTCACTTGCTTTTACCAAATTTTCAACTACAGTATCTCACCTGTTTTGGGGATAACATCGGAGCTTTTGATGAATAAAATTTATACTGTATTTTTCTTACTGTTATTTTCAGTTATCTCCTGTGGTGAGCCTGCCATTGTTGACAGAACCTACATTTGTAACACCAGTGATGAATGTCCTCCAAACCAATGGTGTGTAAATTATTTTGCCGTTTCTTTTATAAATGGCGATATGTCAACATATCCGGATCCAGTTGTTGCCAGCATAAATCTGCTGGGGCTCACTCCTGAAAATTATTATCACGGTATTTGCTGGCTTAAGGAAAACATCGGGCTTGGGCCCGATAAAATTGCTGTTGAGGTGTGCGACAACAACAGGGATGATGATGGAGATGGCAGGATTGATTGCGATGATCCTACGTGTTTAAACCATTACTCCAAAGCATGTATTTCTCAGGGTTTTGAATCAAGAGACAGTTGTTCTATTCATGACACATCATCAAATGAGGCATATGTGTACAACCAAGCTTTTGAACACATGGATGATGGAGAATACTGTCTTCCACTGAAACTGCCTGGTAATGGAGAGGATCTCTGGATACCTGAAACCGGTGAGTTTTTATATCCCGGGGATCACTACATTATGAATTCGGATGGCATAACGGTATTTTTCAATGAATATACTGATAAGAAGCCGTTTCTGATGTGTGGTCCAGGCTGTAAAATAGCTATTTACTCACCCATTATTGGTAAACCTGGTTATTCCATCAGTTATGATACATGCAACGGTACCGAATTAGACAGTTGGGAATGGTGTGATTCACTGACCATAAGACCAGGAATAAAATGTACTTCTTTCGGCTACAACTCAGGAAATCTGAAGTGCGGTGATGATTGCTCGCTGGATTTCAGCAGTTGTGAAGACTATTCCTCAGACAATGAAGGTGCCTGCAATGCAAATGATACTTTCAGGTGCAGTGAGATAAATTCTGGTGAACCACCACTTTGGGCCATGGAATGTGTTGAACAGAATCCAGGAGAATACATCTGGAAACCTGTGAAAAACTGCGGTCTTTTTCCTGAGAACGAGTTTTGTATCAAGTCATGCGGAAGCACTATCTCTCAATGCAACAATGGGGACTTTCGCTGTGGCAACCCAACGAATGGAGAAAACCCCAACCACGTATTCATTTGTGATGAAAACAACATGTGGGTTGATACTACGGATTGTCTAGTTACTCAAGAGGAGACCGGATGTGAAGCATGTGCACCTCCATGTGATACTTCAACCTATATGACGTGCGGTTTTGATTATGATCTCACGGTTCCAGGTGGTGTTTACACCTGCACCCAAGTGGATAGTGGTTCAAGTGTATGGGTATTCAACACAGATTGTAATTCTAATCCGGATTTTGAATTCTGCTTAAATAATA
Organism: Deltaproteobacteria bacterium; assembly: GCA_016937155.1. GTDB lineage: Bacteria > Myxococcota_A > Polyangia > HGW-17 > HGW-17 > JAHJMN01. Next base: position 43,328 of record JAFGWM010000051.1, read on the forward strand.
ACAACTGTCAAACCACCTTTTCGGACTGCGGAAACAATTTGAGAGAAGGTGAAGAGGAATGCGATGGAACCGATGTAATTGCCAACCTGCCTTGTTCATCCTTAGGAAATGAATTTTCAGCTGGGTCTTCATCATCGTGCACTGCCAGTTGTACTTACGACAGAGCACAATGTTTTACAAACAGCTGCAATAATGGCACACTGGAAGTAAATGAATGGTGTGAAAACTCAGTTGAAAACGGTCTGAATTGTGGAATGTTTCTTGGAGGCTTAACCTCGGCCTGGCAAACAGCACCTGTGTCGTGTATGTGTACGTCTGATGGCTACGCTCTGCCGGATCTTGAGGGTTCTTGCCCTGAGCCTGGAGCAGATCTGCCTTTATGTGACAATGTATTTGAACCGTTTTGCAGTAACGAAGATGGAACAGGGATACAACCGGAAGGTTTCGTGATGAATTGCTCAATATACGACAATACTGGTTTCAGGTACCTTGAGATTTCACAAAGATGTGAAAATGGTAATGTCTGCATGACTGGTGAAGGCTGTATACCATATCGTTAGAATAATCATTTTTCATGCAAGACAATTTAAACTGGCACTTGATTTTACACCTGTTATATATTAAGTAGAGTGTATGGTCCAACCAATCCGGAGTACAAAATGAAGAGGATATTTGTTTCAAGTGTTTCCCTTATTACTTTGCTTATATTCATGAATGCATGTGGTGAGCCTGCTGTAGTGGATAAAACATACATCTGTCATACAAGCAGTGACTGCCCACAGGATCAACTCTGTGTAAACTACTTTGCTGTATCTTTCATACACGGAAACATGGTTACATACCCGGATCCCGTTGTAGCAAGCTCAAAAATTCTTGGAATCAGTAATCCAGACGATTATTACCATGGTATCTGCTGGGGAGCTGATGAAATAAATCCTTATGAAATCGCCATTGAAGTCTGTGACAACGGCAAGGACGATGACGGAGATGGTAGAATTGACTGTGATGATCCAACCTGCATTAATCATTTTTCCAGAGCATGCCGGGATAAAGGTTACGGCACTTCCAGTTCATGCACACTTTTTGCTCCTGAGGCAGAACCCTACACACTGAATCCAGAGTATAACCAACTCGATTCTGGAGAACTTTGTGTTGCTCAGTCTATTCCGCTGATTGATGAGCCGTTGTGGGTCCCGGATGATGCTAATATGTATGGTATTCCTTACAGAATAAATACCGGAGATGCTGATTACCAGGGGCTGGAGCATACATTTATGCTTAACAATGGCAGATCTTTCATTTCCTGTGGTCCAGGTTGCAAACCGGCAATTTTTTCACCCAGTACCGGAAGCCCCGGATATTCCATAAGTTACAGCACTTGTAATGGGCAGCAGGTGGATGACTGGGAATGGTGTGATGGCATTAAAATCAGAGGCGATATTAACTGCAAGTATTTCGGATATAATTCTGGACAACTAAAATGCAATGATGATTGCACTTTGGATTTTTCTGCTTGTGCATCATATAGTCCTGATCAGCCAGGTACCTGTTCAGTTAATGATTCTCCCAGATGCTCATCAACCATTTTGGGTGAGCCATCACATTGGGCAATGGAGTGTATCGAACAGAATCCCGGAGAACGCATCTGGAAACCTGTTGCAGACTGCAATCTGTCTCCGGATAAACCATTATGCAGTGAAACCTGTGGTGGTGCAGTGCAGTGCTCTTCCGGAGAAACAAGATGTGGTCAGCTATCACTTTTTGAACCGGAATATGAACTTTATATGTGTAATGAAGTGGGAACATGGGATTATTTGTTAAACTGCTATGAAGATTCTTCAGCTCCAGGCTGTGAAATGTGCCTTGTTACATGTACGCCCGATGAAGAAGGCTGCGGATATCAGATGGATCCGACTCTTTCTCCCACAGGCTGGTACATGTGCAGAGCGGATGGTTTTTTTGAGTTTCAGTTTGATTGCACTGATAGTACAGACCCCATTTGCGCTGCCAACAACTACTGCAGTCAACAGAGTAATACCTGTGGAGATGGGACATGGGATCCTGGTGAAGAATGCGATGGTGGAACTATCGCTCCCGGTGCAAGCTGTGCAAGTATTTCAGCCGATTATAGTGCTGGAATCCCTTCATGTGACGACAATTGTAAACTTATTGTGGGGAGCTGTCTAGACCAGGGAGACGACTACTGTGGCATGGGCATTTTGTATGATAATGAATGGTGTAAGTATGATGCTAGCACCGGCGAACAGATTGCTGTTTTTGGAAGCGTTCCCTGCTCTGCTTTCCACGGGGGAGAAATCACTGATGCTGATCTTCCTGACTGCGGAATGGATAGTACTGGAACATTCTGTGCCCCGGTTGCTCCCGATGACACTCAGGTTCAGGGATGTCCAGCTCCTACGAGTGACCACCCTGCATGTTTAGATGGGTGGCCAGACACTCACTGCAGTAACAGATATTTTGATGGGAAAAACTGGGAAGAGCCGGAAGGTTTTGTAATGAGATGTGAGCCCAATGCCGCAACTAATTATATAGTCAGAACAATTTCACACCGCTGCGGAGAGGGCCAGAGATGCATTGATGGTTCCTGCGAAGCAATCGAAACTTAAAGTAAAATAAACTAAAAAATTTAGTTATTGACAAACTGCTCCCACCTCCTTAGTGTACTAGTTATCTATCACACTAAGGAGGTAGTATGATAAACATATCAGGTATAAATTTCAGTTACAGTAAAAAGAGGCCCCTTTTTAATGATCTCGATCTAAAAATGGAGAAGGGTAATATTTATGGCCTGCTTGGAAAAAACGGGGCAGGAAAAACCACATTTTTAAAAATAATAAGTGGACTCAGGTATGCTAATTCAGGTGATATTAAAGTGTTCGGCCAGAATCCAGCTGAAAGGAAACCATCTTTTTTCAATGAACTTTGCTTTATTCCAGAGAATCTTTATGTTCCACCACTAAAGGTATCAGTATACATAAAGTTATATTCCCCTTTCTATCCTGATTTCAGTAAAAAGAAATTTAACAAATACTGTGATGCATTCGAACTGGATGTGGAAAACCGTAAACTGAATGAATTAAGCCAAGGACAGAAGAAAAAATTTCTACTCTCTTTTGGTATGGCTACCCAGGCAAAATTCCTTATTCTTGATGAGCCGACAAATGGACTTGATATCCCATCGAAAAGCATCTTCCGTAAACTGGTAGCTTCTCTTGCAACAGAAGATAAAATCATTATCATTTCCACACATCAGGTCAGGGATGTTGAAAATTTAATCGATCCCATACTGATTCTTGAAAACGGGAAAATTATTTTCAACCACAGCATCAGTGAGCTCACTGAAAAAATATCCTTCAGTTTTGTTCCATCACTTCCGGATGATATAAAACTTATTCACAAGGAGAAAATAATGGGTGGATATATGATTGCGACCCCTTCAAAATCAGGTGTTGATCATACCGGTATTGATCTTGAATTTCTTTTCAATACTGTGGTTTCCAGTGGTGATAAGATTTCACGGATAATGGAGGGCAAATAATGAACACTCAGGATTATTTCGTACCTGCAAGACTTCTGAACTACATGAAAATCGATATTTTTACCAAGAGCAGACTATGGCTTATCGGAGCGGCGGTGTTTGGAGGTATGTCTCTGCTAATCTCGGGATTCACTGCTCTCGGCGGAAATACAGGAAACTTTCATTTCTATTATTACGGTGTTTTCCTGTTTCTCGGCGGTCTCTATACCACAAGCAGAGCTTACAGTGAAATGCACCTTGGAGAAGCCAGTTACTCGTATATTTCCTTGCCAGCCTCCACTCTTGAAAAAACCATTGGAAAAGTTTTAATATACGGTCTGGGCTACGCCCTTTTTGTTACAGTTTTTTATACGGGAGTAAGTATATTCAGTGAATTTCTGAACGGTATTTTTTTCTCCAGAACTCATCCGGTTTTTAAACCTTTCGGATATAATTTCTGGTTGATGCTTTCCATTTTTATTGTATTTCAAACAATTTTCCTTATGGGAAGTGCATGGTTTAAGAGTTTTTCCTTTATAAAAACCCTTCTCTTTCTGATTTTACTCTCTTTTCTGACATTCATCGTGGTTATTGTAGCCTTCAAACTGATCTTCTGGTCATTTTTTGATGGATGGAATCTCAACAGGGGTCTGGACAGTCTTTTAATCAATCTTCAAAAAGGAGGAACAATCCAGAAAATGGTGGATGCAAAAAGAAATATAGAATCCTTCGATGAAGTTTTCAAATACATATGGAAAGTATTCATGTGGGGGCTTTTACCCTTGGGTGGAATTGCCAGTGTTTATTTTAAATTGAAGGAAACCGAGGTCTGAGATGAATTTCAATACCTCATCACCCATATACCAGCAGATTGCTGAATATATATGTGATCAGATAATAAATGGAGAATTCAACGGGGATAAAAAACTCCCCAGTGTGAGAAAACTCTCCGCTGATCTTGAGGTTAATCCAAATACTGTAATTCACACATTCCAACTACTCACCAGTCAGGGTATAATTGCAAACAGGCGTGGAATTGGTATGTTCTGCACCCCTCTTTCAAAAGATATTATCCTGAACATAAAAAGAGAGCGTTTCATCAAGACTTTTCTCCCTTCTTTTTTCGATACTATGGATAAACTGGGGTTCAGTTGTGATGAAATATGTAATTTACATAATGCCTACAAAAAAGGCACAATTGAAAATCTAGCAGCATTGATTGATACAAAAATAAATTATGCGGAGGATACTGATTATGAAAACCAGCAATAAGATATTACTCGGACTCCTGTTACTTTTCTGGATGCTCACCATTTCAAAATTTGTGGGCTACAGGATTATTCTAAATGATGTTCTAAATGCTGAAGGGAATGATATTACTATGGGAAAATGAATGAACGACTATCTTCGGTGACCTCTACCATGTTTTCCCAACATGAATATTTTAAACCGTGTTTTCTGAATAGGATTAAGAAGTTTCTGCATTTCAAGCCTCATTTTTATTCCTAATATATTCTTCTGAGCCTTCACTGCCATTTTTGCTTTCATTAATTTTTCAATCTTTGCAATAGATGGATTATCCAAAAGAAGCTCCTTTTTTATGTCAAGTTTCAGAGGAACAATCTTCTTCTGAAGATCAATAAATTTGGGGGCATACTTCAATTTGATGTTCATAAGGTTGAGAATCTGGGCATCTGACAATTTCAGCATTACCTTAGCCATCATCAGTTTGTGGAAAAATCCATTTTCACCATTATGCATTCCTTTCATACCCTTGTGATGCACTCCCATCCCTCTGCCCATCATTCCTCGTCCCTTCATACCCATACGCATACCCATTCCTCTACCTTTTTCCATTCCCCCACGTAGACCCATTCCCATTCCCATTCCCTGAGCGCTCACCATAAATGATATAAGAAAAACAGAACTGAAAACTGATACTGCGAATAATTTTTTCATGTTAATACTCCTTACTATGAAAAAGATTAGTGTAAAATCAACATAACCTCTTTGACCACACTACATTCCGGAAAAGTTCCATAAGAATATTTTTTTTTGAACCCCATAGAATGAAGCAGCAGTTTTTTTCAGCGCCCATTAAATTGAAGTATAAAAAGAAAACTGATTTATAAACATATTCTGGTCAGTATTCTACAGGCGGATCAAAATCCAGACTTGAAATTCTTGCACCAAAACCCGGACCATCATTCTTGGGTTTTTTTATTACCATCATTCTGTAATGGGAAGGAATATTTATGGATTTCACCCAGACTCTGCTGAATTGACTCATCCAGTAAACTCTGTCTGAGTTTGTTCCCAGAGAGCACACTGTAATCATTGACCATTTAGCCCTGAGTTCAGAAGAAAACACCTCATTTTCACTGACCGGGTCTAAAAATTTTCTGATAATACCTCCACTGCGTCTTTTAGCACTTCTCTGAAAAGCCATCAGACGGTTTTTAAGAAGATTTCTAAGTTTTTTCACTTTGATATCCAGGGTGCTTAAGTCTCCAGGAAGAGGAAACGAATGTTCAGTAACAACCTTAAAGGAAGGATATCTGGAAAGAGTATAATCTAGGGGAATAACCTTTTCCACAAATACCCTGAGTGAGCTTTCCACAGTTTTGGGCTCATGAATAACAGGCACTTTAAGAATTGCCAGCCATCTGTCGGGATGAAGACGCGCTCTTGTTATCATACTTGAAATAACTTTTGCGGTGGTGGTGGACATCTCGTATATAATTCCCTCCATCCTGAACTTTCGGCATTTCCACATTATCTCAAGATTTTTAAATGTAGCGCCTGTCCAGACATCAAGTATCCAGTCAACTTCACATCCTGCATTTGATTTATTCTTTGAAAGCTCAATATATCTTAGATTTCTTAGTGCAACCTCCCCGTCAATATACATTACACCAACCTGAATCCTTTTTTTCAACGAGGTATCTATATCAAACGGCCGAAGGGAAATTTTAACATCCTTTGAAACATTACCTAAAAAACCCTGTTTCCCTGGTTTTACTTCAATTGAATGCTTTGCGGATTTAGAAACTGTATTTTTTCGCTTTGGTTTTCGGGAAAGCTTATCGGGATCAGCGTTACAACCGATAATAAACAAAATTAAAACCGAGAATAATAGCCTGGAAAAAGGAATCATTTTACTTATTGAGCCTCAATGAGGTGAAAAAATCACTTATTATTAACGAACATTCAGCCTTAAGTATTCCCTCAATAATTTCAACTCTGTGGTTAAGACGGGGATCCTCACAGATAGCAAAGAGTGATCTGACACCTCCGGCTTTTGAATCTCTCGCCCCAAAGATAACAGTATCAATACGAGCATTTACAATTGCTCCACTGCACATCACACAAGGCTCTAAAGTAACATAGAGCTCACAGCCATCCAGTTTCCACGTTCCAAGATTTGAACAGGCATCATTCAGAGCCATGATTTCAGCATGTCCTGTGACTCTCTGTTCCTTTTCCCTTGTATTATAGCCCTGACCGACAACAACACCGTCTTTGACAACTACACACCCCACTGGAACATCACCTGTTTCATGACATTTAGCTGCCAGTTCCAGAGCATGTTTCATAAAAACAGCTCTGTGGCTTCGTGGCATATTCATTGTTGAGATTCAGAAGCAGCTTGAATAATGGAAATGAAACTCTCCGGTTTCAGCGAAGCTCCGCCAACCAGAGCACCATCAATGTCCTTCTGACTGAACAGATCCTTGGCATTTTTATCATTTACACTGCCACCATAGAGAATGATTACTTTATCAGCAGCATCACCCAGCCAGCTTTCACGTATTTTCCCCCTTATCAGGGCATGAACTTCCTGCGCCTGCTGTGGAGTGGCTGTTTTTCCGGTACCAATAGCCCAAACCGGTTCATATGCAATTATCAGTTTTTCTCTGGACACAGGAGGAACATGGAACATTGCACTCTCCAGTTGTTCCTCAACAACTTCCCATGTTCGTCCTTCTTCTCTCTCACTAAGACTTTCCCCCAGACATAGAATTACTTCCAGACCAGTCTGAAGAGCGCTTTCAACCTTTTCACCCACAAGTTTGTTTGTCTCCCCAAAGAGATGTCTACGCTCGCTGTGTCCAACTAAAACACCATCGCAGCCTACATCGGAAAGTAGTGAAAACGAAACTTCACCTGTAAAAGCCCCATTGGGTTTGGGATAACCGTTCTGACCAAGAAGTTTAATGTGGGAAACTTCCCCCAGGATGCGTCTTACATTCACAAGAGATGTAAAAACAGGAGCCACACCTATGTTAACTTTTTCAGCATAGTTTTTAGTGCCCTCTGCTATAGCTTCAGCCAGTTCCTCAGAAGCGTTCAGAGTATTATGAAGTTTCCAGTTTCCGTATACATGGGGTTTTCTAGTCATTTCTTTTCTCCAAATTTTTATCTTGCCAATGCCTGTAGTCCGGGAAGCAGCAAACCTTCCATCATTTCAAGAGAGGCTCCTCCACCCGTTGAGATATGGCTAATCTTATCAGCCAGACCAGCCTTATTGATTGCACTTACACTGTCGCCACCACCAATTACAGTCATACCCTTGGATTTGGCAACGCCTTGAGCCAGATTCATGGTTCCCACAGCTAACACAGGATTCTCAAAAACACCCATTGGCCCATTCCAGAATATGGTTCTGGCATCAGTAAGCGCATCAAGAAACATTTCCACAGTTTCCGGGCCAATATCCAGAGCCATTTTATCCGGATCCACACCTTCACTTATACCTACAATTTCTGTTTCAGTTGCATCAAGGGATGCTGCAATAACAACATCCTTTGGAAGTAAAATATCTATATTTCTGGCTTTTGCATTCTGAAGCAATTCTTTGCACAGTGAAATTTTGTCTTCCTCAACCCTGCTCTGACCTGTTTTAAAACCCTGAGCACTCAGAAAGGTGTTGGCCATTGCACCACCGATGATGATTTTATCAACCAGATCCATCAGTTTTCTAATGACCCCTACCTTATCCGAAACCTTGGCGCCCCCGAGTATTGCCACAAATGGCTTATCCGGAGAACTCAGCAGTTTTTCAAAGAAATTAACTTCCTTCTCCAGTAAAAAGCCTGCCCCGGCTTCTTCAACAAAGGGAACCATTCCTGCAGTGGAAGCATGAGCCCGATGAGAAGTACCAAAGGCATCATTAACATAGACGTCAGCCATGGAAGCCAGAGCTCTGGCAAATGACTCATCATTTGAAGTTTCGCCAGGATGAAATCGAAGATTTTCAAGTAAAAGCACTTCGCCATCTCTCAACTCACTTGCCAGTTTGAAAGGTCCATCACCCACCGCACTGTCAGCAAGTTTTATTTCCATATCAAGTTTTTCAGCTAGAACCATACCCACTGGTTCCATTGAAAATTTCATGTCAACCTTACCCTTTGGACGGCCAAGATGAGATGCAAGTATAACCCGGACTCCTTTTTCCAGAGCAAATCTTATTGTGGGAAGAGCTGCATCTATTCTGGTGGTATCGGCAACCTTACCATCACGAGTCAGAGGAACATTGAAATCAACTCTGATAAATACCTTCTTCCCTTCAATTGGAAGTTCCTTGATTGATTGAATACTCATGTTTTATCCTTCACTGAAATTATTAAGATAAAATTACATCTGGGCTGCAACATGCTGGGCCAGATCAATCAGACGTGCGCTGTATCCGTATTCATTATCGTACCATGAAAGAACTTTTACCATATTGCCAATTGCACTTGTATAAGCAAGGTCAACTGTTGAGCTGGCAGTATTTCCATTAAAGTCAACACTTACAAGACTTTCATCCGATACAAAAAGTCTTCCTGCAAGAGGACCATCTTTGCTTGCTGCGATCAGAGCGTTGTTAACCTCTTCCGCTGTAACCTCTTTATTAAGTTCAGCTACAAAATCCACAAGGGAAACATTCGGTGTCGGAACCCTTACAGCACATCCGTCAATTTTTCCATTCAGTTCAGGAATAACCAATCCGATAGCTTTGGCTGCACCGGTTGATGTTGGAATCATGGAAAGAGCAGCTGCTCTGGCTCTTCTGAGATCGCTGTGAGGCAGATCGAGTATTCTCTGGTCATTTGTATAAGAATGGATTGTAGTCATAAGACCCTTTACAACTCCAAATTTTGAATTGAGAACACTGACAACTGGAGCGAGACAGTTTGTAGTACAGCTTGCATTACTTATTACATGATGAACTGAATTATCATAATCTTCATGGTTGATACCCATAACAAATGTTGCAACGCCACTTTTTGCAGGTGCACTGATAATTACTTTTCTGGCTCCGGCTGCTAAATGTCTTGCTGCGTCATCGGCACCTCTAAAAAGACCAGTACATTCGAAAACTATATCAACGCCCATATCTGCCCAGGGAAGTTCCTCGGGATTTCTGACAGCAAGTAAGCGGGGACGATGCTTCCCGATTACCATATTTTCGCCTTCAAGACTCACGTTTTCAAGTTTTCCATGAACACTGTCATATTTTAAAAGGTGTGTGAGAACAGATGGACTGGTGAGATCGTTAATCGCAACAACCTCAAATTCAGTTTCCATACCAGAGATTAATCTCATTACAGCCCTACCAATTCTTCCAAAACCATTTATTGCTACTTTCATATTAATACTCCTTTCGATATAAGTCTGAAAATTAGTTTCAAATTGCTTCAAGTCAAGTAAGCATTTAAATATTTCTAAAAAACAAAAATTTTTCAGGTTGAAAAAACAGCTCTTTCAACGGAGGTTACAATACGCTTTTTTTGATTTTTGCCAACAGAATCTTAATAGGGCTTTTCTTTTCGTGAGATTTTTCTCACATATTGGGTTACTGGCTTAGGAAAATTAAAATAACCACCACAGATAGTGATTCAGGACGTAAACTGAGAAAAAAATTTATTTCTCCAACTGAGAAAGGAGGTCATCCAGCTCTGAAGAAAACAGTTCAACAGTTTCCAGAGCACTTGAGTATGCAAAAATCGTCATATCACTGAGATCAATATAAAGGTTGAAGGGATATGAAGTTGATGTCATCAACTGATAGAAACTTCCTCCGGGATCATTCGTGACTGGTACCGAATCTCCCATGTTATGCAAATCACTGTATTCCCCGGCAAAATCAAGTGAGGCCCATTCCAGTGCTTCATCTTCCTCCACAACAACCAGAAAAGCAACCTGGGGATCATCACTGAGATGCCCGTACAGTTCCACCATTTGTGGCATTGTATCCATTTGAGCTGCACAGTGTTCACACCATCCGGTTGTGGTCGAAATCATCAGCATCTGGTAACCCTGCTCATAGAGTTTATAAAAATACTGAAGATGAGCTATTCCAGAATTATCTGCGATATCCATCGCTGCTTCATTTGCTCCAAGGAAAGGAATATCTCTCACAGTCTGATAAAGTCTGGTTCCATAGGGTGGACATGGATAAATATCAATACCACATGATTCATTATCCCATTCGGTGGTCGCTCCAAGATTGAGGGGAGTATCCACAAAGGATCCTTCAGGAGTGGAATCATCACAGGAAGAAATTATAGAAACAAGGAGTACCGATGTAACTAAAAAAATTAACCTGACTTTCATTTAGCTGCTCCTTGGGCAATCTTAACACTTTAACTTTAAAAACAATTACAAGTTTAAATACCATGTTCGTACTGATTCATCAACACATTACCGATGAAAATAGCCTCGTGGTCCTCAGAATAAACCCGAATTTAAAACATGAATATAATCAGTGACAAATATTTACTTGAATATAAACACATTATGGATTATAAGTACGTGCTCCGTTTTGAGGAGTAGGAGTAAATAAATGGCTAGAGTTACAGTTGAAGATTGTCTGGAAAAAATACCCAACCGATTCGCATTAGTGAGACTTGCGTCGGAGAGAGTCCGGGAACTTTCCAGACCAGGCATGGATCCACTGGTTATCTGCAAAAATAAAGCTGCTGTTACATCATTGAGAGAGATTGCAGCCGGACTGGTAAGATACGAAGAGGATGTAAATGAAGTTGTTCGCGCCTATTCCGAAGAGATGAAATACACTCTTCCTCAGCATTTCACTTTTTAATATTTTCCTAAAATAGTCTGGTGATTGAAATGACACTTAATGTGGACTGGGAAGAACTGGAACTGGCGTGTGAAAGAAACGCCACCAGTGTTCATTCATATCTGGATCTCGTCACAGGTGCTGTTCTGGTGTTTTACGGCGAAAGTGAAGAAGAGGAAGAACGCCGTCTGGAGGTTGATGCAAACCGTGAGCGTTACCTCAAGGTTGAACCTGCTTCTTCTCGTGAACAGTACAAGTGGATGGAGAAATTCGTATCCACAGTTCACGAGGAAAAATTAAAGGAGAGACTTTTAATAGCAATCGATGGTAAAGGGGCTTTCCGCAGATTCAAGGATCTTCTGGTTCATTTTCCAGGTGTAAGAGAACGCTGGTATTCATACAGAGCTGTACACCTTCATGATCATATCAATAACTGGCTGGGAAATCTGGATCTGGCAGTGGATATTGCTCCACCATGGGGTGATGACATTGAAATTCCGGATGATGAACCAATTGAACCAATAACTGTCACCCAGAACCTGAGCCCAGCTGAGATTCTTCGAAGACAGGCCAGTGAACTTCTTGACGGAATTCCTGCTGTTGACCTTCCTGCTGCGATCGCTTTTTTACAGTTTCTGAAGGATAAAGACGGACCTCCTCCGGTTTGAGAACAATCTGATTAACTTACAACTGAAGCACTAAGTGGGACCCCATCATATGTTGAGTGGATATCTTCTATGATTTCGGGGTGCTCATCGAGGTACTGACAAACTTTTTCCTTACCCTGGCCAAGTCTGGTTTCATTCATGCTGTACCAGGAACCGGATTTGGTGATTATCCCTTTTTCCAGAGCCAGTTCCACCAACTCTGAAGTTCTGGAAAAGCCTTTGTCAAAATAGAAATCCGTTTCAGCTATGGAAAATGGAGGTGCCATTTTATTTTTTACGACCTTAACCTTGATCCTGTTACCAATTATATTTTCACCGTTTTTAACATGTCCTGTTCTTCTTATATCCATCCTTACGCTTGAAAAAAACTTCAAAGCATTTCCTCCGGTTGTAACTTCCGGACTTCCAAACATAACACCTATTTTCATCCTTATCTGATTTATAAAGATCACACTGCAACCATGCTTGCTGCAATGACTGGTGATTTTTCTCATGGCTTTACTCATTAATCTGGCCTGAAGACCAATCTGATTATCGGTCATTTCACCCTCTATTTCAGCTCTGGGAACAAGGGCCGCAACACTATCCACAACTATAAGATCCACATTTCCGGCGCAAACCAGTATATCCGTTATCTCAAGGGCCTGTTCACCATAATCCGGCTGACTTATCATCAGGTTTGAGACATCCACACCCAGTTTACCAGCGTATCTTAAGTCAAGGGCATGCTCAGCGTCTATAAAAGCACAGACATTTCCTGCTTTTTGAGACTGTGCGATTATGCTAAGAGCCAGACTTGTTTTTCCTGATGATTCCGGGCCATATATCTCAATCAGTCTTCCCTGTGGAACACCTCCAATCCCAAGTGCATTATCAATCAGAAGTGAACCAGTGGAAAAAGATTTTACATCTTCCACCGGCCCGTCACCCAGTGCCATTATCAATCCCTTTCCGCATTTCTTTTCAACCTGTGCAATGGCATCTGAAATCTTTTTTGAAACACTGTTCTTATCCATGTCTGCCTCCTTTTTTCTCTATTTTTGTTGTTGCCCATCCCTGCCATGGATGAACTTTTCCAGGGATGTTCTGTAATGCTGTGCTTTCCAGTTGATTTGAAAAATACTGGGTTTCCACATTTCTAAGGAATTGAATTTCCTTAACTGAAATATGATTATGAGTCTGACCCCATTCGCATATCTTTATAATATCGTGAATTGCTCTGAAATTACCTTCCACGAGAGAAATTAAAGCTCCTCTTGCCATATATGAATATCCTCTTGAAGTTCCGGATTTCTCAATTGAAGAGACCAGTTCATGTACTGCTTTTGAAAATGTATAAATCAGATAATCTCTCATTGTTTCTCCTCACAACATTCATAATTTGAAGTATTGGACAAAATAGATTAAGCACCATTCATGCCAAACATTAACACGTTGTTTTTATTATTTTTTTTCAGTTTAATGATGTTTTTACAATCCATATCCGGTTAATTTCAGCCACATCCGGTCATTGAATTTTAATGTGGGTAATATTTCACAATTTGATATTGTGAAATTCCGCATTTTTCCTTGCAAAACAATCAGAAAATAAAGTAAAAACTTGTTGAAGCATTTTAAGTTCAGGTATTAACAAATTTCTCAAGGAGTATTAGAATATGACAGCCAAGAAACCAAGTTATGAAGCAGGTTCAACAGATTTCCCGTTCATTTACAGCACAATTGGTGAGACACTGAAAAATACAGCTGCCGGATATCCTGACAATGAAGCAATCGTTGATATTCACCAGAATAAACGATACACCTACAGTGAATTTGATCGAATTACAGATGATCTGGCAAAGGGGTTTCACAGGATAGGCATAACAAGGGGCCAGCGAATAGGACTCTGGGCTGTGAACAGATGGGAATGGACGGCAACTCAGTTTGCAACAGCTAAAATTGGTGCTGTCGTTGTAAATATTAATCCAGCTTATCGGACACACGAACTTAAATATGCATTGAATCAGAGTGAAACAACATCCATCGTGCTGATGAATAATTTTAAAAGTTCAAAATACAAGGAAATGCTGCTTGAAGTTGCCCCTGAAATTCATGACTGTGAACCGGGAAAACTTGTCAGTGCTGAACTTCCCTTACTTAAGAACGTAATTATTTTCGATGATCCTGGTGTGGAAACACCCGCAGGAATGTTCTCATTCAACGGACTTATTCAACTTGGAAAAGAAGTCACCGATGAAAAATTAATGGAAATGATGTCAGAGCTGGATCCGGATGATGATATAAATATCCAGTATACAAGTGGAACAACCGGATTCCCGAAGGGAGTTACTTTATCTCACTTTAATATCCTGAATAATGGGTACCACGTTGCAAAAGTGATGAACTTCACAGACAAAGACCGTCTATGCATTCCTGTTCCATTTTATCACTGTTTCGGAATGGTTATGTCAAATCTGGCATGCAGTGTTTATGGGGCAACAATGGTTATCCCTGGTCCCGTCTTCACACCGGATGATGTCCTGAAGGCTGTTTCAGATGAAAAATGCACAGCACTCCACGGTGTTCCGACCATGTTCATAGCTGAGTTAAATCATCCTGAACTTGAAAAATTTGATTTCAGTTCATTAAGAACAGGTATCATGGCCGGTGCACCCTGCCCCATTGAGACAATGAAAGAAGTCATTTCACGAATGAACATGAGTGAAGTTGTTATCGCCTATGGTCAGACTGAATCTTCTCCGGTAACAACAATGACCCGTATTGAAGACACTATTGAAAAACGTGTTTCCACTGTTGGAAGTGTTATGCCCCGTCAGGAACTCAAGATCGTGGATCCCGCAACAGGACTTACTGTGGACAGAAATGTTCAGGGAGAAATCTGTTTCAGAGGATACAACGTAATGAGTAGATACTATAATAATCCTGATGCCACAGCATCTGCAATTGACAGATCCCACTGGCTTCACAGTGGAGATCTCGGAGTAATGGATGATGAAGGCTATGTGAAAATCACCGGTCGAATCAAAGAGATGGTTATCAGGGGTGGTGAAAACCTTTACCCTCGAGAGATTGAAGAATTTCTTCACACTTCAAACAAGGTAATGGATGTATATGTCATAGGAGTTCCCGATGTGAAATATGGTGAAGAACTTATGGCATGGATTCTTCTGAAAGAGGGTGATAAATCCTCCGAAGAGGAGATGCGCGAATACTGCAAAGGGAAAATCGCTCACTTCAAAATTCCAAAATACTGGAAGTTTGTATATACGAGAGAAGAATTCCCAATGACAGTTACGGGAAAAATCCAGAAATTCAAAATGCGTGAAATGGCTATCAAAGAGTTAAAACTTGAAGACGCTGCAAATATCGTTACCGCATAGTAAACGCATAATTTCTTTAACTTCACCGAATCAGTACCCTTTATCCAGACAATAAAATACAATTTTTTGAGTAAATATCTTTTTAGGTGTATGTTTCTCTCAATAAAATGAGTATATAACAACTGGTAGTTACAAATGCTGGATCTAAAAAAACTTATTGCAACATACAGTTTCTGGACAGGAAATGGCAGACCTGTTTCAATCGAAAAGCTCAATACTGAGCTAAAAAAGACAGGTCTGGGGTTCACTCTTTCAAAAAACTATATATCAAATCCCGATTATGATTGTGTGTTCAGTGCCGATGGCACCCCCCTTGTTTTAATGGGATTTCATAAATCTGACAGTCTTCCGGCTTTTATTAAAAATGGTACCGCCAAGGTGAAAGAGGATCATATAAGTCAGTTTCATTACGATCTTCTTTTCACTCCTGCCTTAAGTCTGCTTCCATCCATAGCATCCCTTTCGGTACTTCAGGCGCTGTTTCGCTTTATCGATGGGATATCGCTTGATTTGAAAGCGCAGAGGATTCTCACAGAAAAAAACATAAATGATATTATATCCTTGAACAAATTCAGGGTTGAGGATTTCGTCAGTATTCATTTTATAAATGATGAAAACAATCGCGGATGGGTTCATACACATGGTATGGAAAAATTTGGACTTCTGAATCTCGAAACTTTTGACTTAAAGCAGGAGTCGACACTGGATTGTATTCAACTTTTCAATGATATCATGGATCTTTTTCTAAAAGGCACTCCTGTTGTTCCTAATTCACCTGTCAAATTGACAAATGGTGTAGTAACGCTGATGTATTCATACGATGTGAGACCATATCTTCCCAGAAAAACAGAGCTGCTTATAAAGGAGCATCAAGAGGATTTTTACAGCCTGATTGATTTTGAGACTGTTGGCGATATAAGTGAAGCAGTTGAAGGCTATTTCATCGAGAAACGGCTGGGTAAAAATATAAAAATGTTCAAACCGGAGGAAGTTGAATTTCCCGTCAACAGGATAAAGGAACTTCCCCTCAAGGGCTATCAGGTTTTTATCCGCGGAAGAGTTCCTGGTGAATCGGATCCGGTATTTGCTGAACTGATGCTGGGCAGAGATGGGAATATTCATTATGAAATTCTGCTGGACAGTATATTCAATCCCACTTTGCAGAAGGGAAATCTACTGGATTTTGATTCTCTGGAAATTGATTACATTATTCCGTATCAAAATGGAAAAAATATCAGTTTTGAGGAAATTTCTGAAAAATGAATCACAGGGAAGAGTCAAAAAGCGAGGGGAATATAAAGGACCCATTTCCTGTTCTTGCTGGAATTCTGTTTTTCTCAACACTTTTTTTCTATTTCTCCTTGGGGACAAACCCATGGATTTATCCTTCACCGGAAGTATATAAATTCCTGTACCTGGTGGATACAGGAAACCACAGTTTCTTTTCAATCAATGCCTTTCCTTTATGGAATTACATTTTCCTGATGGACAGCAAGATAAATCTTCCTCTTGTAATGCTTATAAATTTTCTTCTGGCCACTGCTGTAACAGCTATTTTCAGTTACCAACTCAGGATTTCCAGTTTTCTGTCACTTTTACTCATTAGTGTAGGGGTATTTCTGACATCCCTGCCTCAACTTATAGTCACTGGTTCACCGGTAATATTTTCAGCTTTTATTCTTTATATGCTGATTGATAAGTGGAATAAAAATACCTGGGCATTCATTCCGTTTGCAATCGCAGGAGGATTTCTGTCTCCATTTTTCCTGTTGGCTCTTCCCATTGGTATTTTTGACGACAGAAGAAGCCCGATGGCCAGAATTGTATATTTTATACTTATAGTTTTACCTTCATTTTTTAGTCTTCAGTATCAGTTAATAAATGGAATGAATCCACTTCCATCCATTCTGAGAGGTATTTATCAAATATCTACAGCACAGATGTTCAGTGGATTAATCCTTCTTTCAATAAGCTGGGCATTTTTTCTCTACAGAGATGAATTTGACAAAACCCCTTATTACTTTGCCGGTTTATCATTTTTAAGTGCAGTATTTTTCCCGGACAGAAAGACTGCTTTAGGGATCATGGCAATCTGCACTTTTCCATATCTTGTAAATATTTTTCTGGAAAAAAAGAAAAATCTTCGTATTTACAGCAGTATAATAATGATATTTCTGGCTTTTTTTGCGTGGAAAACTGCGGTTCAAACCAAGCTTTCATCTGAATCCTTAACAGCGAATTACACTGCGGGCATTTCTCTTACGAAGGCGCTTAAAGGTAGTACCGTCCGTATATCCGGTATTGATGAATTAAAACTATTTCTCAGAGGTACATACTGTGCGGTATCAGACAAAACATGCAAAGTGGACTTCCTGTTAATAGGGGAAAAAGAGAAATTCAGTGATGGAAAAACATGGATTCCTGTGATTGAATATCAGTTACCCGGAAACACAGTCACTATATTTACCAGAAATCCATCAAAGGCATACAATCTCTCAAAACAGTTATCAGGTGAACTTCTAACCTCTAATTCTGCTATAAACGTTCTTTATAAGGATGAACCTGAGATTCAGGAAACAGCCCCGGGGAAATCTCCTGTGAATTTGCTCTCTGCAAATAAGGGGCATATTCCGGTATGCTCGGACATCACATCGGGATATTTTGAAAATATTTCAGTATCAAGAATTATTGAAATTCTCAGGTACGAGAAAATTACCCGGATCTGGCCTGGCCTTAGTGGAGGCCGCACTGTCAAATTCAGAATGAAACTTGAGGATGATGACTTGCCTGGTAATGATTTTAGTGTGATATTTAAACCAAATCATAAAAACTTGGAATTTGCTTCCTGGAAGGGAGAAATTTCAGCATACAGGCTGGCTAAAATGCTGGGAATTAATAATGTACCTGTAGCCGAAAAACGAACTGTCAACTCTCATATCCTTGGTATGACCATCCGGAAAATGGCCACAGATGATATGATGAAAGCATATTTTAAATATATTTCCACAGAAGAAAATTCTATCGAAGGCGCAATGATTATGTGGGTTTCCGGAGCTGAAGAATACGAAATACCTCAGTCTCTTATTGAAAAACTTGGAAAAGTGGCACCATACTCCAGACAGGAAATCAGTTTATTAAAACAATTAAGTGATATGATTATTCTGGATTTCCTGACAAACAACTATGACCGGTTCACAGGTGGAAATATACTTAAGACAGATAGTGGGAAATTACTGTTTATTGATAATGGGGCGGCATTCGGCATCGAAACTTCCTGGAAAAGAAAATGGAGATTTTATGTACTGAAAAAACTTGCCCGAATCAGCCCTGATACGTGGAATAACCTAATCAGACTGAATAAAGTTGAATTAAAAAAATGTCTTGGTGAATATCTGGAAGAAAACGAAATAAATGAACTTGTAATAAGAATTAATGAAGTTGTCGCCCATGCTTTGAGTCTGGAGTTAAAATGGGGGCCAAAAATATTTTTTGAAAAATAGACTATTTACTCCAGATTCCCACACCATTGGCTATTGCAGTATTCTGTAACTGGAGATACTGAGTTTTTCGATTAAAATCTGCAATGGTATAAACCTCACCAAGACCATTAACAATAAGTAAAGCCCCAAGATCATCATCATCCTCTGTCCTGATATAAGCTAGAAGACGATCATACATATCAAAGCAGGAATCAGGAATCGGGGTCTGAGTTGCACAGTTATCATCATCAAATTCAAGACCAACCCATGAACCAACAGGGAGATGATCAATTGTAAACTGCTTTGCTTCAGGGCCAAATGGTTCAACAGTTCCATATGTTTCAGGGGTGTTTACACCAAGGAAACGAACCTTATACTTGACATTGTTATACCATACATAGACGGTGTCACCATCAGTAACGGATGACAGGATCGCAGGATACTCCATAAAATCAGGAGGATCATTGTCATTATTATTATTTGTAGTGGTGGTTGTATTATTATTGGTGTTGTTATTTACACTTTCGCTTTCAGGATCCATACATGATGTTAAAGTAATAAGTGTACCAGCAACAAATAATACAAGTAATTTTTTCATTTAAAACTCCCGGGGAAACTGAAATTCCAGCTTTTAAAAAATCAGGACAAGGCCTTAACGGTGGCCCACTGATATGCACACCGTAAATTTTAACATAGCACATTCAAACAAAGTGACCAGTGTATTATACAGGGTGTAAAAACACTATAGGAACTAAAGAACCTGACTCCGAACCTGTGAAGATTTTATTTAATTTAATTTTTATAGAGATTTAAATGAACACTCTGAAGACAGTTTTTATTTTGCTTCAAGAAACTTGTATTTTTTCAGGGCAGCCTCGGGATCTTTAAGGAAAATACCTTTACATCCATTACAACCAAACACATAAGTCTTTCCCTTATACTCAACAAAAGGACGTGAAGCTGAAAATTCAAATGTCTCACCCTTAATGGGGCAACTTACTTTTGTTCCATATGGTGGTTTTTTGGCGAAAACACTTGGGTAAAGCTTACCATCAGATTTCCCGGTATGATTTCCGCATGGGACATGTCCATCAGTATGTTTAACTTCAATTTTTTGAACTTTAGAAGCCTTTTTTATTGCCTCAGCAGTCTTTTTATCCTTTGTAGGATTAGTTTTTTGTCCTTCTTTTTTTACTTTTTTGTCAGGTTTTCCCGATTCTACATCCTTACTGCTGCATGAGGACAAAGAAAAAATAATTGAAAACAATACGAGTGATAAAAAACTTAATTTCATACGTTAAAGATCCTTTCTTTTTTATTATAGCGGTGATGCTGTCATCACAGGAAGTGTTCTTTGGGTTGAGCTGTTATCTCCTAACTGACCGAAGATGTTGTATCCCCAGCACCAGGAGAATCCATCAGTATTTATAATACATGTATGAGTTGTTCCCCCGGTTATCATTAAACTGCTGTTCATTCCCACCGCGCTTACAGGCTCTTCAGCATCATTAGTAAGATCATTTCCAAGTCTGCCGTTACCCCCGTTACCCCAGCACCATGTTATGCCGCCAGATTCAACAGCGCATGTATGATTTGCCCCCGCACCAATATTTGATAAGCCTGAAATATTCTTTACCTGTCTTGGAGTTAGTCTCTGCAGGGAGAATCCATCCCCAATCTGACCGTCACTTCCTTCACCCCAGCACCATGCGGTACCGTCAGTCTTTATACCACAGGTGTGATTTGACCCTGCAGTAATATGAGTAAGACTATCGATGGTGGTCACATGTACGGGATAAAAATGTTGTTCAGTGCTGTCATTTCCGTATTGACCATTGTAATTTGAACCCCAGCACCACATCACTCCACCAACCTGAATAGCACATGTGTGACTTGCACCACATGCCACCTTCGCTCCACCCACATAATTAGCTGCTTTTACCGGAGTAGATCTGTCAGTGTTTGAGGAATCACCCAGCTGCCCGTTGGCATTATTTCCCCAGCAGTAAACACTTCCATCGTTTTTAACCGCACATGTATGCGCTTCACCTGCGTCAATATATGAAACAGAAGAGATTACACTGACGAGAGGAGTCAGACTGGAACTGGTATTACCTGTACCCAGCCGTCCATCATCTCCATTACCCCAGCACCTTACTGTTCCATCAGTTCTGAGTGCACACGAGTGTTCATTACCACACGAAACCATCACAATGGAATCCAGCCCCTGAACTTTCACTGGAATCTGAGAATCCTCTGTAGAATCATTACCCAACTGACCTGCATTATTTCTTCCCCAGCAGTATACATATCCTAACTGATCAACACCACAGGTATGGTACTGACCTGCATCTATCTGAATAAGACTTGAGCAACCCAGTGCGTGACAGGAGCTATCACAGCCACTAACTGTACCTCCAAAATATCCAAAGTCTCTACAGGTTCCTGTTCCCTGGGCAGAACCATCGCATTCCTCATAGGCTGTCTGAACCATGTTGTCACCACACTGCCCACAGCTCGCACTGTCAAATGTGCAGTCATCTGTACAAAGTGGAAGCCCCGGATAGAATCCCATGTCTTCACAGGTGGCCATACCAATATCACTACCATCGCATTCTTCAAATGAAGCCTGCTTTGTGTTGTCTCCACAGCGGCCATAGTTTTCACAATCTGTGACATCATATGAGCAGTCATCAGAACATTTTAACATTCCATCATAATATCCCAGAGATACACAAGTAGCTGAATTAAGTTGAATACCATCGCATTCTTCATACTCATCCTGAATAATGAAGTCACCACATCTACCATTATCAATGCAGTCAGTAATATTAAAACGACAGTTTTCAGTACAACTGAGACCTAATCCATGAAATCCTACTGTTTCACATGTGGCTCCATTCAGATCATTTCCTTCACAATCTTCATACTGCCACTGAATAGTCCCGTCACCACAATCCTCTGCGCCGTCGCAGTCACTCACATCAAAACGACAGTCATCGCTACAGCGAAGTGTTCCTCCTAAATACCCAAGAGTTTCACAGGTTGTATTTCCAAGATCGCCATTCTCACACTCCTCATAAGTGGGATTGATAACACCATCCCCACATGAACCAAAAAGTTCACAAGCGCTGAGATCATATTTACATGATGCAGTACACTTCAAATCACCACCATAAAATCCTTGTTCCATACAACTGGAATCCCCAAGGCTTGTACCATCACATGTTTCACCCGTGTCAATCACACCATTTCCACAGTTTTGATTTGAATTTGTATCAGGAGAGCATCCCTGAAGAATCATTAAAAATGATAAAAAAACCAGTGCATTTTTCATAAGTTACCTCAATTTGCCGATTCATCTTTTTTAAACAGGGCAGACTTAACCCTGTGCACCAACTGATTCATTGTAAAAGGTTTCTGAATAAAATTCATACCTTCTTTGAGAATACCCTTCTCAGAAACAATAAGTTCATTATGACCTGACATAAATATAACCTTAAGGGAAGGATTGATTCTGAGCATCTCCTCACTCAGTTTCTTTCCATCAAGTCTGGGCATGATCACATCTGTCAAAAGCAAATCAATTTCTTCCCCAATTTCCTCAAATACACCAAGCGCTTCTTCGGGATCCTGAAAACCCATTACACTGAAGCCTTTTCTTTTGAGAATTCTCGTGACTGCACCCAAAACCATTCCCTCATCCTCAACCACAAAAATTTTAAAAGAACTGGAATTTATCAGCATAAGTTCTCTGGTGGAGGGAAGAGGTTTACTTGCTTTTTTTGCGGTCTGAAGATATATGGCAACGGTAGTACCCTCCCCAGGAGTACTGCTTATTCTGATAAAACCATTATTCTGCCTTGCAATTCCATAAACTGTGGCGAGCCCAAGTCCGGATGAATTTTCCTTTGTTGTAAAAAAAGGTTCAAAAATTGAATTCATTATTCCAGGATCAATACCGGAGCCATTATCGGTTATCTCAAGAACAACAAATTCCTTTTTGTCAGATGGTATATGAATTGGGATATCAGATTCACCGAGAATTTCCATACCCGTACGGATGTTTATTTCCCCACTGCCTGTTATAGCCTCTTTGGAATTGATAATGATGTTAGTTAGTAACTGTTCAAGTTGAAGTTCATCTATAAATATATCAAGTATGCCATCATCTGTATAAAGATTGATGCTGATTCCTTCTCCACAGATTGATTCCAGCAGTTGCTGGTTTTTAACAAGCGTTTCATTGAGATTAAGAGATCTGGGTGATATTATCTGTTTTGTGGAAAATGCAAGAAGCTTCCCAATCAGGGAACTACCCCGGTGTGCACTTTGCTTGATATCATCAAGCTCTTCAAAAAGACGTGTATCCTGAGCCGTTCTTTCCTGAATAAGTTCTGTACCACTTATTATAACTGTCAGAATATTATAAAAATCGTGAGCAACACCTTTTGCTACCCTTGCCACTACCTCCATTTTCTGTACATCGAACAACTGACTTTCAGTCTTGTCAATATTCCTTCTTATCTCCTCATGATAACTCATATCAATGACTATTCCGCGATAGCCGGTGATTTCATTTCCGGAAATAACTGCGGAACTGTAGACAGTTATTGGAAAACGGGTACCATCTTTTTTTATACCGATATAATCATGTTCAGTCCTTTTACTACCCATCTCAGATTTTTTAAGGTTTTTTGATGCCTTATCCTGATCCTCAGGGGCGATCATATCAAGAACATGCAGTTTATGATTTATTTCCTCAAAAGTGTAGCCAAATGTCTCAAAACCCAGTTGATTCGCGAAAACGAAATATCCATCAGGATCCGTTTCATAAACCGTCTGGGGAATCATATCAGCGAATTCCCTGAAACTGTTATGGGACTCAACCGATTTTTCCCTTGAGAAATGAACATCCGATAGGTCCAGAAGAACCACTCTGAATCCACAAAATATTTCATCTTCAAAAACAGCATGTGAACTCACAAGAACATTAGCCCATGTACCATCCTTTCGCCTTATCTGGTATTCACCCGGGTCAACTCTTTCACCTTGTTTTAGTTGAATCATCTTCTGTTCAATAACAGCTCTGTCAGTGTCATTAAACAGATCCATACCATAAAGGCCCTTCTCAAGATGAACCTGATCATACCCGAAAAGTTCAAGGCCACCATCACTGATATCAACAACTCTTGTAGTGGGCGTCAGTTCACATGTAACAACTGGAAAAAGTCTGTTTAATTTCTGAATAGACTCATTTATTTCCCTGAGCGATTCATTTTCTTTTTTCAGAAACTCTATTTCTTTTTTCAGAAGCTCAACTTCATTATTATTCATTTCAGAAATTCTCTCAAAAAAACCAGTACGTACAATAACACGATATCAATATTTTAAAAGAATCGTTTTCAAATTACTATTCTAATTCAATAGGAAAAATATATAGAAAAGATGTGTACAACTAATCCGGGAATAATTCGATGGAAAGAAGCAAAAAAGACTATTTCAGCAGATAATTATTTTGAGGGTTTAGCCTTGAAGGAAATCATTTTAAATAGAGCAAACATTCTTCTTTCCTTCTCACCTCTCTTCATATTAAGTTCCACCCACTCACGGTTGAGTTTTGACAACTGATCTGCGATTTTATCAATTCTTTTAAGTAGTTTACGGCGCAGGTCATTGTTTCCTTTTTTCCCGAGAACTTCAATATTTTTACGATCTTCATACTGCTGGTCTTTTAAGACTCTTCTGGAGCGATTTATTTCTTCCATCTTGAGTTTCAATTGAGTTGCATCTTCATAAATTACAAGAACTTCATTTAATTTAGATTTGATTCCTTCAGGGAGATCAGGACTCTTTATGAAAAGCTTCAAGTAGGTTCTTGATTTGTAGTAATGAAGACCATAACTTCTTCTGATTGGAGTTTCCTCACGAATTTCTGCTGTGTTTTTACCCTTTTTAAGTTTTACAGGGACAAAATAAACATTTTTTTCAAAAATGAAGTTTTTACTGTTTGCAGGTGTCCAGCCACTTCTGCGATTTCTACGGATATAAATTGTGAATTCAGTATCGGTTCTGTTTTCGATAGAATAAACAAATTTGTTAATCTGTCTCTCTTCCACATAAATATACCCGTTGGCAATTCTTAACAGTCGTTCTCCTTCATTCTCCCACTTCTGCGAGGTATGAATAATTACTTTTCCCTCCCGTGCGTACGGAACAAAGGAAACTGCGTCCTTTTCAACGACTCCGCCTAAAGCCTCGCCAACAAACTGACCTTTTCGATAAATAGCAACAGGCCCTTTTTCGAGAACATATCCACTGGTGTTTTTGAATCTTACCGCTCTATAGGGGACTGTATCTCCTGATTCTGATATAAAATATAAAACATCCTGTCCCTCAACATCCTTGTTAATCAGTGTAACAAGAGCACTTGAGCGATCCGGTACTGTAACAGGACTTTGAATATCATATCTAAAAAGACTCCCAACCCTTGCACCACTTACAAGATTTTTGAAACTTCTCCTCATCTCAGACAGTGCAACTGGTCTGTTGTAATAACTGGCAGAAGAGGGTTTAGCCTCTGCCTCTTTGGCATCGTCATCATCCATTAAGGCTCCTCCCATTGGAGAGGATTTGGACATTTTGTACCTTCTTCTCTCCATTTTCTTATATGAGCGGTAACGCATACTTTTTGGTCTGGGTGCATAATCCTTCTTTTCGTAGCTTTTCGTATAAGTTGCATCTATTGCCTCAGGTGGCGCCTCAGTCATTCTGGTGGTTGAGGGTGTCAGGTCAGGCCTTTGCACACTGTGTGGTGTATAAAGATCATATTTGAAGGCAAGCGGTGTTCCTGCAGTGAGACTCAGAAAAACATTCCGCCAGTCATCACCCGAAAGGTTATCAACAACACTCCAGCCCTGCAAAAGAATGTCCTTGTCATTTTCACCAACCACCAGACGGTATGCCGGTTTCCATATGGGCATTTCAACAACATAACTTATAACGAGATTATGCTCCCCTCCCCTTGAAAGATTAATTGAAAGGTTCACAGGTTTCCAGGTCCCTTTATTCAGAGATACATCCAGACTTTTTTCGAGACCAATGGTAAGAGTTTTATCCAGAACTTTTAAACTCTTAATCTTTTCAACAGGGATAACCAGAAGTTTTCCGCCATCTCTAAGAAGAGTAAGTCTGTATTTATTTGTATCACCAGCACCAAGATTTTCTATGCCGACAATTCTGCCTCTGTACGTGTCACTACTGGTTTCTATCCTTGCAGCGGCCCCACGAAATGCTGTGGCTATTGCCAGAAGACCACCACTGTGTCTGACCTGAGGAGGAAGCTCAGCCAGTCTGGCCATTTGACCTTTTTCAACGGGCAAAGCAATAGAAACTGCGTGTCCACCACTTCGGTCAATAACCGTAAGAGTTTTCAGAATATCCTTAACCTGATCATGTCTTATCCTGAGATTGATAACTTTCCCGGTGTATTTTCCACTTCTCTCTATGTAAGCAACCCCATTCTGATAAAGAACAACTCTTTTTATGGGAATCTCACTGTGAAGGGTTTTCTCAGGAAATGTCGATTCGTCAGAATTATTGCTGCATCCTGCGAAAAGTGAACCCATCAATACCAAAATTAAAAAAAGTACCCTGTTGGTCATTTTCCACTCCTTTCAATGGTGTGTTTTCAAATACTAGTTTATATACTCGGTCTGATCAAAACAAAAATACTCTATTTTCTACGTCATGGAAATGAATTCCTATCCTCTGACCAACTCAATAACCCTGACTATCTTTGTCCCACCCCAGAAGGCTGCTCCCCCAAGTGTTGTCTGCAACACCATATTCAGTATAAAAAATGAAACACCAGAGGACAGCAATTGTACGGTTTCGGCCATATATGATGAAAATGTGGTAAAACCGCCCAGAAAGCCAGTAAGCACCGCTGCTTTGATAATGGGATTAACATCAGTTCTTAATTCGAAAATTGTAAAAAAAATACCGAAAAGAAGACATCCCAGTATATTGACAGTAGCCGTTCCAAGGGGAAGAGTTGTCCATTGAGCTCCTGAGAGTCCTTTTGAAACCGCAAATCGCAAAATACTTCCTGTTCCACCGGCAATAAAAACCGCGATAAATATAAGCATATCATGCCCTCAGTTTTAAATATTTCTCTTACTTTGTTTTCCTGCTTCCCAACCTATCCACTACAGCTGTACCAACTGCATCACCCCATACATTAACCGATGTCCTGAAGCGATCAAGAATCCAGTCAACTGCCAAAATGGCAGCAATCCCCTTTGAAGCAATCTCAGGTGGAATATCAGCAGCAGAAAATACCATCACCATTGTAACCAGACCTGCATGGGGAATTGCAGCCGCTCCAACAGCAGCTAAAGTTGATGTCAGTGCAATAATCCCAATGGCAACAAATGAAAGATGCATGCCAAAACTCTGAGCGACAAAAACTACTGCAACAGCTTCATAAAGAGCAGTCCCATCCATATTCACTGTGGCGCCAAGAGGCAGTACAAGTTGAGATATACTTTCAGAGTTTTTTGCATTTTCAATTGAGTTTTTTACAGTCAGTGGAAGAGTTGCAGCACTGGAAGCTGTTGAAAAAGCCATAATTATAGCCTGAGAAAAATTCAAGGCATAGCTCACAGGATTTCTTCCAGTGAGAAGAAAAAGAAGCAAAGGTAGCGTCAAAAAGGCGTGCACCGAGAGTCCTGCAATTACTGTGAGCATATAAAACCCGAGACCCTTTAATTGACTGGTTATTCCATTAAAACCCCCGGCAAGTCCGGTATTTTCAAAAACAATAGCAAAAATACCAAGTGGCGCAATCCAGATAATCCAGTTGATCAGTTTTGTAAAGACGTCATTCAGGCTTTGTGTAAATTCAACAAGAACCTTACCCTTTTTCCCGATGTGAAGTATCCCAAAACCAGTCAGTATACTGAATGTAATCACACCGATAATTTCGCCTTTCGCTGCAGCCATCACAATATTTGATGGAACTGTACTCCTTATTGTCGAAAAAAGTGCATCATACCATTTCAGAGGGTGGGAAGATGCAACAGTTCCTGATTGGGAAAGATTACCGACTTCTCCAGGACTGATTAGAGTGACTAAAAGAAGCCCTGTTATTACTGCAAGTACTGTTGTAAAAAAATAAAATATAAGTGTTGTAAGAAAACTTCTTTTTAATGCTGATTGCCCCCCCATAGATGTAACACCAAGAATCATTGACGTGACTATAAATGGAATCACCATAATCTTCAGAAGATTCATAAACAGCTCACCCACCAGGTGAACCGATCCGGTAAATGCAGGATGCTGGCCATTCCAAAAACCAGATGTAACTCCCCCGGCAACAACTCCTCCGACAGCACCTGCCATAAGCAGAACAGGCAGAAGATGTTTTTTCAGGAAAGCGTCAATAATCATAATCAATTTATTCTCAGAAGCGAATTGTCCTACATCGTAGCTTTTTTATCAAGCCCTTAATTATCACCAATCCGGTCAGTTCTTTCCTTCTAAACCACCTAGGTTAGTTTTTCCACTCTTTCCGCTCCTCTCTTTCAACCCACCTATGGTTAGTTTTCCCCTCTTTCCCCTCCTCTCTTTCAACCCACCCTTGGTTAGTTTTTTCACTCTTTCCCCTCCTCTCTTTCAACCCACCCAGGTTAGTTTTTTCACTCTTTTCCCCTCCTCTCTTTCAACCCACCCAGGTTAGTTTTTCCACTCTTTCCGCTCCTCTCTTTCAACCCACCCAGGTTAGTTTTTTTCCCTCTTTTCCCCTCCTCTCTTCTTACACACCCAGGTTAGTTTTTTCACTCTTTTCCCCTCCTCTCTTTCAACCAACCCTTGGTTAGTTTTTTCACTCTTTCCCCTCCTCTCTTCTTACACGCCCAGGTTAGTTTTTTCACTCTTTCCCCTCCTCTCTTTCAACCCACCTATGGTTAGTTTTTTTCACTCTTTTTCATTTTCCGTGAAACAAATTTTCTTTTCTCAGGATAATTTTGTATGGAGATGTTCCATGGGCAA
>JAFGWM010000052.1 GCA_016937155.1 Deltaproteobacteria bacterium
GATCATGATGTTTATTTTCCCCCTGGAACCAATCAGATGTATGAGACACACGGTGTACGAATAAGCCAGCTGGCCATAGAGCGATTAAAGATGGAAACCTGAGGCGGTAAAGTACTGAAAAGAAGGACTCAGGGGGCAAAATCGATGGGATAACTGCAACTCCAGTCACTAAAAGTCAGTCAGGAACCACAAATCCTGGTAGGAAACACATCAATTCAACACCAGAAACATAAAAATAGAGGATAAAAAGCATCAGGGGGGCAAAAAATACCAGAGGTTGAGCAGGAAAGAAGTCAGGAGAAAAAACTAACCCGGGTTTATTATTTTTTCGTTAAAAAAAACTGGTAATTTTTTATTTTTGCATTTTACTTGGAAGAGTTTTTTGTCGAACTAAATCAGTAGAATCATTTTCTTAGCAGGAGGAATAAATGAATATCAGGTTTGCACTTTTCGTTCTTATCGTAGCAGGATGCACAGATGACAAATCCACGACCAAGGTTCCCGATACAAAACCTGCACAGATAAAAATAACTGAAAAGAAATCAATTATGTCGATAAAAAAAGTGGAATCAAATCCCTCAAACTCCAATGTGGGTAGTAAAGCTAACCGTGCAATATCATTAAAAGATAAAAAGTGGATAACTGTTGTAAAGGATGAGATGCTTATTCCAGAATGGAATGTAAAACTAAAGGTGGATGAAAAACTACTAAGCCGACTTAAAAATAAATCTCCCTATGTAACTAAAAAGTCCAGATGGATCAAATATTACAGCGAAACATTCAATGAAAATTTCACCTTGGCTAACGGATCAAATATTCTTAATTTTCAACTTACAAAAACACGACGAAGCCCCCCTAAAAATCTGACCGAAGTCTCAAGTTGGTGGACAGGAGAAAAGGTTGGAGAGGATGTTTTGAAAAAGAATCTCTTTCTTGGATTTCGTAAAGATGAAATCAGAGGACCAGGTTCGTGTGGTGGTGGCAGGTGTATGCACATGACTATCCCTGAAATAAGTGCATTTGTACTGTTACCGATAGATGGAGAAAACTATGTTCAGTGCTCCCTTAAATGGTCCAGTGAAATCCATTCAGTTTATGCACTTAAAAACCATGATTTTTTTAAGAAACTCCTCAAAGGTTGTCTTTCATTACAACTTATAAAAAAACCTTCTGATACAAAAAAATAACTTTACTCAATCTCGATCATACAAGAAGAATTGCATCCGTCACCATTTTCCAGATTACCGTCATCACACTGTTCTCCGTTGGAAGTTTGAAGAACACCATCTCCACAACCAGCCCCAAATGATTGACATCCGGGAGCGCATGATTCCGAAGAGCCTCCCAGATTAATTCCATCGTCACAGATTTCACCTTCATCAGTATCAACTACACCATCTCCACAGTAACTGGCAAATGTACAATCAGAATTACAGGTTCCATAGGTTCCGTCGTTAACACCGTCATCACATGCTTCTACGCTACTTTTAATACCATCACCACATTCTGAAGTACATACCGATGGTGCCCTGTTAAAATTTGTTAAGGTCAGCATATAGTTTGAACCGAAGGTATGACGTTCAGCGTGAAAGACAACTGCCTCATAAATTCCACCGACAATTAACCCAAGATTCAGTGCAACTGCACCATCTCCAAGATTTACACTTCCACTTTCAGGTGAATGCATTCCACCAACATCAACCGCAAGTTTATTGTTAATAAATACCCAGACATCATCATCACCAGTAAAATCTAAAACTTCTGTTCCGTTATACTCAAACCAGTACCTTATTTCGCTCGTAAAACTGAAATTATGACCCCCTCTGACCGGCTCGCACAAAACCGTATCACAATATTCAGTTACAAAACCCATTTCATCAACAGGGAAATGAGCATTGCTTGAATACCTGTAAACACCATCTCCCAGATGAGTAAGAGTCAACAGCTGTGCAATCGTTCGATTATAGTCTGTATTGGATCTGTACCATTGAGAAAATGAATAATCACTGAATGTAACAGTATTTGGATTCCTGACTGGTTTTTTCTCACTATCCAGTTCAGTCAAAACGTTGTTATACATAATTCCACTGCCAGTGTAGCATTCAAAATCCTGGTGTCCATATGGAGGAACAGCTCCTGCGTCTGAGTCAAGTGGTCTGGCTCCATCGCTGCAACCAGGAATAAAATCTCTCAGCGTGGTAGGAAGAGAGATTGACTCAGGTAAAGTCTCAGGAACTTCTACACAGGTCCAACCAATTTCCCGAATACAACTTGAACTGCAGCCATCGCCATCAATTGTATTACCATCATCACATTCTTCTGGAGACCAAACAATACCATCACCACATACGGCAAGACAGCTTCCATCAATACATTCGGGTTCACGATGACAATCCGGTGCACATCCATCACCAACTTCAAAATTACCATCATCACATTCTTCAGTACCCTCGGTGGTACCATCACCACAGACCGTTTCATAACAGGAATTTCCTACACAGTTAAAGCCATCCTCAAGTTTACATTCGCTGCTGCAGCCATCTCCATTTTCAGCATTACCATCATCGCAAATTTCAAAGCCTGCCAAAACACCATCACCACATCTTTCAGCTATACAGCCAGCACCCACTACCGGACAAATCCATCCAGGTTCCAGATTACATTCCGAATCACAACCATCACCACTTTCGGTATTATGATCATCACAGGTCTCATCTCCTTCAATTCTCGCATTTCCACAAATAACTATTTTTATGCACTGTTCTCCCGGGACGGGACACGCATAATCAGGATCGACAGCAGAGCAATCCCAGCTGCAACCATCATCGTCAATATTATTTCCATCATCACAAACCTCACCTGTCTCCAGTTTTCCATTTCCACATACAGGAGTGCTGTTATTTGTGGTATTATTTGTCGTGTTATTTGTCGTGTTGTTAGTTGTATTATTTGTGGTGTTATTTGTCGCATTATTGTTCAGTATGCCACTTTCACCATTAGAACAACCAAAAATAAAAATTCCAACAAACAGATAAGAGATAAATGGATATGAGGAAAAAAGTTTTTTCATTTTGACAACCTGCATTTAGTAATAAATAAAAAGCTACTTAAAATTATACTGCATTTTTAATATTTTCAACTCTGTACTTTCAATAAACCCCAACAGTCCTGTGGAAACCAAAACTCATCCTACCATCTACACAACAAAAATAATTGATATTTTTATACATTTAAAACTAGAAATTAAAAATATTTGATTACACCCAGGTTAGTTTTTACATAGTTTTTTTCAGTAATTTGTTCACACCCAGGTTAGTTTTTTTTATCAGTAAGGGAGAGTTATTCGAATATCCTTCCATTGTTTTTCCGGATTTTCTGTATGATGAATTTTTTCAAACCTGTAGTAATTATAAAACTCAGGGAAGATATAATTCACCTGATTCAGAATATCTCCAATCAATTCAACTTGAAAAGATGAACAAGCAATGGAAAGTGCTGAAAACAGAGGAACCAGTTTAAAAATAGAAGGAAGCGATTGGCAGATATCCGAAACTTTGTCCTGCAGGTTTTCGCTAGTTTCATATCGTTGTGTAAAATAACTGGCCTCTGCCAAAAAACTTAAACTTCTAAAACGCCTGTAATCTCTATCATCACCCAAAAAGTTTTGAATTTCATCCCGGAGATCAAAAATCTGTTCCCATTCTTCATTCAGATACAAACTAAAAAATTCATTAAACCTGTTCCAGAGTTTCTGATTAGTGTAGTTGTCAATACCCTTTGATTTTTCAAGATATTCAGAACTTTTTTTAAAACAGGTATCAGATGACAATTTTCGTCTGGCATTTAAAAGTCCCAATGCTGAATAACTGCGGGAAAGATTTATTCCAAGCTCCGGGGACAGTATACTTATCTTGGTCTCTATTAATTCAACATTATTAAGTTTTACCTTAAATGCCTTTTCATAATCACCCATCCATTCATAACCACGGGAAATTGTTCCACTGAGATGAAGCAGCTCCACAGGATCCATAATTTCATCGATATATTCTTCCAGTTCCCTTATTCGTGTTTCAATTTCATGTCTGTCAGGAAAAAGATCAAAATACGCTGCCAATTCACGGGAAAGAAAAACGATTCTGGAAATGCCGTCCATTTCAATTTTGTCCAGTGATAAAATTGAACGACATTTTCCATATAATTCAAGACCCTTTTTTGTGTATCCATTCTTAACAGCTTTGAATCCTGAGGCTTCATATAACCGGAATTTCATAACATTAAGACGTCTATTGACTTTTTCAATAAATAGTTCCAGTCCTTCAGAGCTCATTGTTTTTTTAGAAAAATAAATATTTTTCTCCAGTTCAACTATGTGTGAGAAATTATAGTTAAAATAATCGCTCAATTCAGGTTTGAAGCCAAAGACAGTTTTAATCAATTCATCCACAGAGGAAACCTGAACAACTGCCAGATGCTCTCTCATCAAATCCGGAATTTCTTCTGTGTTTTCCAATGGGTAAATAAAAAGGGGCTTCCTTACTGATGCTTTCATTCTCCTTAACTGTGGCTCGGTCTTGACTATTGTGTATACCGATTGAATTTTTTCCAGCATATTCCCGACTTTTTCTATCTTGCCAGTCTCAGAATCAATAATTCCAGTAATAAAAATGCGTGATGGTACAGTAGTGGAACTGAAGTATGATACAGCAAGAACCGCAACAGCTGCGTCCATACTGTTTCCCCTCTGAGTAATGACTTTAGATTCAAGATAGCTGGTTTCCAGAGTAACAGGAAGCCTGCTGAAATGCTCCTGACCTAGGTATTTCCACATCAGATCAAGAATTTCCTTTAAATGTTGCCTGTTTTCATCTTGAATATAGGTTGGAAATCTATCTTCGGTGAGTATTGTCCCCCTCAACTGTATTGGCCATGTAAAAGCATTTTCCCAGTTATAAAAAATTCCACTCACACCGGGGAGGGCCAGATGCCTGAACCAGCCTGTCTCATATTCTTTCCGAAGCCCGACAAACTCCAGATTATCTGAAAGCAAATCATGCCTACCGGTCAGAAAATTTAGCTTATTTATTTTGCTTCTCATTGAAAATTCTCTGACTCACACAGTAAATGACAGTCTGACTTCACTGATTTCCTTATTTTCCGGAATAGCAAAAAAGTAATGGTGTTTAAAAACAGGATCTTCTTCATTTTTATCGATTATGCTGCCATCATTCATTACAAGAGACAGTCTGTAATCAATGCCTTGCTGCTGATTATAGTTTATAGTTACCGAAGCCTTTAATCCTTCTTCAGTTTTCATAATCTCCAGATGATATATGGAATTTTTTTGAAAACCATCAGGTATAGTTTCAGATGCAGCTATTTCAAGCCCCGCCTCCTCTTCCGATTTACCGTATTTTTTAACTGTACGAATGATTTTGCTCAGTTCTGTAGCCTCAAACAGACTCATGTTTTCAGCTTCCTCAAGTAGCATATTGAATTCGGTGCCCATGTTATACCGGAAAACAAGATCTGCATGCCACGGTAGATTTTTTATGAAATCGGGATTCAAATCCAGAGCCTCTGAATACCACCAGACTTTATCATTTGGGTATTTTAAACTTTCTTCCCACCTTTGATTATAAAGTGGAGCCAGTTTCCACATGACTTCTTTCACAGTAAAATCAAATTTTTCAACAATATCAGAGTACCATATGATGAATTTTTCCTTCGTTTCAGATGGAGCAAATCTAACTGCAGCCTCAATCAGTTGTTCCATTTTATGACGCTCTTTCAAAATAATCATGGAATCAGCAATCAACTGTCTGAAATGGAGTGTGTTATAATGCTCATCTGCTCTTAAAATACCAATCAGTTTATCTAATTTTTCAAACAACTCTGCACTCAGTGCCAAAGGATTTCCCATTGACTGCAAAAGTTCTTCCCATTCCTCAGGCGGTGCAGAAAAATCGATAATATCTTTTCCTTTAAGAATAGTTTCACCGGTTTCAAGAATAGCTCTTATCATTTCACACCACACTCCTTTTCCGAAAATCATTCACAATGACTTTTACTTCTTTCTTAAGTCTGCTTTTTCTCTGACTTATCGCCTGATATTCCTTTGTTCCAACCCCAAATTCAAATTTTTCTCCATCAACTATATAGTTCAGGAAAAATTTAAATTTTTCATCACCAAGCTCTTTCTTTAGAAGTTCCATCAGATGCTGATATTCTTTTCGCTCTGAAACTTCTTCCTCGGTAGAATTTTCCATTTTTTGATAATTCTCAATATCTGGAACCGGGAATGTTTGGTAAACATTTGACTTTCTACTGCTTTCTGGATTCTCTGGTTCAGGTATTTCCACCTCTTCAGATTTCATATTGGATTCTTCGTTTTTTCCGGATTCAAATTTTTTCATAAAAGATCCGGGATTCACTCCAGACTGAATCTTTCTCACCACAGATCTGCACGTCTGCTTGAAAAGATTAATTAAGGAAGCAGCACCATTTTGTCCTACAATTTCTTTCCCCTCTTCACAGAACTTCCTGAACCATAAATAACATTCACTATAAAGAATACCTTCTGTGATATTATATTGAGTAACTATGTCCGGAAATGTATTCATTGCAAAACTATATAGGATATGTTTTAAAAACCTTGAGAAAACATGATGTTTGAACACCATGTTAATTTCCTCCACATTACACGTGGTATTAGCGTTTATCAGTGTTTCACAAAGAGTAATAAATAATTTATATTCTTTACTGTCTGACATCTTTTTTTCTCCGTGTTGAAATTAGATAACACACAGGAATTGTCAAGTTCCATTCAATTAAAACGGATCCTCAGCATCAATACAAAACTGTGAAAAATTTATCTGATTCCAGCACTATGAGAAAAGGCATTATCTGCATCGGATATGACATTTTTCATGAAAAACTTTTTTTCACTCCTTAAACAATAAGACCTTGAACTTACATGGTTAAAAGGTAGAATACTTAACCCCTGCTTTAATCAGGGCAACATTCGGGTAATTTATTTCACTGAAATTCTTAAATATTACCTGGGCTTTTACATTTATGGTGTAGATACTTTTTCGAATTATAGACTGAGGAGCTTTAGATGCGCATTAACATTAGTATTATTTTACTGGCCCTGATTTCGGTTTTTAACAGTTGTTCACCGGAAGTATCCCAAAATACAGGTGAGTGCAACTACGGGGAAACCAGAGAAGGAACCACCCAGTGTGGTTACAACAATGAAGGTGTTCTTATCCAGATTTGTGAAGATAATTACTGGACAGATGGGACTCAGTGCACTGGAACTGATATCTGTATCAATGATCTTACCAGAGAAGGCACTGATACATGTGTCGATAATAATGTTGAAGGGGTTTTTCAGCAAAAATGTGTTGAAGGACAGTGGGAAAATACAGAGTACTGCATTACTGAAGGACTATGTAACGAGGGCGCTACAAGGGAAACCAATTTAGCATGCGGAATTAATCTTGAGGGATTTTATCTCCAGGAGTGCAGCGACGGTATCTGGCTTGACACAAATGATTGCACTGGAACAGACATCTGCATGAATGGCACCACTAAAGATGGAACAAGCATCTGTGGACTTAATGACGAAGGTGTTTTTGTCCAGGAGTGTGTAAACGGGCAATGGCAGGATTCCACTGAATGCACCGGAGATGATATTTGTATAAACGACTCCCTCAAGGATGGTACAACTGTTTGCGGATATAATTACGAAGGTGTTTTACAGCAAAAATGTATTGATGGACAGTGGCATGATACCAATACATGTAACGGTGATGCAATATGTATAAACGGCACACTTTCAAATGGATCCACTGTTTGTGGTGAAAATAACGAAGGTGTTTTTGTTCAACTCTGCGTTGACGGTAACTGGGAGGATACTGAAGACTGTACAGGAACAGATGAATGCCACAACGGCGATACTCAGACAGGTTCAACTGTTTGCGGTGAAAATAATGAAGGTTATTTAGTCCAGCTTTGTGTAAATGGCAGCTGGCAAAATACATTAGACTGCACAGGTACCGATGAATGCCATAACGGTGATACTCAACTCAGTTCCATCATTTGTGGTGAAAACAATGAAGGGGTTTACAATCAGTTGTGCGTCAGTGGCCATTGGACCAACACAACCTGCACAGGTACTGACGTATGCCATAACGGTGATACCCAGCTCAGTTCCATTCAATGTGGTGAAAACAATGAAGGTTACTACAACCAACTCTGCCAGTTGGGAGCATGGGTAAACACAACCTGCACAGGTACTGACGTATGCCATAACGGTGATACTCAACTCAGTTCCATTCAATGTGGTGAAAACAACGAAGGTTACTACAACCAACTCTGCCAGTCGGGAGCATGGGTAAACACAACCTGCACAGGTACTGACGTATGCCATAACGGTGATACCCAGCTCAGTTCCATTCAATGTGGTGAAAA
>JAFGWM010000053.1 GCA_016937155.1 Deltaproteobacteria bacterium
AAAAACTAACCTGGGTGAGTGAGGGGAAAGAGGGAAAAAACTAACCTGGGTGAGTGAGGGGAAAGAGGGAAAAAACTAACCTGGGTGGGGTTTACGGGAATGCTATTTCCAGCAATTCGCCGTAAATTACTTTGTCGGTGATTCTTTTTATTTTTATTCTGATTATTACTTTTGAATCTGTTTTTGCCAGTTGCGTAAGAATTTTTTTATCCTTAATTGCCACTGAAGTTTCAACTCTTTTTCCTTTTGGCGCTCTGAATGTAACACTTGCAGGCAAACTTATTATAACTGGTGTCATTCCACTTAAAACGGCTTCTCTTCCGATGCTGAGATGCCTTCCTGACACTATTTCACGGATACTTTTTAAAGGACCATTTCCCGAAATCTGAGGTGATACCGGGTTAGTTTTTATAGTAGTATTTCCACCTGTATTTGGTTTTATGATATTCCCAGAGCCTCGTGGATTGAACCGGTTTTTAAGATGATTTGATGGCAACTTTTTTCCCATATGTTTCATCATATCCATCATCATTTTGCTCATGGGATCATTCGGAGATGTGCCTGCAATGATTCCAACCATTTTTTGCAATGATGCAGGATCAGAGAAATCAAGGTCTGAACATTGTCCCTTACTGCATACTTCAATATCAGGTTTTCCGTTTTTTATACCTTTCATTTTAAATTTTGTATTTCCGCTCCCAAGGTTCAAATCAAAATTTAAATTCAGGTTGCCAAATGGATTTTTATTTCCCGCTGGAGGAACTATTACAGGTGGCGTCACAGGAGAACTGAATTTTGGTATGGGTTTCGATACAGCATTACCAGAAGATTTATCTTTTTTAACAGAATCGATCTTTTTTTGAGTGTTTTTTATATATGAAACACACTTGCCACTTTCACAAATCCTGTCATGCCTGCAATCACGATCAGTTGAACAATGTCCCTTTTCCTTTTCAGAACAACCAGTGTAAAAGAAAACCAGAATAAAAAGTATTTTAAAATCAGTTAAAATGAATCGCATATGTCAGCCGATCAGTTTGAGTTCCTTTTGGATATTTCAGGGAACTTATGGTTGAAATCATACAATTCTTCATAATTGGAGGCATTCTACCCGAAAAGCTTACTGATAATAATTTACCATCGGAAGCAACTTTCAGGTGAATTTTAATACTCTGGTCAACAAGATCTTTTTGTCCCATTCTAACGGTTCTGGCATAACACCTTGTAATTACGCCTTGATTTGAACGCATGAATGTCCTTAGAACTCCGCTACCACGAGAGTTGGCGGGTGCAGAAACAGAGCCGGAATCAGCAGTCTCTGCCATTGTGTTCTTATGATTTACCACTTTCCGGTTGTTTAGCATCGAGTGATTCTTTACAGTTTTCCCGTTCTTGCTTTCACTGCTGTCACCCTTGGAATCCTGTTCTGAAGGTTCATTTGCCACAATATATACCACTTCGTTCATCTGTGGTGGTTTTGCTTCAACAACTTTCATCTGTGGTGGTGGTACAGCCTGCTGGTTCTGAACCTGATTTTTCTGTGTCTGGGATGAATTCGATGAAGAACTTCCAGATCCCATCAATTTCCCACCCAGAAAAAACGCCAGAATACTTACAACTGCAGCAATAGAAATAATTGGAATGAGCTTATTTCTGAAGGGACTCAGCGCTTCTGACGGAATGACTATCTGCGACGGAACATTTGACTGATTAAATTCCCGTGAAGTAGTAATATTTATTGGGGCTCGTACAGGTTTCTGAGCAATATATGGACCTGTAGAAACTGATACCTGCTCAATATCATCCTGTCGTGAAAGCTCTCTTGTTGGCCTTCGTGGTGGTGGTGAATGCTTGTGATACATCCGGAGCTCTGGAACCATATCAATCGTGAGCCAGTCCCTGAAACCATCTTTCCATACAACGGCCTCCGGATCAGGTTCACCCCTTTTAATACGGGCTATTAACTCAGAAAGAGTCATGGGACCAGCCTGCCCCCTGGAATCTGCCAGATACCACTCCTCTTCATGTGGTACAGACTCATTAAAACCTGGAATCCTTGCTATCTGAGTTTTATCTGCATTTGACGATGTATCAATATCATCAGTTATTCCACTCCTCTCAGTAGTGGACAGCTGCTTTGAAAGCGATTGCTTAAACGCATTCTGTAAAAGAACATGTCCCTCATCAGTTTTTGCAACCCTGCTAAGTTCGCTTGTAGCTTTTGGATCCTTCAGAACTATGGTGTTGCCACATTTCTTGCACCGAAGCTTTAGAATTTTTCCCGCAACCTTTTCATCGGGTATTGAATATCTGGTGGTACACTTATCGCAAATAAAATTCATTTTTCATTCCCTGATTTCTGATCAAATATTTCCATCATGAACGAAAGAAAATCAGGACCAGATGGAATATTCTGATTTAGGGACATAACAACTGAATCACCTTTCATCTTCCAGTAAGCGCACAATCCATTGATAATCCATTCTGGAATACTGCCATCATATTGTTCGGATATAACACTTAATTTAGATTTTGTATCACCCAGCGTGATCAGCGTTTCTCTCGCTTCCTCAAAGGTTTTTCCATTGTTCATAAGAATTTCCAGAATCATTGACTGAACCGTTATGTCCCTGTTCTGATTCTGCTTCCAAAGGAAAAATGCACTCATTATTTTTGGGTCAGGAAACTCAAGGACTTTTCCACTAAGCTTCACGGGGGATCCGGTATGTCCTGAAATGAAGGATGAAATACTTGATGTGACTCCAGCCAATAGATCTGTACCCTCAAGTTTGGTAACCGGAAGTGAATAAACCAGAGAGAAGTGATAACTACCAGCCATTCCAAAAAGAGCTCCGGGATCTCTTGAGCATGAATATATCAGACTCTTTCCCATGATCTTCATCCACTCCGCATCGTGAAAATGCCTGATACTTGAAATTCTTGTTCCTTCAAGTATAGCTGAAGTATTTTCCAACTGGAGATCAATAACATGATATGTCCCCATCATTGGACGAATCTGATTATACACATTAAATGACGAAAACAGTGTATCAGGGTCTGTAAACTGGGACATTTTGTAAGTTACTCCTCACTGTTAAAACAGAATTTTACTTTAGCATAAATCATAATTCATTTTAATTTCAAAAAAATAATTTTTTCAATGCCCGATTCATTTTTAAATCTTAAATAAATCCTGTTATGTCCATTTGAAGTAACTGCGGTTATAAGTGGTATGGGTACAGAAGAATCAAGTCCATTTACACTTATAATCTGAGCCATGTCTGAAATAAGCCCCTTTGCCCCTGAAGGAAGAGGATCACTTAAAAACAGACTTCCACCCTCTTTTCTGAATTTCAACTTTTCCCTGAACGAGTTAACTGCTGAAAGACGAAAATTCTCCCCTGAATTA
This sequence comes from Deltaproteobacteria bacterium, assembly GCA_016937155.1. Classification (GTDB taxonomy): domain Bacteria; phylum Myxococcota_A; class Polyangia; order HGW-17; family HGW-17; genus JAHJMN01. Next base: position 3,410 of record JAFGWM010000053.1, read on the forward strand.
TTTTGCATTGAGGAAATATTTACTTGTTTACTATCATACCCACTTGTCGAATGCCAAACATGAACAGCGATATTCCCATCCGGAAGATCCCTGAGAGTATAATTTCCACTGTGATCAGTATATGTTCTGGAACCAGCTGCACTCACCACAGCAAATTTAACCGGAAATCCCTTTTGATCCACCACATTCCCTGAAACAATACCTGACTTGTCCAATTCAACAAGAATTTCACCATGTGTTACCTCTCCGGGTGATGTTCCCGATGGAATATCCACCTCAAGTTCAACTGTTCGATAAGTTTTGCTTTTTATGGTAAAAAACCATTTTTCACCTTTCAGTTTTCCTGTGGAAAAATCGCCATTTACAAATTTGCCATGAAACTCTGATCCGGTTTTGCTTACCCCGTCAATTCTGCCACTCAGAGTTCCTCTTGTTTTTAAATCCCTGACAAAAAGCTTTATTCCACCCCCGTAAGGAACCTCAATTGTTTTGTTTTCACATTTTTCCAGCCTAAAGCTGTAATCAGGGAAATTCCGATGGATAACATGGATGATGTAAGGACACTCCCCAACATTACCTACTTTTGCAGTTCCTCTTGAATCTGTGAGGAAAATATATCGTTCAGGCCTTATGAGACTTTCGAGGTGAACAACACCCTTTTTCAGAGGGAAACCATGTTTGTCACGAAGGCTGATTTCAAATGAATTCTCTGCTCTCTGGAGTACAACCTTATGTTCCAGAGAAGGACGAATAACTTCAGTCAGAGAACTATATTTGCGATGTCTATAGGTAACAAAAATATTTGAAGGACACCCGTTAACCCTGAACTCTCCTTTGGAATCAGCATATACGGTGAAACTAAAATCCGGATCTGTCCAGGATTCAAGTCTTATTTCCACTCCTTTAACAGGAATTCCCTGCTTATCCACGACATATCCTGTTAATAACTGTCCTTTTTTAAGAACCAATCGGATATTTCTACGATTTTCTCTGGTATAACCCAGATATTTCATACCTGATGAAAAATCCTGATGTCTGGCTTTCAATCCTAAAACCCCTGAGGGAACACCAGTAAGGGTGAAGTTTCCTGATGAATCTGTAATCACTGCACCGTCACTCATCAATCCAATAGTTGTTTTCCTCTCAGTAACTCCCAAATCACCTGCCGGTGTCCATTCACCCCCACCCAGTCCCAGAGGAGTAATCATATTTCCCGAATCATCGGTTCCGTGGACTTCCACGATTGCATTTTCAACTGCAAACCCTTTATCATCAACAACAGTTCCTTTAAGAGTCAAACCTCGGTCCATCTCAAAAATCGCAAATCTTTCATTTGGACTAACCCAGTATCGTCTTCCTGTAAGATTCACATATCCTGGGGCAGAAATACTAAATCTGGCTGTTCCTCCGGTTATTGGTGGAGTCGTAACGTATCCATCATCGTCAGTTTCCAGATTGTGTGTATGCAAACTTGGCTGCTCCCTTGCGATGGACAAAGTGGCGTCGGGTATCGGGTCACCGGTTTTCCTGTCTCTGACAAGAAATTTCAATACTACTCCCTTTTTAAGATACATATGTACTACTGTTGTTTTACCACTTTCAAGATATACTCCATCCATTTCAGCGGTTAATTCATCGTTAAATCCCATAAGGGTATAATAACCTTCGCCCAGATTTTTCAAATCAAGACCATCCACTGAATCGATGGTATATCTCCCGGGAGGCCACATACCTTCTCCAACCAGTCTGAGTTCCACGTTTTTCAGAACACTTCCATCATGATTATAGGCAAACACTTTAAGAGTACTTGCTCTCACAAGAGAAATTTCAATATCTTCCTCAGTTGATGAAACAAGAACAAATGGAGATTTCACATAACCTTCACAGTATGCGGTTAATTTTACTGTCTTTTTAACCGGAATAAAAAACCGACCATTTTCATCTACAGGATACTGCTGTGGCAATCTGTCAGGTTCTTCAATAATAATTTTACTCCCGGAAAGAGTCTTTCCTTCAGTATTTCTTACAACACCAGTTATACCCTTTAATTTAACGGGTAAAACCGCTGTATCTTCAACTGGATATACCCATGGAACAGTGGTTGTTTCATACTCTTTTGAGGAAACAGTTATTCTGAGAGGTTCTCCAGGTAAAACTTCAAAAAAAGAAATATTATCAATGCGTGCAAACTCATTAATTTTATTCCCGCCTGATATTGAGAAAACATTTATTTTATAAGGATATTTGTAACCCTTTTCAAATTTAACATTCACACCGGAAATAACACTATGATATCTTGATTCAAGAAAATCATCATCGGACCCTGATAAAAAACAGACCAGACTAACTGAAGCAGCAACCAGTAAAAAAAGTATAAACGCAAAAAATGTAATTCTCTTCTTATTTTTCATAAAATCACACTATAAAACAATACTTACACACACTTTTGAATATTTATTCCCGGTTATTGAAAAATTGTTTCAGTAAAAGACCTGAAACAATAATTATCAAACCACCGATAGACTGCCATCTTACTTTTTCAGATGCAACGAAAGCAATAAACACAAGACTTAAAAATGGAGACAGAAATATAAGAGTAGTGATATCAGAAACTTTTTGAGATGTTTTCATTGCTTTTAACCAGAGGAGAAAAGTTATTCCCATCTCAAAAAAACCAACCCAGGCAGCACCTGACAATGCAATAACCGAGGGGAAAAAAAGATTATCTGTTCCAATCAGTAACAGCAATGAATAGAGTGTTCCCCAGAAAAAATTAAAAAACATATCGGTTAATTCGTCATTGGAGGAAATTGATTGAAGGATCCAGTATCCACTCCAGATTACAGTGGATCCAATAGCAAGTAATACACCATAATAGTTAATACCTTCTGGTGAATTACTGGCACTTTCAAGAACAATAAATACAACCCCCATCCATGCAATCAGAGATCCGGTTAAATCCCACAAAGTAAACTTCTGACCAAGAAAAACAGCACTGATAATGCCAAGTGTAACACCCCAGCTATAGTTTATCGCCTGAGCATGCTGCGCACTCAAAAGGGAATATGAGGAAAAAAGAACCAGATAGTATCCAACAGGATTTAGAAGTCCTGAAAACATGCTCCTCAGAACTGCTTTTTTTGTAACAGATACAGTCTTTTTCAAAAACACTGCACGAAAACAGATTATACAACCTAATGATATAAAGGAAAAAAGTGATGAAAGAAAAAGAAGTTGAATAACATTTAGAAATCTCAGTGAAATGGAAAAGGCTGTTGCAACAGTGGACCAGAGCAATACTGCAATAGAAGCATAAAGCCAGGAGTTCAACACTGGTGATTCATTCGTGGGGACTTCTTTTTTCAGATTTCACCCCCCACAGCCTTTATTTTAATTTCGCCTTTTTTCTGCGACAGAATCATTTTCCATCTGTTTTTTCCAAAATAGCGATCAAGAAGATCACCTATCTTAAAAGTGAGACTTTTCTGTAAGGCACTGTTTCCTTTGGATCCGGAAAGCATCTTTTTAAACATGGAAATAACAGCCATCATTTTTGATTTTGTGCTGACATTTACAAACCCGGCTTTAAAAATCAGGGATTCAACAGGTATACGGAGAACACGCCCCCTTATTTCAAATTTAAATTTTACTTCCAGTGGGATGTAGGAATTAAACTTTATATATTTCTTCCCCATAAACGGGATATGAACAGGAATAGTACCTCTGAAATCCAGATCCATGGACCCGTGCACATACTGCGTCTGTATTGAGGTAACCTTAAAATTACTCATATAAAACGGGCCACTGATACTTACTCTGTTTGGGACATTTTTTTTCACCATTTTATCCAGAGCGATTGAATCCAGTGAAAAACTTATTTCCTGAGCGCGAGCATAGCCTGGAACCGCACAGACCAGAAGAATAAATAAAAATTTCATTAAAATCTCCTTCTTACTGTGTAAAGCACCATCATGCCCAGCATGAAGAAAAAGCCTCCGATAAGAGTACTGAGTTCCCATATTTCAACAGGAATAAGAGGAACAGTATCAAGGGAATGAAGCGCACCTCTTGCCCACAGATGTTCCGGATTTCTCCTCAATGCCATACGATACCAAAATCTTGCCTGCTCCAAATCCCCGGTGCTTTCCTCTGTAAGACCAAGAATATAAAAAAGATCAGCTTCATATTCAGGCTGCGCATCAAGTTGAACAACAACCCTGTATAAATTCATAGCTGAGGAAATCTTTCCCTGAGAAAAATTATGTCTAGCAAGCTTTAAAAAGGCAGCAGTCATAAGTTTACGCTGTGGAAAATCAGGGTCATTGGCAAGTATGTCACGATAAATTTCCACTGCCTTGGGAATTTCACCATTCTGATCAAGAACCCAGGCATCTGCAAAAGCATACTTCCATTTACTTTTTCTTCTCTTATCCCATGCACTGAACAGTTGACGAGCCATATCAGCGCTTTTTGAGGTTCTGTCATAATCTCCCTTTGTAATTTCTTCCAGAATTCTTTTTACAGCGTGATATGCCTGCTGACGCGCACTGATATAAAGAACCGCTTTTTTTTCGGCCCCACCAGGAAGTTTTATGGTTCCAACCGTTGCCTTTTTTCTTGGACTTTCGAAATATTTCATCAATGCTTTTCTGGCAGCGCTGCGATCCTCTTCATCATCAGAATTTGCATAAACCAGAAGAGTTTCTATTGCCTGAGAAACCTGATAATCCCCGTAAAGAGACATGAGTTTCAGTTTCATGGATTTTTCGGCCTGAAGTGCAAATCGTGGATTTCCTGCTTCGCTTGAATTGATGATATACCGTGCATATCTTACCCGGTAAAACAAAGGTTTGTTTCTCTCCCTGTTAACCACCTTTCTTGAAAAACCATAAAGAGAAAGTACAACAATTCCACCCATCTTCTGCAGTCCGCTGCTTATAAGATCCCTGAAAATCATGGTAGGTGGATGAAACGCCGCTTTTAAGAGAATTTCAGGAATCTCAGGGTTGGACTTCAGGCTGAAAAGGGCTTTTATCATACATCCTCTTGTTAAAAGCTCTTCAATAGCTGCATTTCTGGATTCATCTGTGTATTTTGATGAACTCAACAGAAGATCAAGAGGCTGTGGTGATTTGTTTTTATCCTTTCGAACCTGATTTACATCAATTTTTACATTCGGAACCATAAAGAATCCGGTGGGAGAAGGCAATTTTGCGCCCTTCATCTGTAGAAGATTTCTGATATCCTCAAGTTGACTGTATGAAAAAGGTTTCAGTATCCTTTCGGAATATTTTTTAACATCAGGATTTTTTGCCATTTTTCGGCACCATTCGGCTCTCTCAAACAACCCTAACTCACCTAGAGTCTTTCCGGGGGTACTGAGAGCAGTTAATTGAATGGAACTGAGATAAATATACACTATTAAGAACATCAGACACCTGCCATATGCGGGAAATATCAGTTTAGAAACATAATAACAACCCCCATAACAAATAAATTGTCAACTCTTCAACCGGAATTCACGAAAAATATTACAACAAATATTATATTTACTCTTGATCTTTGATCACTCATCATCTATAAAACCGTTCAGCTTCCCCATAATGAGGGTGGGAAGAATTTTTGGAGGTTAGTAAATGGCAGTAAAATTGCGTTTGGCCCGTGGCGGTTCTAAAGGTAAACCGTTTTATAGAGTAGTAGTTTCAGACGAAACTTTCCGCAGGGATGGTCGTGTTTGTGAAAAAATCGGATATTATAATCCTATTCCGAGTACCCCTGAAATCGAATTGAAAATGGACAGGGTTGAGCATTGGCTTTCAAACGGTGCATTACCCACAAAAACAGTTCAGAAGATAATCAGAGTCTACAAAGAACGCGTTAGCGGCAAGTAGTTAATTGACTGATAACAGAGAAATAAAAATCGGAACGGTAGTTAAACCTCACGGCGTGAGGGGGGCTTTTTCTGTTTATTCCGATGTTACTTCCCTTAATCAGATCCCTGATTTTCTGCATGTGATTTCTCATTCAGAAAAATCACATGTTGCAATTCCTCTCGTACTTTCAGTTAAAAATATGAAACAGCTACCCGATGGCAGGATTGTCTTTGAGACTCAGGAGATCTCATCGAGGGATGAAGCTGAGAAATTGAGAGGATTTGATGTTTATATTTCTCTGAATTTTATGGATACACTCTCAGAGGATGAAATTCTATATGATGATCTGATAAACATGACTGTAGTATCAGAAGGTGGTGAGCATCTTGGTGTTATAGTCCGGTTCATGAAATCACCAGCACCTTATCCTCTTGCAGTTCTGGATGATTCAGGCAAGGAAATTCTCTGCCCCCTTCCACCTCAGCACTTTCTGGATTTTGATCTGAAATCCAAAATAGCTACAATATCAGATGATATGTTTTTTTCGATTAGAAGCCTCAATATTGATTAATATATTCAATTAGTTGTGATTTTTTTTGCTGAAAAAATGGAAATTGTTGCATCTCACATGTACTTTATATTCTTATGAAAATTAAGGTTCTTACAATTTTTCCCGATATTTTTGAGGGTTTTTTAAGTTCATCTCTCATTGGAAAGGCTGTGGAGAAGGGTTCTTTACAGGTGGAACTCATTGATATCCGGAAATTTACGGAAGATAAACACTCTAAAGTGGATGATGTCCCCTATGGTGGTGGGCCTGGTATGGTTATGACCCCACAGCCTGTTGCTGATGCAATCAAATACGCAAAGTCAGGATGCATGAATGGATATGTGGTGCATCTGACACCACAGGGAGAACTACTGAAACAACAAACTCTGAAAGAACTTTCAGAACTTGATGAAATTATTCTTTTGAACGGTCGATATGAAGGAATTGATGAAAGAATAAGAGATCTTTACGTGGATAGAGAAATATCAATTGGTGACTATGTCCTTAACGGTGGTGAAACAGCCAGTATGGTACTTATAGAAGGCTTCAGCAGACTTATTCCGGATTTTATGGGTAACACTGAAAGTACCTTGGATGAGTCTCACAGTGCCGGATTGCTGGAGTATCCACACTATACAAGACCGGCAATCTACAGCGGCATTCATGTGCCCGAAATCCTGCTTTCAGGTCACCATGAAAATATAAGAAAATGGCGCAGAAAAATGTCACTTATACGCACTAAAAACCAGAGGCCTGACCTATTTGATAAAGTACCTCTGACGGCTGAAGATATTGAACTTCTGAAAGGTGAAAACTGATGGAGCTTCTGGAAAAAGCAAAACATACTCATGTACTTTTAATGCACCACCCGGTATTAAACAGGAATGGGGAAGTTGTTACAACTGCAGTCACAAATCTTGATATCCATGATATATCCAGAGCCTGCAGGACTTATGGAATTGGCTCATATTTTATAGTCACTCCAATTAAGCTTCAGAGGGAACTTGTTGAAAATGTCATCGAACACTGGACCAGAGGATGGGGAGCGACATATAACGAGAGACGTGCCAGAGCTTTTGACACCACCTCGGTGGCACCCAATTTTGCCGATGCACTGGCGAAAATAAAGGAAATCGAAAATGATGATCCCCTTATTGTTGCGACAAGTGCAAGGGCTTTACCGAATGCTCCTCATATAACCTGGGATGAAGCAGTAAAGGATTCAAGACCTCTTGTTCTTATGTTCGGAACAGGATGGGGCATGGCTCCAGAACTTCTGAATATGGCAAAAGCTGTTTTGCCTCCGATCAAGGGTCCCGTTGAATACAATCACCTGAGTGTCAGAAGTGCTGTATCAATTGCTCTGGATAGACTTTTCGGAGACAGATGAAATGCCCTCCACTAATAAAATAAATTTTTACAAATATCAGGCACTATTAAACGACTATATCCTTATTGAAGGAAAAGTCGATTTATCTGATGAACAGATCATCCTTATGTGTTCAAGACGGGAAGGAATAGGTGCTGATGGAATCCTGATGGTGGATTCTGACAACTCAATGGAAATCATTAATTCTGATGCATCTATAGCCATGATGTGCGGAAACGGTCTCCGCTGTGTAATATTTCATTTACTTCGTAAGGAATCCATTTCGACTGGTGAACATGTGGACATCCCGACACGTTCAGGTTTACGTGGAGGCATGGTTCTGGAGGCAACTGAGAAAAACGCAAAAGTCAGGGGTGTGCTGGGTCAGATAGTTGTGGGGAAAACAACTACAGTCAACGGTCGCGACTTCATTTTCGTAAACACTGGAAATCCACATTGCGTCCATTTCACAACTGAAAATGAGGATCCACTGGAATTATGTCTGAATCTTGGACCAGTTATGGAAAAATCTGTTGAGGGGGGAATTAACGTTTCCTTCGCCAGAATAACTCCCGATGGAATAGAACTTTATGTTTGGGAGAGGGGAGCAGGTTTCACAATGGCATGCGGAACTGGCGCGGTAGCAACAGCCTATGCAGCCAGCAGCATTTCTCTGATTACCACTAAAGCAGTGGATGTAATACAAAAGGGTGGAAGGGCAAGAGTTTCAATTGATGAAGTGGCCACACTTGAAGGATTGGCCCATTTTGTTTTTGAAGGGTCGTACCATCTGCAATGATTATCCCCGATGAAATTTTCACTGAATATCCTTTTTTGAAAAATTCTGTATTAAATCAATGCGAGGGCGGACTTATAAATACCACTTTTACAGCTGAAAACTCTCTGGGCAAGTGGATTATTCAAAAAGTCAGCAATATATTCGACTCAGATGTCACAGACAATATTAAACAGGTAACCAGACATTTAAAAAAACACTCTGTCCCTACAATCAACATTGTGGAATCCTTATCAGGTAAATTATCAATTACAATAGGCACAGAAGTATTCAGAGTTCTGGATTTTATTCCAGGAAAACATCCGGATGTAGAAAATGCTTATGAATGCGGCAAACATCTGTCAATTTTTCATAAAGCCCTTTCAGATGCAGATTTTACGGGAAGTACCCGGGAACTGCATAATACAGTCTCTCATATGCTTTTTCTGAAATCCACCATTGAAAAACACCAGAGCCACAGACTTTTATCTCAGGTCATAACAGCAGCCAATTCAATTGATGAAATGTACAGCGGTCTTAAAAAACAGCCAAAAGTCTCATCTTTTGTTCATGGTGATCCCAAAAGAGAAAATTTTTTCATTTATAACAATCAAATTTTACTATTGGATCTTGATACCTGTGGCTATCATGATTTTGGGGGCGAAATTGGTGATGCCCTTAGAGGGTGGAGTAATATCAAGGGGAATTTTGATAAAAAAGTTTTTACAGATTTTCTGGAAGGATACAATACTTTGGCTGTGTCTGATTCAGATAGAATATCCAACGAATTTGCTGTAAATTCCACAATCAGAATAGCACTTGAGCTCGCAGCAAGATTTGCAGCTGATGCGTTGAATGAATCATATTTCGGATGGGACAGTGCTGGTTTTTCATCACGTGGTGAACATAATATGGCCAGAGCTTACCAGCAAATATATTTTGCTAAACAGCTGTTGCTGAACAAGGAAATATAAAATATGTTGAAATTTTTTTCTTTTTTTCTTCTTTTAACACTCCTCACTGCATGTGGTGGTGAAAAAAAATCAGAAACCGGGAAAAAGAGCACAGCGGTTAAAAAAAATAACCCCAATGAAATCGTCTGGAAAAAGTTCACTTCTTCTGAGGGAGCCTTCACTGTAAATTCACCCGGACTCACAAGTGAAATTAAAAATGAAAAATCTGCCGGTAAAAATAAAATCAAAAAAATGGTTTCCACTGTATTTTTCAGTGCCGGATTAAATGCATTTTCAATTCAATATTACAGTCTGTCGGAAGAGGAACTGAAGGTTCCCCCTCTCATGTTTCTGGGAAAAGTTGCCATGGGTATAACCGATAAACTGAAGGCCAAAATCTCTCACCAGAAAACAATCAAAAACGGCACACTAAGAGGAATTTCATTTCATCTGAAAAAACATGCTGAAGAGAAAAAACTTGCACTGTTTCTGGGAAAGAAAAACATATTTATTATTACTACAACCATAGACCAAAAAGATCCATCCATAGTTGATAAATTTATTGATTCCTTCAGAACCGGAAAAGATCACTGATGATCCGGAAAAAGATCAGGATAAAAAACCCGGCTGGAATTCACGTCCGTCCATCAACTGAAATAGTAACTTTTGTTCTTAACAACATCAGTTCATCTGTGTTACTGGAATCAGAAAATGGAGAATCAGATCTACGCTCCCCGATGTCAGTGCTTTCTCTTTGCCTTGAATACGGCGAAAAAGTATACCTTTCCACTGATGAAAGTACAGATCCGGAGACCATCCAAAAACTGATTGACCTGATAGGTGGAATTTTTGATTATACCTGATTTTATTACACTTCTGATAGGATCAGGGCAATAACCAGGACAACCCTGTCGATAAGTGATAATTCCGGGCGACAAAGCATACTGATCTTTGAAAAAAGAGTTAGAGAATTAAACTTGTCCTCGAAATTTATTACAGCATTTTTGTTTACATTACTCTTTGAGAAAAGGCTGTAAACGTCAAGACCTATCATATGTTTGATATAATCATCTATTCCACTGCTCTCAATAACAAGCTTTGATTTATCAGATATTATTGTACTGTGTCTTTTCCAGTTTTGGGTAACTCTGTTTCTGATATCATTTCGTCGTTCATCAGAAATCCCAAGTATCTCTGAAAGATCATCATAAGCTTTTATCTCAGTTTCATGGGTTTCACTGTCAACCATCGCAATAGCCCACGCAAAAGCTAGTAACATTTCAGCTTTTGCACCCTGATTTCTGAAAGGAGTAAGGTCAGCCTTCATAGTCGCAATGGGCAACTGATTCAAACACATTTCAACTATCTGATTTTTATATCTTTTCAATAATTTCAACTGACTAAATATTACATCAAATACGGCTATTTCATTGGTTACAAACTGCCCATCTGCCCAGGCCATAAATTGCGCCACTTCCAGAACAGGACGAAGCTCACCGAGAACCTTTTCACCAAGTTTATTAAAAAGTTCATTTCCCCATATTTCATTCTGTTCATAAACTGGTGAAACCTCCAGAATATCACTGAGTCTGGAAAAAAACTTCAATTCCAGTTCCTGAGTTTCAACAACTGTACCTTCAAGCAGATAACCCAGAGATGAAAATGCCATTTCCTGAAGACTTTCAAGTGTAGCTGTACGATACGAAAAAACTTCTTCAGGGGCAATAATTTTGAGGAGATAAATCAACTCATTTCTACCTAGTTTTGAAATATTTTCTAATCTCATATAAAACTCAATCCTGACTGTATTTGGCTTCAGTTGGATAGTCTTGTCCAATTATACTGGATTCTACCCCGTTAAATATTATACAACTTTACCGGTTTTAGTAAGAATTATCTTTATTTCAAAAGTAATTTGATTTTTTGAAGAAATTTTTCGGTCTCAAGACGAGGATTCTCTGAAGCGGTAAGCGCCGTTACCATAGCAGCATTCCTCACCCCCAGTTCAAAAAGTCTGTCAAGATTATGAAATTTTATCCCCCCCATAACAGTGAAGGGAATGTTTAACTTTTCAATAGCTTTTTCAAGATATTTCTCTCCGAGAGGTTCAAATCCTGTTTCCTTTGTCATAGTTCCATATATCGGACCAATATTGAGATAAGAGATATCCTGAAGTAAAGCACTATTTATTTCTTCCAGATTGTGAGTGGATGTTCCAATAATTAAATCCGGGGCAAGTTTTCTGGCAATATCACAAGGCATATCTTCTGTACCCAGGTGTACACCATCCGCATTGACCGCAAGAGCAATATCTACTCTATCATCGATGATAAGCAGAGCTCCGTATTTAAAAGTAAGTTCCCTAAAAATGGTGGCAAGTTTATAATACTCCCGGTCACTCAGTTTTTTTTCTCTCAACTGAACTGCACGGGCCCCACCTTTTAGTATCTCCTCTAAAACAGCTTCGCTTTTTCTTTCAGCACAAAACCTGCCTGTTATCACAGGATAAAGATTTATATCACTCCATGCTTTTTCTCTCAGCAATCTTTTTTCAGTCATTTTCTCTCCGGAAATCTATGGTTATAGACTTTCATCCCAGTCTTTCCAGACCGGTTCAAAACCTTTTGCAGTTATAACTTCAGATATTTCTTTGGGACTTCTGGAATCATCTATTTCAAACTGCTCCAGAGAGGCCCCTGAGCCGCTATATCCACCAACCATGGTAGAGCTGCCGGCGCTCATTCTTGTAATACCAAGACCAATGAAACCATCCCTCAGGGAACTGCTTTCTCTGGTGGACATAACAAGCTCGGCATCAGGAAAAGCAATTCGTAGAGAAAAAATCATTAGTGCCAGTTCTTCATCATTTACAGGAAAATCCACCTGAAAATCACCTTCATGGGGGCGAAGACGAGGGAAACTCACAGCAATACGAGCACGCCAGTCGATTTTCATTACTTCATGAGTATGACGATAAAGCTCAATGATTTCCTCCCTCCAGGGTGCCAGACCCAGCAAAAATCCCATGCCAATACTTTTCATTGAAGCCCTGGCAGCTCTGATGGGTGTCTGATAACGATAGTCATAGTCCTTTTTTGGTCCGGCCACATGAACACTTTTATAAATATCACGATTATAAGTTTCCTGATAAATTGTAACCCCGTCACATCCTGCTTTAACCAGCTCGCTGTATTCATCCGTTGACATCGGGAAAACTTCTATACTCACATGCTCCATATGCTCCTTGGAAATTTTCACCATTTCCTTAAGATAAGAGACATCTGTGATATGTGGAGCTTCACCAGTAAGTAGTAACACATGCCTGAAGCCTTCATCCTTCAGAGCTGCAAGTTCTTTTCTTACTTCTGAAGAAGTCAGCTTCTTTCTGTCAATTCGGTTGTGAACATTAAAACCACAGTATTTGCATGAATTTATACAGTAACTACTGAGATAAAGTGGTGCATAAAGAGAAATTGTCTTCCCAAAGCGCCTTAACGTAATACTTCTGCTGGCCCAGGCAAGCTGTTCAATAAAAGGAAGACTCTTTTCACTAATCAGTAGTTGAAAATCATCTTCAGATATAAAATCTTTTGAAATAATATTCTCAAGTTGTTTCTGATGGCTGTTGTTGGAGTGCATCTTATTTTCTCAAAAAACCGGTAAGCGGACTGGACGCCCTTGCTTCGTTAAATACTGTTCCAGGTCTGGAAAGATATGCCATTCTCCCGGCTTTAACTCCTAAAGCAAATGCCTCTGCCATAAGTGCAGGATTGTCAGCTGTTGCAATGGCAGTATTTGCTAAAATTGCACTGGCTCCAAGTTCCATTGCTTCGCTGGCATGAGAAGGAAGCCCAAGACCAGCATCAATAACAACAGGTATTTTGACCCTGTCGATTATAATCCTTAACTGCTCAACAGTTTTCAATCCCTTGTTGGTACCAATAGGTGCAGCAAGAGGCATTACTGTGGCACATCCTGCATCTTCCAGGTGCAAAGCAAGTATGGGATCCGCGTTGATATAGGGTAAAACCGTGTATCCCTGAGATATGAGAATAACTGCTGCTTTAAGAGTTTCCACAGGATCCGGTAACAGAGAAGCAGGATCCGGGGTTACTTCAAGCTTAACCCATGAATGCCCCACTAAAGCCTTTCCAAAAGCAGCAAGCCTGACAGCCTCCTGAGCATTTCTTGCACCACTGGTATTTGGTAAAAGCAGAACACTTTTCTGGTCTATCCCCGCTGTGGCAGGTTCTTCACCGCGGGATTCAAGATTTACCCTTCTTATTGCAACGGTCACGACTTCACTTTGTGCCTTGTTAATAGCCATCTCCAATTGTCCGGGAGAACTGAATTTTCCGGTGCCAATAAAAAATCTGCTTTTGAATTTTTTACCTGCAATTTCCAGATAATCATCATCCATAATACTGACAGTATTTTCCAAATTGCCACTCCATCCCCGCTCAAAACATACGGGATGGAGATTTTACCAGAAATTTTTTCTTTTATGAATTTATTTTCCGACAAATTAAGGAATCGCAGTTCCATAATTAACTGAAAATTCAATCTGTTAAAGACATCATACAATATTAGACAGATAAAATTATTTTTTTTGGGTGAAAATTGACTACAACAAGTTATATTTTCTTTCGGGGTGAAACATGTATTACATCTATTTTATCATTTCTTTTGTTACGGCTCTTAACTCAACCACTTATTCTGAGCGTCTTAATGCAGCATATAAAAATAACGAGATCTCATTGAGAGAGAGGATAGATTTTGCTGAAAATGCCCTTAAAAACCCTAAGCTGCTTCCAGATAAATGGAAAAATATTCTTTATTCAAATCCAGTGATGCCCTGGGAAGGCACATCACTGCTGGTTGAAGCATTTCAGTTGAGAATGCTGAATAATCTGAAGGCCGACTATACAATGCCTGCTGAACTGGAATTTCATCTGGACAGCGGAAACTATCCAATCAGAGTGTATTATTCCAATGCATCACAGGAACAGCTTGCCCAGAGTGTTCTTCTTGCTGCTGATTACAGCTGGCAAGTGGAAATTGAAGAGTTTGGTTTTTATGCACCACCTATTGTTACCCCGGAGGGACGTTACAGAATATATATCGCCGACACAGGAATGGGTGGAGGTGGATATACTGCTCCTATCAGCGATTACCCTGACACCCTCAGAGATGACTGTGTAACTTACATTTACATTGATCCGAGCAATGACCCGATGACATCTGAAGGCGTAGTTGCCCATGAATTGAATCACAGTATGCAGGCATCGATGGATTGCATTGAAACTACGGCCTTCTGGGAAAATACTGCCACATATATGATGCTGGCGGTATATCCTGACACTTCTTACTATGTGGGGTATTTTGCTGAGCCTTTTCAGGGTAATCCCTGGATGAGCCTGAGCGATGGTGGTCAGAATGATTACTACTGGTATGGCGGTTATCTCTGGCCTTTATGGCTTTCAGAGCATTATACCGGTGATTTTCAGGATGCAACCCTTATAAGGAAAATATGGGAGGATTCGATTCAGGAAAGCAACTTCTCGAATAACTCTCCAAATTACATGGAAGCAATTGATTCAAATCTTCAGGCGGATCACAATGAGACCCTTGTGGATGCATTCAGAAAGTTCAATGTTGCCAGATACTTCACCGGATACAATTACATAAGCGGCAAAACTGATTTACCCTTCGCCGAGGATGCTTACTATTACCCGGAATACACATCGGTAATATATTTGGATGAAACTTTTTCTAAAACGCCTACCACCACTTTACCTAAAAAGTTCGGTGTAAATTATTATCTGATTGGTAATCCCGGAAATTATTCGCGTGAAACTGTGATCCGACTCACACCTGCCAGAAATCCTGAAGAATGGAGTATGCAGCTGGTTTCCAAGGAGACCGGTGTTGAAAATCTATACTCTTCACCCGCTGATGATGCTCACATTATAATTCTGAATCCGTCAGATACGGGTGAAGCAGTTCTGATTGTTGAAAGAAACGGAGGAACAGACTTTGATCCCGATTCAATTGGCAGCTCATCAAGTTATACTTTGGATGTTTATCCTGAAATACCTCCCCCTGAAATTACGATGATCATGCCTCAAAGCGCTTTTAATGAATCCACAGAAACTGTTTCCGTTTTTGGAGAAAATTTTGATGAAAATACAGTTTTAACATTCAGTCCAGGAACAGGTATTAGTGTTGAAAACTGTACTCTGGAAGGAACCACAAGGATAAACTGCACTTTAATAATGGATGAAACTGCTCTTGGCCCTCAGGATGTAGTTATATCAACTGTTCTTGACGAAGTAACTTTAGAAGACGGTTTTACAGTAATGGAGAATACAGAGACCGATTCATCATCTTCCGGTTGCAGTTGTTCCAGTACTACTTCCGGACCTTTGAAAAACAATATAATTATGATGCCACTGCTTATGCTTATGGCATTCATTTTAAGGAGGCGTTTATAATGCTGGTGGCAATTCTTATTTTCAGCCTGATTCAGTCAACAACGTGGATTGAAAAGCTGCAGGATGATTTTTATTCCGGGAAAATATCACTGGATGAAAAACTGGATATACAAAGGAGAGCTGTTGTATCACCAGAGACTCTTCCGGAAAAATGGCGTGAAATTATTAAAAAATATCCAGCTGAAATGCAGAGTGCAACACCACTACTTGTTGATGCATTCCAAAAATCCAGAATTCCAAAGGCTTACAATATGCCTGATCCTATGGCTTATTATCTTGACAGTGTAATATACCCAATCAGGGTTTATTATTATCAGGAAAGTCAACTTGAACTAGCCACCTCGGTTTTAGAAGCTGCAGATGAAAGCTGGATGAAAGAAATTGATGAGTTTGGTTTTTATGCACCTCCCATAACAACCCCTGAAGAAAAATATCGGATTTTTATCATGGGTGCCAGCGGTGCCAGTGGCTATACTTCACCCATTGGAAGCTATGATGAAACACCATGGGATGATTGTGTCACTTACATAGTAATCGAAGAAAACTCATATCCACAGATGGCCAAATCAACTGTAGCACACGAGTTAAGCCATGCCACTCAGGGTGCTATGGATTGCATGGAGCCCGTTGTGTTTTGGGAAAACACAGCAGTATTTACTGAAATTGCTGTTTATCCTTCAATTATTGGATGGATGAGATATTACGCCCAGTATTTTCAGGAAAGTCCCTGGTGGTCGATAAGTGAAAACGAAACCCCTTACTGGTATGGTGGTTTTTTATGGCCTCTTTTTCTGGCTGATAAATTCGGCTCAGGACCCCATGATGGAAATTTCGTTCAGGAAATCTGGGAAAGAAGCATGCAGGAAACTGGAAATTCCACAAATGATCCCAATTATATGGAGACAATTACCGAAATGATAGAGGAAGGAGGCTCAACTCTGGATGAGGCCTTTACTCTTTTCAGTGTAGGAAGATTTTTTGTAGGAAGTGATACCAGCAGTGGGTATGAAATAATTCCATTCTCGGATCAACTTGATCTCAGTGTTCCAATACAAAAAACAATTTATGTTGATGAGGAAACTACATACGAACCACCATCATCAGAAAGACCAAAGCCGTATGGAATAAATTATTTCAGACTCAGAAGCGATTCACTTAACAGACCCACAACAATTGAATTAAAGGAAGAATCCGAAGTGAATTCATGGCAGCTTACCCTTGCACCAATAAATGGCTCAATTGAGGATATTATTTCATCTTCTTCAACTGAGAAGGGTAGTGTATCCATAGAATTTGATCCCTCAGAAACAGGGGATATGTTATTGCTTGTTATTAATAAGGGCAAAGACTCCTTTAGTTTTAATTCCGTGCCTGTTTATGGAACAGATTATCAGTTGACAGTCAGACCAACAGTTCCCCTTCCGGAAATAAGTACTGTTCTTCCTCAAACTGTTGAAAGTGGAAGTAAAGTTACCGTGACGGTTTTCGGTTCTGATTTCATTGAAGGTGCAACGGTGGAATTTTTTCCGGCGGATGATATTGAAATTACAAATATAAACTTCATCGACAGCTCCAAAATGGAAATTACCCTGGTTACACCGGAAGATACCGTTCCCGGAGTGCGTCAGATTACCGTTATCAATCCTGATGAAGGTCAGGGTTCTCTGGCCAGCGGACTCAACTTTGTTGATCCTGTGAAATACTCCACTCAGCCAGGAAGCGGATGTTCTTCCAGCGGTGAAAATAACTCTTCAGATCCATCTATACTCCTTATTTTCACGCTGATGACTTTTTTAATATTCAGAAGAAAAATCTGATAAAAAATCAGTTTTTCCCCAAGTGCGTTTTCATAACACTAACCGTTTTTTGAATTTTTCCGTTTTCATAGAGAAGCTTTAATTTTTTTGCCAGAAGTTCCGTGACCTGCTGTCCCCGACTTACCAGAAGAATTCCATTTTCAGTACGAACCTCTTCAACAAAAATATCATCTGAACTCACCATATTCAGAAGAAGTGTAACAATACTGAATTTATCTTCAATTCCACTTACCGTATTCAACGCTGCAAGAATTGTGGGGTCATACCTTGTATTATGGAGATCCATAATTTTTAGAGCCTTCTCAACACCCCCCTCAAGCCTCGAATACCGGTCAAAATCAGTTGCAGCTTTTAAAATTCTGCTTTCAATAGGAATATCCTGTCCCTGAACACTGTCATCGGGATATCCTCCACCATTGTAATATTTTTCCTGAAATTTTATTGCTCTTGCCACAACGCCCATTCTCGGAATTTTTGAAATAAGTTCATATGTGGTCTCACAGTGACTGCAGTAGTGAACCATCTCATCCGAGGACAATTCACCACCATCAAGATATTTTTCCACAAGATATGGATTTAAAACAATAGTGCCAATTAAAGAAAGCATGGCAGCAGTCTCAATGTGCCATATTGAATCTAGTTTCAGTGTCCTAGCAAGCATAGCTGAAATACGTTTTATTCTTCCAGATCGACCGAAAATTTCCGGATTAATCATTGCATTCAAATCACTCAGTACACCTATGGATTCTTTAAGGGTATTTTCAAGAAGTTCTTTTTCAGATATCAAAAGCTTATAATATCTTATCGCTTCATAAAGTGCTCTTGAAAGAGCAACACTGGAAACGGGTTTTGTAAGAAACCGGAATATTTCACCATCATTTATTGCTTTTACTGCACTATCAACATCAGCGTTGCCTGTAAGCATAATTCTCACTGTATCCGGTGAGAAGGCCTTTACCTTGGAAAGGAATTCTATACCATCCAGATGAGGCATCCTCAGATCACTTACCACAGCAGCATATTCACAACCGTTTTTCATTTTTTCAAGCCCCTCAAGTGGACCTAGAGCAAAATCCATATTGAAGTTTTTTCTGAACTGTCGTTTGAATGCATCAAGAATACTTTTATCGTCATCAACAAATAATATTTTATCGCTCATTTTTTTCCTCCAGAACAGGAACAACTTTCTCACGGATTTCATCCAGAAGATTATCCACCCCGATTTTTCCAAGGTATTTCATATCGAGTTCACCTCTTTCAAACTGTACTTCATTCATAAGTTTCATTTCATGATCCAGATGATTAGCAATATATACTGCAGTTAAAGGTCTGAATTCATCACTAGGGCTGTATGGAGCGTGATGAAAAGCGATTGCTTCCACTACAGGTTCAGTAAGTCCCCACAGTCCAAGAAGATATGCTCCCACTTCGGCATGAGTTGTTCCCATAATTTCAGTCTCCACATCCCACATCAGCCTCTCTTCTTTTTTAACCTTGTTCAATATCAGTGAATACTGGGCAGTAAAATTAGCCCCCATTATCAGTTTTCCAACATCATGAAGCATACCTGCTATAAAGGAATCCTCAGCAATTTCTTTATCAGAGCTACATGTTTCAGATACTATTCTTGAAATTTTCCCGACTCTGAGACAGTGCTCCCAGAGCATTTCAAAACTGAAAAGTTTCATTGATTTCTGTTCAAAAACACTAAAGATATGTTCATAAAGTATGAGACTCTTCAAGATGTTCAATCCTATAAGATTCACGGCCTGTTCAGTACTTGAAATATGCCTTGCAAAGCCAAAAAAGGATGAATTTACAAGTTTCATAATTTTCGCGCTCATACCAACATCTTTTGAAATTATATAACCTATTTCCTTCATACTGCTGTCAGGGTTGTTAAGTTCTCCAAGTAATTCATTATAAACACTGGGTAAAACAGGTAGAGTTTCAATCTGGCTGATGAGTTTTTTTACAGTTTCATTGGATATTATCCGGCTCATTCCCAGAGCTCTCTCGACAACATCTTTCAACTTTGCCCCATCACAGGGCTTGGACAGATACTGATGTGCAGGAAGTATGGATTTCAAAACCAGTTCAATATCACTGTGACCACTAAGCACAATTCTCACTGTTTCAGGATACAGCTTCATTACCTCAGTCAGAAGTTCTGCACCGTTCATTTCAGGCATCCTCATATCTGAAACAATGACTTCAAATTTAATAATTTTCATAAGTTTGAGTGCCTGTTCACCGCTGACTGCAAATGACATTTCCCAGATATCTCTCATGGGTCTCAGCATCCTTCTGAGCCCATTGAGGACATTCAGTTCATCATCCACAAAAAGAATACGATATTTCATACTCAAACCTCTTCAACCGGGAGTTTAATTATAAAAGTGGTTCCTTTTCCTAAATCCGATTCCACATCAATATGTCCACTATGCTTTTCTACAACCAGTTGATAGGCGATAGAAAGACCCTGTCCGGTGCCTTTTCCCACTGCCTTCGTTGTAAAAAAGGGATCAAAAATTTTATTAAGATTTTCTGATTTTATTCCTGATCCGGAATCACTTATTTTTACAATAAACCAGTTATCAGTATAGCTGGTTGAAATTTTAATTTTACCCTTATCATTCTGACCTCCACCTTTTTCCTCAATGGCATGAGCTGCATTGATTATCATATTCAAAAACACCTGATTCAGTTCACCAAGATGACAGGGAACCAGGGGACTGGACTGATCCAGATCCAATTCCATATCAGCCACATACTTCCATTCATTTCGACAGACTGTAACTGTGTTTTCTATCCCTTCATTTATATTTGATAAAGTTTTTTCTTCTTGCCCAGGATGGCTGAAGTTCTTCATTGCTCTGACGATATGACTTATCCGTTCTATTCCACTGGCAGCATCAGAAATTGCTGATGGCACTTCTTCAAGTAAAAAATCCCAATCATATTCAGAAAAAATCTTTTCAATTTTTCTTGTTTTATCACCTTCCTCAGATGCTTCATAAGAATTTATAATTAAACTGCTCATATCATCAATGAGTTGTTTCATATCATTAAATGAATCAGCGAAAAACTTAATATTATCTCCAACATATTGCGAAGGCGTATTAATTTCATGTGCAATTCCAGCTGCAAGCTGCCCTATTGATTCCATCTTCTGGGCATGAGAAAGATTTCTTTCAAGAGCAATTCTCTCTGTTATATCCACCAGAATTTCGATTATATAATCCTTATCATTTATATTCTGAGTCAGTAGTGTTTTAAGTACTGTAATGTACTGTCCGTCTTTTTTCTCAATCAGTTTTTCCACATTCAGAATCACTTCTCCTTTTTTAAGGTTTTTGCACATATTCACACTGTCTGCATTAGAATCACAAAATACATCCTCACAGCAGATATCCGGGTTTTCAGGTGAAATCCCATATATATCTGAAACCACAGAATTTATTTCTGCAATTTTATGTGTATTCACATCAATTTTCATGAATCCAACTTTAAGGACTTCCATAATTTTCCTAAGTAGATTCTCACTTTCACGAAGTTTCCTGTCATTTTCCATTCTCTCTGTTATATCCTGCTTAAATGCCAGCATATGTGTGATAAATCCACCCTTGGTCCGAATAGGAAAAATTGTGGTTTCCTCCCAGTAACAGCTGCCGTCTTTTCTTCTGTTATAAATTTCGCCTTTCCACATTCTTCCAAATAGCAGGCTCTGCCACATCGTCCGATAAAATGCATCATCATGGTATCCTGATTTCAGAATGGAGGGTTTTTTCCCCAGAGCTTCTTCTTCACTAAAACCAGTAACCTGAGTGAAATTTCTGTTGATAAATTCAATATCCCCCATTGCACTGGTGAGAACAATGGCCACCGGACTTTGCTCAATAGCTTTTTCAAAAATTTCAAGTCTTCTCGAAGTATCCGATTGCTTTATAAGTTCAATTATTCTTTCAGTTATAATGTTGGAAAACTCGTTAAAGTCATGGTCAAAATAATCAGGGTACTGAAAATATATTCTAAAAGATGCGGCTTTCTTTAAAAATAGAGTAAATTCTTTCTCAAAAACCAGATGCTCAATACTTTCATCACCCATACTAAAAACCGAATCGGAATATTCAAAAACAATTCTTGATGAAGTTTTTTTGTTAAAAACATCCAGAGTCAATGAAATTACACTTTTAATTCTGGTCTCAAATGGAATACTGAAGGATCCAAATAATCGGGAAATTTCACTCAAAGCGTGTAAAATAGTAATTTTATCAGACAATGACTGATTGATACTGCGGTATTTCTTTAAGAGGGCACTGTTTTTCAATCTTAGTTCCACTGAAAATAATACCTGTGTTTTTATGAATGGTTTGGTCAGATATCCTTGAGGATTTGCAATTGAAGCCTTGATAAACGTTTCTTGCGAATTATCACCCGTAAGAAAAATTATAGGCACACCATATGTCTGATGTGCCCAGAATGCAGCTTCGATACCGTCATCATTCTCTGAGATTGATATATCGCATATAGCAAGATCTCTGTATCCGCTTTTAACAAGCTTCATGAATTCAGCAACCAGTTTTGCCCATACCACCTTATACCCTCTTTCCTCTAAAATACTCCGCAGTATAGCCGCACTGACACTGTCATCTTCGAGAATAACTATTTCCGCCATGTGATTACTCCACAAGTAACATATCGGTTATTCCATCTTTATATATAAAGAAAATTTTTCAAAACATTGTGCTGGATAGAGTTGTTTTAATAAAATCACTTTGGAAAACACCACTGTTTACTGAGGATAGCAGTTCTTTTTGTTTACCAGTACTTAGCTGAAGAGCAACCTGATAATGATATTCTATAAAACCCCGGATTTTTTTCAGTAGGTTAAAAAAATACTATTTCCGGCACATGTTCAGTAAAAGAGCACTTAAAACAACAGAGTTTTTTATACTGCCTGAACTCACCAGTGCATAAAGTTCATCCTGTGTAGCAGTAAACATCTCAATTTCTTCATCATCATCAAACTGAACATCATGAGTTTTTCTGCAGCCCTTTGCCAGAAAAACATGACAGAAATTCGTTTGAATGGCATTATTTGGAGAAACTTTTCCAAGATATGTCCAGTCATCAGATGTAAAACCTGTTTCCTCAAGCAGCTCTCTTCTGGCTCCATCAAGAGGTTTCTCTCCATTTTCAAGTACCCCTCCTGGAATTTCCGTAGAGAATTCGAGGGTCCCATGTCTGAATTGATTAATTAATATTATTTTTCCATCATCTGTCATAGGAATAACATTAGCCCAGTCTGGAAATCCCAGACGAAAGAAATCCCCATCTCTGCTGTTATCCTCCATACAATGATGACTTTTTTGTATTTTCATGAAGGAATTTTCAAAAACAATCTCGGAGTGGACAACATTCCATTTTCTAATTTTCATTTTCCAGAATTTCTTTCCAGTCGTTCAAAGCTTTTCTTGCTTCATACCAGTCAAGATCACTTACTATTCCTTCTGAAATCTCAACCAGATGTCTGGTTTCATCGTGATTATTACCGAAAGAGAGTCTGAAAATATTCTGTACAGCCTCAAAAAGCTCAACCTTCATATCAAGTTTTTCATAGTCCGTCATGGCACATCTCAAATGCTCAATTGCACCAGAGACATCACCTTCTTCGAGATGAGTACGATAAAGAACTTCTTCAACCTGAATGCGGCTTACAGGATCCCTTTCAGCCAGTACCTGAGCTGATTTAAGCCAGACATTTGACATTTCACGGCTGATATTTTTTGCGCTCTCACTTACACTTATCAGAACATTTACAGCACCTTTCGAGGCAAGTATCCTATTAAGATTATCACTGATAAATGACAAGCCCGAAACATCATCACCTTTTTCAGCATACATTTTCAAAACCCCGGATAGGAAAACATCCGAGAACTCCGTATTGACATCGCTGAGAGAATTGACAACCTTAAATACTTCCATGGCTTTTTCAAGTTCCCCCTGATCTACATACATGTAGAAAAGAAACATGAGGAATTTCATATGTAATTCAGGTTCATTTCCAAGTACATTCAGCATTGTCAGAAGAACATTTTCAGCTTTCTCAAACTGACCATCATTACTCAGCATATTGACATATGCATCAACACAGTCATGCAGTTTGTTAACATCCTGTTTGAATATCTCTCCGTGTTCAAGAAGATGCCGTCTAAAACTGTCAATGGCTTTTTCAAGGTAAATTTTTGTACTAAAGCCTTCTTCACATAATAAGAAACTATGAGATGTATCATTGAAAAGCTCGAAGGCCCTCACGTATTCACCAGCTTCAAAATATAATTCAGCACATATTGCAGGTGAAATATCTACTGTTCCTCGCTCATGCAATCCTATGATATTCTGACAGAATTCTTTTCTAAGCTCTCCTGGAATCATTCCCTTGATAACCTTTTTAAGCATAGGATGAGGAATATACCAACTGTCATCCCTTTTATATAAAAGCCCACGATTACTCAATAATTCGAGAGGCATATTCAGAGTATTTATATCGGTATCAAGAATTGTTGAGAATTCAGATGAACTTAGACCTTCATCAAGCATACTTGAAATTTCAAGGAGTTCTCGCATTCGTGTGGGAAGACGATTGAATCTGACTTCAAGAACCTCCATGGGAGATGACAGATTAGCTGGAATATGTTCTTCACACGCCAGATCCACATACTGAAGAAGCATGAGAACATTTCCCTCCAGCAGACTCAGGTGATTTCTCACCTGAGATGGAACATCTCTTTTGCTGAGTTGTGAAAAAAGATCACAGGAGTCATCCTCTGTAAGGGGTTCAAAGTTTATCTGGACAGCATCCTTAAGCATTACACTGTTGGTGCACTCCACCAAAAGCGACTGTGAAAAATTCCTGTAAGTGGTGGAAAGACTTTCAAGGAAACCATAATCCGAAATATTTTCAAGACCATGAAGAAATAGATGATGGGGATATTTTTTAAGTTTCAGTTCCAGAAAAAGTCTTATGGCTTTTCTGGTTCTGAGTTTCCAGGTCTTTATATTACGCTTTGGAACAGTACATTCGAGAAGACTGAAAATATATTCTGTCTGTTTACGAAGTTTCCTACTGTATTCAGAAATGAAATCCAGGCCTATGACAGAACTGACAATAGCTCTTTCCAGTGACCATGGAGTCCCATGACCTGTTTCTTCC
The DNA here is from genome assembly GCA_016937155.1 of Deltaproteobacteria bacterium. Taxonomy (GTDB): domain Bacteria; phylum Myxococcota_A; class Polyangia; order HGW-17; family HGW-17; genus JAHJMN01. The sequence goes on from JAFGWM010000053.1 coordinate 28,457, forward strand.
ATATTAAGACTTAAAAAATGATCTCCAATGCTACCCAGTGCATTAAATGCGGCAAAGCTCCTCCCGCTTCCCTGCTCCCCCATTAAAAGAACATGGTTTTTGGATGTGACCGCCTTTTTTATTGTAGCAATTTCAAGAGGCCTAATCACATGTGAAGAACTGGCATGGAGAATACCATTAACTCCAGTAAGTGTTCCGGTAACTGTTCCAAGGGCAGGATGATTAACACTGCTGAGAGTTGAAGTAACAATCTGTTCCTCGGATATATCGTCCATCCAGTCCATTGAGGAGGATTCCTCTTCAACCACCAGATCCTCCTCGAGATTTCTTACTGAAATAATATCTCTGGTCTCAACAACCTGAATTTTCTCGACAGGAGAAGCTCTCTCTGAGGTATTGATCGAATGAAGACAGCTGGGGCAAATTTTACTTCCAGGTGGAATGTTATTGCCACAAATCGGGCAACTGCCATCATCATGCTCTCCACTGACTGCAAGCCATCCTTCAAGAACCCGTCTAAATTCGGAGGCGCTGGAAATACGATCGTCTTTTTTCTTTTCAATAGCCCACATGATAATAGCTTCAAGAGCAGGGGGAATTTTTCCTGGAACAGCCACTGTAGATGGCAACTGGGGCTTTTCGTGAACATGACAAATAAGAATTTCTGTGGGATTTTCGCTGACAAATGGAGGTCTTCCACAAAGAAGTTCATAAAACAGAATTCCCAGTGAATAAAGGTCTGTCCTTTCATCAAGTTGCTTTCCTGTTGCCTGTTCAGGTGACATATATTCCGGGGTTCCCCAGACCATACCTGGTCGGGTGAGGCTTGTATCCTGCTGATTGAGCTGCTTGGCAATCCCAAAGTCAAGAACAGTAACATGATCGCTACCAGTCTGCTGCTTCTCAACAAAAATGTTTTCAGGTTTAAGATCCCTGTGAACAAGACCTATGCGGTGTGCTGCCTCAAGTGCAAGAAGTATCTGTCTGATCCAGGAGGCAATTCTGGTTACAGAAATACTCCTCTCCTTTTTCATAAGACTGGAAAGGCTCACTCCCCTGAGATACTCCATGACCATATATATGATTCCCTCTTCTGTCTGGCCGAAATCATAAATAGTTATGGAATTTGGATGATTAAGCTTAGCAGCAAGACGGGCTTCTCTATAAAACATCGCAACAGCGCGCTCATCTTCAAGATTGTTTGCATGTAGAATCTTAATTGCAACAAGTTTATCGAGAAATCTCTGTTTTCCCCTGTACACACGCCCCATCCCACCCTCACCAATGTATTCCTCTATCTCATATTTGTTATCAATCTGCTTGCCTATTAAAGGATCAGATTTTTCCTTCTGAACCCCATTCAAAGGTAACACCACGCCACAACTTATACACACCAGAGCGCTGGACTTGTTTGAAAACCCACATGAAGGACAACTTATCATTCGGTTATTATTTCCCACAATAAGTACAATGTCCACAGAAAATAGCAGGTACATATTCTTATAATATTTTAACTCTGATACTTAGGTAAAAATTTGGCCGTATATGAAATGGAGTGTTATAATGCACCCCATGTCTGATGTTAATTTCCACCCCACAGTTCTTATAGTAGATGATGAACCTTCAATGCGTAAAATGCTTTCCATAGCCCTGAAAAGAAATGGGTACCATTGTGAAACAGCTCAAAGTGGAGAGGCAGCCCTTGAGTTTCTGGAACATTCAGAAGTGGATATTGTAATTTCAGACATGAGAATGGGTGGCATGAATGGTCTGGAGCTTCTGGAAAAACTCAAAAAACATCATCCACTAATTGAATTTCTTCTAATTACTGCTCATGGAACTATTGAAACAGCAATTGAAGCAGTTAGAGGAGGCGCCTTCGATTTTATTCAAAAACCCTTTAAGGTAGCTGAAATTGAACTGGCTGTAGACAGGGCAATGGATCAGATAAACCTGAGAAGAGAAAATGAAAGTCTGAGGAAAGAGGTTTCCGGTGTTGGAGTACTGGGAAACCTGATAGGAAACAGCGTTGCTATAAAAACAGTAATGGATCTTGTTCGGCGTAGTGCTCCTTCGAGAAGTAACGTTCTTGTTTCCGGTGAAAGCGGAACAGGCAAGGAAGTTGTCGCAAGAACTCTGCATATGCTCAGTCAGAGAAGTTCCGGCCCCTTTCTCGCTGTGAACTGCGGTGCAATACCTGGCGAATTACTTGAAAGTGAGCTTTTTGGGCATATTAAAGGTTCCTTTACAGGGGCTGCCACTGATAAGGCTGGTCTTTTTCAGGCTGCAAAGGGAGGAACTATACTACTGGATGAAATAGGGGAAATGCCAGTCTTGTTGCAGGTAAAACTTCTGAGAGCACTACAGGAAAGAAGAGTGAGGCCTGTGGGTTCAACCAGGGAAATTGATGTGGATGTAAGAATCATTGCATCCACCAACAGAAATCTTTCTGATGAAGTGACTGCCGGAAACTTCAGAGAAGATCTTTATTACAGATTAAATGTTATCCACATTGAAATACCTCCTCTAAGGGAAAGAAAAGAGGATATTCTTCCTCTGACTGATTTATTACTTGGTAAACTCTGTGGCGAAATGGCCATGGTGGTTCCGGAATTTTCCCCAGGAGCAAAAAATTTCCTTCAAAGCTATGATTATCCCGGTAATGTCAGGGAACTTGAAAATATTCTTGAAAGAGGCCTCGTTTTGGATGTTGACGGTACTCTTGACAGTGAGGACCTGATTCCCACTGCCAGTGGAGAGTTCAGGGCTGCTAATACAACTCTTGATGAAAAACTTAATGAATTTGAAAAAAAACATATTCTGGAAGCCCTCAATAAAAACGGATGGAACAGGACTCAGACATCTGCAGATTTAGGAATCTCATTCAGATCTCTCAGATACCGTATGGAAAAACTTGGGCTTGGTCAGTGACAATTTAGGTAAAGTAAATGACAAAAATTGTCACATTTTATTTGCATGGATAAATATTAACACTAAAATAAGTTGTTATATTAAAAAGTTATATTTTTATTTCAAGATTTTTACTATTGGATCCGATTTTGCTTTAACACATACCAAGGAGTCGGTTAATGAAGTCATCCGGTTTTACAATGATTGAACTATTACTGGTTGTAGTGGTAATTGGAATTCTTGCTGCCATTGCTATTCCGCAGTTCAATTCCCAGAGTAAAAAAGCCAAGGCCAGTGAAGTTCCGGGAATGTTCACTGCGATCAAAACTGCCCAGTTTGCATACAAGAGTGAATATGGGATGTTTCTGTCCACCGGCTCAACTGAAACTGACTTTTACCCGGCTTTACTTTCTTCTGGTGAACCGGTGAAAAAGAAATGGGAACCTGCTTCATCAAGCAAGTGGGTGGATCTTGGCGTCCAGCCTCCGGATTATCAACTTTACTGTGGTTATGTCACCATTGGCGGAAGTGCGGGAACTGGTCCTTCTGGCACTCATGGACAGAATATTTTCAGAAACACAGTGCCAACAAAACCATGGTTTTATATAGTCGCTGCCTGTGACCTCGATGGCAGACCAACTACAAATACAACATACATTACATCCTCGGATGTTGAAAAAACTGTAACGAGGAATAACGGTAACTGATTACTTTTTTAACTGTTGGGTTACATACCCGGAAAGGAATTTTAACATGAAAAAACAGTCAGGTTTCACTCTCATCGAACTTATGATCGTTGTGGCAATTATTGGTATTCTCGCAGCTATCGCAATCCCTTCATTCCTGAGATATATCTCAACATCCAAAAATGCTGAGGTACCTAACGCTATGAAGGCTCTTTATGATGGTAGTGTTGCTCACTACAGAAATCCCAACATCCATGTGGATGCCATTGGTGATGCTATCACCCCTACCTTCCCTGCCACACACGACTGGTCACCAAGTGCTACATGCTGTGATGGTACCAGACCTGTTAAATGTGATCCTTCTAATACTGGTAATCCCGGTAGTTATAGTGGTGCAACTGTATGGGAAGAGACCACCTGGACAGAGCTCAATTTCAGAATGGAGAACAAACACTATTATCAGTATAACTATACCGGAAGTAGTTCCGATACTTTCATAGCTGGAGCTCAGGGCGATCTCGACTGCGATGGAACTTATTCACTCTTCCAGAGAAAAGGTACCGTTGATACAGCCACAAATGACATCAAAGGCGCTGATCTTAAACCTGTCCGTCCCGGTGAATAATTACTCCCTCTCTTTCAGGATATCCTGATTTCCTGAATCTTATTTACCCTCATTAAATTCAATATGATTTATTCCAGTATCAATCGGATCCACCTTAATCATCTGTGAAACAAACAGTCCGGTAAGCATGGTGTGATAAAATAAATATCCGATGATTATATGTCTGGCAAAATACCTGGAAACCGGCACACCATCCCTTGATATCAATGATCGCCAGGATAACGCATTAACAATACTGAAAATAATACCAACAAAAGGAAACATGGCAGGGAAAAAAACTATCACCCACTCAAAACCCCAGTGATGATCCACCATATTAATTGCTGTTTTATGCTCCATCATTCCCAATATAAAAGATACAAAAAATACTAGAAAGCAAATTGAAAATATAACAAGAAGTGGGAGAATAAGAGCGTCTGAAATTCCAGACAAAGCTGCCAGTAATAAAATCGTACTGAAAAATCCCGAAATTGCTGTAAAGAGAGTTACTTTTCCGGATTTTTTTTGATAATTCATGTAATCCGTGTATTTCAGTTCTTCTCTTTTCTTTTGTTCATCAATCCTTCTTTGCTCTTTCTCTTTTCTGGCCTCAATTTTTCTATCAAAAAGAGACTTTCCTTCAAATCTGATATACCACTCTTTTACAGTCCTTACTGGATGTATCCTTTGCCAAATAGCATCAGGAATGAAAAATTCAGAACTACAAAAATCACATTCTGTCACACGTTCATTTGCAACTGAAATGGAAATATTTGAACCACACTGAGGACAATTCATTAGAACAGGTTTTTTATCCTCCTCAATCATTTGTTTTTCAGAATCCAATTCTTCAGGATTTTCAGTGCCAATAAGGAGAGATCCTGTTGGCATGAGTGTTCTCAACCATGTCGGAAAAGGATATACTGAAGTGGATTTTCCACATTTTCCACAATTAATTTTACCTGATTCAGTTGCATGGAAATTGTCGAAATTAAGAGGTGCCTTGCAATGATCGCATACCGGATTTTTCCAGGTTTCATGATACCTGAATGTATGACCGGAACTGAGAGTACCGCTGTATGTTCCACCTGAACGAAACCTATCTGGATATTCCTCTTCCAGATGCTGTAATATATTCGGCCACTCAGTATCTTCAATAACCATCCTGTAAAAACAGTTATGGCATAAAATTCTTCTGGATATTCCTCCAACCATGATTGGCGAGCCGCAATTATCACAGGTGGTTCTTAGTTTATAAGCCACATAACGATATACTTTGGTCACCATTCACCTCATTTCAGGATGTAAAATAATTTTGAATATTAATGAAATAATACAACACAAGTGTTTTAATCAGTAAATTGAAAAATACAGACTCTGAAAATCCCTTGAAAGTTTATAATCGGTTTCTGTATATCCCATATTCAGGTAGGATGTAACCACAACACCCATTCTAAGGAAGGTATTCTTGAAAACCCTTCTGCTGATAAAAGCCGCAAAATAACCAAGACTAAAACTGTAAGTACACTCATCATTGTTTTCATCACTGCAAAAAGAAAGTTCTCTGGATGCAACACTGGACTGGATACCTACTCTCCAGTTTCTGTTGATTTTATATATCATTGAGAATGAAGTCGTTTGCAGAACATCAAAATCGCTCATTGTAACTGTAGCTGAAAGTTCAAAAAGAAATCTCCAGGGCTGCCACCTGAACCCCATCATTAAACCGGGTGTGAGTATATTCTTCTCTTTTATATCCAGTGTGTGATCTCCCATAACAGGAACATCTCCACTATGAAGCATCCCCAGATGTATACCCCATACCATGTCAAGGGTTGGCCAGTGCCATCTTCTACCGGTATCAACAAAATGAATATAATAACTGTGGAGAGACTGACCTGCATCCCAATGAAAAGGAGTCAGATTTTGACCCACACCTTCAAAATTCATTGTAGAAAAAAACCACTTTTTATAATGCAAATACCCGGTGGAAACAGACAAAAATTCCTGATTTGAAAATCCTATTATATCAAACCCAGGCAAAGTAAATTTCAGATCTGTATTTTCTATTTTTACCGGATCGTTCAGAGGAGGGGTGCTCTGTAAAGTTCCCCACGGATAGGTAACCATGAAAAACACTATTAAAAGCCCAGCCCTGTAATTCAGCATATCCAGATACCAGCTAATCAAGAAAAGTCAGGAAATCATCATTTTCATCCTGAGTCCTGTTCTCTTTGGATGAATCCTCAAACACCTCATTAATACCCATAAGTCCTCTCAATTTTTCATTTGCAACAACTGTTCTTGCTGTCTTGGACCAGTCCAGATACCATGCCCAGACTTCTTCCTCATGCTTCTTGCGTTTTTCTATCTCATCAGGTTCTATGAGAAACTCTTCAGACATTTTCTCCAGTGTCACATCCTCAAGAATATGCTTAATAGTATCTCTTTCGGACTGGGTCAGCCCCCTCTTTTCAAGTATAGCCAGAGCATTTATGGCATCCTGTGTCTGATCAGCCTCAAGTTCTTCCAGCCTTCCTACAAGTGTCTGAATATTTTTCACAACACCAAAACCACTGCCACGACTGATACCTGAAAAAAGCTTCCTGTGAACATCCGGATAAAGTCTGGCTAAAGCCGCATCTGCCACATCAAACCAGGTGTTTTCCCATCTGTCCAGCAATGCAACTGTATCAGATTTGACAGCAAAACTGGTGGAATCCAGTTGTTTTATTTCAAACATCCAGTCTGCTGCCTGCCTCAGGAGATTCCAGCCTTCACTCAATGAATCATGGTCAAATCCTCTGGCTCCCATAAGGGCAACTACTTTGGGATTATGGAAAGAAATGAGGAATTTTAAGACTTTATGAAATTTTTCATCACGGGGTAAATTTGCCACTTCTAAACCTCCATAAGAGTTACAGATTTATCATGTTACTTCAGGAAAATCATTTACAGGTTAAAAAAGGGAAGTATTAAAGTCAAGCAATCAAAACTGTTTTTGGGCAACTAAATTAAGTTCCCATTTGTGAAATATCAAGATATAGATTTTTTTCAACAGTTCTTGAGTATAAATAATTATCCAGAGGATCTGCCATGTAAACTGCATATACTCTGGATTTTTCTTCTGCTGTTCTATCCGGGTATAACAAACTCCAATCGTGAAAAAAGTCATGAATCTCCTGAACAAGAATCTGAAGATTATGAGTTAAAAGAGCAGTGGTATACATGTCAACTGACTCCGAAATTCTCTTTTGCAGCAGTGGGACACCAATTCTGCAAGCCAGTTTTTCCTTCATTACATATTCAAATACTGAATCTGATTTACTGATACTTATTTTACCAGTGATGTTTAGTGGCTCATTTTTTCCATTTTCCACCAGTTTCATGAAAAGTCCCCTGCTTTCAGGGAGCAACTCCTCATGCCACCAAGATGAGTGAATGGAATCAATGGATTCTTCCAGCAGCTTTCTGCGCTCCTGAATTAAAGTTTTCAGATCACAAAAATTCATCATTGGAACTCAATTCAGAAAGGATTGTCTTTTTCTTATCAGGAAAAGACCAACAGCAAATATTACCACTAAAGATAATTCATGTCCCACTGGGGTTTTTGTACCTGGAACATTTTTACAGTGACAGCCGATTACGGTTTCGGTTTTACAATCATAGTTTTCCTCACAACTGTCAGAATCATTACCAGCATCATCAGCATCGGTCCCTGTATCCTCAGTATCTGTGCCTGCATCAGGAATTAAAGGAGGATAAACACCAAAATAATCTGTAACTGCTTCCATAATATCTGACTGAATATCCTCTTCGATTATGTTTTCAAATGGAAACCCCAGAGTCAGAACTCCACCGGACTCATTTACTTCATAAAGCAGCCCGGCAGTGGTCCCTGATGAAAAAGTAACAACAGTTGATCCATCCGGTAGCGGAGTGATAACATTCATATCACCAGGATAATACCCCTCACTTTCACCATCATTCAGCGTTGAACCTGAAATTCCAGCAAAAATTCCAGCACCAGACATTCCTATACTGAAATCTGTGGTATCAACTGTGTATGATTCCGCACCAATAAAAGCCAGTAGATCATTTCTGCCTGATACATAGAAGTCTTCCAGAAGATTTGAGCCTGAAATAAACAGATTTCCACCAGTAGCAACATATGTGCTCAAATCATCCCACAGATAATCAGGAAATTCATTTTGTCCTCTACCATTTACTACATCAATAAGCTCATATCTGGTCAGATCGACTTCGCCACTGATATATTTCTCCAGGGATATGGTATCAAATACAAGATCATTCCTTCCCAAAGCCCTTGCATGTGAAGTGAACCCATCTCTGAAATCGTACATTTCACGCAAAAGCATTCGATGAACCAGAGATGTATACCCCAGATCCTGTTTAATATTAAGCGCTTCTCCAAGAGCAGTAAATGCATCGATTATCAGAATATTCGCACTTCCTGTGGGACTCACCCCGACGGCTACCGGAGGACTTATTATACTTTCACCGCCACTGTTAACGCTGCTCACCCTGATATATAGAACCTGTCCGGACACAAGACCAGTAAGATCCATAGATGTTTCAGAGGTAAACACACCCTCTCCCCAATCTCTCTCTACAGGACTTATATATACTCTATATCCTTCAGGGGCACTACCTCCAACGGGATCCTCCAGTGGAGGATTCCAACTGATCCTGACACCGGATTCAGAATTAAAAACACTTACTCCATTTACAGGCTCAGGAGGAAGAACTGCCTGATAACCATCACGCTGTGCAAAATATTTGATAATCGCATGACAAGCCGCCCGCCCTGCAATATATCTTTCAGGAGCCCTTCTGTAATAAATCATGTCCTGAGCGCTGTCGTGAAACAGCGCCTCCACAAGTGCTGCAGGAACATCACTGTCATGATAAGACGGATTGATTTCTCCGAAGTAGGCGCTTCTAACACCACGGTCATACCATGGATTTTCATAGTGAACATTGAATGCGCTAACCATCTGGCTTTGAACAAGTGCTGCAAACTCATCACTTCCTGCCGTTCCCATCCCAGGAGTATATGTTCCATCCGGGGGATTTGATGAATAAACATAGGTTGAAGTACCCCGTCCACCACCTGCGTTTGTATGCCATGAGAAATAAACACTGTCTTCACCGGTTTCATGAATCCAGGCGGCAAGTCTTGATCGGCAACTTACATCATCATTATTATCCTCACTTGATGAATTCCAGACTGTGGAGGGCGCACCTGAAAACTGGGCATGATAACGACAGCATTCTTCATATCTGGGTTTCTGACTGGTGCCACCCCCTCTGTCCCACAAACCCCTTCCACCACCAATACGAACCGCATCCAGACTAACCTGTGCGTTTGATGAACTGTATTCGCTGTCATTTGCAACCGCAATACTGCCGATTGATGAATTTACTCCCTTTTTGAACCAGAACCGTCCCAGTAAAACCCATGTTGCGCCATGATGTCTCTGATCAACCCTGAAATGAGTCTGTCCCCCGGGATGGTTCACGATATAGTGAGCATCCGGAGCACGCTCTGAGTAGGATGTATAACTGATATAGACATTATAATAGGAACTGACGGGCACGTTAAAGGTGTAAACAGCCCTCGCTGTTTCCTGAGCAGAAGTATCCATAAGTCTGTTGGTTCCCTCTTCAAAGGGATTCGTACCGTCAGACAGTGGTGGTTCAACCCAGCCGAATGATTGAAGAGAGCTATTTGAAAAAAGTCCCGAGTCCCCTGTTTCAATATATGTCCCTCTGTCAGGATTTGCCTCCATATCATCGTTATCTACAACCACCATAAAATCCGTGAGATCAATTTCTCTTACAGGCACCACATATGCACCACTTCTCCAGAGACAAGGCACCAGAAACTGGTTAACTGTCTCCGCATTTGATAAATCCTCAACAACACCTTCACTGAGTCCCCTTTGAGTGGTCCATCTGGTTCCTGTCCAGTACCATCCATGACCTGGTGAAACATAAATACTTTTTCCGGCAAGAGCCCCCTCATCAGAAGAAAACAACGATTTTGAAAATTCAGGACGAACTCGTCTGACGACTGAACCGACTCTCTGGTCTGGTCTTTCCCATGGTCTTTGAGGAACTTTATCAAGTCCTTCCACTCCTCTGATATTTTCACCTGCAAGCCCTGTAATATCAGCATTTTTATCTGCCACACTGCTTGTGCTGTCAAAAATAAACGAAAAAATAATAATAACCGAAAATAATGAAAGGATTGTTTTCATTTGCTGCTCCCGATAATTCCATGGTTCTTTTTGCAAAAGACTTTTGCGATAATATACCCCGAATAATCAGTTTTTTCTGCTTTTTAAAGTGAGTATAAGAATAAAAATACCAAACCCCAGCATAAGTTCACCAAGTAAAAGTGGCCAGATGGGTCTGTTAACAACATCAGTCTCAATATAAAGTTTCAGAGCCTCAGGATGAAAAGGCTTTTTAAGAGGATTCTCAGAACTTTTCAGATGAATTGAAGAAGGAAGCCTTGATTCAACAGCTGAAACGTCAATCTGAGCCATCAACCACAGTTTTTTACCTTCAACAGAATTCATTGGTACACTGAATAAAAGTCCTGAAATTTTTCCGGCTTTAAGAACTGCAGTGACATGAGAATGGGAAACATCCTTTAAAAACGGGATAAGTTTAATTTTTTCCATTTCATCCCTGCTGCCGGCACATGCTATTTCAGTTCTTTCTTCATCCATAACCAGAAGACTCTTAAATGGGGCAATTTTTTTCAATAGTTCAAAGTGTCTTTTAACAGTCTCTGGAGGAACTGTACTTACCGGAGAAAGTGATTCAAAGTGCCCGGCAGTCAGTTTAAGAGGGTTTAATAAAACATCAATGGATGCCTTTACCATCTTCCCTGGAATATCCAATTCAGTGTTCGATTTACGATATCGACCACCAAAAATTGTCAGAATAAGAACCAGTATGATGGCCACCACAGGGATAAGCCATAATATTGCATTAAGATTAATATTTTTTTTCAGAGAATGGTGTGGATAAGGATTCTCAGCCATATGGTATTGCTTCCTTCTTTGAACTTCCTGCAACCATATTATCGGATGAAGGATAATTCAACTTTTATCAGATTCCTTCTTCCAGAAATTTTTCAGAATATGTATAAACCAGACCGCAACGGCTCATCCAGTTCAACGCCCTTTCCTCATCAATACAACCTTCAGGAGGATAAACACCCTTAACTTCTATTTCCCCATTTGCCAGAAAAACAGCACCGGTGACCACCGGATAGGCCAGAAGATTTTCAAGCTTGTTAATAGTGCCACAACTGATCTGAACTCTTGCACCCTTACGAATACCGGTGACATTTACACGCAGTGCAGCATTCCCAAGATTTTTTTTTCGAATGTGAAACTGGGCATATCTAGACGTCATATGAAAAATTGATGCCACTTTTTCACGGACTGTACCATCCTTTGAAATTCCGGTTTTTCCCGCAGCTCTTATTAAAAATTCTGTCCATGAGGGTATCAATCCGCCCTTAACACTCACCTCATTAACATCCATGTACTCGGAAAGTGTTATCACTTCAGGATAGCCCATATGAGAAAGTTTTTTTAAACCTACCGGATACGGAAACTTGAACATTTCAGTTCCAGAAAATGCATCAACCCTTGTACGTGTTCTTCTGGAATAAAATGGCACCTTTTCATTCACAAGATACATTAAATGTTCAATCTGAGCCTGTCCGGAAAGCTCATCAATGCTGGAAACCCAGCCGATACTAACTTTTTCTACAGTTTCAAGAGAAGAAGCTGCCCTCATTGCAAAAAGATTCGATAACCCTGGAGAAAAACCAAGGGATGTAATATAGGTTACATTTCTTTTTCTTGCCTCATCATCAAGAGCTAAAAGTGATGTAATGGCATTACTGTCATTACAAATATCGACGCCACTGATACCTGCCCCTATGACTGATCTGGCTATAATTTCCCCGTACCTGTAAAATGGTCCGATGCAGTTGATTACAATACTACTTCCTGATATGGCAGAAGGAATTGTTTCCTCCCTTATTGCATCCAGTCGGGTGTATGTAACTCTGTCGATCCCATGGGGGAACATCTGACTTATATCAAGAAAGTTTCTGTCGCAGATGTTAATCTTTGAGTCAGTATATTTCAGAAGTGCCCTGACAACACTGCTCCCCATTGAACCAAATCCGCCAAGAACACTAATCAGCATCTAAATATCCAATAATTACTCTGCAAACATGTCTCTCAGTTTGTTATCCCATTCATCAGCAACTTTTGCAACAGTATGTAAAATATCCACAAATTCCTCATAATCCAGACCGGCCAGTCCTCTGAGAGCTCTCAGAAAAACTTTATTCGGACTGGTGCGATTATCAATTGCAAAAGAACCATCTTCAGTAACGAGAAAATTTAGCTCCAGAAGTTTCCTGAACAGCTCGAACTGTTTTGTTTCCGGAACATCCATAATAAAAGCAAGAAATACTATGATCTTATGGCTTTCAAACACATTAATGGTAACTCTTGCACTGCCTTTTTGCACAAAAGTATAACCATTTTCATCAAAGGGTCTGAATGTCTTACCCATTGATTCTCCAAATTTTTTCAGATACTTGTTTACAAGGGCAATCCCGGGATTATCGATATTTTCAGTCATTTATTTACTCCTGTGAAAACAGACAGAAGTGGATTCTAACAAAAAAAAGCTGAATTACAACAATCTAAAACAAACTGATATAAAGGGGAGAAAAAGAGGATGAAGGGAAAATGATAAACACTCCCGAGTTATTCTTTAGCTTTTTTCTTTTTATCAGTTATTTTGCAGTCCTTAACCCTGATCAGACGCCAGTCATCATCCTTGAGCTTAAGAGCCACCAGTGAACATTTGAGAAGTTTTTTGTCTTTCATTTTAGCTATTACCTTAGCCTGCCATACTGTAACTTCCTTTGTAATGTTCTCGATCAATTCCTTGAATTTTTCGTTTTTATCACCAGGTTTGAAAGTGAATTTTTCCTTATCATCGGTCTTAACTTTAAGGAATTTCGATTTGGAAGCATTTTCCTTCCACATTGAAAATTTCTCTGTCATTTTCTCACTGTTTACATATTTTTTAAAGAAATCAGGTTTTGCAAAAGCTTTGCCTTCTTCTTCGGTGAGAACAATTTTCTTTACTTTATCAAAATCCTTGTCAAAGGCTGCTCTGAAAACAAATTTTGTGAGGTCACCCACTGATTTTTTTGCATTTTCAAAGGTAACTTCCGGTGCTTTTGCCTTAAATTCCTTATGTTTTTTATGCTTTTTATGTTTCTTGTATTCCTTGTGTTCTTTGTGCTTTTTATGCTTTTTGTAATGTTTGTCCTTGTGCTTTTCGCCACCGCATCCTAATGCGAAAACACTTCCTGAGAGCATCAGTAAAGTCATTAAAACAGATAACTTTTTAATCATTCAAACACCTCCATGTTTTTCCTGACCGAAAAATAGCAGATTGAAATAAACTGTGCAATCTATATGTAACATGGCAGTTTATGACAATTGTAAAGAAACTCTTAAAATGCTATTTATTACTCAGATGGATTTATCAGGTAAGTTTTTCAAATCTTCTGCAAATAAAAGTCCCACATCAGGGGAATTCCCCAGAAGGGATCAGTTTGCAAGTCGTGCAAGATCGATGATCTATGCCCGACTTTTTCTGGATGGACTTGGTATCCTGTTTCTGTTTATTCCAAAATGGTCACAGACCATTGTTCCTTTTCTTTCAAAGGGTCTGTTTTTTTATATACTTATTCTCACAGGACATGTTGTAAGTTTTCTGTGGATAGGGCACCGGTGGGATAAAATAGTTTATTTTATCACTTTGTGCATTGATATCATGGTGCTCGCGTCCCTAATAATAGTAACAGGAGGGCTGGCAAGTCCACTTATGGCGGGACATATAGTCTACGCAGTTTTTTTTGCTATTTTATATCCTCACCCTCTCGCAATACTCCCTCCACTGTTACTTCTTCCTGCAATGGCAAAGGTTACACAGTTGATGGGTACTGAAATTCCCGGGAGAGATCTTTTGCTATTGCTGTGGTACAGCGCTCTTGACCTTATTATTGTCTATGTTGTTGTGTTCTTTGATTTACAGGAAAATGCAAGATTCAGAGAAGCCGTATCCCTTGAGCGGGAGAAAAGACGTATGGATCTGGTTGATGAACGACAGAGAATAGCCCGTGAGATGCATGATGGTCTTGGTGCCATGCTCAGTGCTTTGAAAATACAGGCTGAATTCATTTCTGAAATATCAGAGGAAAGAGAACTAAAGGATGAAATAGAACTTCTGCATTCCAGAAGTGCCCTTGCTCTTGATGAACTCAGAAGAACTGTAAGAATAATGAGAGAGGATTTCGATTTGGGAAATTCTCTTGATGAACTTATTCACAACATGGCTGAAATCTGGAAATATCAGGTTGATTTCGATGCACCGGGAGAGGATCTTAATCTGAGTGCACGAAAACAGCTGAACATTTATCGTATAGTCCAGGAAACACTCACAAATGCAGGAAAGCATGCCAGAGCAAAAGCAGTATCTGTAAATATAGATAAACTGACTGAAATCCCGCAATGGATCGAAGATATTGAAAGTATTAATAAAGGACATAAAGAAGGAATACAACTAACCATTACAGATGATGGCAAGGGTATCAGCGGAGAAATTCTCCGTGAGGGACACTACGGAATGCTTCATCTTAAGGAAAGAGCAATGGAACTGGGAGGGGACTTTTTTATTGCCTCCAAAGAGGGTGAAGGCACGTGCATCAAAATATGGTTCCCTCTGGAAAATGAATTATGCTGAAAATCTATTTTATGATTATCCTGTGTATGGTGCCAAGTAGAGCATCTGCAGACTCTTTTTTACCACGTTTCATGGGAGGTATTGATCCAGGCATACCAACTGACAATAAAGTTTCCGGAATTTATTTCAACCCTGCCGCCATTGGTAAAATAAAGGGCACTTCTATATCTTTGTCTTTCAGCCCGAATTTTCAGACCAGCACTGCTTCAAGATATCCCATTTCAACTTTAACAGGAAACACATCTGCAACCCCCGATAAGTTCTTCAGTTCTGGCAGCTACAGTAATAATATCTGGGACTTTTTCGGCGGAATCACAACCGATTTCGGGATGGATCGTATCACACTTGGTATTGCAGTTTTTTCTCCCCTTCAACAGGATATCTCTGATGTACCTGAACCACTAAAGTATCACCTGGTGGAAAGAAAACTCATGAATCTGTTTATCAGCAGTGTGGTTTCCTTAAAACTTCATAAAAAATTCCATATCGGATTTGGCCTCAGTTATGTTTACTCCAAAATACACATGGATGTAATCAGAGACAGGTATCTTAGGGGAACAACCCCTGATGGAGTACTGGAAGCCTATGAGACCGGAGGATATGCTGATGAAAAAGTAATTGTAGACAGTGACGATAATAATTTCGGGTTCAGTGTGGGATTTTACTGGCTTGTAAAAAAATGGTTGACTGTAGGTGGCTCATACAGAAGTAAAATACGCGGTATTGATTCAACAGGTGTGAGGACCACTGGTAGTGGAAGCATTACCAGGTATGTGGATGGAGAAGGATTTACAACTTTAAATGGAGATGCTCAACTAACCACTTCTTTCCCGGACTCGTATAACCTTGGAGCGAAAATAAAGCTATCCAGATACTGGGAAGGTGATTTTACACTGACATGGACCCGTTGGAGCACTCATAAATCCATGAAGATTTTATTATCCGGAAATGATTTCACCAACTCAAGTCTCACAAACTGGGATCTGAATATTTCTTCATATCGTGGTTTTCAGGACACAATAACCCCACAGTTAACAATGTTTTATACAGGACTGAGGGGCTTCAGTTTTATCACTTCATTACGATATCTTCCACCCTCTACCCCCCTTTCATGGGTGAATCCTTCAGTTGTTGATAATCACAGTGTGGAACTTCTGCTAAGTTCCACTTTTAAAGTATTCAGTAACATGAGTATCCGTCTTGGATACGCTGTGAGTTATATGTTTGAAACTGATGTTTCAAAATCCGGATATGATCCTTCTCTGGCAATAATTTGTCTTGACAATCACATCGATGTGGTATGGTCACAGGCCTGTCGTGATACTTACGCAGGCAAGGCAATGCCCACCGCTGCAGGTGTTTATAACAGGATTACGCATCAGATAGGTCTTGGAATCGAACTTTCATTTTAGCTAATAAGTTAAAAAAAGGTGATTACATCAAAAATCAAATGATAACTGCTCACCGGAATATTTTTTTAATTTCCATGATTTTCTCATATGAACCGGATACGCTCCCGTTAATTCTTTATAATTGTTGATAAATTGCAAAGTTCCCTGGTTTACATAGCCCCCACCTGAAGGGTAGTAACCAATGGATTTACTAATAGAAGAATAATACTTTTTTACCCATAAATCTCTTCTATGCTTGGCACAGATTGAAGCAGCCATTGTCGCTGGATATAATGAATCAGCTTTATTTTCAGATCTGACATGGGAAAAAGTCAACGATAATGGAGAAAAAATATTTTTACCATCTGCCATACATAGTGATTTATCGTTGCATGCTGTATTTACCATACTGAGTAAAGCAGATGCTCCTGTTCTTTCAAGCACATTCAATCCAGCACCACAAATGACCTCCCGATCAATCCTACTACTTGAAATTTCAGATATGTAAACATCGCAGCAAGTTAGTATCTCTTCATATAGTACTTTTCTTTTTTTCATTCCGTTTAATGACGAACCAAACTTTTTTGAATCATCCAGATGAAGCTGGTCAAATACGGCTCTATTTTGTACAACCACAAGGGAAATGAACATCGGTCCCACAAGACAACCTCTACCGGCTTCATCAATACCCTGATTGTAAACTTCCATTTCTACCTTATCTGTCAGTATTTTTTTTCCCATTCCATACTTTTCCAGTCATTTTAAAGTACCCCGGTTCAATCCATTCCCGATTTTCTACAGAGTCGCTTACCTGATTGGGCTTTATTCTATTCACTTGGATACCTGATATTTTTTTTCTCTCCACTCCCCGTTTTTTTGTTGAAAGGAATTGTGGTATTCAATTCTTTCTTTATCTGGATATTTTTTTCTGTATTTACTGAAGGTTTTTGCTTTTTATCAGGATTCTTTTTAGCTTTTTTTGAAGTATATCCAGTGGCCCGTTTAATGTCTGAATACACTATAATGATATCTCCAGACTTTATCTTTCTTAAGGAACTGTGATTCACTGATCTTATGTATGAGATTCTGGATTTAAACCTTTTTGCAATTGACTTGAGAGTATCCCCTTTTCTTACCCTGTAAGTGATTCGCACCTTTTTAATCTTTTTAAGATAATGAGAGTGAAACTGGTCACTGTCAATTACCCTCATTTTGACGTCGTGCTCCTCCAGAAGAGATGGAACAGTTTTTTTATTCAGGAACACCTGTAAATACATGTTTTTAGTTAGTGGCACATCAGGCAGAAGAAAATTCCATTTCAGCAGATTTTCAGTACTGACACCCAAACCTTTTGACACTGCTTTCACCGTATCTCCCGAAGAAGTCCTGTAAAAATAACGTTTTAATCCATGCGGAGCATCTATTTTTGATGGTACATTAACATTTGGAATATCTTTCACTGAAACCGTCTTTCTTGACGAATTTTCAGGAAGGATAAGGTTCACACCAGCTTTAAGGGGTTCATTAATATCAAGGTTGTTTAACTTCTTTATTTTTGAAATACTGACTCCAAAGGAACTGCTTATTGATTGAACACTGTCTCCAAACTGCACTACATATTTCCTGTAGTTTCCCCACGCCCTGTATTTTCTTAACAATTTTATTGCTGTTTCTGTTTTTTTATCAACAGGAAGCCTTACAGGATAAGCCTTATTCCCTGGAGGTAACCTTTTCCTTGTGTATTCCCTGTTGAGAAACTGAAGTTTTTTTAGGGAATATCCTGTTACGGAAGCAACCCTTGATAAATGTACTCCACCAGGCAAGTAAATTTCCCTAAAATTATAAGGTGTTACGCAGTTCAATTTTCCCAGATTAAATTTATCACGATTTAAATCAGCAATCGCGACAGCCAGAAGTTTGGGAATATACAAACGTGTTTCTCTGGGTAATGCATTTTCATATTTTTTTAATTTCCAGAAACTGTTTGTATTGTAACGTCTCATGGACTGAAGCATTCTGCCATACCCACAATTATATGCTGCAAGAGCCAGATGCCAGTCTTTAAATCTGTAATATAAATCCCTGAAATAATCCACCACTGCAAGAGTACTGAGTTCAGGGTTGTAGCGTTGATCTATCCAGAAATTCAGTTCCAGTCCATAAATTTTTGAACCACTTTTCATTATCTGCCAGAGACCTGTTGCCCCTGCCCAGCTTCTTGTGGTTTTTTCGTAACCACTTTCAATCATAGCAATATATAATAAAATTTCGGGAAGTTTTTCTCTTTTAATAATTGTTTTAATCATGTCCCGATATCTATATGACTTTTCAATCCAGTCCTTAATCGTTGCTCTGCCTCCTGCTGTGTTTTTAAAATATTTGAGATAATAAACTACTGTTTTGTCAAAATACACTGGTATATCAGGATATTTCATTCCTTTGAGCCAGGAAAGTTCTTCAGGTATTTTCTCATGACGAACGGAAACGGGGTTTGGATTATTAATTTTTACAGGGTAAAGTGCTTCTTCCATTAGTAAAAGGGCCCGCATTGAATCGCTTATCCGAACATCCGGAAGAGGTCCACCCCGCACCCATATTCTCCCGTTACGGTGTGGTTTAAGTCTGGTTTTGTAATCACTCCCGGGTATAAATGCAGATCCCGAGGAAAACATCATAGTAAAAACTGTATAAAAAATCATAATCATGGGGATTGAATATAATCCAACATTGAGTTGAATACAAATATACACGGGTTTCTTAACACCGGATTATCTTCACAGGAGGAGATTTTTATAACCGGATAAAAATCACTTTATGAACATATATGAAATCGTTGTTTTACTTCTTGTGCACCTTATATCCATCGGATAAAATCCTTCCATGAGCTGGAATTTATTTGTTACTCTCACCTCATTCACATTATGGATGGCCATTGTCACCGGTTCAGGGTTGTCATGGTACGACTTTTCTCCATTCATTGTTTTTCCATGGCTTGTTATTGATCTGAAATTCAACCACTTTGTGAGAATTTTTCTATGGCCATTTTCGATTGCAATGCTTTTGATTACGAGACCTGAATCCGGAAACCTGAAGCTCATAACTGTTCTTGTTTTATGGGTTGTGTATTATCTTGCTGTGTTAAATTATGAAGACACTCTCAGTAATTCAAGCTCCTCAATGGTTCCGGTTACTTCAGATAATATTCTCCCTGAGGTTTTTCCGGTTATTCACACTCTGATTTTTCTCATTATTTACCTGATCTTTGGGAGACAAAACATACTTTTACTGTCTCTTAGTGCCTATGTTTCCTGTGGTCAGTTTGTCTGGTGGACAAAAATTACTGAAGGTTCGAAACATGCAAGAAATGTTTCCATAGTTATGACTTCAGTATCCTCAGTAATGTTTGCCGGTCTACTGATTCTTTATAACCATGGAATTTATACAGCACTTTTTTATGGCATTTTTGTGGCGACAGGAGCCTTATCCCTTTTAGGCCCCTATGCCGCAGATTCCCTAAAATCATCATGATAACAGGAATCGTCATCCACATATAAATGCAGAAAACCGTTTAATGTTTATTTAATGTGAAAGTATTAATAAGAAAGGGGCAGAAAAATTATTTCTTACCTTTTTTAACAGGATTCATTTTGCCTTTGAGGATTGAACTGGGAGTGAAAGTAATTGTGTAATGCTCAGGAATTTTAATTTCTTCATTTGTCTGAGGATTACGTCCTCTTTTGGCATTACGTTTTTTCTTTTTGAAAGTACCAAATCCAGGATATGTCAGTTTAGGATCAGTGGTCTTGGTGGGTTTGGTTTTAATGAAGAAAGTTCCTAATTCTTCAAAAAGTGCGTCAACAATTACACCAACCTGTTTTTTGGTGATACCTGACATTGCTTTTGCTTTGGTAATTTTGTCGATGAGTTCAGTCTTGGTCATTATTTCTCCTCACGTCCTGCTATAAATAGCAGATGAAAATGGGTTATAAAGGTAATGTGATTAATTACCGTGATAATCCTGAGTTAATTTGTATTAGTTTCTTCAAACCTTGACATCTAGGATTATTCCAGTTTTTAAAGTTGTCAAGCCCTTGTTTCAATTATTTCTACTTTTTTTTCGTTTCCCATGCAGGCATAGACAACTTTCCAGACAATACAAGTCTCGAACTTCCACCTTGAACTGGACTTAAGCGAATACCTGCTGCAGCTGTTTTACTACCTGCACTTTCATAGGCCAGAAGGTTGCAATGCGGGCTCCAGGTGGGATTCTCGGCATTCGGAGCGCTTGTGGATGTTGCCTGCCAGCCTGCTCGTGTTAAAACATTGTAGATATAAATTACACTACGATTACCTACCAGTTGTGTAAATGCAATATATTCACGATTTCCCGATTTACACCATTTAGGAGTGAATGTTCTGTTCGATGTGCTTAACAAACGTGTAATTTTTCCAGTACTCAGATGCTTGATGTATATCTGAGCATTTCCCCTTCTGGCACTTACGAATGCTATTTTTTTCCCATCAGGGGAAAAGACCGGGGATGTATCTATATTGTGGTGTTTGGTAAGTTTCTTTGCAACTCTCCATTTTCTTGTGGAATTAAACTCCGAATGCAGAAGATATATATCTGGATTTCCCTTATAATCCATTGTAAGTGCCAGCCTTGTATTATCAGGACTGAATGCTGCGGCATGATTCATACCTTTTCTTGCACTGATTCGATGAGGACTTTTTGAACCATCACTCTTAACAATGTACAAATCAGGGTTATACCTTATGTGAGAAGTAAAAACGATGTACCGGTTACCATTACTCCAGGCTGGTTCCTTGTTGAGACTTCGTGAAAAACTAAGAAGTTTTCCATAAGAGCCTGCTGTTTTGTATGACTTACCGTTTACTGCGGATACTCTGATTACTGACTTGCCTACACTCAAAGTTTCCACATAGGCCAGACGGCTACCAAACGCATCAAATTTTCGTCCCAGTATCTTTGCCATACACTGATTAGAAATTGCATCAAGGGCATTTCTTAATGTTGTTTCATTCTGATGTCTGATTTTTAAGTTAGTTTTCCATTTCAAAATACTTTTTCTGGAATGAGAAGGAAAACGCTCATGATATTCAATTCTGAAATCAATTCCTGTGCCATTTTTCAAAGCATCAATTTTTATCACTGACCATCTGGGTATCTGATCCACAGGAGTTGATGATTTATATCCACGAGGTTTATATGATTTCTTTAATTTAAATATTGCAGTCATATCAAAATTATTAGTCATATGTTCCACAAGTATTTTCCTGGCCTTGGTATCCAGATTTCCCGTCTTAAAATCCAGGACCAGATAATGGGGAGGGGGGGGTGGACAAAAACAAAGCTGTCCTGCTGGACAATTGGGAATTGGACACTGAACAGCCCTGACTTTGGGAGAAAATGACACAGCAAAAATAAAAAGGAAAGAGGTCAAATATTTCATTTTTTATCCTTCGCACTCTGAATAGAGCCAGATTTTAAATCCGATTTATCTGATTTCATATCTGAACTACTATTTAGTTTAATAATTGATTCGGTTTTTTTAACTTTCCGCGCACCAATGGTAACAGGAAAAACGCATCCTCTTGAAACCGCACAGGCACTTACCCTAGATGAAGGTAGTACTCTGAGAGTTCTGCTGACGGCCTTTTGAATAGCATTATCAAAAGTGGTATTTCCACTTTTTTTCAAAAATCCGTGCAATCTTACACTCCCACTTGAATCCACTCTGACACTTATAGTGGCAGCAAGAAAGGTATCCCCCCCGAAAGAAAGCGTTATTCTACCCAGTTGGCTGTATACAGCCTGTCTCACCCCCGGGCAGAAAGTGGATTTCATTTCTGTCAAAGCTTGTGCCGTACAGGGATCCTCTTTTTCACACGGAGGATTAGGGCATCCTGATTTTTTTTCAGTTGTGTTATTGTTTGTTTCTCCCGGAGTACCTTTGGAATCATCAGTATTTTTTGAACAGCATTTGGCACAAATCTTTGCTTCAGCCAGACATGGCGAACACGAGCTTTCATCAAAAAGACTGCAATCGGTATCTTCTGCATGAGGCATTTTTTCAGGATTTTTCTTATGTGTTTTTCTGGTTATAGTGGGTCTGGGATTATGCTTAATTATTTTTTTTTCTTTTTTAATCTTTTCAGTTTTTTCAGTTTTTTCAGGGGACGGCAAATTTTCCGGTTCCCTCTCAGTTATAATACTTACAGGCAAAGGGTTTTCGATTGGATTTTTCGGTTTTTTTTCAGCAGAAGAAAATAAAATCATCCACAGTACAGCAAGAATATGGATTGCTATTGCGATTACCGCACTGGTCAGATGCTCATATTTTGGCCTGTCAAGAACCGATGCAGTCATTTTTTCTCACCATCAGGCTTTGTAGAAGTCATAAGACCTATTCCTTTTATACCGGCTTTCCTCACGGCAACAAGTAATTCCATCACTTTCTGGTACTTCAGATTTTTGTCAGCACGTACATTGGCTTCGTTCGTACCGGGAAAAGCGGACTTTAGTGTACCCTCCAAACCGTTCAAATCTGTTTCAATCCTTTTCCCTTCACCCATTGTTAATACAACCTTTTCATCAAACCCCATAAAAATTGTTAACTTGTCACGATTCCCCGGCACAGGAGCCCCTTTTGTCTCAGGAAGTTCCAGATTAATTCCTGCAGGTTCAACGGGACTGGTAACCATAAAAATAATCATTAGAACCATCATAACATCAATAAGGGGAGTCAAATTCATATCGGCAATTGGCCTGGAACTAGGGTCATAATTAAGATTCATAGCTTCCTCTTATTGAAAAAACTTTCTCTGGGCAATATTCAAAAAGTCGTTTGCAAACGTTTCCATGTCAGCCACATGTAATCTTACTTTCCGAAGAAAATAATTATAGGCTATTGTTGCCGGAATAGCCGCAATAAGTCCCAGAGCCGTTGTAACAAGCGCATCAACTATACCGGGAGCAACAGTCGCCAGAGTTGTATTACCAGTGATCCCTATGGCACTGAAGGAAACCATGATTCCCCAAACTGTTCCGAAAAGACCAAGAAATGGTGCTGTTGCACTGATAGTTGCCATTACCGGAAGCATACCCTCAAGCCGGGTAATCTCAACCATTGCTGATTTTTTAAGAGCTCTCTCAAGATTCTGAAGATCCCCTCTATCATCTCCCTGCTCCCTGTTTCTGGATTTCAGTCTGGCCAGTTCCTTATAACCGGCAATAAAAACCTGACTTATGGGACCTCGTGGATTCTCCTCTGCTACTTTATATATCTGATCAAGATTTCCACCCCCCCAAAAAGCATCCAAAAAAACTTTATTGGACTTCAATGCCCTGTAATAGAATATTCCTTTGTAAACAATAGCATACCATGTAACTATACTGAATGCGAAGAGAACAATAAGATCAACAAGAACCATTCCTCTGGAATTAAGTATCATATCAACCAGATTAATAGTCTGTGCCTTTGCCAGAAATATTTGTTCCATCTCACCACCTTTCGGAAATCAGGTAATTTTACATCAGGTGGGAATACTAATCAAATTCCCTGTTGTTGCAAAGTTTTTAGCGTAGTTGTCAAACTTTGAAACATCCTCATGAATAACTCAATCTGCCTCATATTACCAAGCATCAGTTCCTGTACAACTATTAAATCCTTCATATCCAGGCTATTGCCTGACTGGATCTTTTTCATATAGTCAGACAGCAGTTTTTCCTTTTCAAGAAAATTCTTTGCAAACTTTTCAAGAGCTAACCTTTCCTCTTTTTGTAAAATTCCCTTTGCGGGCCTTAAAGGACCAAATGAACGATGTTCTATTGGTAAATTATCCCGTTTTACTCCGGGCGTTATGCTGGATTGATAGTCCTGTCGTTTAAAACCTATTTTGGGCAATTCAGTAATCCTCATTTAATACCTCCATAAACAATTCTCCTGTGATCAGCAAAAAAGTTGCACCTGAAGGCCTGAATTTTTAATTTTTTATGGAAACAGAACTCAGAAAATTTACGAATTTTCGTCTTTTCGAAGAATAGCCCTTATACCCAGAACACCAAGAGTAAGAAGTATGATACTTTGAATAAGGGTTTTAGGAATTAGTTTTCCGCCAATAATCTGACTTATTACAAAATAAACCGCTGTGGATATAAAAATACCGTAAACAACTACGAGGGCTTTCTTGGCTCTGGATCTTGTTTTTTCCGAATTCACTCCAAAAAAATAATTAAAAAGGAATAATCCCCCCATACTGAAAAGACCAAGAACTCCAAACACCAGCCAGAAGTTCCTTAATGATGAAGAAATTCCAGTTTTTCCCACAAGGGGACTCATGAACCTGGTATACATTTCTCCACCAAGATTTGATCCGATAAGACTTCCTATCACGCCATAGAGAAATGCGTACCCCATATAAGTGGCCTTCTTCTCCTGAGGTGCAATCAACCCAATGTAACTTACATATTTTGGGTGACACGTCATTTCTCCAATAGAGAAAATGGCAATTCCAAGAATGAAAATCCAAACATTTTGACTTAAGGCTAGAAAGAAAAAACCCAAAGCACCTATGGCCATACCCACCATCATTGTCGGCAATGCCTTGAATCTTTTGGTAATAAATGAAATCAAAACCTGAAGAAGAACAATTGTCCCTGCATTAATGACAGTTACGTGCTCCGGTGAAAAACTGTACTTTATTCCAAAAGTAGACTGGAAAAACTTATTAAACGGAGTTGGATCAACAAAATCCCTCAGATACCATAGAACAGTACCGAAATTCTGGAAATACAGAATCCAGAAAGTGGAATAAATGAAGATCATAAGCATGAATCTGCTGTCTGATAGAACAACAAGAGCATCGCCGAGAACTTCACTGAGTTTTTTAGTACTTTTTGGCTTGGGCGGATCCCGGTAGAAGAAAATGGTGGGAATAAGCATAGAAAGAGTCAGCAGCCCGGAAAAAATAAAAACATAATTCCATGAATATTTCCTCAGATAGTAAACCACCAGAGGTGCAATTAACGCACCAAGATTTATCATCCAGTAATAAACACCGAACCCGAAACCGCTGTTTTTTTCATTTGTTGTTCTGGCTATAGTACCACTGATAATTGGCTTAAAAAGGCCACTACCCATCGCCATAAGGCCCAGAGTGGCAAAAATAAGCCAGTAGGAAGTGACCTGAGAGGTCATGGCATATCCACAGCTTATAAATGAAAATGCAAACAGTAGCATCCGCCTGTATCCATATCTGTCTGCAAGAGCCCCTCCAAGTATGGGCAATATGTATGTCATTGCGTATATGAGCCCCTGAAGAAAACCCACTCTGTCTTCCCTGAACCCCAAACCATCCTTTGATGAAAGATATACCGCCAGAACACTATTCATTCCGTAGTAGGCGCCTCTTTCAAAAAGCTCCATTACATTTACAATCCAGAAATTTGCGGGAAATGAAGAGAATAATCCCCCCGAGGATTTTGCTCCTTCGGAATCACTCATTTTATACCTTCTCAATTGCGTTATGCCATTGTAATTATTGTACCAATGACCATTTTTACCAATTCATAAATAACAATATGACAAAAAAGTTACAACAGGAGTGAAAATACTATATTGTGCAATACATAACAACACAAAAGTCTTTTGCATGTCAGTTATTCTTTAAAATTCCCATAAAAACAACTTATTCTGAAGATACTTCCATGTTGATTGTTTATACTGCAGTCGGAAATTCTAATAACATCAAATAGTACTGGTTTTCAAAAGTAATCCCTTTCAGATTTTTTTGGAAATTATACAATACGCTCATTAAGAAGGAGATATATCCATGGAAGAGAAAATCTGGAAAATCGATTTTGAAACCCTTGAAAAGTTTATGTCAGACGTGTTCAGTTCGTGCGGCGTTCCAAAAAATGAAGCCGAAGTTTGTGCAAGAGTGCTCATTACAAGTGATAAACGTGGAATTGAAAGCCACGGCATAGGCCGTATGAAAACAATATATTACGACCGCATAAAAAAGGGAATTCAATCCCCTGTAACAAAATTTGAAATAGTTTCGGAGACACCCACTACTGCAGTTATAGATGGCAATCATGGTATGGGGCATGTAATCTCCACACGGGCTATGGAAATGGCTATTGAAAAGGCTAAGACAAACGGCCTTGGCATGACAGCAGTCCGTAACAGCACACATTACGGAATATGCGGGTACTATCTGCTTATGGCAGCAGAGGCCGGAATGATTGGAATAACGGGAACAAACGCCAGACCCTCTATTGCACCAACTTTTGGTGTTGAAAATATGCTTGGAACCAATCCTCTGGCTCTAGGATGTCCTACTGATGAGGATTTTCCTTTTATTCTCGATGCTGCAACGAGTGTAAGCCAGAGGGGAAAAATTGAGGTTTATTCAAGAGCAGAAAAGGATATTCCAGAAGGTTGGGTAATTGACAGAAGTGGAAACTATAGAACTGATACTCAACAGATTCTGAAGGATCTTGTTAGTGGAGATGCTGCTCTCGTAGCTCTAGGCGGTATGGGTGAAGAAACCGGGGGACATAAAGGATATGGATATGCAACATTTGTGGAAATTCTGAGCAGTGCACTTTCAAACGGCAGTTATATGAAACAGCTTCTGGGATTTGAAAACGGTAAACCTGTTCCATACAAACTTGGACATTTTTTCATGGCCATCAATATTGAGAATTTTATTCCACTGCCGATTTTTAAGGCTACTGCAGGTAGTATTTTACGACAGTTGAGAAATTCTGATAAAGCTCCGGGGCAGGAGAGAATATACACTGCCGGAGAGAAAGAACATCTTATGTGGCTTGAAAGAAGCAAAACAGGCGTCCCAATAAATTCAAATCTTTCAGTTGAGCTTGATATCATGCGAAAAGAATGCAGCCTTGACAATTACATCTTCCCCTGGGATTAAAACCCCATATATTCTTCAGGTTGTGAAAAACAAAAAACTTCCTCTGGGATAAAACATCATAAATCGTGAAAAAGTAACCGCACCGAAAAGATTTATCAGCATACCCAATATGGCGAGAGTATAAAAAAGCTTTGTAAATTTGAATCTGGAAAACGCCATAATCAGTAGCAAAAAGACTGTAAAATCAAGACTAAATCTATAACCAAACTGCACAAAGCCGCTGTTCTGATAGGAAAGTACCATAACTGCCATTATGCCGGAAACAACAAGCATCGGAATTACAAATCGCTTTTTCAAATCAGATTTAAACAGATAAAAGAAAACGGGTGTTGTAATCCAGAGCGCCATACCATGAGGACTGATCTGGATCCAAGGTTTTGAAAATGTAATTCGAGGGAGCAAAGTAAGTGCCACACTGAGGTTTCTGGATAAATATTCGTAGTTGAAAAGACCATATTTTTGAATTCTGCCCTGCCATCTGATGTTCAGATAATTGTGCCCGAATTCAAATGCATTATCAAATCGCAGATAATTATGAACCACTGCCAGTAAAATGGAAATAATAACAGGAATGGAAAAAAGTATCAGTTTTTGTAAATCCTCCTTCCATTTAGAAATTCCATTTTCCTGATACATACTGAATGGATACAACAGACCTGCAAAAAGCATTGGAGTTCTGGATAAAAATGCAAATCCCAGGGCGATGCCTGCCAGAAGATGATTTTTTCTGAAAAAACTCCATAAAAAAACAGTCAGAAAAAACAAACCGGTAATATGAGCAGTAAACCAGACCTCTCCCCTTACAGAACTGAAAAAATATACTGTACCAAACCCCAGAACTGAAGTGAGGAAAAGACTTTCATTCAGTGAGCGCTCATGATATCCCTTAACCCGTGATTCTATAAGAACCAGAAAGAAAAAAACCAGTGTAATACCTGAGAGTATTATAGTAAGGATTACATCATTGGCGTTAATGCCAAAAGCTTTGACAAATGGAAGCATAAGCAGCGCAGGTGCAGGAGGAAAACTGACATACCACTTATATGAGACTCTCCCGATGTCCTGGTTGCTGACTTTCACCAGTCTACCTCTGGTGGTTTTAAATTTTTTATTTTTTCCGGAACCCACAAATCGTCCCTTTAATTTTTCACTATTTTTTAGATGTAAAATAGTGACTCTGGCCCAGTCGTTTCCATGGGGTGGTCTCCCGGTCATATTCAACTGACCTTGTAACCAGTTTTGAGCAAGATATGCAAAATGATTATTTGAGGAAGCCTTTCCCATCCTTGACCATGCAACCAGAGAAAAAGCAAATACAGATACAAAAAAAATACCTGCGCTATACTTAAACAGAGCGTTTCCTGATAAATGTACGGATTTTTCAGACATCTGATTCATGTACAAAATTTACAGTTTCTCTTAAAAAATCAACTTTTTTTATTTTCAACCGTACTTTATCACCTTTTTTTGCTTCACCTTTGAAAAAAACCATAAATTTTCTGGCGATTTCATGAATATGAACCATGCCCTTGTTGCCATCAGAAAACAGCTCAATCACTGTTCCGGTATATATCATCTTATCATTTTGCTCCAGATACCGGAATACCGCGGCTGTCTCTGAATTCTTTTCCACAATAGACCCCTGGGTTACGGCAGCCTGAATTTTTCCATGAAGAACACTTACCGTTGATTCATCCATAATATCATGGCTTTTATATAAAAAAGCTTTAATCTGCCGGTGGGCTACAAGATCAACACCACGTCTTATGGGACTTGTTACCTGAAGATAATTATCAACACCGAGTCCATGATGACGACCGGGGTGAACTGTATACTCACCTTTTTTTATAAATTTTAACGATTCATATGATTCAACAAGACCGGAAACAGAATTAAGTACAATTGAGGGAGGTGGCTGCACTCTATAGACAACCGGAATTGAATTATCAGAACAGAATCTGCCTGCAATCATATTTGCCAGTATCATTAATTCTGAGACAAGTTTTCTTGACGGAGATTCCTCATTGATTAATTTTACAGCAACGATACCATCAGCGTCGGATTTTATTTTTAACTCAGGCAGATTTATGGCAAAAGCCCCGTTTTTAGTTCTTTTATTTGACAGTATTTCAGAAACTTTCAGAAGATCATTAATCAATACGGGAGCTGTGTTTTTCATTATCATTGAGTCTACTTCATCATATGATAATTTTTTATCTGTATTAATAATCGAGTTGAAAATCTCAATATCTGACACATCACTGTCTGCATTCAGTACACATTTGAAAGTCAGGGCTCTACGGTTTTTTCCCTCAAGCAGTGAGGCAAGATCCTCACTGATACAACCGGGGTACATATTTATAACCTTTTCGGGAAGATAGAGAGAAGTACCCCTTTCAATGACCTCAATTTCCAGATCGGGAAACAGAAGATTAAAATAACCCGGATCTGCAATATGAACATAAATTAAAAAATTCTCTCCACTTACTTTACAGCTTAGAGCATCATCAATATCCCGGGTTTCCTCATCATCAATCGTAACAGTGTAAAGATCAGTCAAATCAGTACATTCATTGAATTCAATTGTCTGAATTTTCTGACATTCATTCCACTGAAAATCTTCCCGGATACCATATCTCACAAGATCCGTATTCTCAAACTCTCCAATTATACCCCCTTTTCTCAGAAGATAGTTTATACCGTTATAGGGATTACCATGACCTATTGAACAGCTTTCAAGAAGCAACTGAACAAAATCCCCAAAACTCTTTTGATAACTGCAGTCTTCACGAAAAACAGCATACTGTTTTAACTGCTGGATAATGCTAAAATACTTCGGGCTCTGAAGCTCCCCTATTAGATTTTTTTCCTGATTATTATCAAGATTACTATCAAATATAAGCAGTTTGAAAATACCGATCACATCCTTTTGGGCATTTTCTTTTTCGGTCAGTTGTTTTTTTTGAAGTATAATCTGCTCAACTGATTCAGGCTTTCTTACTTCCCAGGTACCTTTTTTCCTCTTAAAGTAAATATTTTCATCCCAGAGAGCTATAAACACCGCCAGAGTCGAAGCATTATCCCCTGTATCAAAAACAAGATCCCTCAGAAAACAGGTATCAGTTTCAGTATATTCCGATTGAACCATCTCATATAAATCAGATGTGGAAATGAACTCTCTCAACTCCTGTGATTTTTCCACAAGCACATGAAGATGAGACAAATCATCGTTTCTTGAAATAACAGAATGTGGAAGACGTTCCTCAATTCTGGATTCAGTCAGGCGCTTTTTTGAACCGCCGGAATCAAGAATCGAAAATACACCCATTTTGTCCGGCCCATCCAAAATGAGACCTGCACCAACAGCTCCCGAACCATCAGGATACAAAGCCACCACATACTCAGACACGATTTAATTGAATTTCCCGAAGAAAAATTAGCGTTTGAAGGTTTTTTCGCGGATTCTTGCTGCACGACCTCTGAGAGCACGAAGGTAATAGAGTTTAGCTCTTCTCACTCTACCACGCATTCCCAGTTCCACTTTTTCTATAACAGGGCTGGATACCGGGAAAATTCTCTCTACACCAACGCCATAGGACATTTTACGAACTGTAAAAGTGGATCTGTTTCCGCCGTTACGTCTCTTTATAACAACACCTTCGAAGACCTGAACACGGTCTCTGTTGCCTTCTTTTACTTTTACATGAACTCTAACTGTATCGCCAACGCGAAAAGCAGGATAGTCGTTTCTGATAAAATCTTTCTCAATTTTTTCTACGATCGGATGAGCGTATGACATTTCTATTGCTCCTAATAAATGAAATAATTACAAACAAATAATCTTTCTGACAGAATGACTTCGTGAAACCATCCTCAGTTCAGAGTGCATCTATATACCTGAATGAGTTTAATTTACAACCTTTTTTTGGATTTCAGGGATGGAAATTCTGATTTTTTTTGTTTTCCGGAAACAGAGATTTTTCATGAATTTATTCATAAAAGTCTGACATTTTTTTTCTTATCTGAAAATTAAATCTGATGCAGAAAATGTGGAAGTGACTGTAACGAAAAGTTTTTTCTCACTATTTAAAAGTACAGGTACCAGCACTGCCAAGATTTTCTTCAAGAAGGTAATCACAGGAATCAGTGGTTCCAGTGACATAAATATCATTACAGGTAAGTTCCAGAGCCTCAACACTCAGAGCTTCAGCACAGAAACTGAGATCTTCAAGTAAAACTTCGTCTTCAGCATAAGATGCATACTCATCAAGACATGTGGTTGCAGTTGTACAGTCGTCATAGCATCCTTCAAGCCAGTCAGCATAATAGTCACATACTATATAACCGCAGTCTTCAGCACAGTTTATTTCATCCTCGTCAGTATCACAGGTTTCGTCACCACAATAGCTTGCAACAACACAGTCAGCAGGGCATGTTTCTTCATCCTCGTCAGTATCACAGGTTCCATCGCCACAGTATGGATCTACAGTACAAACTACACCAAGATAATCAACGCCCAGATCAACACATTCCTGTACAGTGGTACTCCAGTCGGCACATCCTGCACTTACAATGATGTCACTGCATTCATCAAGGTCCATCTGGATATCAACCGGGAGATCAAGATAGTTGTCTTCACATGCGACACTCACTGAACAGTTATCACAGCTTGAAAGCCATGCGTCATAATTGTCACATGTGATTACAGCATCCGAAGTATCTTCACAGCTGATTACAAACATAGAAAGCAAAAGTGAACCAATAAGCATAAATCTCTTCATAATAATCCTCCTGTTAAAAAGTTAGACCCGAAATAAACCGGGATAGAGATATATTGTCTTTTATCACAAATAAGAAAAAAAGCAAATAACAGGGAGCCAGACTAAGCTTGAAAGAGAGTCTTAAAACAACTTCCGAAAGAGCAAAAGAAAGACTCCTAACATCATAAGTAGTGTATTACCGGCAATTTGCCTGTTGTCACCAGCGTTATTACATGAGCATCCTGTATCTTCAGATGTTGTATCACTCATTGAATAAGCATCAACGTAGTAACACAAAGTAAGAGAAGCGCAATCAGGGTCATCACAATCAACCTTGCCGTCACCGTCATCATCAATATAATTCAAACAATTCTCACCGGCTACATTCTCACAATATACACTGGACTGACAGTCAGCATCTTCACAGTCAGTGAAGCCGTCACCATCGTTATCATTTCCGTCCATACACATTTCTTTTCTGGGAGCACAAAGCGATGAAGAAATACATTTCACATCATCACAATCAACCCGACCATTTCCGTCATCATCTACACCATTTCCGCAGACCTCTTTAACACTGTTGCATAGTGCTGTAGCGAAACAGTCGGCATCATCACAGTCAGCCTTCATATCTCCATCGTCATCGATGTAGTTATCACAGATTTCAGTACGAGTTGTACAAACCTGATTAAAGAAGCAATCGGCATCATCACAGTCAACCGCATTGTCACCATCATCATCAATACCATTGTCACAGATTTCAATGTCTTCAGCTATACAGTTCATCGCTGTTTCGCAATTTGGGTCATCACAATCAGTCAAACCATCAAGATCATCGTCAATATTATTATCACAAACTTCTGTTGTAGGGCTGGTACCCTGACAGGTTATTGTAAGAGTATAGGCACCAGGATTTTCATAAGTTTCCACGAAAAGATAACTGGTAAGACCATCTGTTGTAAATGTCAGAGATTCCTGAACTCCAGCATTGTTTAAGGATGAATCCACACATGATGTAGGAGAACAACTGCCTTTAATAAGCAAAAGATCCAAATCCAGACTCGAACCTGACAAATTCAAAGTGGCAGTTACAACTGTTCCCGAAGGAACTCCAACCCTGTAAACATTTTCCGGGCCGCTTTCACTATAACCGTTTGTACACACATCAGGATAACCTGTATAAGCATTCCCTCCAGTGACTGTTGTCCCTGAAACTGTGTCACCACAGGAAATATCCGTTTTCATAGAACAGGCATCGATAATGCAGTCACTTGATGTGGCACAGTCTGAGTCATCGCAATCCACATCCCCGTCTCCATCATCATCAGTACCATTGGAGCAATCCTCAAAATCACTTCCGGTAATCCCATTTATAAAAGAAGAAAATTTATCCACTTTTGTACTCACACCAAAATAATCACATTCATCATAAGAGTTGAGAAGCACATATGATGACACCCCTGCCACGTATTCGCTACCACCTCTGGTAACAAAAGCAGGACCTCCACTGTCACCGGAACATATTCCGCCATCGGTATCCATCCTTATTCCCAGCGTTGAGGGCGGCATATTAACATATCCCACACCTGAAATATTGTATGAACACTGGGAAGAGCCGTCACAGATAGCAACCGGCGGTCTGGTGATTGTAAGTTTCGTACCACTGGAACCGGTTTCGGTAACACCAAACCCTACGTACTGAAGAGGAGTGACATTAACATCACTGCTTGTAATAGCACTGGCTGGAGGCAGAGGCGGTATAGGAGTGACACTTGATGGAGCTGAGGAGCTCAGTGTAAGTACTGATATATCATTTGTAAGTGCAGATTCATCATATGAAGGATGCACTGTAACAGCACTTACATTTCTTGAGTCCCAGAAACCGCCATTCACAGTGTTTCCGAAAAGAACCTGCATACTTGATGGAGAGCTTGCACAGTGTCCTGCTGTGAGTACATGGTAGGGAGTAATGAGAGTTCCTGTGCAGGCACTTCCGTATCCCCCACCGGCATCAATTTCAATGTAAACAACTGCCTGGTGTTCAGTTGAAGTATCGGGTTCTCCGTACAAAATGTACCCATCAATGTACACAATCCCCTTTTGTTCCTCATGAGTGCATGAAAACATAACTGACTGAATTAAAAGAATAAAAATTGATATATACTTCATTAGACACCTCGAATAAGAGATTCAGAATACAATTTCTTAGCACTTTATGAAAAGACTTGCCATAAATGAGTTCATAAATCTGCAAATAAATTTTTTTTAATTATCTGACCGGTGAATTTCAAGAGCAGTATCAAGTTTGCCATCAATTAAAACGGCACTTCTGAAGAAAATACTTCTCCTGCCGTCGCATTCCGGTTCCCACACTGCCATGGCTTTGAATGATTTCCTCAAATCCGTTGATGTATTTTCAAACCTATATCTGAAAAGATGAGGTTTTTCAATTGAGAATCTCAGATCCTTCCAGCTCCCCGTCTCCCATTGAAAGGGATCATAAGACAGAAAATCAGTACCTCCGGGATTACAAAAAGATGGTTTGGAGTTTTTGCAGCAGCGTATCGAGGGAGTAAGTTCTGTGGATGGGGGAAACCAGGGCATTTCTATTTTTCCGTCAACATTCTTCAAAATTGCTCTATTGGAATGTATTGCAGCACCTTCATATATTCTCCGCAGATTCACTGGAACTTCAGCAAAGCGAACAGATTTTTTCCAACTTGCTAAAATAACAGTTGTAAGCAAAACACAACTGAAAACAATTAAAGAAGATATAAGGATCTGAAGTCTGGTCATTTTATCCTCGGAATATCAGGAAAACCTCTGATGAACAAATCTAATTAACCCTGAAATTCCCACTACAGGATTAAAATCAGGAAAAAACCTCAACCAATTTTTTATCTCCGTTTCAGATCGGTTGCAAATATAAAATAAATAAAGTAATTAATTCTATCTGGAGAACTTGAGCCACCAATGAAAAAACTTTGGACGATTCTTGAAAATATTTCTGATGCCTTTTACAGGCCTTTTTTCTCATTTCTTGAAGAACTGGGAAATATTTTCTCGTTGTTCATGACAAGTCTTGCATGGCTTTTCAGACCTCCATTCAGAGCCTCACTTCTGGTTCAGAATATGGATTTCATCGGACTGGGCTCCATTGGTATCGTTGCACTTGTGGCTTCTTTCACTGGAGCTGCTTTTTCACTACAGACAGTATATACGTTTAAACTTTTTCAGGCTGAAGCATATATTGGTGTAACCGTAGCTCTTTCTCTGTCCAAAGAACTTGCCCCGGTTCTTACAGCTTTGATGGTAACTGCCCGTGCCGGAAGCGCAATGGCCACTGAACTTGGCTCTATGAGAATAACTGAGCAGATCGATGCCATGCATACCATGGCAGTGAGTCCAATGCAGTACCTGGTTACGCCTAGAATTCTTGCAAGTATCATAATGATGCCATTCCTTACCATGGTATTCAATCTGGTGGGTATTTTAGGTGCAACTTTTGTAGCTGTAAATGTCATGGGAGTTGATGAAGGCCCCTACTGGCATAATATTTTCTGGTTTATTGATGCAAAAGACCTGTTTGAAGGTATTATCAAGGCTGTTTTCTTTGGTGCCGCATTTTCCACGATTGCTTGCTATCAGGGGTTTTACGCAAGTGGAGGTGCTGCAGGTGTTGGAAGAGCCACCACAAGAGCTGTAGTGAGGGCAAGCGTGACTATACTGTTTCTTGATGTTGTACTCACAGACATCCTGTTGCTGGTTTTCAGGACTTCAAACTGAAAACGCCAGGAAATCAATTACTCTGTCTGCTTTCAATCTCTGATTTTTTCGATTCATAAAGTTCGCTCTGATAAGACCATCTTCCCATCAAATCCTCAAGCTTACTTTGATTTTCCTTGAATTCCCTGAGCATATCAGGAAATTCAGGTCTGGAAAATGATTCAGGATCTGCCATTGATTTCTCAAGATAATCCTGACGTTCCTCCATATCACCTATTCGTTTTTCCAGTTCTGCAATTTTTTTCTTGATAGGGCCTGTTTCCCTCAGAAGAATTTCACGAAGCTTCGCTTCCTTTTTTCGCCTGTCAGATTTTGTTGCCTTCTTTCTGTTTTCATCAGAAGTAATGATTTCTGAAATGCCCGATGTCTTTTGCTGTGACAAACCTTCAACAGGGATAAAAACCCTGCTTTGATCCCTTAAGTGCAGGTGTTCATTATACTCTGAGAAGTTCCCTGGAAAAATGGATAGTGTATTGTCATTTATCTCCCATATTTCATTAGCAAGGTTATCAAGAAAACTTCTGTTATGCGAAACGAACAAAATAGTTCCATCATACTGTGCAAGAGCCTGTAAAAGTGCCTCAGAGCTTTCCAGATCAAGGTGATTTGTCGGTTCATCAAGGAGCAACACGTTCCCTGGATTTACAAGAAGTTTAGCCAGAGCGACCCTTGCTTTTTCTCCACCACTTAGCACCTTAATGAGTTTATCTGCATCTTCACCCTTGAAAAGAAAGGCCCCAAGAATATTTCTTACCATAGTTTCCCCTAGTGAAGGTGCAATCATCCTGACTTCTTCCACAATGGTTTTTGAAATATCCAGCGCCTGAGCCTGATGCTGTGCATAATAGCTCAGTTTTACACCTGAGCCTTCAAGTATTTTTCCTGTATCAGGTTTTAGCTCACCTGCAATAATCCGGAGAAGTGTAGTCTTGCCGGTACCGTTAACCCCAACAATTCCTATTTTCCGCCCTCTGCTGACAACATGAGAAATTCCTTTATATAACTGATTAGTTCCAAATGATTTACTTATTTCCTCAAGAACAATTGCTCTGTCACCACATCTTGCAGGCTTGGGAAATCTGAAAACAAAATGCTCCTCATATTCGAGAGTTTCAACTTCATCCAGTTTTTTAAGAAACTTTGCCTTGCTCTTAGCCTGCCTTGCTTTAGTGGCCTTGGCTTTAAACTTCTCTATAAAATTTTCCAGTTGCTTTCTTTCTTTTTCAACGTTCCTTCTTCTGTTTTCAAGGATCTTTTCCTCCTCTTCCCTGAGAAGCCTTGATTGAGTATAATTCCCTTTGTACTGCCGGAAACCCTCAGGTTCTAGTGCAAATATCCTTTTCACATGCCTATCAAGAAAATCACGATCGTGAGAAATCATTATCATTGTTTTTTTATACGACGACAAATATTGATCAAGCCAGGTCAGTGAGGGCAAATCCAGATGATTGGTGGGTTCATCCAGTAACAGAAGATCAGGCTTCATAAAAAGAAGGGAAGCAAGATGAATTCTCATCTTCCACCCCCCACTGAATTCATCAATTTTCCTGTTGAAATCAGTTATTTTAAAGCCAAGCCCCATAAGAATCATTTCTGCCTCGTGGGGAGAGTATAAATTTTCGTTATTTATAAGTTCCTCGTGAAACTCAGCCAGCTCATGGGCCAGATTTTCTATTATATTTTCATTGACTTCAATTTTTAGTTGATTTTCCAGCAAATAAATTTTCTCACGAATCTCTTCAGTATTCGTATGGTTACTCATAACATGTTCAATAACAGTTTTTTCCGATGAGAATTCCATCTCCTGAGGGAGATAACCCATAAGTGAGTTCTTTGCCATATGAACTTCACCGCTGTCAATAGTCTGTTCTCCCCTGAAAATTTTGAACAATGTTGTTTTTCCACGGCCATTTGCTCCTGTGAGACCTATATGATCTCCAGAAGTAACCTGAAGTGAAAGATTGCTAAAAATTTCCCTGGAACCAAATGAAAGACATACATTGTTGAGAGTAAGTAGTGACATGGGGGGCACCATAATTGAAAAAAAATGAAAATAAAACCGGAAAATCTCTATCCTCAGCTTGTATAATGCCCGAAGGTGTGGAAAATTGTCAAAAGTTGAAAAGGAGTGTGACATGAAAAACATTTTTTCTTCGGTTATTTTCCTGACTTTTCTTTCATTTTTTGCGTCATGCCAGGAAAATCAACCATTAAACACTGAAACAATATCCACCAACAGACCGATATTTTATGGTGATCCTGACACCAGCACAGCACATAAAGCAGTCGTTTATCTTGAATCGAATACAGGATTTTCATGCACTGGAACTGTCATTGCACCTACGTGGGTACTCACCGCAGGACACTGTGTTGAGGGCGTTAGCAGCATAGATGTGAAGATAGGAAATTCAAGTTATTCTTATGATTACTCAGTCGCAAGTGTAGATATAATACAGCATCCCAACTATGTGGGAACAAGTCAGAACATATACAACGACATTGCACTGATTGAGCTTGAATCTGATGTATCCTCAGTTCTCAATCCTATTCCAATTTTACCTCCTTCACTTGCCATCTCTGATTCTGATGAAAGAAGCACAATGCTTGAATTTGTAGGGTACGGATTGACTGAAACATATTCAAGTGGAGTGAAACTTACAGTTGATCACGTTCTCGGAGATCAGTGCTCATCCTCAAACTATTGTAGCATCCAGACTTCACCTTACAGCATACCACCAGGAAGTATAAGTTATGGACAAAATGGCGGAGGTCCCTGCAGTGGTGACAGTGGAGGTCCTGCATTCGTTGTGAGATCAGGTACTGAGTATGTCGCCGGAGTAACCAGTTACGGTGATGAGGACTGTCTGGTTTATGGTGTATCAACAAAAGTTGATTACTTTTATAATTGGATTACTTCATATACAGGAACAACAACATCCACCGAGAACTGTACCAATGGCACTGATGACGATGGAGACGGGGCTGTGGATTGCAGTGACAGTGATTGTTTTTCAAATTCTGCATGCCAGACAACTGAGAATGCCTGTGGAAACACAATCACTTTAGGCTGTGGAGACAGCGTATCCTCTTCAACTGCAACCGGAGCTTATACCGCTTATACTTCCTATAATTGCCTTGATGGTTGGACAGAAGATGGTCCTGAGCGGATTTATGAGTTACTTCTGAATACCGGGGCAGATGTCACAATTACCCTGAGCAGCGGTTCCACAAATGATCTTGATTTGCTTATCCTTGAGGGAAATTGTGATACAAACTCGTGTGCTACTGGAAGTGTAGAGGATGCCGGCGTGGACGAGGTACTTTCTTTCCCTTATGACGGTTCATCAACATTATATGCAGTTGTTGAAACATTTCAGAATGCAGGTGATTTCACACTTACAGTAGAATGCGACGGTGGTGAAGTTCAGGAAAACTGCACTAACGGAACTGATGATGACGGTGACAATATGGTGGACTGTAATGATCCTGATTGTTCACAGCATTCAAACTGCACTACAACAGGAGAAAACTGTACCAACGGTGTTGATGATGATGGTGACAATATGGTGGACTGCAATGATCCTGATTGTCAGACAAATGCCAACTGTATAACAAATCCTGAAAACTGCACTAATGGAGTTGATGATGACGGCGATGGAGCTGTTGACTGTGATGATGCTGACTGTGTAACTCTCAGTTCATGTACTGAAAGAGTTGAAGACTGTACCAATGGTATTGATGATGATGGTGATGGGGCTGCTGACTGTGACGATGTTGACTGTGCAAACAATGCCAACTGCTCAGGTACTATCTCAGAAAACTGTTCAAACGGTATTGACGACGACGGTGATGCAAAAATTGACTGCAATGACAGTGACTGCAGAACTTTCAGTGCATGTCAGGCACCTGTTGAAATCTGTTACAACGGTACTGATGATGATGGCGACGGACTAACTGACTGTAATGACAGTGACTGTGCCTCCTATGTTGGATGTGGAATGAGCGGTGGTGAAATATGCTATAACGGTATTGATGATGATGGCGACGGTAAGACAGACTGTGGAGACAGTGATTGTGCAAGTTACTCAAAATGCAGCAATTACAATTCCTCTAGCGATGACGGTGGCTGTTCTTGTTCAAATGCCGGTTCAAACGTACCCCCTGAAAATTATTTTTTCATTATCATTCTTCTTATAGGATTGGCATCCACAAGAAAACTCATCTGATACATCACACCGCTATTGACTACAGACAACCAATAATATAACCAGTAGAGCGTGTTACAGTCTTGTTAAAAAATGGATTGAATTCAAGATTTGGACAGAGAGCACTGGTGAAAAATGATTACGGTTCTGCAACGGGTTAGTAAAGGTGAGGTCACAGTAGATGGAGAAACCAGAGGTTTTGATGGCCCCGGAGTGTGTGCACTTATTGCCATTACAGTTAATGATACAGAAAAAGATGTCACCCTGATGGCTTCAAAAATTGTGTCTCAAAGGATCTTTTCTGATCAGGACGGACGGTTTAATTTCTCCGTAAAGGATGTAAAAGGAAGCATTCTGGCTGTTTCCAATTTTACTGTAGCTGCTGACACTTCAAGGGGAAACAGACCATCATTTTCCAATGCCATGCCTGGAGAAAATGCACAGTCTCTGTTTTCAAAACTTCTTCAGGAAATTGAAAAGCATAGACTTCCTGTATTCAGGGGAGTATTCGGAGCTCATATGGATATTCATCTGGTTAATGATGGACCTGTTACAGTGATTATTGATACATCATCTTCCGGGGACATGAAGAAATCAGACAGTAATAGTAAACACACTGAGAAATTCAGGAATGATCCTGATTCCATAATTGAAGGAGCTCTTTTGCCACTTTCATGGAATAATTTTTCAGCGGATGAAAAATCCAGAATAAACTCATTAGCATCCGGATTGGTTAATTATGAATTACTTCGTAAGACTCTGGATATGTGTCTTTTATCTGAATCATCAAGTAGTGCTTTGTCGTGGCTTCAAAAATCCGGAGTATTTAAAGCTCTGGTTCCAGAAATTGAGGAAATGGTGTTTCTATCAAGTGAGGATGACAGAAGACACAAACATGTGTGGGATCATACACTTCAGGTTGTCAAGCAGACTCCACCCCAGCTTGAAATAAGATACGCCGCGTTATTCCACGATATTGGAAAAGCGAGAACAAGAAAATTTGAACCTGATGGAAAAGTAACCTTCTACGGACATGACAGTGTGGGAGCCAGAATGTTCTGGAAAATATCCAAAAAACTGGGTCTTTCAAAAGAGTTTACAGAATATGTGGCTTATCTTATCCGAAATCATCTGCGACCAGGGCAGTATTCTTCAGACTGGACATCAAGTGCTGTAAGACGATTCGACAGGGAAACCCGTGAAAATATGCTTGAGGATCTTCTTGAACTGGGAAGAGCAGATATAACTTCGAAGAGACCTGGAAGAAGGGAGGATGCAGTACGGCTTATTGATGAGCTTTACAGCAGAATACTTGAAATAAGAGAAACAGATAATAAACTTCCGCCTCTTCCAAAGGGACTCGGAAATGAGATCATGAATGAATTCAAACTCAGACCGGGCCCAGTTCTTGGAATAATAAAAAATACACTTGAGCAGCAGATTATTGAGGGAAATATTGAGCCCTTCATGGATTCATCATATTACATCTCCAGAATCAAAAACCTGTTTCCTGAAATAGGAGATAAAAATGATTCATAACGGCAAAGGCATTAAAATTGGCAGTCTGGAGCTCAGACCACCTGTTTTACTTGCTCCCATGGCGGCAATAACCACACCTGCTGTGAGAAAAATAGCTGAAGAGTTTGGCGCAGGAGCTACCTTTACTGAAATGATCAGTGCTGCAGCACTTTTCAGAGGAATTAAAGCGGCTCGCTCTCTGGTGAGAAAAAGCGGTGAGAACGCTGTTTTTGCATCACAGATTTTTGGAAGTGATGCTCATGAAATGGCTTATGCTGCATGGTATCTGGTGGATAATGGCGTTCAGTGGATTGACATTAACATGGGATGTCCCATGAAGGATATCATTTCAAATGGCAGTGGAGCCGCACTGATGAAATCTCCTGAAAAAGCCGGTGAAATAGTTTCTGAAGTACTTAATTCTGCCGGGAAATTTGCATCCATCACAGTTAAATTCAGGGCTGGATGGGATTTTGCTTCAATCAATGCACCTGAATTTGCTGCTGAAATGGAAAAAGCAGGAGCCATGGCAATGACTGTCCATGGAAGAACAAGAAGCCAGATTTATACGGGTAGCAGTAATCCTGAAATAATCAGGGATGTTAAAAAATCCGTAAAGGTTCCGGTTATTGCAAACGGTGATATTAAAACAGCTGCTGATGCCGCCAGAATTCTGGAAATAACAGGTGCTGATGGAGTAATGCTGGCTCGTGGTACCTTTGGAAATCCCTGGATGGTAAAGGATATTGTACATTATTTTGAATCAGGAGAAGTTGTCGAAACACCTATCACTCCTGAACACAGACTTGAGATTATTTTAAAACATCTGGATCTCATTGAAATGGAAAATGGACCTGATTCCCTTCAACAAAGCAGAAAACAAATTGCCTGGTATTCAAAAAATGTCAGGGATTCCTCTACTTTCAGAAAAATGGTCTTTTCAACTCCCGATATTGATTCACTTAGAAATCTTGCCAGAGAAATTTTCACCCGTTAAAACCCGTAAAAATCTGCTATCTGATATTGTGGGAACTGCTCAGATACAAGGGAAAAATAATCAATCGGGGAAATGATGTTTCCTGATACTGATGATGAATTTAGAGATATTCCAAGAATTTCAGGTTTCTTCTGAACTCTAAGCACAGTCAGTGCTTTTCTGAGAATATTATCCGGAAGAAAAATATGTGATGGAGAAGGTACATTAATAATTTTTCCAGGTTCAAATACATCCTTGAAAACAGACTCTGTCAGAGGACCATTGATATCAATATGTTCAAAAGATATATCTTCTCTGGTCATCTTTTTGATTTCAAGAAGTTCCAGACGTCTTTTCAGCCACATTATACTGGCTTCAACTGTGGGAAATGTTCCAGGAGAAACAGCGATAATAATATAATGTTCAGAAGTAGATGTAACAGTCCAGCGATTAAAACTACCATCAATGAGAATAATATTATTAAACTTTTCAAGTATTTTTATATAGCCCCACAAACTGTCATTGGAGGGTGCTCCAAAAAGTTCCACTGTTCCAGAGTTTTTTATTAGAAATACACCCAGATAATCATCTGAAGCAAGTTTAGTATTCAATGGATAAATCAACTCAGCCTGTGTATTTTTGAGTCCTTTGGCTGTTGTTACAATAATATCTCCATTTTGCACACTTACCGGAGGTTTTCTTATGGAATAAAGGGCATCAGTATCTTCACCATCATGACCTGTAGTCATCAGTGAAAATTTTTGCAGATGCTCTCTCCAACTGGCCATAACTGCGTTCAGTGTACTGGTTTTCCCTGAGTTCTTCTGACTGCCCACAATAAAAACATTTCCCGCATGTGGAGGTGGTGAAATTCGTCCTAACATTACAATACCTGACAACTATCAGTATCAGTCAGGAATACAATTATCAAGATCCATGTTTGCATCATTAACAAAAATTGAGTATAACTCTTGTGCGACT
This sequence comes from Deltaproteobacteria bacterium, assembly GCA_016937155.1. Lineage (GTDB taxonomy): Bacteria > Myxococcota_A > Polyangia > HGW-17 > HGW-17 > JAHJMN01. Next base: position 72,126 of record JAFGWM010000053.1, read on the forward strand.
TCATTTATCCATTAATAGATTCAAAGGTGAGGGATGCGAACATACCTGATATTTTCCATTTTTTTCTCATTGACGTTTTTCGGATGCGCCAGACCCACGAAATGTACTCTGGTATCCTATTCCAAAATTGAGAAGGATATTATCAGTGCATCACCGGATTCATATCTGAACATTATTCTCTCACCTGCTTATCTTACTGTTAACGGGGCCCGAGTAGGAGAGATCAGAAACGGTAAACTAAAGGATCAAACCGATAACGAATCTTATAATCCACTGATGGAAGCCGTCTATGATTATTTTCGCAGGCGGGGTGATGAACCATACACAAGGATTATTTTATATCTTCACAAAAATCATAAGCCGGAACTGGTAAATCTAATCTTCAGGACAGTCTCCAGAACATACCTTGCACCGGTGGTTATGATGCCTTACAATTTTTCTGTTACAGACTGCAAATATAAACCGCCTCAGATGGAGATGAACCCAAAAACCGTGTACAAACTACCCGGAAGGCTGCTGATACGACAGGAAAAATCCCGAATTCTTGTGGATGGACATGTCATCACTGAACTCACTGATGGAAAAATCCCGGTGGGTGACTTCGGAAAGGAAGGACTTTTAATTAACCCCCTTCTAGAAGTGTTAAAAAAGAATATCTTTAAAAAAAATATAGTTCCTGTACTTTACATCACATTCGATGCCGATATGAAGGTAACCAGACATATTTTAATCACTGCGGGCAAGGCAGGCATTTACAAACTTAGAACCTACAGGGTTCTGCCATGAAATTTTTCTTTTTTTTAACCTTGCTCCTTTCATTAAATTCATGCACTGAGTATACCGGCGGCAGTGTTGAAATAGCATGGGTAATCAGAGGCACAGACCACAGAGTGTATGCCTGTGATGCCAGCATTTTAGGTGATAAGTATATCCATTCCATTCGACTGAAAATTATAGGGGAAAACGAGCCATATAAGGATGTGGATATTTGTGAAAATGGACTGGTTGAAAACTGCATCTTCAGATGCAAAGCAAGTAGCGGAGGGTCAACCCAGAGAGGTGTTACAACATTTTCAATTCCTTCAGGAGTGTGGTTTGTGGGTATGGTTCCTCTGGATTCAAATGGAGAGGAAATTCCCCCACATGTTATTCAGGTACCTCAGGTTGTAAAAACCACCATTGCTCCAGGAGAACTCACTTTCATGGGCGTATGGCAACTGGTCATTGATCTCAATATTCAGAAATAAAGGTTAGATCATAAACTGGAAAATTTTCTCTATCCTGTTTCTAATCTTGGTATATTCATTAATAAAATCGAAATGCTGAGCTTTAAATGTCTGGCTGTAGTGTTTTTTTCTGTTGGCCATTGCAACTTCATCCCGGTACTGAAGCAGATGCTCAAACATCATTTTTCTGGTACTGAAACTCAGATGTTTTTTTCTCAAATCAAGAAGTTTCGCATCCGATGGAGTGAAATGCCCCTCCCTCTGGGTTCCCTGAACTGACTCAATTTCGAAGATATCAAGCGGGCCACTTTCTCCTGGAACATTGTCAAAAACATAGCAATGACTGTTGGGAAAATTTGTTTTCAACGCATTTGCTACTGTTGTTCCTGGCAAATCCGGAAGATTTGAATTAACAAGAGCAAAGTCAACTTCAAGATCTCCAATAGAACTCAGAACTTCACTTCCAAGACTTGCATTTGAAATTGACCAGCCGCGTTCCTGGGGGAATTCGGATCTTAAAACCGGATAGAGTTCAGATGCGGTTTCAACCACCAAAATCTTGAAATCAACATAATCTTCAGCTAAAGATGATGGTGAAAGATTTTCTTCAAGATCCATAACCCTTATATGGAGCGCCATAAGATTTTTGAAAAATTTATGATGAATTTTCAGGATACTCTGTAAAAGCACATCACGTTCATCCTGATAACGTTTCTGTGTCGCATACTGAATAACTCTTGCTGCCAGAAAATTATTTTCAACTTTATTGGTGAGAACACATTCATCACAACCGTTGGTGTATGCTTTTACTATTCTTTTAGGGCTGCATTTTCTACCAACAGCGAGTATTACAAATGATCCTGGACTCTTCTCTTTCACTTTGACTACGGTATCAAGACCACCATTTTCAGATAATGCATCGAGATCTATGATTACCACAGAGAAGAATTTTTCATAAAGAAGCTCTTCCACCTGAGATTGAGAATTACTTTCCCATAAAAACAGACCCCTCGATGTAATCTCTTCCTTCAAATATGGAATATAATCAGCATCAGGCCCGATATACAGAATTTCCAAACCAGTAAATGCCGGCATTTTTATCTCCATTTCCCTAAACTTTACCAAAAGTCTGAATGTATCATAAAACAGAATACGCATAAATTCTTCAGGAAAGTTACAAAATTTCTCATTTGAATTGTATTTTCATCTCTGAAAATTATGAATTGTGTAATCCTCCTGAACAAACAATTATCTACTTATAATAAAGTAAGACTTCAGGTATTCACTCATGATAGATGCGTATTATACATTCAGGCAAAAAGTTATGCAGAATTTCAGAAAATTTAATCTCGGCAATAAAATTTCAGTGGAAAAGAAGAATCAGAAGAATTAATAACAGCCGGAAGTGCCAGGAGCGACAAAACAGATTGATGTTTCATCGTTGATATCCTCTGAATTACAGCTGTATGTAGTTGAATCATCCGCTGTAGGCCCAATAATACCTGTAGTTGAATCAGCACCGTTTTCAACTCCGGCGTCCTTAATCTGAACAAGAATATTTCCGTCCTCAAACATAATTATTTCAAAGGTTCCCGCAATATTTGTATCAGACCATGAGTAATGATGGAAGTTATCAAATTCAACTATTGTACAGCCCAAATCACCAAGACCCCATGGACATGATTCAAATTTTTTGTAGTATGCACTATCAACAAGATCAGGATTCAGATCATCCCAGTAAGGAGCAATAAGGTTGAAATAGCTGTAAGAACCACTTAAAGGACACACATTGCTGTCAACGCCTAGACCTTCATCAAATGAAATAAAGCCATTTGCGCTTATATAAAACTGGTTTTTTGTATATCCATAATAATTAAAATCAAATCCGATATTAAATGGACCCGAATAATTATAATCATCAAGAGTAGTTATCGCTGTTGCATCCTGATCAGCATTCAGTTCAATCCAGGCGAAGTTTGCTGTAGTGTTAGCATAAACATACTGACACCCGGTTGTATCCAGTGAACCGCAGTCAGATGCACATGCAACATCACCCATAAGCCCCAGACTTTCACAGGTAACTCCAGCAGTATCTGTGCCGTCACAAACTTCAGTTCCATCAACTGTATTGTTACCACAGCCACCATTACATGAATCATAATTAAAGGAGCAATCAGCATTGCAGTTCATTGCTCCATCAACAAATCCGTATTCACTGCAAAGTGCTCCGCCGAGATCTGTTCCATCACACTCCTCAGTTCCTTCAAGGAAATTATTTCCACAACCATCGGTGCACTGATCAAAATCAAATTTACAGTTGCTTCCACAGGCCAGAGTACCACCTGAAAAGCCATGATCAGTACAGTCATCACCATTTAACTCCATGGTGTCACAATCCTCGAGACCTTCTATGACATAATTTCCACAGGTTGGTTCAATGCAATTGGTCGTGTCATACCCGTTGCACTCCCCGTTACACGCAAGCAGACCACCAATATATCCCTCACCGAGAGAGACACATGTTTTTCCATTCAGACTGGTACCATCACACACTTCATCACCGGTAATTGAATTATCACCACAAAATGGGGCCAGACATTCAGATACATCGTATCCATAACAGGTTTCATCACATCGGAGTGTTCCACTGTAGTATCCCTCTCCCAAACTGAGACATGTAGCAGTACCCACATCATCCCCGTCACAAAGTTCATCACCATTTTTGGAGCCGTCACCACACGCTGGAAGAACACATAAGCCATCATCATATCCATCACACTGATCATTACATGCTAAAACACCTGAAACATAACCCCCTGGAATGCTGGTGCAACTCTGACCATTAAGATTATCTGAATCACAGACTTCGTTTCCTTCAATAAGGCCGTCACCACATGGTGGAAGTGTACATGCCTCAACATTCCAGCCATCACAACTGTCATTACAGGCAAGAACGCCTCCGGTATAACCCATACCTATACTTGCGCAATTCTGTCCATCAAGATTTGTACCGTCACAGGTTTCAAGACCGTGAAGAAGGTTATCACCGCAATCAGGTTCTGTGCATCCTGTAACATCCCAGCCATCGCATGTACTGTTACAAGCCAGACTTCCGCCAATATAACCATGGCCAATAGTTTCACAGCTCTGACCGTTTAGATTTGAGCTGTCACAGATTTCACCGGAATTTATAACATCATTTCCACATGTAAGACAGTTGGTGGTATCAAACTGGCAATTTGCATTGCAGAGAAGTTCTCCACCCACAAACCCCTGACCCAGAGATACACAGGATTGTCCGTTTAAATCAGATGCTTCACATGCTTCCAAACCATTTATTTCACCATCGCCGCAGCTGGGTGCTGTACAATCTGATGCATTGAAAGTGCAATTATCATTACACTTCAGGATACCACCACTGAAACCTAGTGATTCACAGGTATTTGTACCAAGAGCATCACCATCACAGCTTTCACCTGATTCAATGGTTCCATTGCCACATTCCTGACTGATGATAACACAATTGGAAGTAATATAACCATCACATGTACTGTTACACTGGAGTTGGCCACCCGTGAAACCACCCTCCACCGTGAGACAGGTTTCTTCCCCAAGATCTGTGCCATCGCAGGTTTCAGTACCTTCAATAATTCCATTCCCACAATCGGGATTTCCTGTGGTGCACTGTGAAACATCATAGGAACTGCAGTCACTGCTGCAACTGAGAGAACCACCTGTGTACCCCTGACCTATGCTGGAGCAGTCATTTCCTCCAAGGTCTGTTCCATCACAAGTTTCTAAAGCTTCAATCAGGTTATTTCCACATGATACATTATTGGTTGTGTTGTTTGTTGTGTTATTGGTGATATTGTTGCTTGTGTTGTTAGAATCATCATCACAGCCAAAAACACCACCAGCCAGTACTGTAACTATAAGAAAAAATTTCAGTGTTCTCATAAAAAGCTCCTCACAGGAAATCAGAAAATTTCAGTTCGCTACCAGTATATTTACTACAACATTTCCAGAAAACGACAAGTATTATCCCCCCATCAATTGATATTTATTGATTATTCCATATCCATGGTTTCAAACTCTGTCACTTCTGCAAGACCGGTTTTCTCAGCATAATCATACTGTCCTTCAATAAGATATCCCTGACCGCTGATCGGATCGATAGTCTTTCCCTTGAACAAAATACCGGTGGAATTGTTTTCCATTGTTTTAATCTCATCCAGATAGACGTGAAACTCTCTTTTGTGAAGCTCGTTATCTCCAATGAGAAATGGTATTGGCAACTGAGTCACTTCTTTCGGGGCTGTCCAGTCATCAATTTTAGGTGTCTGCAGCCATAGAAAGCGTCTCTCAGGACCGCTGAAAATTTTGAATACACGCTGTGTTTTAATTTCATGTTGCATGGTTTCGCCAGTCTATGGTATTTGTCCCCTGATTTCAATAGCACAGTTTTACAAAAAACTGATTTACAGGTTATAACTTATTTTTCGACCGTATTCACTTTTTTTTAAGTTCTTTCACTTCTTCCAGACTCCTCTACCGGAATCCGGGAGAAATAACATAATCTGTATGCCAGTTTTTTGTAAAAAGTTGTTGTTTTGCAAAAAATCACAACTTTTTTCTGACCAGTTGTCATAGATGGAGAAGCGATAGACTGAAACAATGCTTGCATTTATTCCCATTACTTTTGTAATTATATTTTTCTTTATTTTTTCCCTGTTTTTCCTTAGGAGTCTGGGAAGTTATGAGAAAAATTTTATTATAAAAACACTTTTTATTGCCCTGATTCTGAGGATGGGGATCTCATTTCTCTATATCGAAGTAATGAATCGTCCTGAGCTCACAGGGCCTGATTGTTTTGGATATATAAGAGGCGGATACTCCATTTCCAATTCCTGGAAAAATCTTGACTTTGATAAAAAATACCATCCCAAATATACACCAAGAACCCACACAGGATACCAGTATATTACAGCCAGTTTTTATCTTTTATTTGGCACTGCTCTTTCCACACCAGCCTATTTCAACGCACTTATGGGAATTATGATCATCATGATTCTGGCAAAACTTTTCTTGGAAATATTTGCATGGGGGATTGTCAGATTCTTTATTCTGTCCATGGCCTTTTACCCTTCAATAATCATCTGGAACAGTGCAATTCTGAAAGATACGTCCATACTTTTTTTGGCCATTGTGGCTTTTTATGGATATTTCCAGTTCATGTATAAGAGGAGTTTTAATCATCTGGTATGGGCCATTCTCCCACTTTTCCCATTATTTTTCATCAGATTTTACATAACCATGGTTATTCTGGCAGTCTATCTTTTCAGTGCTTTAATATCATTCGGAAACTTTAGCATAAAAAGAATTTTTCAAACTATGCTGGTCGCTCTTTCTGTTATGGCGTTATTACTAGTCTTCGGACTTGGAGGCGAAGTATCCACTGTAATGGAAAATCAGGCAAATGTTGAAACTTTAAATAAACATCAACGAAATCTTGGCATTGGGAAAACAGAACTTTATGAGGATCAACACTACAACAATGTCGGTGATATTGTTAAATATTTTCCAATACGTCTGATTCACTTCCTGTTTTCGCCATTTCCATGGCAGATAGTATCTGTAAACAGTGCCTTAGGTGCAGTGGAAGTTCCCTTACTCTGGTTTCTCGGGGTTTACTTCATTATTGGTTTAAAATTTTGCCTGCTGCATCCCAAAGCAAGATCTTTTTTGCCGATAATAATTTATGCTGCATTTTTAACAGCCCTTTATACCATTGTGGAAAGCAACATTGGCACAATTTACCGAATGCGTTATCAGATAATTCCATTTTATTTTATTCTTTCAGGAGTTGGCCTCGCAGTTAATAGGGCGAAAAAACTTGCTATTGACACCGACTTCATACTATCTGAAAGGATGAGGAAACATTTTTCATGACTATGAATTCACCAGGGCCCTTTGATGCTCCTTCAGTTTCAACCAGAGAAAAGGGACAGACTGATTTAAAAAGAGCCATTCATATTATTCAGAAATATTTCTGGATTGTTGTTCTTTTCGCTACGTCTGGAACAGCGCTAAGCTACCTGATTACTAAACGTCAGACTCCTTTATACAGAACTCATGCAACTGTAATAATTTCCAGTCAGTTGCCATCTTATCTTGGTTCACAGATAAAGAGCAACCTAACTGAAATCACAGATGATTACTGGTATGCAAAAAGATATCTTGAGACCCAGTTTGAGGTAATCAGAAGCAGAAACACAAGTTATCTCACTGTCCAGAGGCTACCAGGAACACTGATTTACAAAATGCTGGGAATGAAAATTATTCCTGAAAGAGCCCCCAACAGTGATGAAATTCAAAGGGCAACATCAATATTAAGATCCCTAATCAGTGTAATTCCGGTTTTGGAAAGTCGAATTGTAAAGATCCAGATTATTCATGCAGATCCTGAGCTGGCCATGGAACTTGCCAATGCTGTCAGTGAAACTTACATAGAAGAAAACCTTGAAAGACGTATTTCATCCACCAAAAGTGCCTCGTCCTGGCTGGATAATCAATTAAAAACTCTGAAGGAAAAACTGGACAATGCAGACAAGGCGCTTTTGGAATTTAAAATCGTCAATGGAATTATGGATATCAGTCTTGTAGAGAAAATGTCAAGGATATCCAAGATTGTAATGGAGAGGACATCCTATGTTGAAAATATTGAAAGAAAAGTTGAGTTTCTGACAGAAAAACTCAATATATTCAGAAGGTTAAAAACGAAAAACCCGGTTATAGATCCAAGCGTTGATTTTTCCGGTAAGGAATTGATGCTTCAACTCCGAAGCAACTACTATACAACTTATCTTAAACTTCAAAATGAGAAGGTTGAGTTTCTTGAAAAACATCCAAATGTGATTGCTCAAAAAAAGGGTCTCAAGGTTATCAAAGAACAACTTTCCAATGAAATTTCTCTCAGTGAATCCTCACTTCGCGGTGAGTATAAACTCCATTTGCAGGTACTATCCAAATCCAGAGCTGCCCTTCAGCAGGGTCTTGGGGAAGCACATGCTCTTGCCAAACTGGAAATAGAATATCTCAAACTGAAAAGAGAAAGGGATGAGACATCAAAGCTCTACGATCTTGTTCTGGCCCGTTTGAAGGAGACCGGTTTAGCTGAAGAATTGAAAACCAACAATATCAGGCCACTGGATCGTGCCACAAAGCCAGGAGTTCCCTTCACACCAAGATTGTCAATAAATCTGGCTCTGGGATTCGCTCTGGGACTGTTCGCCGGATTTTTATTATTGGTGCTCCTTTTCTATCTGGACAATACAATCAAAAGTCAGGATGAACTGGAAAATTATCTTGGATGTCCATTCTTGGGGTATCTTCCCCTTTTACCACCAAAACCGGAAGACAGAAAAACAAGAGCATACTACATACATGAACATCCAAGATCAACCGTTGCAGAGGCCATCAGATCCATAAGAACAAATATTGTGTTCACCACACCTGATAATCCTCTGAAAACAATTCTTGTCACCAGTTCAATGCCCCTTGAAGGCAAAACAACAATTTCCAGTTATATAGCAATATCCATGGCAATGAGTGGGGAAAAAACACTTCTTGTGGATGGAGATATGAGAAAACCGACAATACATAAAACCTTTGGGCAAAAAGGACTTAAAGGACTTTCATCACTGATCGTAAAAAAATCCACGATAGAAGAGTCGATTATTGAAACTGATATTCCCAGTCTTCACGTTCTACCTTGCGGTCCAATTCCTCCTAATCCAGCTGAACTTGAACAAAGTTCACAGTTCAGTATTGTTCTGAATGAATTAAGTGCCCTCTATGATAAGGTCATTATTGACACACCTCCAGTTGGTCTTGTTACTGACCCGGCAATTATCGGACAACTCGTTGATGGAGTTATTGTTGTCACACGATACAACAAGAGTACAAGGCCGGCTATAAAATATACTCGCAGAGCCCTTAGTGGAAAAATTAAGATCATAGGAAGTATAATGAACTATGTGGACTCATCAAAATGGGGTTCAAAAAGTTATTACTACGGAGGCGCAAAAGGAAAATATTACGCATACAGCTATGGATATCACAGTGATGAAAAAAATACTGACACTGAAGAAAACAAGACTGACCCATCAAAGAAAAAATCACGGAAAAACAAATCCTGAATAATTTATTTAGAAATTAAATAATCAGTTTACAGGAGGATCCACCATTAATCGGTGATAATTTCTTTCGGGTAGTTTTATAGTCCTTACCTCATGTTTTCTTCTAAATTTTACCTGTATTTTCAATGTACTTCCAGGAATTAGATCTTTCAGAATAGCAGGAAGCTGTATCCAGGGTATTTTGGATTTTTTAACACCTTCAGTGAGAATTCTGATTTTAGTTCCAGGAAAGCCTGTTACTGCCTCAAGATCAAGCAGCCATGGTCTCATCTTAACTGAGATTTTTTTAGGAATATCCTCTCCCTGGGAAATCTTTTTTCTCCACGGGAAAAACCCCTTTTTTTTAACCTCAATCTCATGTCCAGATTCTGAAGAAAGTTCAACAGTAAGAGGTACTGTACCCCGTTTTTTACCATCTATGTAGATATCACCGTTTTTCTCCCCGTCTATATCCATATGGTGAATTCCTGAGCTTCCACCACTGGAATTTTCATCAGAGAAATAAAATAGAGCCATCGCTCCAAATAACGCAACTAAACCAAGAACTATTGAAGATTTAAATAGAAAAGAGGATATTTTCTTTCTCCTTTTTACACGGTAAAATTCTGTTGGAGTCCTGACTTCATTGTAAGGAGCATTAACGACCATTCCGCCACCTGCTACAAGTGAATTGTCATGATCCCCCAGGGTTCTGACAGTTGCATTCTCTCTGAGTATAACAGTCTGTTCTTCAATTTCTCTGTCCCATTGCCCGACCTCACTGGCCATGGGTAACTTACTGAGATCTTCCTCATGAAGCATTACTGTAACTTCCTCCTGAATATCATCATCAGGCTTAAACATCTCAACTCTGGTTACACCGTAATAATAATCCATAAAGTCAATCAGCGAGCTTCTTCCACCATTAAATTCCCTCTGATTGTGAGGCAACTTCATAAGTTCAGTAAGCATTTCTCTACTTGACTGATATCTTTCGTTTAAATTATCCCTCACCGCTCTACTTATAAATTCAATAAAAGAAGAAGGTATATGGGATAAACCTGTAAAATCAAAATTACTCTTACCAGAGCGCAACACAGATATTATTTCCATCTCGGATAAATTCTCAAATCGGTGCTTTCCAGTCATAAGTTCAATAATTACAACACCAAGAGAGTAGATATCGCTTCTGGCATCAATTCTACTTCCGGCAACCTGTTCAGGACTAAGATATGGAACTTTTCCAGTAAGATTTCCCTTAATACTTACATCAACAGCCTTCTTGGTAAGACCGAAATCCAGAAGCTTAACATCTCCCGACATGGAACACATAATATTGTTGGGACTCAGATCACGATGTATCAGATTAAAGGTTTTTCCCGTTTTATCTCTTAATTCATGCAGATGAATAAGTGCTCTCAAAAGCTGCTCAGTGATATAGAAAATCGCATTCACAGAAAGGTTTTCTTTTATGTCCTGAATAAGTGAAAATATGTTTTTCAGATCATATCCTTCAATGTGTTCAAGAACCATAAACGGATAACCTGCCTCATCAAGTCCTGCATCAAAAACCTGTACAATATTACTGTGGTTAAGTGCAGCCAGAAGTCGCGCTTCCCTCAGAATCATATTCTTGAAAAAATCATTACTGGAAAACTGAGGAAGAATTTTTTTTATGACGACATTCCGGTCGATCAGTCCCCCTCCCAGACCTTCCTGAGCAAGAAATATCTCAGAAGTGCCACCCATAGCAATTTTTCTGATTATTTTATATCTGCCTGCTCTTTTATTCAATTTGACACCAGTCATCTTTCATTGGACACTGTATATTATTCCGCGGGAGAGAATAACATGAAGACAGATATACATTCAATCAATAATATCGTTGAAAAATATCGGTCCCTCAGAGTATTTAACACCTGCAACTGGAAAATTTTTACACCAGGGTCATTCATTGAAGTGGCTGAAACTCGCCAGTACTGGGATATTGCTAGTTTAACAAAACCCTTTGCTGCTATTACTGCCCTGTCTCTGGGCCTTGATGTCAATTCAAATCTTTCCGATTATTTTACTCAACTTGAAAATACTGATGCTGGAAAAATTTCATTGAAAATGATTCTATCACATCAGGCAGCATTTATTCCTTGGATAGATTTTAAATCACTGAACTATACTGGTGACGATTTACTTGAGCAGATTTCTCTCGGAAATTTTATGGGTGCACCGCCAGACACATATTCTGATCTGGGATACATTTTGTTAGGAATGATTCTTGAACGGGTAACAGGTAACTGGCATAAATATTTTACAAAAAATATATTACCATTTCTTGGTATTAAGAATGGATTTAAATTTCAGGGTGACGATTTTCCTCTGGTACAAAACGGTGTTGGAAAAACAGCCAAACCACGACCGAATGATGAAAACGCGTATATTCTGGGCAGAAACTGTGCTCATGCAGGTATTTTTACAACTGGGCATGCTCTTGAACTATCACTTAAAAAGCTGCTGGAACTACATGCCGCATCAGGTAAATTCAGTCTACTTTTCACAAAATATCAGCCAGGCAGCAGATTTACATGCGGTCTGGATACACCATCATTAAAAGGCTACTCAAGTGCAGGAAGTTTCCCAAAAACAAATACTTTTGGTCATCTTGGATTTACCGGAACTGCGTTCTGGATAAATACTGATTTGAGTGGAGGAGCATATCTTCTAACAGACAGGGTTCAAAATGGTATGTATTCACACATAGATGAAATGAAGAAATTCAGAAAAGAGTTTTTTTCAGAAGCATGGAAATATATTGAATCTACATCCCTCCAATAATCAACCATCTACCCTTATGTTTTTTAAGATCGATCTTCCAGTAATCAGACTTCTTTTTCCACTGTTCTTCTTTTCCAATTTTCAGCATATATGAAGAATCAATAAAAATTTCGACATCAGCATTAGATGAGTCTTTCCAGTTGATTTTTCTGTACTGCAGATCAAAACGGATATTTTTAGTCTGTTTGAATCTACTGACGAGCTTTTTCTTAAGACCGTCATAATCATATGGTACATCTTCATTTGTAACCGCAGCCTGATAGTATTCAGGATGAGCCATGGCAATTAATTCAGCTACATCCTTTTTCATCATGGCCCGACGATATTTTTCCACGACTTCAATAACTTCCCTGTTGGGAGTATTATCCGGAATTTTGGTTCCCCTGATGTATTTAGGATTTGAACAGGAAACAGCTAAAAAGGAAGACACTAATAAAATTATGACTGATCTCACACTCTACTCCTTTCAGTATTCTCAAACCGGAAGAGCACCCATTCATCCAGTTTTCTTACAGATACCGGATTAATCCCGTATGACTCAAGAATAAACCCTGCCTGGTCATTAATAATTCCTGAAAGCAACAGTATTCCATCCTTTTTCAATCTGTTAAAGAAAAAATCCTTCAGTTGCACCAAAACAGCTGGATTAATATTGGCAATAATAAGTTCATAATCTGATTTTACAGGTTCTTTCAGACCAAAATATATTTCTGATTCAGGTGTATTTTTTAAAGCATTTTCCTCAGCCACAGGAATAACATCAGGATCGTTGTCTATTCCGGTAATGCTTGCTTTACCCCATAATCTGGCAGCGCCAATGGACAAGATACCGCTTCCACAACCCATATCCAGAATTTTTGTAAAATTCATCCCCTCAGCATGAAGGCTGGAAAGCTCTTCAAGACAAAGCCTTGTGGTCTCATGCTGCCCGGTTCCAAATGCCATTGAAGGATCAATAAAAATTGGAATCTCTCCTTCTTCAGGTTTACCTGGAGAAAAACTGCTCATAACCTTGAACACACCAGCTTTTACATCGTAATAATTTTCTTTCCATTTTTCTGACCAGTCCTGATCTTCATAAGGTAAAACTGTGATTTCGTATTGAATATCATCAGTATCCGAAGAAAGAAACTCGTCAAGTAAACCGACAAATAATTCATCATCAGAAGGCTCACAGTAAATATCAACACCGTAAAAATCACCTAGTGTTGAATCATCATGAACACATGATCCCTGAGCACCTCTGAATACGGCAAATGCGGCAATATCCTCCAATTTATGCTGGGGAAAATCACCACTTATCCTGATTAACTTTGATGGATACTTCATCTTCTTCTCTTACATTCAGGAGACGACATCCTTTTAATTTCATCCACAAGATTTTCGATTCTTGTCATCATGGCCATTGCAGAAATCACAAACGGCTTATATGAAGCTTCTTCATATGTCTTCAGTCTGTAATTTTCAAAAACTTCACCGGTAACTTCACCCTTAGGGCAACTCACTCCTGTAATATCAGCAGGTAAACAATGCATATAAAGTCCCTTGCCATCCTTTGTGAGTGCCATTTTTTCAGAATCAGCTTCCCAATTGGTAAATTTTGCGTTGTTTTCAAGGGCTTTTTTCTCCAGTTCCTTAAGCCCTGCGCTGTCTCCACCTTTAAGAAGTTCGGTTCTCCTCTTCATTACAGTCATCGGAGCCCATGATTTAGGATATACGATATCAGCATCCCTGAATGCATCCTTCATATCATGTGAAATTTTTAAACTTCCACCGCTTTCAGATGCCTGTCTGGCTGCCATATCTGTCACTTCAGGAAGAAGATCGTAACCTTCAGGATATGCCAGAGTAACATCCATTCCAAATCTGGTCATAAGCCCTGTTATACCCTGGGCTACACTGAGAGGCTTTCCGTAGCTGGGAGAATATGCCCACGTCATGGCAATCTTCTTACCCCTGAGATTCTCTACTCCACCAAAAGTTGTTACCAGATGGGAAAGATCACTCAGACTCTGAGTGGGATGATCAAGATCACACTGAAGATTAATAATTCCAGGTCTCTGGTGAAGAACACCTTTTTCATACGATTCATCCAGAGATTCAGCTACTTCCTTCATATAGGAATGACCATATCCCAGATACATGTCATCTCTGATTCCAATTATTTCGGTAAGAAATGAAATCATTGCAGCAGTTTCTCTAACAGTTTCCCCATGAGCAATCTGACTTTTAGTTTCATCCATATCACTCACGTTTAAACCAAGCATTTGTGAGGCACTGGCATATGAAAACCTTGTTCTTGTTGAGTTATCCCTGAAAATCGACACCGCAAGACCCGAATTGAAAGTCCTGAGATCATGACCATTCCGATGAAGCTCCCTCAATGCTCTGGCAAGTTCCATTGTGGCTCTGATAATGTCCATGTCGTATTCCCAGGTTAACAGGAAATCACTGTTATAAAGCTTTCCCTGTGCTTTCTCGAGTAATTCATAAAGTCGATTTAATTCCAAACTGCGCATACATTCACCTCTTTGAACCCTGAACGGGTATTATTTTTCCTTTTTTTATAATTTGTCTTGTATGATTTTTCCCGGAATAATACGGAAGCATTCCGTAATGACTGAAGTTCCATATAACCAGGTCTGCCTGATTTCCCCTGTATAAAGCTCCCACCTGATATAAACCTGCTGCTGCTGCTGCATTTACAGTAACTGCTTCCCATGCCTGCTCGACGGTCATTCCCATCTGAAGACAACCAAACGACATCATCATGGGAAGATCCACAGTCATGGAAGTACCAGGATTCATATCAGTAGCAAGAGCAACACGAATTCCTCTTTCAAGAAACCTTCTGGCATCGGGCATCTTCATACCCAGGTTGAATGCAGCACCAGGAAGCAGAGTTGCAACAGTCCTCGAAGTGGCCAATGCATTCAGTTCTTCATCGGAAACCACTTCCAGATGGTCAACACTCAAAGAACCTGACTCAGCTGCCAGTTTAACAGCACCCTGACTTGTAAACTGCCCTGCATGCACTCTGGTACCTAAATTGTATTCCTGTGCTTTTTTGAAAATCCGCTTTGTCTCGTCCAGTGTGAATGCATTTTCCTCACAAAAAACATCAACAGTTGTGGCGAGATTTTTTAAACCGACTTCAGGAATAATTTTATCCAGAATAAGTTTAATATATTCATCTCTATTATCCTTGAATTCCATTGGAATGACGTGTGCAGCAAGTAATGTCGCACTAATGTCAATATTCATCCTTTGGCCTAAGGATTTGAGTATTTTAAGAGTCCTGATCTCATCTTCGTAATTAAGTGCATATCCACTTTTGCACTCAAAAGAGGTAACTCCACCGCAGAGAGAAGTTGAAAGTCTTTCAGATGCTTCCTGAAACAGTACATCATCTGATGCTTCACGGGTTTTAAGAACAGTATTATGAATACCACCTCCAGAATTCAGTATTTCATCATAAGTGGATCCCGCAAGCCTCATGGCAAATTCCCTGCTTCGGTCTCCATGAAAAACCGGATGGGTGTGGCAGTCAACAAGCCCTGGTGATACAACACAACCGCTGGCATCAATTATCTGGAAATTTTCCGCCAGCTCCACGGAATTTAAAACTTCAGAAGTCGTTCCTTTTTTGACGATTTTTCCCTTTGAAACAGCTACAGCACCATCTTCAGTTACTGTTAATTTTCCACCTGGAAAGTCCAAAAGTTGAGAAGCATTGACAATCACAAGATCTGCAGCGCTGGAATCATCAAAGAATCTGCTGCTGACAAAGCCCTCTGTGCCATCCTCCAGAGTGAGTTTAAATCCGGTTGAATTATAAAGTGTTACAGATTTGATTTTTTCGAAAGGATCACTATAGGGGAAACTGCAGATATCTGAAACACCCAGAGCAACAGTTCTATCCCGTAACTGAACCTCCACCCCACAGTAATCCCCGGTAACTGTGACATCCAGTATCTCAGCCACGTTCACTTCACTCCCACTGAATCACTTGCATTCCTTGATTCTGTTCACATATTTAAATCTGATGTCTATCAGTATGCTGTCAAGAAGACCACGCTCCTCTTCAGTCAGATTTCCTCTGGTCTTTTCCTGAAGAATTTCAAGAATCCTTATATAATCTCTTGCAAGACAAAGATCCTCTTCCATATTACCGGATTCAGGATTAGGCTGCTCCCCCATCGAGATAAACACCTGAGAAGCAAGAGACATAATGAAACCAGCAAAATCAAGTGTATTTCCAGAAAAAGAGGAATCACTCATCTTCGGGCTCCACATCTGCCTCCCCCGTCAAATCAAGACCAGGAGGTATGGTTTCAACGTTCACATAATCGGTGCCCACATCTTCTACAGATTCAAGATGACTGGTAATTTCCTGATTGGAAATCACTCCATCCTTGAGATTGCTCTCTATAAGCCGCACATCAAATAAAAATCTTTCGGGTATATGTTTTCTTGATACAGGTTCCATAGCATTTCTCCCAGAAGTTGCCTGTCAGGTGATGAAATATGTGGTCAATATCGTTTCATGTCAAGTGATAATGTTGTAAATATAACACACACAACAATATATGTGGAATCAAGCAGCGTAGTCAAAACTGAAACATTTGCATTCAAAATTGAAATTTTTGGTAAGAAAATCTTTTATAGCTGACATAAAAAAAGATTCACTTTGTTCATGCCCCATAGCAACCAGATTAATTCCCGCTTCCCTGCATATATACTGAGACGGCCCATCAAACTCACCAGTTATGAAGGTATCAACACCCTGTTTAAGGGCCTCATCAATGTAACCTATCCCGTCTCCGGCAATGACACCTGTTTTTAATATTTCATCCGGACCATAAGAATACACTTTCAATGGCTTAATTCCATCAGTCTCCAGCCTTTTTAAAAGTTCACTGAAGGTATAATTTACAGTACCAATAATTCCAAGATTTCGACCACCATGCAAACCGAATTCAGATATTTTATCAATGGATAAATACCTTGCCAGATTTGCAGTGGTTCCTAAAACAGGATGAAAATCAAGAGGAAGATGATATGAAAAAACACCAATGGAATTTTTTATAAGCTTTTCAACCCGGTCATAAAGCCATCGTTCTATTCGGACTTCATTTCCCCAGAATAAGCCATGATGAACAAATATCGCATCTGCCCCCCATTCAATAGATGCATCAATTAGCTCCATGCTGGCAGTAACCCCGATGGCAATTTTTTTAATCGGATTCCTGGTTGAAATCTGAAGTCCGTTTGGACAGTAGTCCCGAATGGAATTTTCGTTGAATTCTCCGGAAAGTTCATGGCTCAGATCATAAACATTCATTTCCAGTAGCTCCTTTTTGAATCTGCAGGGATGATTTTAATAAAGTAATGCTGTATAGTCACCCCATGAATGAGTCTCTACTTCTAGCACATAAAATAAAATTCAATAAATGTACTTTTTGCAGTTATCCCGTCCCGGATAATTCCAAATTTTGTCTTAATTGTGGCAAAAACCCTGATATTACCGAATCACCGGTTGATAAAACTGAAAGAGATATGACATCTCACTCAGAGGAATCAGTTACAGGTAAACCGGAAATAATTTTTTCAACTTTTTCTGAAGAGGTTAAAAAGAAAATTCTTTCAAAAAGACAGAAATTTGAATCTACTGAAGGCTTTCCTTTAAGAGTTCTCAGTTTTTATCTCACAAGACCGGAAAAAGGCTCCATCGGGTTGCAGTCCTTAGCTCATATAGAAGTTGAGCCACGCCATTACCAGATTGAATCTGCTGTCAACATTCTTGAAAACATGGGTGGCAGTGGAATTCTTGCTGATGAAGTGGGTCTCGGAAAAACTATTGAAGCCGGAATTATTATCAAGGAAATGGTTCTGAGAAAGACGGCTCAAAAAATCCTGATTCTGGTTCCAGCATCACTTCAGAGCCAATGGAAACAGGAATTGCTGGAAAAATTCGGCCTTGAAACATGGACCGACGATGAAGTGGACAGAATCAGGGAAGGAGACAACCACGGTATTTTCCTGTTGTCTCTACATCGGGCAAAGAGTAAAAAAATTCAGGGCATTTTTAAAAATTTACCATGGGATTTACTTGTAGTTGATGAAGCCCACAGTTTAAAAAACCATCTCACACAAAGTCACAGATTTGTCTATTCTTTAAGAAGGAAATACACTGTTCTACTCACCGCCACGCCTATTCAAAATGATCTTAGAGAGCTATATAATCTCATCAATATAGTGAAACCGGGATATTTTAAAAGTATAAGATTTTTCAGAAGGAAATACATGGCCGACAGGTATGTCCCCAGAAATTCTGAAGAACTGAGAAGACTCTGTTCAAGAGTAATGGTGAGACACAGACGAACCGATACACTGATAAAACTTCCGCCCCGTAAAGTAAACACTTCCATGGTTGACATATCACCGCTGGAAATTGATTTTTATAATCTGACAATGGAGCTCAGTCGACGAGTTGGAAGCGAAAGCCCGGAACACAGAGAAAATGTAATGCTTTTACTTTCCATACTTCTCAAGGAAAGCACAAGCAGCCCTCAGGCTCTGCTCTCAACCCTTGAGAGTGCGGTACTGCCAAGAGTTATAAGAGAACGGGAATTTCATCTGCTGCGGCAACTCATCAATACCGGAAAACAGCTTAAATACACCTCCAAAATGAAAAAACTGCTGGAAATTGTACAATCAGATGAAAGCCCTATAATTATCTACACGGAATATGTTAAAACTCAGGAAATCCTTCAGGAGCTCTTGATTGAAAATGGTATTGATGTACACACCTATTCAGGAAAACTGAAACAGAATGAAAAAGATATGGTTCTGGATGAATTCCGTTCAAAAGGAGGTGTTCTTTTAAGTACTGAAGTTGGTGGTCAGGGTCTTAATCTTCAGCATTGTCACAGAATGGTCAATTTTGATCTTCCATGGAATCCAATGAGGCTTGAACAGCGAATTGGCCGAATCCACAGATTCGGACAGCAGCAGGAAGTGGAAATAACAACTCTTGCTGGCAAAGGTACTTTTGAGGAGTATCTAGTAACCATACTCATTTCAAAAATAAAACTCTTTCAGATGGTTATCGGTGAGATAGATTCGATACTGGCTTATTTAAAGGATCCATTACCCATCGAAAAGAAAATTGGAAAGATAATTCTGGAAAGTTCCGATGCCGGAGTACTTCAAAAACGTCTCGATAAACTTGCAGATGAAATACTGACGGCTCGTGAGTCTTTCATGCAGGATGCAGCTACAAGTGCCCAGTTGCTGGATCTTCCAGCATCAACCGGAAACAACACGAATGATGGGTCTACAAATGAATAAACCTGAATTAAAATCCCATTTTCTAAAACTCATTGAATCAAAATATAACATATCTGTAAACAATGGAGAGGTATCTATCCCCGACAGCGAAAAAGAATTATTTATTGATGAAACAGATCTTGCAGCCAGTGATGATATGAGCAGAGGATTTTTCTGGCAGCGTCTTGCAAACCTCATATCATCGAGAGAAAATGATTATTACCGTTTGAAAATTCCATTGGCATATATCAGTTTTATTCAAGACCCCTCACTTGATGAGAAATACCTGATTTTCTGGGTAAAAGTTCAGTATGAGGCACATCATCTGATCGAAGAAAGCTATGTTATTGGAACAACATCTGACACTTGTTTTAAAATTGATGAACTGGAACTTATAAACTCCATAGAACACTTTTCTGCGACTAAAATATATTTCTCGGAAGAAGAATATGACAAGAGGTTAAAACTCCTTGAAAAGAATGTGGATTCCTTTCTTCAGGATACAATTATTGAAATTCAGAAAGAAATGAACTCAACATACATTTCTGAAGTTGAAAGAATTGAAGAGTATTATGGTCACCTGATTTCAAAAATTAACAATCCCGATGAACTTAAAAGAATAAAAAATGAAAAAAAAGTTCTGATTAGTGAAACCGGAAGAAAACTTCACCCTGCATCCCTCAAAATTATAGTACTGCCACAGTTTTGTGCTTCTCTCTCAATTGTTGAATAACAAACATAACAACAGCAGGATCACAATATAATTTGTTTTATTTTCCTACTTGAAGTATATAGAAAATATTCAGATTTATACTGAAAGGATATTCCATGAAAATCTCAATAACCACCCTTCTTTTTGCCAGTATAATTGCAGGTTGTTCTTTTGATGCATCAGGCCCAACAAACTCAACAGAAAGTTACTGTGGAAATGGACTTGTTGAAGAAAATGAAGATTGTGACAACGAAAATCTGAATAATTCAACATGTGAGGATTTCGGTTACCAGGGAGGAACTCTGAGCTGTGCTGAAAACTGCAGGTTTGATTTTAACATATGTGAAGGTGAAATTGATACATGCGGTGATGGACATCTCGATGAGGGAGAAGAATGTGATACTGATCAGTTTGCGCAAAGCAGTTGTGAAACTCTGGGGCTCGGAAGTGGTACACTGAAATGTACGGATCTTTGTCGTATTGATACATCACTGTGCACCAATCAGCAGCAATTCTGTGGTGATGGTGTTATCACAGGAGATGAAGAGTGTGATCTTCAAAACCTCGGGGGAGCCAGTTGTCTGACATCAGGTTTTTATAGCGGTTCAATATCATGTAACTCAGACTGCACACTCAACACTGAAAACTGTGAAGGCAGATGTGGGGATTCAATTATTCAGGAAGGATTTGAAGATTGCGAGGGTAGCGATCTGAATGATATGGACTGCGGACTTTTAGGATATTATGGCGGTCTGCTGGTATGTAATTCTGACTGTACTTTTAATTTGAGTTCCTGTGAAGCAAGCGGAAAATGCGGGGACGGTATCATTCAGGAAACTATGGAAGAGTGTGATACTGATACTTTCGGGGAAGATAATTGTGGCACCCTGGGGTATTACGGTGGAAATATCCAGTGCTCAGATGAATGCACTATTGATATCTCGGATTGTGAATTAAACGGATACTGTGGTGACAGTATTATTCAGGGGGTTGAAGAGTGTGATGGAACAAACCTTAACGGCTCAAGTTGCACAATTCTTGGTTATTATGATGGTGAATTATCATGTCTTGGTGATTGTGTGATGAATTTATCCGACTGCGAATCCTACGGGCGCTGCGGGGATTCCATTATTCAATCGGAACAGGGTGAAATCTGTGATGGTACAAATCTTACAGGGCATACCTGTGAGGATTCAGGCTATTATGGAGGCACTGCAGTATGTACTGACTGCACTGTGGTGGATGAATCCGACTGTATAAACTATGGAAAATGCGGGGATTCCATTGTCCAGAATAATTTTGGAGAAGTCTGTGATCTCGAAAATTTGAACACCAGTACCTGCCGCTCCCGTGGATACTTTGGAGGCAATCTAAGCTGTGATTCACTTTGCACATCTTTTGTGGAATCAGGGTGCGAGGAAATGCTTATTGAAACATCCAGCGTACCGCATTTCGCAAGGGATATTGTATCAGATGACAGTGGCAACCTTTTTATCACAGGAACCACAGCGGTGCCTGGAAGAACAGAAACTGATGTATTCATCTCAGCATTCGACATTGACGGCAATCAGTTTTTCACCACTTCTTTTGGTTCATTGTTAACTGAATATTCATATTCAATTGCTCTGGACAGCAGCGGCAATATCTTTGTAACAGGCTATACCGACGGGGATATTGATACTGAAGGAGGTTCATCCCATGGGGATTCCGATATTTTCGTGGCAAAATACTCTCCTGAGGGAACACAGCTCTGGATAAGACAATTTGGAACAATAGGAGGAGACTCAGGCCGCGGTATAAAGGTAGACTCCATGGATAATGTGGTCGTTAGTGGATGGATTTACGAAGGAGCTAACAATTCAGTATACGTTATGAAACTGGATAATGATGGAAACATGATCTGGAATATGGATTTTGGGACAACATCCAGTGATTATTCTCTGGGCGTAACACTTGATGATTCTGACACTATTTACATTGTTGGATCCACATATGGAGATCTGGATGGAGAAAATAACACCGGAGGAAGAGATCCTTTTGTCACAAAAATTTCTCCAGCGGGAAACCGAATATGGACCAGAATTGTTGATCTCAGAGCTACATCAACCGGCTCTACAAATGATGATGAAGGATATACAGTTAAGGTTAATCCTTCCAATGGAAATATATATGTTTCCGGTTGGATGGAATTCGGAATGCTGCCTCCATTTCAGAAAAATTATTTTATAGCATCTCTGACACCTGACGGTGGAGAAATTTCCCATACTGCATATTTCCCTAATAGTGCCGATGATGTAATCTATTCTATGGATATTTCTGATTCAGGAGAAATTTTCCTTACAGGATTCAGTGCTGGAACCCTTCCGGACACAACAGCATATGGAACAAATGACATCATTATCTGCAAATACAATGATGACCTTGAACTGCAGTGGATTAAAAGATATGGAGGCAGTGCTGCTGATAATGGATTCGGCATAACTGTAACACCACATCAGACAGTATGTATTGCAGGAAACACTAACAGTGATGATGGTGTCTTACCAGGCAACTCAACTAATAACCCTGTGATAATCTGTACTTCTCCTGAATAGTTTTCAGAGCAACCAGTTGGTTATCACTTCCCTTATTGCATCAACAGTAACAGGTTTAGAAACATAATCATTCATCCCGGTTGAGAAACACTTTTTTCTATCCTCTTCAAGAGCGTTGGCTGTCATTGCAACAATTGGAAGTTTTTTGAACTCTTCGTTTTCTTTGCCCATCTCTCTTATTTTTAGTGTTGTTTCATAACCATCCATAACAGGCATCTGACAATCCATAAAAACAATATCTATCTTTAAGGACTTTAGTTTCTCTATTGCTTCTTTTCCATGAAAAGCCAGATGAACAGTCATTCCAAGTTTCTCAAGAAGTTTTTTTGCCACCATCTGGTTAACCTGATTATCCTCAACCACCAGAGCACATGTAGTGCTTGTAACAAGGGGTAGCAATGCACCATCGGAGATCACTTTTTCCGTTGTCACATTGAGACCGGATATAACTGATTTAACACTGTCTGTTTTAAAGGGTTTATGCAAAAGACGAACATTCCTGACAGAGGAAAGCTCTTTAGAAAATCTGAATCTATCAGGGACAAAACAAAATTTCCCATTGTTCATAAGTTGCGATAAGACAGTACTGGAAGCTTGAACCAACAACTTTTCATTACAAAAAACTGCCAAAGCATTATTAATTATATCTTCTTCTTCAGTTGGAATTTTCTCCCAAACAACAGATGAATATCCAATAAATTCTATTGAATTTCTGAGATTAAGAACATTTGCTGGATTGTCATCTATTATGACAATATTCCCTTTTGATAAATCTTTTTTTGTTGAACCTTTAAAAGCAAAAGGAATAGTACATCTGAAAAGACTGCCCTTGCCTTCAATACTCGAAACTGAGATTTTTCCTCCCATTATTTCGACAAGTTTTCTGCTGATGGATAAACCTAAACCTGTACCACCGTATTTTCGGGTTGTTGTAGAATCTGCCTGCATGAATGGAGTAAAAATTGAATCAATACGATCCGCTGATATCCCTATTCCGGTATCACTGACTTCAATAGATATGTTGGCGACATCATTAATCAACTCCAGCAACTGAAGGTTTATTCTTACATTTCCAGTTGAAGTAAATTTAACGCTGTTTCCAGCTAGATTTAAAAGAATCTGTCTCAGACGAATACTGTCTCCAATTAAAAGATCAGGAATATCTGCGGAAAACGTAACAATAAACTCAATCTCTTTATCATATGCTCTGAAAGAAAGAATTTCCCTAACCTGCTCAACCAGATTGATTATACTGAATTCCTCAGTAACCAGTTCAAACCTTCCAGCTTCAATTTTAGAAAAGTCAAGAATATCATTGATAATAGACAACAGGCTTTCGGAAAAAATTTTGAGAGAATCTAAATATTCATTCTGTTCAATTGTAACTTCGGTACTTTTTAGAAGAGATACCATACCAATAACACCATTCATTGGAGTTCTTATCTCATGGCTCATATTTGCCAGAAATGCACTCTTGTATTCATTAGCAGCATCCGCACTCTCTTTAGCCTGAATTAACTGCTTTTTAAGATGTAACTGGCTTAAAGCAATACTCGCCTGATAAATAAAGGTTTCAATAAACCCCCTGTTTAAAATATCATTACTGCTTCTGGTGAAAATAGTTATCGCTCCAAAAATTGTACCATCCCGACTTATTCCGATGTTAAATGCTTCATTTATTCCAAACATTTCCTTAAGAATCTTCATAATACCTCTGGAAAGACCAGACTCACTACTTGCAAAACCCGTAAATCCCTCCTCGAATTTATCAAGTCTGGAAGATTTATAAATTTCCCTGAATTTTGGAAGAAGCCTGAAAGAACGTCCTATCGGAGACCATCCTATTTTGGAAAGAACAGACATCATCTGGATATTATCCAGTCCTGATATGGAAGAAATAGTAATTTTCTGTTCATCATCTGTAACCCTTGCAACTATCATTATGGAATCGTCAAGGTAATCCGGAAGAGTATCAGAGATATATTCCATGACCTCTTCTTCAGTCTCAAATGAAATAAATTTCATCGCATTTTCAGCTAAATCAGAAAACTTTTTTTCCGTAATTTTTCTATCTGAAATATCCTTCACTAAAACAACACGGCCCATACCCGGACCTTTGATTTTAAGTATTCTGGATATTGAGACTTCAATATGCTTGGGAACATTGTCGAAAATGTCTTCGGACTCTACAGTAATTTCATCTCCCGTTGCCCAAACAGAGTCATCAATACCACTGAAAAGCTCTCCAATATTTTTTCCTGACAATTCAGAATGGGATAGCATTGTGAGTACTGATGCTGTTTTATTCGATCTCCAGATAACACCGGAGTCATCAGTAATAAACAGCGATTCAGTCATCCCGTTTATAACATCATCAACAACATTCACTAAGGACACCGTAAATATGCTATATTTCCAGATACCAAAAGCTATCGAAATTTCGGCCAGTAAAAAACCTGCATTCTGAATGGGAGGAATTTCCTTAAACCAGGTATTAAACCTACCTGGGGTTATTACTGCCATAAACATTAAAAAAATGGATATTATCAGCCATTTTTCCTGAGTTATTTTTTCAGGATTTGTTTGCTTACGGTAATATCTGAAAGAAATATATATTGAGCCCAATAAATAGAGTGTTGAAAATACACCAACAACTATAATTGCAGGGTTGTATTGAGAATACCCGATTGAAATACCATAGGAGGTTCTGACAGCATAATATCCAAAAACATCTGTAAAAATAAGCAGTAATCCATAAATCACAGGGGGGAAATAAATAAGAAAAAGAAGAAACAACTTATTATTTTCTTTTTTAAACTTTGTGTAAATAATTACAAAATGCAGAAAAAGAGAAAGAATGAAGGGCCAAAGCAACCCGGTTTTGATAATTATATCTGAACTTACCCTGTCCTGAGCATTCAGAACATGAAAATCGATGAGAGACTGCAGTGACAGCAAAATTGCGATGGAAAAAAAAACTCTGTTTGCGGATTCTTTGGAATTTCTAAGGAAAACAACAATTCCAATCAAAACGGATACAGTAAAACAGACAATATGAAATAACGAAAAATAAACCATAACCTTCAATTTCTTTTAGGTAATTATGGTTAGAAAACAGATACTGGTCAATGATTATTTACTTTTTGTATTTGGCTTTTTTTCATCCGATACCATCTGACAGGTCCCGTTGAAAACCGAACCGTCTTCGACTGAAATGCTGCCTGTTTTCAATTCACCGGAAAAATTACAACCGCTAATCATCCGACAAAGACCGGAAATATCTATTTTTCCGTTAAAACTGCCCAGAAGATTCAACTCCAGAAGCTTAATTTCTCCATCCACACGTCCCTTTGGACCAATTATCAGCACAGCTTTTGGAGCAACAATTTTTCCTGAAAAAATACCATCTATACGAACCACACCCTCAAAAGATAGCTCACCTTTCAATGTGGTACCCTCACCGATAAGTGTGGTAACATCAGAATTCTCTTTTTTTTTCACTGTTCACTCCCGGAGGAATATTCAAAAAAAGCAATAACTGCCGGAACTCCTATTTCTTTTGTCTGTTTAAGACTGATTATAACTTCAGTAGCGATGTTTGGCGCAACATTTACTATGTAACTCTGAACTCTTCTGATAGTCAGGTAGATACCAAGGCCAGCGCCAATGGTTTTACGATCAATCTGTTCTTTGGAATAAAGACATTTTGAAATGTATGCCAGAACAGTTTTTTTATCAAGTGCCCCAAACCGGTCTCTGACAGCCATATATAGACCCTCCTGAGTTTCACTGTACCTCAGAGATACTGGTTTCGGTGAATCCATATTAACCCTTTTGTGAGGATCAATGTTTCCAAACATCATATTCCCGTCTTCTTCTCTTGGGGCATTGTAAAGGGCATTCATTACAAGTTCTTCAGCTGCCTGTACAGCATGTTCACGACGAATTCTTCTCAGTCCCATATCACGGGCGACATCTCTGACTTTATCCAGAACAAGCTGTCTTCCCTGATAATCCTTAAAACGGAGATAGGATACTTCATCCTTTTCGGACAGATACTTTTCCATTCCAAAAATAGCTCCGGTAAAAAGTACAAGCATGAGAGCCCTGAGATTACTCTCCCAGGTAAACTCTCTTCTCAGTATCTGATCAACATCATCAAGTTGCAAAAACTCAACAACAGTTTCCAGAGTAGTTTCAGAAGGTAAAACGGGAATTAACTTTCTATGAAAAGGTGAAACATCACGGGAAAATTCAAGAGCCATATTCTCTTCACCGGAACCTATTATCAACACACCCAGTTGATATTTGTCCAACTTATCCAGTCCATCCCATGAAACAGTCTGAACATTTACGCTGGAATTTACAGAGGCAATTATTTCCTCCACATTTCGTACCAGCGAACTCTCACATCCACTTACAATACAAACTTGAATTTTTGATTTTGCCATATATTCCTCGAAATTTTAGAGGGGGGGCTCTTCTTCATCACGGTTTCCGGTTTTCACCGCAGGTTTTTTAACTTCCTTAGCAGGCTCAACATTTTTTGATTTACCGCTGTTATTTTTTACCACAACTTCAACTGCAGGTTTTTCAGTCTTTTTTACTTCAAGCGGTTTTGACCCCGGCATGGGAGTAAACTGTATGTTTGAAAATTTATATACAACAACAGCGCCACCCCTGAGATAACTTACTCTGCTAATTTTTCTGGAGTCTCTATCGATTTCGTTGACAACATATGTTTTATCTTCACGATTCAGAATATTTTTTTTAAGGGCACCGCTATAATGAACCAGAGACTGAATAAGACATGGAAATTTGCCTTCCACTTCCTGAACAATTTTTTCTCTTTTTTTTCTGCGACCAACAATTTTCTTTACTACCACCTTATCAGCATAACACTCAATAATTTTATGAATATTATTAGAGTTACCATTGGAATAATATTCCCAGCGTGACTGACCCTTTGAGTATGAATATTTTCCTTCTTCTCTGGCTGTCACTTTACCACCAGCCATCGCCTCAAGTGAAAAATCGCTTTCAACCTTCATTACTTCATCATAGTAATCAAGAACTTTGGATAATCCTGCCCATTTTCCTGAAGAATTTCCAGAGCTGTCTTCCAGTTTAGGATTTACGGTTGTAGGTTCTGTATTATCCTTTTTTGTACAAGACGCAGACAAAATAACTGCCAGAAAGAAAAATACTGCTGTTTTCATGGGAACCTCCGCACGCATAATATCAAAACCACTGCATTTTGCAAATAGTTCAATGGAAAGCTGAATATATTCTTTATTTTTATTGTAGTATCTACGTAGCAATTTCAGAAAATCTCAAACAGATACTCTAAAATTTATTCCGGAATATAGTGTTGCCACATGCATTCGTACTGATTCTTTCTTATATCTTTCAAAATACTACCCTGAATATCTTAATTTTTATGGACTGATTCACCTTAAATCGTTCTATCAAAGCATCTGAAATGATTTTTTCTAATATTCATTATTGTTTTCAATGTGTTGTATCATTTTTGAACAAAAACTTGCTTTGTAGATCTCTTGATGGCATATTGGCAAACCAGTGAGGAGTTTAATTATGGTTGAAAATTTCAGTGCAGTTGAAAATAATTCATTTGATTTCCTTGCATCCAGACGGCTGCAGGATGATTTTTACAGAGCCATTTACAAAAGACTCTCCAGACGGGGTGAGGAATTCCTGATGGAAAAAGTCAGAAAAGTTGATGAAATCGACACTCTTGACTCTATCCTTGAAGCCCTCCTTGAAGGCAAAAGTCAATTTCATATAAATTCCATTATCTCAGAGATTTGATTTCTCTCCATCTGTTTTGTATCTGCTCCTGTTTTTTCTGTTAAATTCTTAAATACTTTCATGAAATACTAGGTTTTTCTTGATAAGAATCCTTTCATAAGGCATCATTCCTCTGGCTTTTATTGGAGTTTTTTAACTCTACATCGCTGTTGAAATATAAGGATGAAAAATGGCTTTTAAAGTACTGATAGCAGAGGATGATCGACATACCAGAACCATTCTGGAACATATCTTTACAAAGGATCCTTCATTCAAGGAAATGGATATTGAACTTCTTCTTGCAAGCGATGGTGAACAGGCGTTGAGGTATTTTAGAAGTCATGATCCAGATCTTATTATTTCTGATCTGTTAATGCCCAAAGTTGATGGTTTCGCATTTTGCAGGGCTGTGCGTGAATCTCCAAATGGTAAAGATAAGCCACTGGTTATTACAAGTGCCATATACAAGGAAACAGCATTACTAAACAGACTCAGAGAAGAGCTTGGTGTTGTTTTTTTTGCAAAGCCTTTTCAGGTAAGAGAGTTCACCAGTGAGATTCTATCTCTGATCAAGGTAAAACCTGTCATTGAAAAAAAGACTGACTTTAAAACCAGAATTACCATGAGTGGTCCATTCAAAGGTTCACTTAATAACAAATGCCTCCCTGAACTGCTAATTGATCTTCATGATATTGATGCAACCGGAATATTGATTATTGAGAAAGGACGAATGAAAAAAGAGATTTTTTGTCAATTCGGACGTCCAGTTGGAGCAGAATCAAACATCAGGCATGAAACTCTTGGAAATTATCTTGTAACCAAAAAGTTGCTCACCGAAAAACAGCATCAGGATATACTTATCAGGGCAAAGGATAATCGCATATCATTTTTAAGATCACTGATTGAATCAGAGGCTTTTGATGAAGAGTCCATTTTAAGATATCATTCCAGCCTGGTAAAAGTCAGAATAGTAAATGCATTCAAATGGTCTGAGGGTGACTACAGTTTTATCCCGGGAGATGATTTTTCAGATAGAATAACCAAATCTCCTGTTGACGTAATTTCTCTGGTTTTTGCAGGAATGAAACGGGTTTCCGATCTGGATGAAATCGCTGACAGGCTTAAAAGTGATTTACTCTCCACAATCACCATCACTGAAAGAGGAGACAAGCTTAAGGAAGAGTTTGTCAGAGTTTTTGAAAACACAGTTTTTAATCAGATTACTGGCGGTTCAACAAGCCTTGGAGAACTTTTGGGAACTGGACTTTTGCCCACAGAGGTATATTCCCATATTTGGACCCTTCTGAAAACAGGTATGATTTCTTTAAAGAGGGAGCCTGGACAAATACCATCCAATGTTAAAATTCCAATGGAAGATCCATACGGACTATCAAGTCTCAAAAAGGCTGCAGTTAAAAATGATGACCATGAAGAGGAAATATCGATAGTTGTAAATATGCCTGTAAACCCTGATGCCGCGGATGCAGGCCTTATACTTGACATTCCAATGGAAGTGGAAAACTCACAGACAAGGGATCTCAGGCGGGAAGTCAGGGATTTTTATATTGCAATTCAGGATAAGGATTACTTCCAGATTCTTGAAACTGAAGAAGATGCCCCCCCTCAGGTTTATACACAAAAATACAATGAACTACTTAAAAAGTTTGATATAAGCAGGTTCTCAGATGTTGATCTCGGGGCAGATCATACAAAGCTTGAAGAAATAATAGAGTTTCTAAATGTTGTTCATCAGGCATTAATTGATCCGGTGCGCAAAAAAGCCTATCTTGAGAAACTTCATTCTGACAGAGAAAACGATGCAGCAATACTTGATGCTGAAGTTCTCGCTAAAAAATCTGAAGAGCTTTTAGGCAGAGGTCAAAATAATGAAGCCTTAACCCTTATATCAAAAGCTCGAAAAGTAAATCCTGATGTTGGTGATTATCACGCACTTTATGCAAAGGCGCAGTATCTTAATGGTGAACCGGAGGATAGCTTCATAAGTGCTCTTGTTCAGGCAATTGATCTTGAACCCGACAGCATACTTGTCAACTCGATTGCTGCTTCAATTTTTGAAGGATTATCCAAAACAGATGATGCCGCCATCTATTATGAAAAGGTGCTGGAGATTCAACCTGAAAATGAGAAAGCTTTCAGTGCTCTTGATGCAATTTATACGGAAAAGGGAGCTTTCCGTGTTCTGGAAAGACTTCACAGACGTCTTATCCACCTTTGTGGATCACGACGGCCTCAGAGGACAATTTTTCTGGCTAAAAATCTCGCCAAACTATATGAAGTAAAACTGAATGATCTTGAAAAAGCTAAAGCTGCCTGGGAAATTGTTCTAAATGCTCTACCACACGATAGAGAAGCAAAAGACGCTGTAAAAAGGATTCGGACCTCACTTCAAATGGCCAGTGAACCACCTGAGCATCAGTATGAAAACATACTGAGACAACTTGCAACAAATCCTTTTTCCAAGGATCTTCTCAGAGCAGGATATCAGATTGGAAACAACATCAGCCCTGATTTGACTTTTCTCTTTGCACAGGCACTGATGGCTCTGGATTATGCGGATGATACAGAAAAGGCGTTTTATAACAGATATAATCCACCGTTTCTCCCCAGAGCATGGAAACAGATTGATGCGGATGTCTGGTCGAATATTACGGATGCTGACGATTTACCGGAGATAGGCAAGTTGTTTGAAACCATATGTCTCAATGTTCCGGAAGCGATGTTTTTTGAAAAGCATCCCGATTCACACAGACTACTTGAAAAACATGAATATTCGCCCGAGATACTCAGGACCATTGAATACGTGTCATATCAACTCAATGTACCTTTTCCGGAGTTATTTACATCATCTGAAATTAATTCAATAGAACCAGGTACCCATGGTGCTGACATTGTAATTTATATCCCTGAACATTTTCTGAAAAATACTGATACTAAAATGATTGCAGCTCAGATTACACCTTGTCTGGCCTCGTTCTGGACAGGAAGAGCTCTACCTAGGATAACAAGCGGTAATAAACTACTACTTCTCCTTAAGGCTACTCTGGAATTTCTAGCTCCAAAGGGAATAGTCGACTCTGAAATTATCCGTATAACAAAACTGCTCTCCGCAGCTAACTCCGATTTAAAACTTCAACTTGGAGGAATATTTACTGAAATCACAGCAAGCAGGGGCAACATAAATGTCAGTCAATGGTCCAGAGGTGTATGGCAGAGCGGATTTAATCTTTCACTTCTTTTATCCCATGATCTTAAAACTGTACTTTCCCTGAATGAAGAACACAGAGGGAGCATAATTAATTGGTCTGTATCACCATCACATCTTAATGCCAGAAAACTTCTCGGCATCAGCATTGATATATAAACCTGATTGATTAACAAAATTACAAAAAGGGATTGTTGATTTTTTCTTCGCCAATCAAAGTTGGCTCTCCATGTCCACTCAGAACCGTAGTGTATGGTGGTAGCGTAAACAGTTTATGCTTAATGCTGTTTTCAAGTGATTTCCAGTTTCCCCCCCATAGATCAGTCCTGCCAACACCCTGATTAAAAAGAGTGTCTCCCGAAAAAACAATATTTAATGATTTAACATAAAGACTTACACTCCCCGGACTGTGTCCAGGAGTATGAATAACCTGGAAAACATTAAATATCATATCTTTGTCGTAAAATTCAACATCCGGAATACCAAAAAAAGGCAATCCAAAAGCTGCAGATTGCTTGTCACATGACCTGTACATTTTTTCATCTTCGGGATGCAGATAGAACTTGGTTTCCGGAAAATAATTGGCTATTTCCATGGCGCCAAGAACATGATCAACATGGCCATGTGTGAAAAGTACACCTGCTATATTTTTTCCGGATTCTTTTAAAAACTTTTTCATTTCCTGAGGAGTTCCGGAAGGATCAATTATATAGGATACATCACCATCGCTGAGTTCATACATATTGGTAGCAATAGGACCAAGAACTTTTATTTTTACTTCCATGTAAGAGAACCTCCACACTGTGGGCATTTTGATTCAGTATTTTCCACAAGAGACTGACAATAAGGACACTGGAGTTTTACAATTTCCTTAACAATTATTTTTTCAACCAATTGCTGTTTAGAGTTATTCTCAGGTGTCTTCCATGATTGTTGAATTATGGAAAGTAATGATGAGATAGTTTCCTTTTGATTTTTCCTGTTGCATTTTACACGAACATCACAACCGGAACCTTCAGTTGCGTCAAAATCCAGTGTAATTTTCAGACTTCCAATTCCAAAGAAAAAATCAAAAAAACCACCCTTTTCTATTCTTACAACATACTCAACCTTGTCAGCTTCCTCAATGTGATACCCCTCTTTCCTCACAATTTTCAAAAACTCATCAAAGGCATACTCAACGCTGCAGTTCATTTTCAGTGTGTAAGACTCAGACACGCTGATTATTTCCTAACTTATTTAATGGCCAGACCAATTGCTTTTCTTAGCTCATAATATTCAGGACTGAGAACAAACTTAAGAATTTCAGAAACTCTGTCTCTTGATTTAATTCCAGTGATATTATCCTGTTCATCCAGAGTCATTGCAACAGTGTGTTTCAGTTCCCCCGTAATCAGAGTTGCCGCTCTTAGCGATGTTCTGGCGTTGGCATTGATCCATCTGGCAACACTGTTGTCAATATCCCTGGTACTGAATTTTTCAATAAAGGGTTTTGTACTTTCCAGAGTAGCTGCAGGAACTGCATTCCTGAGGTGTTCCATTATCTTTTGGACCTCAGATTTTCTATCATCAGGGAGGGAAGGTATTTTCCCTGGAACAGTGAGTTCAAGAACTGCATATAAACTGTTGAATAGACTTGTAGGTGTAGCTGCTGCTCTTCTATAGAACCTTTCAGGTCTCAGATAAGCAAGTTCCCGAGCAAAATAGTATGCACTCTGCATCTGATCCATTTTCTGGAAAGCCTTTACATCAACCTTCCATGATGGCAAAAGAGCATTATCCTCTCTGGTGTTGGCAAGTTGAACCCTGAGTGGCAATCCTTCAGATTCAAAAAGCTCAGGTCTCACCTTTATAAGAAGTGTTTTACTGACGTACTCATATGCTCTTACCCAGTCTCGTTTATCCTTGTCAATATCAACCCTGTTTTTACGGTTAAATCCCCAAACACTGTGTGGCTTTGCCTCATAAAGAGCCATGAAATATCCCAATGCCCTGAAAATCATATTCAGATCATTGTCCTCTCCATCACTGCTCAGTAAAAGCCACTCATCATCATTGAGAATGGAGGTAGCCTTTGCCAGACCCTTTCCGGCATATTTGTCATAGAAGAGTTTTTCCTTGTCGCTGGCCTGATTATACATTGCCAGTACACCGCATAGATTCCAGGTCAGATCCTTGTCTTGTTTTGCGATGGATATATCGAAGAGCTTCCTTATAAGATCAATATTCTGAGGTTCCTCAGAGAGTACCTTCATATAAGCACTCTGGGCTTTATCAAGATGCTGAGGTCCAGCCTGAATATATAAATCCGCCAATCTCAAATGCTTTTCAGTGTCACCTGAAAGATTAGCAGCTGCTTCAAATGCTGCAAGAGCAGTATCCATATCCCCCATCTGCTCCATGTATACTTCACCGAGTGTTTCCCATATATTGACATCCTTTTGCAGTGCACTGTTCCTTTTCATCTGTTTTCTAATGGACCTGACCAAAGAATGCCAGTCTTCGCGCTTCTTATGTATCTGAATTATTCTTTCAAATACCTCTTCATTTTCGGAATCCTGTTCCAGACAGACTTCGAATTGTTCGAGAGCACCATTTTCATCACCCATTTCCTCTGCATAAATAAGAGCAGCACTGTAGTGATATTTAGATCTGAGAAGTCCCGGTTCTTCAAGATCAGCAAGTTTTAAAACTGTAGAAACAACTTTATCCCACCTTTCGGTCAGGTGATATAAATCAAGAGCATCATTCAATACACCTCTGTCCCCTGGTTTAAGTGAAATTGCTTCTTCCTGCAGCTCAATCGCACTGTCCGGATCCTTAGCCGTGTCAATATAAAAACGAATCAACTCGCTGATCAACTCAAGTTTTTTGTCCAGATCCTCTTCTTTTTCAATTCTGCCAAGCTTAATTTTTGCTACCTTCTCATAATCCTGACTATCTGTTCTTAGTCGGACTACAGCTTCAGCAGCATCATTACAACCCGGATGGAATTCCAGAGCCTTGTCATAGAAACTTACTGCTTTAACAGTATCACCTTTAATTTCCTTTATTTTACCTAACTTGGTGTAAATTTCAGCTACCTGAATACTGGAAAGATTATCCCTGTGAGCAACTAAAAGGGCCTGATAGAGAGAAAGAGCTCCATCCCATTCTTCTCTGCGATCCCTTAATTCAGCCAGTTCCAGAAGAACATCAAGACTTGTGGGTTCCAGCTCTCTGGCTTTTTCAAGATAACTTGCAGCCTTTTCAATATCACCGGCACTTAATGCAACTTTTCCAGCCTTGAGGAACATCTCTACTTTATCATGTTTTGGCATATCACCTATTTCAGTGACTATCACGTGAAGAAGCGGAGCAGCTTTCTCCCAGTCACTGATGTTGTAGTAATGCTCTGCAAGTATTCTTGTTGCTTTATCATGACCGGGAATCAATTCAATAAGTTTTTCATATAAAACAACGGCTTTTGTTAAATCTTCAAGTTTGTCACTGTAGATACTGGCCGCCTTGAACACCAAAGCGCTTTTCTCTTTTTCATTTGCATTTGTATCAAGCGCTTTCTCCAGATAGTTCACACTTCTTGTCCATTGCCCCATCTCATAATAGGTATCGCCTAAAATTTCTAATATTTCAGAATCATTACTTAATGCAGCATTCGCCTTCTGAAGATAGTCTTCAGCCTTTTCAAGTTCTCCAAGATTAAAAAGACATTTACCGGCATCCTTCAGATAGATCGCTCTCTCCTCACCGTCGGTGTCCTCGCTAAGTTTCTCAAGGTATTCAAGGGCAGAGGAATAATCATCATTTTTCATGTAAGCAGATCCCAGAAGTTTCCAGGTGTCAGCACTATTCCCCTTCAATTCCTGACTTTCTTCCAATACACTGACAGCGCCATCAATATCTTTCATTTTATTAAGTAGAGTTTTACCCAGTTTACGAAGGATTTTTGATTTAGGGATATTATCGTGCAGAACCTCTGAATGCTTTCTCAGTGTTGCACAGAGTTCTTCATACTGTTCTTCAGATTCATAGATATCCTCAAGCTGTGAATAAATATCCTCTTCTTCAGGCCTTAACAGAATCACCCTTTCATAATTTTCTGCTGCATTTGATCTCATTGTGGGGTTCAGCAGATATTCAGCAGCCATTCTCTTGTAAAGATTGACCTTTTCCTCCACATCATCAGTTTTTTCAGCAATCATTGAGGCCATTTTCATGTAACCCCTCATCCTGCCGCTGCCCTCGTAAAGATCCTTTAGGAGTCGCATCATCTCAAGATCAGTTGTCATTACTTCCAGCAGGTGTTCAAGAATGTCTATCGCTCTGCTGTGATCATCAAGTTCTTTTGCATACAGAAAACCAAGTTCTCTTCTGGCCATTCTGGCTTCTTCAGCACTTTCCACACTCTCGATTTTCCTGTTCAGCAATGATGCAAGCTGTTCGAATAGTTCGTGTTTTCTGTAAATAACCTCAAGGGCGAGGATTGACTCCATATCATCAGGTACAAGCGAAAACACTTCCTCATAGGTTGCTGCCGCTAAAAAATTATCTTTTAGTCTGTCGTTTTGAATCCTTGCAATTTCTCTCAGGTAGAAAGCTTTTTCATGACTGTCATCAGAAATATTGATTCGTTTTTTTAATGTTTTTATCAGCGTTTCCCAGTCTTCATTCTTCTTCTGTATTCCCGCAAGTTCATCGAGAACTTCTCCGTTTTTTGGATCAACACTGTGAGCCCGTTCAAAAAGTTCCACTGCTCTCCTCGGATTACCCAGTCTTTCATTACAGGCTTTTCCAGCTTCCAGATACAGTCTTGCAGCAACCTCTGAACTTCTCACATCCGGGATCATCATGACAAGTTCATCAACATACAGATCCCAGTGATTTCCAGTTATTGCAAGCCTCTTGAGATCAGCTAGGAGTGAATCATCTTCAGGCTTTAACTCGAAAATAACTTTAATTGCCAGAAGAGCCTCTTCTGTGTTATCCAGTTCAATTTCCTGTATCTGAGCAACCTCTTTTATAAGCTGGGTTCCTTCCTCATCAGTTTCAAACATACCGGCATTGAACCTGCATATCAGTACATCAGCCAGTTTGCCGTGATCTCTGTTTGCCCTTGCTTCCTTCTCTATCCTTTTCACATTTGCAACAGCATCTTCATCATCCGGATTCTCTTCAAGATAAAGTTCCCACCCTTCAATATCATCCTTGTCTTCCGGCTTTTCAGTTGGCCCCTCATTCTCTTCTTCAGCGCACTCAACTGCAGCTGTACTTTCAACGGATTTTTCAGCCAGCTTTTTCTCAAGATCAGCAACTTTTTTTTCGTATTCTTTACTGATTTGAGATTTTACTTTCTTCTCAATCTCTGCCGTATCGATTTTTTCATCAACTCCTGATTTTAGTTCTTCCAACTCCTTAGTAAGCTTCTTAATCTCCAGATTCGCCTTCTCAAGCTCTTCATCGGACTGCGTATTAGAATTACCCGCATTGTTTTCGAGATCTTCTATCTGCTTTTTCAGATTTCTGATTTCCTCACCGGCTTTTTCTTCATTCTCTTTCCTGAGCTTCTTTTTCAACTTTTTCATCATGTCTTCAGGCAGCTCAGTATCAAGAATTTCTCTGGTTTCCTTAAGACTTTTCTGAAGAGCCTTAATTTCTTTATCTTTTTCTTCCAGAGCAGAAGATATCTCAGTATCCTCCTTCTCTGAATCTGATGAATCCAGATACTCAGCTATCTCTGAAATAGCATCAATAACATCTTCGAGATGTTTCCCGTCTTCTTCGCCTTCAATTTCTATTTCAGCAATAAATTCAAGATGATTATTCAACAACTCTACATACTTTTTTAAATTTTCTCGGGACATTAAGATACCTCCGGATTCGAGATCTGCTTTGATAAACCCATGTTTATAAAACAAATGGACATCCCTTGCAAATCAACAATTAAAAAAAATAAATTTTCCTCAGTATAAACAAAACAAACTAATTATTAATTAAAAGCCAACAATATAATTTTCCTGCACAAGTTAAAGATTACTGTTGCACAAGTAGTTATTAGCAAATATTATTACCTCATGAGAAACATCTGGATATTGACACTAGTTATCGTCACCTTTTCATGTAACGAACCATATCACGGCTCCCGTATAGTGGGTAATATCTATACCGGGGGTGTCATAGATCAAAACACCCTTGTTACCCCAAGTCGTATATCTGCAGGAGATGGCACATATACTTATCCTGTCACTGACGATGCCGGATACATAGATCATTATGAGCTTTATGCCGGAATTGATGGCATCGGAACAGTACGTCTTAAAAATTTCCTGATAAGACCGGTTATTGAAAATCATCATCCCTGTCTTCAGTTTGTCAGGGATGAACTTAGAGTTGATGATGGTGATGGTGAGGAACACTTCCTGAACATGTGTTCATACCCGTTCCCCGATTTGAACAGAGATCTTTATGCTGTGGTTAGTGCTGCCCCAAGTGGCATAGGCACTGCCAACCCCGGTTATAACTTTCTTGAATGGGCTTTTGACATGAGGGATCCTGAGAATACTGTTTTAAATCCAAGCTGCAAGACAGTTGGAGGTGAACTACAGGACAACAGAATCCTTTATATAAAAGAAGCTGTGAACGCCTACTGTTCCCAACTGCACAAAGATTATTACATTGGTAATCCATATCAGTTGACAGCCCCTGTAAATGGAGAGTTTTATGGTCTTGTTGACAATCTTGATCCTAGAACTGGTCTTGCAACCGGCGGTTTTTCATTTCCTGTCAGGTATAAACTTCAGGATATAACATCAATATTTGTGGTCGCCGATCCCGATCCGGATCGTTTGAGCACAGAAAATTTTGATGAGAACCTTCCACCAAACCCGGAAGGTCGGATTATTCTCATGGGAAACAGTGATGGCTCCTTCGGATATCTCGATAAGGATATGTTTGAGGGAACATGGCACGGACTTATGGAAAGTCCCTATGGGGAACAGATATGGTTTGAATACACACTTTTCTATGATCTGGATGAAGATTCAGTTTACTTCTAGCGCCAAAGAGGCTTTAATATGAAAGTTTTCAATACACTTGTTCTGTCTTTAATTTTCAGTTTATCATTTCAATCATGTCATTCCGTAGACTGTGGGGAAGGCACCGTGGAAGAGAACGGCACCTGTGTCCCGCTGAATATTCCCGATGTAATTGAAGGAGAAACTCTTTGTGCCTCCGGCTCGCACTGGAACAGCGCTCTGGGTCAGTGTTTTGTTGATCCTGAGACTGTATGTGGAACTGGTACTCAAGTTGTTTGGAATGAAGATTCTTCAGAATTCACATGTGTTTCAACAGGGAATCCGGAATTACCGGAGTGTCCGGAGGCTACACCAGGTGGTCCTATTTGCATCACAGGCAAAGTCAGATATTTTATCGATCCTGGTGACGAAACAAAGTTGATGACTTCAGAAATTACTGATCCATTGATATTGGATCAGATTGAAATAGTTGTATACGACCCACTGGATTATGCTGCAAAAGGCAGTGACAGTGAACCTCTCGGCCGGGCCACAATTGATGCAACCCTCGGGGCTTTTATTGCAACCGAGATAATTGTTCCAACACAGGGGTATATTGCCCTTGTGGTAAGAGACAAGAACTGGACTCCTGATTCAGATCCTGAATCATGGCCCTTTACGGGTTATGCTTATCAGGCAACACCCGGGATAAATATTGAAGGCACATACGCTGTTACAATCACAAATGATCAACTTAACACCTGGCAGTCTGATCTTGAAACAGATCCCAGTTTTATTGGTGAAGCCTGCTCAGAAGGTCACATATATAACTGCGGAACATGGATCGGAATTTATCAGGACGAAGAGTCTAAAACTCCAATTGACGGGGTAGTCCCATACTACGGGACTAACACAAGGGTTCCAGCCACATCAATGGCATTCATTGACAAAAATACCGACGGAAAACTGAATATCCTCACAAGAGGTACAGACAGGGCCCACACATCAGATACAGGAATAGTTATGTACTTCGGTGCTGAACTGACGTCATATTTCGGTCTTTGTGATTTTCTGGTCACCGATAACCTTTGTAACGACTGGGAAATGAATTTCCCCAAAACACTTCAGGGGGGATCTTCACAAAAA
This sequence comes from Deltaproteobacteria bacterium, assembly GCA_016937155.1. GTDB lineage: Bacteria > Myxococcota_A > Polyangia > HGW-17 > HGW-17 > JAHJMN01. The sequence continues at coordinate 112,183 of JAFGWM010000053.1, forward strand.
ACGCTATTTGTAGAGTTTGTTGATGGTACAAGACTGAATTAATCTTTCCAGGAACTTGGATATGAATACTCTTATGAAAATACATTTTTTCTTTATGACTGCGGCTATTTTGCTGATATCCGTTCCAACGGCAAAGGCAATAAGGCCCCGGGGAATAGATTCTCAGATTTACACACCCTCCACTGATTACTCGGGAATAACAGGCGTGGAATCATCCACATCACTGAAGCCCTGGACTGTAAATTTCGGAATTGGTGTAAACTGGGCTATATCACCAATGAGACTGGATTTTTCAGGAGCTCCTGATGAGGAATCAAAAAATGCACTGTCCTACCAGACAACATTTGACTTTTTATTTACCCTTGGACTCCCTCATTCCTTTTCAGCATTTTTCAGATTCCCCCTCCACCGAATGGGTCCTAGTGATGCATTTAATGAAAATTCTGACTGGGGATTTACTGCAAATGACCCTCTGAATACTGTTGACCGAACAATTCCCAGAAGTATTCCTGGAGATACCACAGTGGGTATCAAGTACGGCCTTTTCAACAATGGGAAATTCAGTGCTTCACTTTTAGGCAGTGTGATTCTACCCTTTGGTGTCGAGGAGGTTTTCGGAGGAGATGAATCGATTCAGGCTAGAGGAACTCTCTCAATTGGTACTACACTGAAGAAACTGGATGCATTTTTAAATCTAAGTTATCTCTATCGCCCTGGACACGAAATACCGGATCCCCTTGACGATTCCCACATACTGCTGGCTTCATCCAGCGAACTTCAATTTGCCCTAGGACTCCGGTTTCGATTCACCGAAAATGTCGCTGTAATTGGAGCAGTTCAGCAGTATATACCAGTGGGTTGTGAAGACAGCTGTGACAAACCATTTGAAATGCGCGCAGGTGTTGAACTTCTGCTCACGCAGTCGCTGCATTTACAGGTTTTTGGTGGTTCAGGCATTCCTCTTGTCGAAGACTACGGCAGGGGAACCGATATGAGAATTGGAGCAGCTCTCTCCTGGAATGCCGGAATTTTTGAAAAGAAAAAGGTGGTGGGAGATAGAGATAGTGATGGCATAAAGGATGATGTTGATCTCTGCCCTGATGATAAGGAAGATTTTGATAAATTTGAAGATGAAGACGGATGCCCGGAACCTGACAATGATCAGGATGGTATTCCGGATAAACTTGATAAATGCCCCAATGAACCTGAGGATGAGGATGGGTTTCAGGACTCAGACGGTTGTCCGGATCCCGACAATGATGGGGATAATGTTCTTGATTCATCTGACAGATGTCCCGGAACTGATAAAGATGCTTCAGATAACTTTGCAAAAACAAGAGAGGATCGTGACGGATTTGAAGATGAAGATGGCTGTCCGGATCCCGATAATGATCAGGACGGAATACCTGATGCTATTGATAAGTGTCCAAATCAGAAAGAAACTGTAAATGGAATAGATGATACTGACGGATGCCCGGATGCCATGGGTGGTCCGAAAATGACAGGGGGCCAGTTAACTCTGAAAGGAAAAGTGAGATTTGAGAAACGCAAATCCAGATTCACAAGAGACTCTCTGGGTGTACTTCTCAGTGTTGCAAATCTTCTCAAATCCAATCCCGGACTGAGACTTGTAAGAGCCGAGGTTCATGTGGGCAGAACAACAAGTCGGCGAAGAGATCAGAATCTGTCTGATTCAAGAGCTCAGGCTATAAGATTATATCTTCTTGGTAAAGGTGTTCCTCCCTGGCAGATTCAGGCAGTAGGCTATGGAAGTTCCTATCCTGTTATGAAAGGAACCTCCAAAAAGGCTGAAAAAGCCAATAATCGTGTTGATTTTATAATTGTATACCAGTAACAGGAGTTCTCCGTGAAGACTTATTTTATTTCAATCATCTCAATCCTTCTGATCTGTTTTCAGACGGCAGAATCTTTTGCTCAGTCAGGAAACAGTAAGAATATCCTGTTCACTTCCAGTGATGATGACATGAATATTGGTGAACCACTAGGGGAAACCCAGAATACTTCTGAAGAAGACAGACTTCTCAAACTCAGGAAAATAGTTCAGAGTGCCACAAAGGGAGAGACCACTGTTCAGGAAGCACCTGCCGTTATCACAATTATCACTGAAGATGATATTCAGGATTATGGATTCCGAAATTTTATCGATCTTATGTCTTTCATCCCCAATATCCTCAACGTTAACTCTCAGTATGACAACATGCCCGTTATTGCATCATCTGGCATGACCCAGTCTATTCTTGTTTTACAGGATGGAATCAGCCTTTTTGATACAATATTCAGTGTTCAGCCCACAATAAGAAGATGGCCTCTTGAAATTGTAAAAAGGGTTGAGGTAATGTCATCTCCTGGTGGTGTACTCTGGGGTGCTAACTCCTTCCTTGGTATTGCTTCAATTATTACAAAGGACGCAGAGGACATTGACGGGGTTCAACTTAGTGTCGGTGGTGGCACCGGTCCCGGAGATCAGGATGTTTTTCGTTCCTATGCTCTTTTTGGAAAGGTCTTTGGAGATCTAAAGGTTTTTGCTCATCTCAGTGGTGAGTTTTTCAGGGGTCCCAAGTATGAGTATCTGCCTTTAAGACTCTACGCGGCACCACCTCAGCCTCTTTCACCAATACAGTATAACTACGATCTAGAAAGTTCATCCCGTGTGCCAATGAACTTTTATGGCAGCTTTAACGGGAAAATTACTTTCAAGCAGTGGCAGCTTTTATGGTCAGCCCCTTTCGTAGGATTCCCTGGTATGGAAAATCAGAATCTGGCAAGACCGGTTTCAATGATTGCCTGGTCTATTCGAAACAATGATACCATTGCAAATCTCAGGCAGAATAACTTCAACTGGTATGACAGATTTATTGCACTGAAATTCAAGGATAAGGCTTTTGATGATAAACTTTCCGTGGAAGGTAAAGGATACTTCACCCAGTTTGTGAGAAATATGGTTCCGATGGTTGCACTGCCTGCAGTTGAAGGAGCCTTCAATGGTATGGCCTTCAAAACTGATACAAAAGCTCAAAGAACCGGTATAAACCTTGATTTCAATCTGAATGTTACAAATAACACCAGAGTATTATTCGGGTTTGAGGCATTTTATGAATGGATTAACAATTCCAATGCTTCTCTGATTGCACCGTTTGATGACAGCGGCAATCTGGACTTTGGAGCCATTCCAATTTTGTGCCCGTATGAGGATGTGAATGGTAATGGTATTCCTGTTTATGATCCAAACAATCCATCCAACACAACCTATGTGCCAGGCTGTACAAAAACTTTCATTTACGATCAGGACCGACTTGTAGCGGGTGGTTTTCTTGATCTTCAGCATAAATTCAGGAATAAGATCATAGTGGATGGTGGTCTGCGTATTCAGTTCTCCCCTGCTGGCAATGTCACGTATTCACCTATCTTCCTTCCTGGTGCTGCTATGGTTGTGCCCCTAGGTAAAAACTGGAACTGGAAACTAAATTACCTAACAGGTTTCCGTGCACCTGTTTTTTATAATACAGGTGCAAACGGAAACAATGTATCCTTTGGTGGAAATCCTGATATGGATTTCGAAAGAAGTCAGGCTTTCCAGACTGAGATAAACTCCATTCTCATTAAAAATAAAGGAATAATTCAGGAACTGAGCCTTCGTTTGAACTATTCACATATTCTTTTGCAGAACGCTATTAAAATCAATCAGGGTGTATATTACAACTCTGGTGACAGGACATTTGATACCGTTGAAGCCCTTGCCAGATTGTACCTTCGTGGTGGACACAGTCTTTATGCCGGTTATACATTCAATAATGGATATGCCAGTTCTTACATCGATGGAATGATGCTTCGTAGTATTCCCAATCAGTACTTTTCTCTAGCCAGCGTTTTCAGACTTTCCAGAAAGATGGATCTAATTACTTCATTGAGAGTAATAGGAGCATACGAGGACCCCAATAGAGTAACAGATGACAACAACAGCTCCAAGGCCAGCTGGGTGGCATACGAACTGGTTCCCAGTGCAGCATTGCTCAGTGCAGGTCTGAGATACAAGACAAGTCTGGCCGGTCACAAAGCTGAATTCAGTTTTATGACCTATAATCTCATGGATACCAGAAGTTATTACACAGCAGATTATTTCAATGACCCCACTGCGAACAGTGAGACTGTGCCCACCAAAGGACAGCGTTTTTACTTCTTCGCCAATACCAAATTTTATTTCTAAAATCCTCTCTTTATTTTTTAATTCCCGGCAGGAAAAATTCTGATCCCGGCTTTGCTGTTTTTCTAATCATCATAGCGGAGATAACCGAAATAAACGCAAATGCGGTAAGAAGGATAAGAGCGCCGGAATAATCCCATACAGCAAGTTTTCTGTTTACCATGTCAGTGGTAACCCCGGGATTAGTCCAATCGGTTATTTTACCAATCAGTATTGGAACTCCCCATAAACCAGCATTTTGAACAACTCCTAAAAAACCATATGCTGTTCCCACATCATTTTCATCAATAAATATTGCTACGCTCGGCCATATGGCAGCCGGAACAGCACTAAATGATATACCCATAATTACAATTGCAACCAGAGGGTGAATTGAAGTGAATGCCAGAAGAGAATGTGAAAGCGTCATCAGAATACTTCCAAGAATCATTATTCGGCCTCTATACCCGTAATGATCAACGATATAACCGAAAAACGGTGTTCCAATTATCGTACTTGTCATTACAAGGGAAGTATAAAAACCGGCACTGCTGATAGAAATTCCAAATTTTGACTGAAGTATATCAGTTGCAAAACTTGTAAATGGGAAAACTGCACTGTAAAAACTGAAGCAAAGAAGACTTATCCATATAAAAGGTTTTGATTTTAACACGTTAAGGATACTTCCGCCCTTATGATTCCCCGAAAAATTAGATTCCTTCATGGAATGTTTTCTGGAATATGTTTTTTCCACTAGGGTATAAAGCATAAAGGATCCAGTACTCAGAAGCATTATTACAGCCCCAAGCCAAATAACCGTCTCAAGACCGCTGCTTTTGTCAGTAACCATCATCATGAATCCAGCATTTTCAAGCATAGTGTATACTCTCGTGGAGTCCAGAATTCTGGTTGATACAATAAATGCAGCTATTGTCCCGATTCTGCAGATTAAAAGACCAATACCGAATGCCAAGCCGAGTTCTCTCCCCTTAAACCACCTTACAATTACTTTTTCCTGTGTAACAATGAGTACTTCAGCACCCATACCGAAAATAAATCTCCCGATAAACATTACAATAAATTCGGGACTGAATGAACCGCTCACCATACGAATACCTTCAGCAAGATGAGAAGTACGGAAAAATGAACTCACACCAAACGCAGTTATCAGAGACCCCATAAGAGTCAGGGTTATAAAAAGCTTTCCTGCAAAACGGATTCCTCTTCGGTCAGCAATAATTCCGCCGAGCAATGTAATACCCAGAAGATTGGGAAGCGAATAAATCGCAACCAGCCAACTGAATGATGAAGGCCCAAAGCCCAGTTCAGTTTCCAGAACTCTTCTGGCAGGAGAAATTGTGTCATACGCATAATATGCACCGAATACAGCAAAACTCACTGTGATAAGAGATAACCATCTGAGAGGTGATGAATAACGCCTTGAAGATGCATCATCAAATATTTCTGACATCATATTCACGCTTTCTTCGGGCATTTTTGCCATTGTTGAAGAAAATTCCAGTCGCTATTCTTATAGAATGTTCCACAGGAACAATTTTTTAAGATATTTTAGACAGTATAACTTCCTGATTATTCAGGACAGAGGCGGAACATTTAACATAAATAAAGAAAAGTGGTTTACATTTTTTCAGTTTTTTCATAAAAAAATGACATGAATAACCGCCAGACGAAAACTCATTTCGAACTTCGGAAGAGGGCTGTTATTATTATTGGAAATTACGGCAGCGGAAAGAGCGAAGTCGCCGTAAATCTTGCACTTCACATAAAGAGACAGGGTGAAAATGATATCTCGATTGCAGATCTTGATGTTGTGAATCCTTATTTTAGAAGTCGCGAAGCAATAGCTCCTTTAGAGTCCGAAGGAATAAATGTTGTTGTTCCAAGAGGTGGTCATTTTTATGCAGATCTTCCAATAATTCTTCCTGAAATAAAAGGTCTGTTTGAAAATCAGGTGGGTACTGCAATATTTGATGTGGGTGGCGATGATGTGGGCTGCAGAATTCTCTCTTCAATGGAAAATTCTGTTAAGGATCATGAGCTCTTAATGGTTGTCAACCACCTCAGACCATTCACCAGCACACTTGAGGGAGCAGTCTCCATGATGGAAAAACTGGAGACCTCATCAAAGCTTAAAATTACAGGGTTTATCGGGAATTCACATCTCATGGAGGATACTTCTCTGGATATCGTTCTTGAAGGAATCAATTTTCTTAGGAAACTCAATGACTTTACAGGCATTGAAATCAGATTTGTCACTGTTCCGGAAGATCTTATGGATGAAATATCTTTGGTGGTTGACGATATTCTTCTTTTAGGTGTAAAAAGAATCCTGCAGCCACCGTGGAGACCCGGTGATTATACCCTCAGAAAAAAAAGACAGGTTCAGGTTTAATGTTTTCGGTCTGATTGAATCAGCCGGTTTATTTCAGGCACGTTGATTGTGCACAATACGAAGGAGAGGCAATGCCAAGTGTAAAAATTGACAAGGATCGATGCAAGGGATGTGAGCATTGTGTAAATGCCTGTCCCCAGGGCGTACTTGAGATGTCAAGGGACATCAATATGAAAGGGTATTTTTACTCATTTCCTAAAAATCCGCACAAGTGCATTGGATGCACAATGTGCGCTATTGTCTGTCCCGATATGGCTATAACAATAAAAGTTCACGGAACTCAATACAAATACTTCAGTTATTAAAGAGGTAACTATGGCAAAACTACTTATGAAAGGTGCTGAAGCAATTGGCGAAGCTGCTATCAGGGCAGGATGTCTGGCCTATTTCGCCTATCCAATTACTCCTCAGAGTGAGGTTGCAGAATATCTCGCAAAGAGGCTTCCCGAAGTCGGAGGAACATTTGTTCAGGCTGAAAGTGAAGTTGCTGCCAGTCAAATGGTCTATGGTGCAGCTGGAGCTGGAGTCAGAGTATTTACAAGTTCCTCAAGTCCCGGTGTTTCGCTGATGGCTGAAGCCATGAGCTATATGTCCGGAAGTGAACTTCCTGCGGTTTTTGTAAATATCGTAAGGGCTGGACCTGGTTTGGGAGGTATTTTACCTTCACAGAGTGATTATAATCAGGCTACCCGTGGTGCTGGTCATGGTGATTATCATTTTATGATACTTGCCCCAGCAACAGTCCAGGAACTTGTAGACTGGATGATAAAAGCATTTCCTCTTTCTGAGAAGTACATGAACCCCGTTATGATAATGGGTGACGGACTTATTGCTCAGATGATGGAGCCGGTGGATTTTGATTCAGTTAAAGCTGAGGATATAATTGAAGTTGAGTCCTGGGCCACTACAGGTGCAAAGGGCAGGAAAAGAAATCTTATCAACAGTCTGTTTCTTGATCCTCTCAAACTGGAAGAATTCAACCATAAGCTTGCAGCAAAATATCAGAGAATGGCTGAAGAAGATGTTTATTACGAAAAATATCTCATGGATGATGAACCAGCTTTAATTGCTGTAGCATACGGAACAACTGCACGAATAGTAAAAACTGCTATTGATGTCCTGAGAGCAGAGGGTATGAAAATCGGACTTTTCAGACCTATCTCACTTTTCCCGTTCCCCAAAGTGGAACTGAGAGAAGAAAGCGCCAAGGATCATGTCAGAGGTTTCAGTGTTGTTGAAATGAGCAATGGCCAGATGCTTGACGATGTAAAATGGGCTACTCTGGAAAGAAAACCGGTGGGATTCTTCTCCAGAAATGGTGGAATTGTACCCAATCCTGAAGAGACAATTGACTTCCTCAGGAAGGAATATGAGAGGACTGGCGCATGAAAACTATATTTGAAAGACCGGACAGTATGACTGAGAAAGTCACACACTACTGCCCCGGATGTACACACGGGGTTGCACACAGACTTGTGGCTGAAGTGGTTGATGAACTTGGTATTAAGGATAGAACCGTTGGTTTTGCACCTGTAGGATGCAGCGTACTCATCTACGAATATATGGATACAGACTATCAGCAGGCTGCACACGGCAGAGCCCCTGCATGTGCCACCGGGACGAAACGGGTCAGACCGGATCTTATGGTTTACACATATCAGGGTGATGGCGATCTTGCTTCAATTGGAACAGCAGAAATAATTCACGCAGCTAATCGTGGTGAAAAAATTACAGTTGTTTTCATCAATAATGCGATCTACGGTATGACCGGGGGGCAGATGGCTCCCACCACCATGCCTGGTCAGCGAACCACCACCAGTCCAATGGGACGAGACACCGGTAGTGTCGGATTTCCCGTTCGTGTTAGTGAAATGCTTTCCACACTGGCAACTCCAATGTATGTGGTCAGGGCATCCTTACACTCTCCTTACAACATAATACAGGCAAAAAAAGCAGTACGAAAGGCCTTCCAGTACCAGTTGGACGGAACCTGCTTTAGTTTTGTTGAGCTTTTGTCAACATGCCCAACAAACTGGGGTATCACTCCCACTGGTTCGAATAAATGGCTCGAGGAAAATATGCTCCCTTATTATCCCCTCGGCGTATTCAGAACACCTGAAGATGATCTTAAATAAAGGAGGCAATCAATGCTTAATGAAGTAACATTGGCTGGTTTCGGAGGTCAGGGAATAATGACCACCGGAAAATTTCTTGCGGAAGCTGCCCTTGGTAAGGATCTCGAAGTTGCATGGGTTCCATCATACGGTCCGGAGATGAGGGGTGGAACAGCTTATTGCACAGTTGTGGTGAGTGACCGACCAGTTGGAAGTCCAATTGTCAATAATCCCAATATCATTGTCGCAATGAATCGACCAAGTTATGACAAATTTGAACCAATGGTAAAATCCGGGGGTCTTTTACTGATAAACAGTTCATTGATGGATGTAAAATCGGATCGCACTGACATCATTCAGGTTCAGATACCCTGCAATCAGATATCCATCGATCTGAGTGGAACCGGAAGAAGTGCAAATATTGCCGTTTTAGGTGCTTTAATTGGGGCCAGTGGAATTCTTCCCTATGAAACAATTGAAGAAGTGGTTACCAGAAAATTTGCAAAAAAGCCAAAAGTTCTTGATATTAATCTTAAAATTCTCAGAAAAGGTTATGAACTTGGCGTAGAAGCAGCAAAGGGGTAACAAAAAATGAATATTGATCAACTTGATTCCATAATCGAATCCTGGAATGGGGATCGTGCAAATATTCTTCCTATACTGCAGGATGTGCAAAAAGAGCTTAACTATCTTCCAAGGGACACTATGGTTCATATAGCTAAAAAGCTGGGAGTTACACTAGGACACGTCAGTTCCATGGCAACATTCTTTTCATCCTTCAGTCTGTCACCGAGAGGCAAACACATTGTTACAGTGTGTATGGGTACTGCCTGTCATGTCAGGGGAGCCCCAAGGGTTCTGGAAGAATTTGAAAGAAACCTTGAAATCAGGGATGGGGAAAATACTCCTGATATGCAGTTCTCTATTGAAACTGTCAACTGTGTTGGAGCGTGTGCATTAGGCCCACTGGTAATCATTGATGGAAATTACCATGGAAATATCTCCACTTCGGAAGTATCCGGGCTGGTTTCTAAATACAGGGAGAAATAAATGGAACGGTTAAACTCACCTGATGATTTAATAAAATACGTTGATGCTCTCGAAGGGGCTGTGGATCACAATAAGCCAAAGGTTTCCGTATGCCGTGGAACGGGATGTATTGCTTCCGGCGCATCTGAAGTCAGTTCCACTTTCAAAAGTGAAGTGGAAAAAAGAAATCTTGATATTCAGGTTGTGGAAACCGGTTGTCACGGATTTTGTGAAAGAGGACCACTTGTAGTTATTCACCCTCGTGAAACTTTTTATCAAAAAGTAAAAGAAAACGACATTTCTGAAATAATAGACAAATCTCTTCTGGAGGATGGTGTAATACCAAGACTGCAGTACAGAGATGAAAATAAAACTGTTTATGAAAAGGAAAATGAAGTTCCCTTTTATAAGCATCAGATGCGCGTGGTTTTCGGGATGAATGGTCATATCGATCCCACCCGAATTGAAGATTATATGTCATACGGAGGGTACAGAGCATTTGCAAATGTACTTAAGGAAGACAATCCTGTGGATATAATCGATACCGTCATAAAGAGCGGCCTTCGGGGTCGTGGTGGTGCCGGATTTCCTGCAGGATTGAAATGGAAAAGCACTGCACAGACACCCGGTGACATCAAATACATTATCTGCAATGCTGATGAAGGTGACCCTGGTGCTTTCATGGACAGAAGCATCATGGAGGGAAACCCTCACAGCGTTTTAGAAGGAATGCTTATTGGTGCATATGCGATTGGGGCAGGTGTTGGTTATATCTACATACGAAATGAATATCCTCTTGCACTGGACAGACTTGAAACAGCACTGGACCAGGCCAGAGATGCAGGTCTTCTGGGTGATAACATTCTGGGATCATCATTTTGTTTCGATGTCAAAATCAGCCGTGGTGGTGGTGCTTTTGTCTGTGGGGAATCCACTGCTCTAATGGAAAGTATTGAAGGCAGAGTAGGAAGGCCAAGAGTTAAGTGGCAAAGAACAGCCATTAGCGGACTTTGGGGTAAACCTACTAATATCAACAATGTTGAGACCTGGGCTAATGTACCATATATCTTTTCTAGGGGCATAGACTGGTTTACATCCATTGGTACAGGAGATGTCTCAAAGAGCCCATGGGATGGTTCAAAAGGTACCAAGATTTTCTCTCTAGTTGGTAAAGTCAACAACACTGGACTTGTGGAAGTTCCTATGGGAACTACATTACGGACGATAGTGTTTGATATTGGCGGTGGAATCAAGGATTCCAAAAAAGGCCGTAAATTCAAAGCTGTCCAAACCGGTGGTCCCAGTGGCGGCTGTATTCCTGAAGAATTCCTAGATATCGGCGTGGACTTTGATGAACTTACCAGGCTGGGCTCCATGATGGGCAGCGGTGGACTCATTGTCATGGACGACAGAACGTGCATGGTGGAAGTTGCAAGATATTTTGTGGATTTTCTTAAGGAAGAAAGCTGTGGTAAATGCACACCCTGTCGTGAAGGACTCCGTGCCATGAGTGAAATTCTAAACAGAATTGTTCGTGGAAAGGGGAAAATGGAGGATCTGGAACTTCTGGAAGATCTTGCTCAGACAATGGTGGTTGCAAGTTTCTGTAATCTTGGACAGACCGCTGCAAATCCGGTTTTATCAACCCTTAAATACTTCAGAAATGAATATATCGATCATGTACAGAATAAAATCTGTACAGCCAGACAGTGCACAGAACTGATAAAATTTGATATCAGTGAAAATTGTACCGGATGTACCATCTGTGCGAGAAAATGCCCTGTTAGCGCAATAAGTGGGGAAACTAAAAAAATCCATTCCATTGATCAGTCAAAATGCGTTCAGTGCGGTGTTTGTTATGACGTATGCAACTTCAACGCAGTTAATATTTTAAGTGGTCCTGAAATTGGGGACAAACTGGGAGTATAAAATGGTGAACATATACATTAATGGTAAAGAAGTGGCTGCCCAGAAAGGTGAAACCATTCTCCAGGTTGCACTCAGGGAAGGCTATGATATTCCGCATCTCTGTTACCACCCTGCTCTGAAAGCAGAGGGGAACTGCAGACTTTGTCTCGTTGAAGCAGCAGGTAAAATTGTTACTTCCTGTACCACTGTTGTCAAAGACGGACTTGAAGTCAATCTTGATACAGAAGAAGTCAACCGTCACAGGCGTACAGTTCTTGAAATGCTTAAAGGGCTTGTTCCTAAAAGCCCTCTTCTGAATGAACTTTCAATAAAATACGGGCTTGAAAAAGTTCGCATAGCTGAAAGTGAGGAAGTCTGTATCAAATGTGGACTCTGCGTTAGAGTATGCAGTGATCTCATCGGTGCCGATGCACTTACGCAGGAAGGAAGAGGTACTGAAACATTTTTTAACCCGCCATTCGGTGAACCCAGTCCGGATTGTGTTGGATGTACCAGCTGTGCTTTTATCTGCCCGGTTCAGTGCATCAAGTACGAAAAAACAGATGATACTATTACCATATGGGGAAAAACAATGGACAGACTTAAATGCTCCAACTGTAATGCCCCTCTGGATCTGACACAGGAACACCTCGATCTTATAGTTAAAAGAGGTGATAATCTGCATGCTGAAGATCTAATGCTGTGTGATGTCTGCTCAAGAGCTCAGACACTTTCCACCATGAAAACAGTAGTTGAATCACAATTGAATTTGGAATAAGGAGATAGACCATGAGTTCCAGGACATTTTATATTATTCCCGAAAAATGCACCGGATGCAGGACTTGTGAGCTATCCTGTGCTTATTCTCATACAATCAATGGACAGCCGGGTGTTCCAAGGATCCACGCCTACAATACCAAACCTCCCATGGAAAAAGGTATTTCTGTTGTATGCCTTCAGTGTGATAAGGCTGCATGCGTCGATGCATGTCCAGTACACGCACTTCAGCGAAATTTGAAAACAGGTGCTATTGAGGTCAAGTATGATCTGTGTATAAATTGCCACGCCTGTTTTGCAGCCTGTCCTTTCGGTAATATTCTTATTGAACCGGTTAATAATCGTGTTGCCAAATGCGATCTCTGTGGCGGCGCACCTAAATGTGTTCAGTTCTGCCCCACCGGTGCACTTCAGTACCGTTAAATTCTTCCGTGATTTTTACACTATTCTAAATTTTCGTTGTAATGCATCTTCAGTGTGATTAATATAACCAGTGACATTGTATACTGCGTTCATAAAGCAGGGAGTAAAACTGTGAAGTTATTTTCTTTGTTAGTACCCGTTGTTATTTGCCTGACCCCAGCTGTTTCAGAAGCACAGAATATAAGTCTGTTTCCAGTTAAAATTGGTGGAAAATATGGTTTTATGAATAAAGCTGGAAAAGTTACGATCAGAGCCCAGTTTGATTTTGCCGGAAACTTTTCTGATGGAATGGCAGTTGTCATGATTGGAAGAAAATATGGGTATATAAACACTAGGGGTGTTTATGTGATCAATCCAGGATTCGACTATGCATGGCCTTTTAATAACGGTACTGCTAAAATACTTGTGGGAAAAAAATATGGCTATATCAATAAAGCCGGCAAAAAAACTGCCCTTCCCCAGTTTGACAGTGCTTCAAATTTCTTCAGGGATAATCTGGCATTGGTAAAAATTGGGGGGCCTTTCGGCAAATGGGGATACATCAATAAATCAGGTAAGTATGTTATCAATCCCCAGTTCAGTTCAGCTAAACATTTTTCTGAAAACTTTGCCGCTGCTAAAAAAGGCGAAAAATGGGGTTATATCGGTAAAAATGGCAACTGGATGATTAAACCTGATTTTGAAGAAGCTCAAAGCTTCAGCGAAGGAATGGCAGCAGTTAAATTTCAAGGAAAATGGGCATTTATAGATAATAAAGGAAAACTTAAAATCAATCCAGCATGGGATGATGCAAAAAGCTTTTCCAATGGTATGGCAGCTATTAAAATTAAAGGGAAATGGGGTTATATCGATAAAAGGGGAAAATATGTAATAAATCCTCAATTTGATGATATTTCTAATTCCTTTTCCGAAGGGTTTGCTCTGGTTAAAATAGGAAAGAAGTGGGGATACATAAACAGCCGCGGTTTTCTGAAAGTTAAGGCAATATACACTGACGCTTCCTCTTTTTCATCAGGCCTTGCTGCTGTTAAATACAGAGGAAAATGGGGTTATATCGACAAAACCGGAAACTGGATGATTAACCCGGTATTTGACGATGCTGAAAGTTTTAGTGGTGGAAGGGCTAAAGTTGAATCCGGTACATTCTGGGGGTATATAGACACCAGTGGTAATTTTATATGGAAACCGGGTAACTAGAAGTTCTCTTCATTCTCTTCATATGCACGAATAATTCTTCTGACCAGTGGATGGCGCATCACATCGTCTTCAGCGAAATGTTGAACAGCAATATCATCTATCCCGTTTAAAAGCCCCACTGCCTCAATCAGACCTGAACTTCTGTGATCAGGCAGATCGATCTGTGTAATATCACCCGTAACCACACAATGAGACCCATCACCTATTCTGGTCAGAAACATTTTCATCTGCTCCCTTGATGTATTTTGAGCCTCGTCGAGAATAACAAAAGCATCCTTAAGAGTTCTACCTCTCATAAAAGCAAGAGGTGCAACTTCAATACTTCCATCTCCTATCATGCCCCTGACTCTGGCAGGTTCAAAAATTTCATTCAAAGCATCATATAGTGGACGAAGGTACGGATTTACCTTTTGCTCAAGATCTCCTGGTAAAAAACCCAGACGCTCACCTGCTTCAACTGCTGGTCTTGTAAGTATAATCCTGTTAACTTTTTTCTCATTATACCAGTTCAGGGCCATTGCCATTGCCAGATATGTTTTACCTGTACCAGCTGGACCAACACCAAAAACAAGTGTATTTCCTCTGATTGCATTTATATATTTTTGCTGCCCTGAAGTTTTAGGACTTATTGCCACACCACGATAAGTGCGTATTATCACATCCTGCATTAGGCTGGACATACGTGAGTGGCCATTTTTTCTAATGGAGCGAAGGGCAGTCTCCACATCAGTTTCGCCAATATTATGACCATTTTCTATGGATTCCAGCAATTGAACAAATAAATCATAGGCTTTTAAAACTCTTTTTTCATCTCCGGAAATATGTGCATCATGACCACGGCATGATATTTTCACACCAAGGCCTGAACTTATTGCACTGATATTCCTGTTTGTAACCCCAAATACTCTAAGAGCAGCATCTGAACCGGGACAAGAAAACGTTTTTTCCATTTATTTACAGCTTATTTACACAAAACATGTGTTCCAAGACCTATGTATGTATCCTGCAATTCACTGTCCCATTCCACTACTGGGTCAAAGGCATCAGAACCTACAGCATCCCCTGCAGTCACACTGCATTTTCTCCTGAGAGTCTTATTTAATGTAACAGTGTCACCACTACCCCAGGAGTCACCAGGATCATCTCCAATTTGTCCTATAACATCATATACGATACCATCACATACCAGCTCAACAGCGTCATTTCCATTGAAGCTTAATTTGACATCTTTCATATCACATACATCACCAAGATTAAAATCCTGATGACACACAACATAGGTGTCACCATTGTTTAATTCTGTCGACCCAAGGCTGATTGTATTGTTCGGGGTTATATTCCCATTAAAATAAATATTTATCTGACATACTGAAATATTGTAACCCGTTGCTCCTTTTGCATAAATCTCCACTGCTTTATTATTGGAGGAACCTTCCAGATACTCACTGAAAAATATTGAAAAATCTGATGTTACACAGGATACAGTATTGCCGGACACTTCACATGATTTTCCCTGAGTGGTGCAGTTTGAAACCTCGTTCCAGACAAGACATCCTTCAGTAAGTACACATGACTGAGCAGTGTTTTCATTACATCTGACTTCACCTACACTGGAACATTCATCAACGCACGTGGTTACACATTGGGCTGAATTACTTTCCTCAAGGCAGTTCATTGAAGAAGTGGTACAGTTCTGAGTTTCTTCCCATATCGTGCAGTCAGTATCCATTATACAGGTTTCGATAATATTATCGCTACAGCGCTTATAGCCTTCAGTGCACTCATCCTGACAGGGAACAACACATTGGGCCTGTTGTGATGCAACAACCTCTTCACAAACCCCCAGTATGGATGTGCAATCAGTATCATTAACCCATTCATAACAGGTTCCCACAAGATCACAGATCTGAAACATATCTCCCTGACAGCGACTGAAGCCACTTGTGCAACTATCAGTACAGTTATTAGTTGTATTGTTCGTAGTTGAGTTCGTGCTGTTATTAGCAGTGTTGTTGAAATTATTATCTGTATCCCCACCCTTTGCACATGCCACAAGGATAAAAATAATTGCCAGCGGTAAAAATTTCTTCATATCAGTACCTCTCACAGAGGATCTATACCATGAAATCATTTTTTTCGCATTACATTGAAATTAGACTATTGTTTTTTATTCAAAAAAAAAGCGGAACCCGAAGGTTCCGCTTTGAGTTTTAAAGAGAATAGGGTGAGCTTACATCATTCCGCCCATTCCACCCATTCCACCCATTCCACCACCAGGCATCACGGGCTCTTCTTTTTTAGGTTTCTCAGCAATCATTGCCATTGTAGTCATCATAAGTCCTGCAACACTGGCCGCATTTTCAAGGGCACTTCTAACAACCTTGGTAGGATCAATAACCCCCGCTGCAACCAGATCTTCATAAGTACCTGTAGCTGCATTATATCCATGAGTACCTTCACTGTCGCGAACTCTCTGAATAACTATGCTGCCATCAACACCAGCATTGAATGAAATCTGTCTGAGGGGCTCTTCAATCGCTCTTCTTAGAATATTAACACCTATCTGTTCTCCACCTTCCAGTTCCATGGCATCAAGAGCATCAAGAGCTCTAAGAAGAGATACACCACCACCAGGTACAATTCCTTCCTCAGCGGCTGCTCTTGTTGCATGCAGAGCATCTTCCACACGGGCTTTTTTCTCTTTCATTGCTGTTTCAGTAGGAGCTCCCACTTTGATTACAGCAACACCACCCACCAGTCTGGCGAGTCTTTCCTGAAGCTTCTCTCTGTCATAATCTGATGTGGTTTTGTCGATCTGAACTTTGATTTCCCGAATACGGGCATTGATGTTTTCTTTGTCGCCTTTACCACCAACTATGGTTGTATTATCCTTGTCAACAATAACAGTATCAGCACTACCAAGCTGCTCCAGAGTGATTGTTTCCAGTTTAAGACCAAGTTCTTCCATTATTGGCTCTGCACCGGTAAGAACTGCAATATCCTTAAGCATTTCTTTTCTTCTGTCACCAAAGCCCGGAGCTTTAACAGCACAAACACTGAAGGAACCTCTAAGTCTGTTGAGAACCAGAGTCTGAAGTGCTTCACCTTCAATATCTTCAGCTATAACCAGTAAAGGCCTGCCGCCACCCTGCTGAACTACTGCCTGAAGAATGGGAAGAAAATCTTTCATCACACTTATTTTCTTCTCATAAACCAGAATATAGGGATTTTCAAATTCGGTTTTCATGGTGTCAGCATCGGTAATAAAATATGGTGAAATGTATCCACGATCAAACTGCATACCCTTTACTGATTCATATGTAGTTTCGATTGATTTGGCTTCTTCAACAGTAATTACACCCTCTTTGCCAACTTTTTCCATAGCACTGGCAATTATATTCCCAATTTCTTCATCGCCATTGGCACTTATTGTACCCACCTGAGCAAGTTCTTTATTGTCTCTGATTGGGTTGGAAATTGATTTAACTTTTTCCACGACAACTGCAACGGCTTTATCAATACCGCGTTTGAGTTCCATGGGGTTGTGACCGGCGCTGACCATTTTTACGCCTTCACGGTAGATAGCCTGGGCAAGAATTGTGGCAGTTGTTGTACCATCTCCAGCAACATCAGAAGTCTTGGACGCAACTTCCTTAAGCATCTGAGCGCCCATATTTTCAAATTTATCCTCAAGTTCAACCTCTTTCGCAACACTTACACCATCTTTAGTAACTGTGGGGCTTCCCCAGCTTTTTTCAATAACTACATTACGGCCCTTGGGACCAAGTGTAACTTTAACTGCGTCACTAAGAATATTTACTCCCCGCAGAATTGATGCTCTTGCTGCTTCATCGAAAATTATTTCCTTTGCTGCCATGTGATTCCTTCCTTTCGTATATAAAACAATATTTACAATAAATTCAATTAGTTCTAGTCGCCCAGCGACCTTGGTGGAACAAATCTAAACATTTTTTTTCTCAAGGCAACCCCATTGATTACTTTTTTCTTTGATTTGATCCCCTTTTGTGGAGATTATCATCAGCATGAGTAAAAATAATATTCTGCTAAAAGGGTTAACGTCAAACGAAATCGAAAAAATCAGAAACGAAAAAGGCACCAATGCTATGCCTCCACCGCCTGTGCGACACTGGTTTCAGTTGTTACTTGGCGTAGCTGCAGATAAAACAATAATAATTCTTTCAGTTGCAGCAGCAATATCCATTGGGATAAGTTTGTATTCCGGTGAAAATATTTTTGAGGGTCTTGGAATCCTTATTGCAGTTGGTATAGCAATTTTCGTTGGGTTTTTATCAGAGCTTCGTTCAAACCGTGCATTCCAGTCTCTCATTGAAGAAAGCGAAAAAATAAGAGTCAAGGTAGTCAGAGATGGGAAATTTCATACTGTAACCAGTGATGATATTGTTTGTGGTGACGTGGTACTGCTAGAGACAGGTGATAAAATTCCAGCTGATGGAAAAATTCTTCAAACTATTGAGTTAACATTCAACACATCCATGATTACCGGGGAAAGTGCATCTCTCAGTGCTGAAGAAGGTACAGAGGTTTTCAGAGGCTTCAGTGTTCTCACAGGTGAAGGTGCAATGCTCGTTGAAAAGGTTGGAATGCAGACGGAAATGGGAAAAATTCGGGAAGCTCTAGCCGGTGAACCTGAACCCACACCACTTCAGGAACGTCTGGGGGAAATGGCTGATAAAATAGGACTGCTGGGTACAGCAGCTGCACTTGCAATTTTTTTCGCTCTTTTACTCAGAAACTATTTTGTAAATGATTTTGCACTGATAAGTGCTCAAATGGCAAGACAGCTGCTCAATGCCTTTATTGTTGCTGTAACAATAGTTGTGGTAGCAGTACCTGAGGGACTTCCTCTGGCCGTTACTCTATCCCTCGCTCTGAATATGAGGAGAATGGCAAAAGATAAAAATCTGGTCAGAACACTGAGTGCCAGTGAAACTCTTGGAAGCGCCACAGTAATCTGTTCTGATAAAACAGGAACCCTTACACTGAACCGGATGAGAGTCAGTTCGCTTTGGACACCTGAAGGGAAACTGGAAGGTGCAGTTTCCAAATGTATCCTTGAAGGATCTGATAGGCTGTTCAATCATCTTCTCGCTGTAAACTCAACTGCTCACCTGGAAGAAAAAAATAGCGGAAAAATGGATTATATTGGAAATCCTACCGAGGGAAGCATGCTTCTCCTCCTTAATGAGAAGGGGAAAAACTATCTCCAAATCAGAGAAAATACAGATATTATAACAAGAAAGCCGTTTTCAAGTGCCAGAAAAATGATGTCAACTCTGATAAACTGGGATGAAAAATCAAAAATGCTTCTTGTAAAGGGTGCACCCGAAAGAATTCTTGAAAAATGTATTGACTCAGCTTCATATGAGGATTCTGAGTTGATCCCATTATCCGAATTAAACACTGAAATAAATCAGATTTTAGAAAAGAGTGCTGGTAGAGGAGAACGCGTTCTTGCACTTGCATGGAAAAAATTACCCTCAGATACAGTTGAATATGATGAAAATGGAATGACCCTATGGGGTTTTGTCATTATCAGAGATCCAGTTAGAAAGGAAGTTGCGGGTGCTATCAGAGAATGCAACAGTGCAGGAATTGATGTTAAAATAGTCACCGGTGATAATCCACTCACAGCAAAAAGCATTGGAGAAGAACTTAATCTGATGATGGAAGATGACATCATTTTGGAAGGTGATGAATTTGAAAAAATGTCAGATTCTGAAATAACTGAAATTCTTCCGAGACTCAGAATTCTCGCCCGTTCCAGACCTAATGATAAATTCAGACTTGTGTCTCTTCTAAAGGATGCAAAAGAAGTTGTGGCAGTAACAGGCGATGGCACAAATGATGCCCCGGCCATGAGAAAGGCTGATGTTGGTGTAAGCATGGGTATCAGTGGAACTGAAGTAGCCAAGGAAGCCAGCGATGTTGTGCTCCTTGATGATAACTTCAGTTCTATTGTAAAAGGAGTACTGTGGGGAAGAAACCTGCAGACTAATATAAGACGATTCCTGCAGTTCCAGTTGACAGTCAACGTGGCAGCGCTGAGTGTGGCTTTCGTAGGTGCACTCATTGGTGGAAAACCACCATTGACTGCTGTTCAACTTCTTTGGGTAAATCTCATTATGGACACTCTAGCAGCAGTCGCACTCGGACTTGAACCACCTCAAAGTCATCTCATGAAATCAAAGCCAAAGGATCGCACAGCACCCTTAATTACACGGCCAATGTGGTATATGATACTGGGAGTGGGTTTTTTCACCTTTATTTCCCTTATTGCCCTGACCCGATGGAATTTTATGTCTGAAGCTCCGGAGGGAAGCCTTGAACACATGAGTATTATTTTTACTACCTTTGTTTTTATTCAGGTATTTAATGAAATCAACGCAAGAAGTATTGATGGAAAAAATCCCTTCAGCGGAATAATGAAAAGTCACGGTTTTTTAATCATTATGGCCTTTATTGTATTAATTCAGGGTGGATTGACTCAATTTGGAGGAAAACTTTTCCAGACTCAGGGATTATCATTAATTATATGGCTGAAAATCATTGCATTTTCATCAACAACTTTGCTTGCAGGTGCTGTCATCAGATTATTCATTCGTAAATCAGAGACTATCCATGAAACAGCCTGAAATAGAAAGAAAATGGCTATGCTCTTTTATTCCTGACCTTGCATGGGATGATGTTTTATCAATCAGACAGGGATACTTTTCAAATGGAAACTATGAACTGAGGCTCAGACATATAAAATCATCAGAAAATGAAAACTACATTCTTTCGAGAAAAACAGGAATCGGATTGGTAAGAATGGAAAATGAAGTACCTGTTTCTTTCCAGGTATTTCAAATGCTGTGGCCACTGGCGGAGAAAAGAACCATAGAAAAAACCCGCTATATTCACTGCTATGACGACATAAAATTTGAGTTTGATGAATACAGAAATTTTACTCCCCAATTTTTTACTCTGGAAGTTGAACTGGAGTATCCTGAACAACTTGTGGTGTTTCCGGAAAAAATCCTCGAATGTATTATTAAAGAGGTAACTGGAGATGTTAAATACCTTAATTCAACTCTGGCTGGAAACTGATTATTATTTTCATAGAAGGTAAGGAAAATTATTTTGGGAAGAAAGAGACTTAATGACACTAACCGGTGTTCCAGTTGCCTGCTTAACAAAATGTGGTGTTACTGCGATTCACTCTCTATGATTAATATTAAAACTTCTGTGTTTCCTGTTGTACACTACAGGGAACAGTTTTTGACCAGCAACACTGCACATCTGATAACATCTACCATAAAAGATACTGAAATTCATATATACGACAGACATAAAAACATTGATAACTTTCAATTGCTTGAATCATTAAAGCCCCCAACGTACTTGTTGTTTCCTGATGATTCTTCCATTCCTGTGGAGAATTTAGAAACAACTTCAGTTATTAATATAATCATCCCGGACGGCTCATGGGTTCAGGCCAGAAAAATGACCCGAAAACATCCATGGCTACTGAAACTGCCAAGAATATCCATTAAACCCGACGAAGAAAGCAGATATTTTCTCAGAAAACAGGGAAGAGAACTGGGCGTAAGTACTTATGAAGCGTTATCCTATGCGCTAAGATATCTTGAGGGTGACTCAGTATTTCAGCACATGAGAAATCAGTTTGAGATTGCAATGGCTGCAATTCACAGATCAAGAAATGGAGTCTCGGAGAGAGACCGACAGTGGCAGCCTCAATCAAAAATGAAATAGAATCATAGGATTGTTTATTCACAGGCACATCGTTATTAGAGTTTTTTATATTGACAATACAAATATCTTTCCCACAATGAGTTATCAAACAATTCTGTCTGCAGAATAACAGTTAAGGTGAATAAACATGCGTTTTTTTGTCAGTATACTATTTTTCATGATGGTATCCACGTTGCTTTTTATATCCACTGCATCATCCCAGGAGAATACAGATGTTTGTGAACCAGGGGCTAATTGCACACCACATCAGGAAGCACCACCTAAAATGGCGCAGCAACAACCTGGGCAAATACCACCATATACCGCAGATAATAATCAGGAGGAAAAACCATTACCAGAATGTACTCCTGAAAATCCATGTCCTTCACCTGAAAAAAAACTTATAATTCACCAGCCTAAGAAAAAGGTAGTCACAGTATCCACTCCACCTCCTCCTCCACACCTCAAACCCTTCGGAATAACATTAAAATTTCTTGCGGGAGGCGGATCCGATGGTGGATTGGTGGGTGGTGGAATAAGTGGCCATTACATGCTCAATTATTTCCTTGGATTTGAACTGGGGGCATTTGGTGCAAGTGGTGGAAATAATGATACTTTTGAAATTAGAAACTTCACTGGTGGACATATGAGTATTTTGGTCTTCCCGATGAAATTCCAACCGGAAGGGGTTAGTTTCTACGCGAGAGCAGGAGGAATATTCCAGAAAACAGATTACGTAATCGATGAAGAAAACAAAATTGAAGAATCAGCATTTTATTCAGGATTCGAGGTTGGTGGTGGAATGGTTTACACCAACCACTCATATCTGAGCCTGGGTGTGGAAGGCGTTCTCATCGGTCTTTTCGGTGATACATCTCTTGAAACTGTTGAAGCGACCTCAGGTCCAGGACCAATGGCTCAGGCATTTTTCACCGTACGATTATTTTTTACCGTGAGACTTCCCCCGAATTAATTAAAGAACTCAATCAGGGTCTTTTCCTGACACAAGCCATTCCTCCCCCAACTTTTGCCAGTCAGGATTCTCATCAGAACTGATATATCTCTCCCACTTATCGATTCCGCTTTCCTTTGCAATTCTCTTAAACTGCAGTTTCAAAACAGCACTTTTAACCACGACTACACTTCTCTCCATACCAGCAGTTTTATATATTGCCTGACCTGATACCATTATCTCTTTCGCTGAAGGACTAAGAGGTTTCAAATCTCTCATATCAACAAAAATTCCAAATTTTTTGTTTTTAACAGTTTTGAGTATTTTTTCACTTTCTGATACCCATTTTTTCATTTCGTCATCAGTTATGTTACCGGAAAAATGCAGCAGATATCCATACGATTGTTTTTCAATTTTAAACATTTTTTTTCCTTTCCAGTGTTATGTGGATTTCACCACTTAAAAACATTATGAAAGTATAATCGGATTCATCCTGGTTTTCTTTAACTCCAATTATATCTAATATTATAACGACTTACTTATAGTATTGATTTGTGTTGCAATACTATATTGTTACCCATATTTATTTAGAATGTCCACAAGCAAACTATCATTTCCGCTGCTATAAAGGGAAAAAATATTCCAAGATTTCTTTGTGTATTGTTTTTAGATCATGAAATAAATGAATGAAATTCTCTGGCGGATTCAAATGCCTCTGTAATTATATCCTTAAGGTCCGGCTCGGATAAGTTGAAAATAGGCTGGATGTTTAACTGCAACACCCTAGCCGTATCAACCTCGTCTTCATTGAATATATGAGAAACAATCCTTACAGATGGCTCAACATTGTTTTTCCAGTCAACTGAATGATGGAACAAAATATTCTTAATCAGATATGGAGGCAATTCCCACATATCACCCAGAATTCCACCCAGCTGGCAGTGGTTGAATGAAAGAAGTTTGTTCTCCAGATCCACAACTCCCCCAATTTCACCAGCGGACTGAGCCTGCTTCCATAAATTGCAGTATTTATCCTTTTTAATATGAGCCATTATTGAAACAGCTATATCCATTAAAAAAGCAGCTGTAAAACTCTCCGGTTGAGTTTCGGGATGAATTTTTGAGGCCAGTATTCTGGATAGTGCAGCTCTCCTTGATGAATACAGCCAGAATTTGCGATGGTCAAAACAGGATGTCTCAAACTCTGGTAAAGCACCTGAAACAACAGTTGATAAAACTGTGGATTCCAGTCTTGCTCGTCCGAGAAGTTTAATGGCGTGATCCAGATTGGATACTTTTTTACCTAAGCCAAAAGCCGCACTGTTTACTGTTCTCAGGACCTTGACGTGCAAACCTGGATCCATTTCTATGCTAGTTGTAATATCCTTTACCGTACTTTGGGAAGAACGCAACAAACTCAGAACCGTCATTGTTGTAGATGGGAAAGTTGGTATTTCATACCCATCCAGTTTTTGCCTGATCTGCAATAAGGCTCTGTCAGTTTTACTCCTGAAAAATCCCATCAGTCACCTCTTCGTGCTATTTTATTACTGAATATAGCCAGTGCTCCACCAAGCAAACCATAACCTGTGAGAACTTCTATAATAACAAGTACCTGAGCCGGAACTGAAATCGGAACAATATCACCAAATCCAAGTGTGGTTAATGTTACAAAACTGAAATATAAAGGAGACATCCATGTACGGTGAAAACCATAATCTATGGCGACTGTGGCATAGAGAAAACTGAATACCAGTGCAACACCCACTGTAAGAAGAACCCATCTTATCATACTTCTTCCACAATCACTGCTGATTAACCAGAAATAGAAAACAATCCTGTTGAAGAAGGATTTCCTTTTAAATTCCTCCAGATAATTCTGGTCTATAATAAATCTTCTGAGCTGGTAGGCACCCACAAAATTAATATTTCTGAAATCAGTTGCAAACCAGTCAGCTGTTTCAAAATCTGAAACATAGGATAGAGAGGATTCCCTTAGATCAGACTCTCTGAGAACTGTATAATCGAAAGAAGAAAATGAGAAATTAACCCTTCTCAAATCAGCGTTTGTAAAGTCAGTCCCACAAAATCTGCATTCCATCATTCTTGATTCATAAAGATCTGCCATGGAAAAATCACAGTCAGCAATTATAGATTTTGAAAAGGTACAATTTCTGACACATGCTCCCACAAATCTGGATCCAGTCATATCAACTGCGCCAAAACCTGTTTCAACTCCATGAGTATCATTAAAACTTGAATTTTTCAGGGTTGCTCCTGTAAATTCACACATTGTGATTTCTGCCCCATCAAAACGTGAACCATCCAGATTGCACTTAAAAAAATTTACTTTCTTTAAAATACAGTCGGTAAAATCTGCTCTGGAAAGATTAATAAAGGAAAAATCCACCCCAGTAATTTCTTTTCCCGAAAAATCACATCCACTCAAATTAGTGGGACGATTCATATCCCCTGGCAAAGTAGAGCACAAAATAGAAATAAGTTCATCAGCTGATTTTTCCAAAAGTTTTCTCCATAAAAAACCACGGTCAATACATGGTTTCCTTACTGTTACTTCGGTTATCTTTCCTGAAATATTATTCTAAATTTGAAAGTTGTTGATATTCAACAAATTGCTTGAATCAGGACTAAATATAGATTAAACCTGTTAAAAAGTGTAATTACTATATTTTTGGGAGAAGATACCATGTCTTTTGTTTTGATGGGAGTATCCATAACAATGCAGATGGCTGCTGCTTTTCTGGCATTTTATCATCTTCGAAAAAAACCAAGAATTTACGCCTGGAGCTTTGTGGCAGTTGCACTCTTTCTAATGGGAATCAGACGATTAATTTCACTTTCTGCAACAATTCAAATAAAAAATCACTCATTCGATCCCAGAGCTGAAAGCGTCGCTCTGATCATTTCCATACTTATGTTTCTGGGAGTGTGGAAAATTGGAAGTGTTTTTGAACATATAGATAATCTTGTAAAAAAATCCGAAAAAGAACTCAAAAAAAGAAAATTTATACAGAATGAATTATTGAAAAGTCAGAATGAATTACGAAAAAGCCATGAACAGTTATTGTCAGTTTTTAACACTTCTGACGAACTGCTTATCTTCGGTATAGATGAACAGGAAAAAGTGATATTCTGGAATATTTCCTGTGAAAAAACATTTGGAGTTAAACACATAGATGCCATAGGCAAAGAACTGGAAAGCATTGTTTCTCCTGTGGATAAAAATAGAAAATTATTAGATAAATTTAAAAATATCTACACACCTGATATTCATCTCCTTCCGATGGAAATATCTGTTTTAACTAAAGAAAGCACCGGAATTACTCTTTACTCAACATGTATACCAATTAAACTGCCCGATGGCAGAAAAGAGATATTCTTTATAAATCTGGACATAACAGAAAAGCAAATCCGTGCTAAGGAACAGATTAAAATTGCCAGACTGGAAAGTCTTGGGATTGTTGCAGGCGGAATTGCCCATGATTTTAATAACCTTCTTACAGGTGTCTTCGGGAATATTGAACTTGCACAGATGTCAATAAGTGCTGAAAGTGAATCTTTTTTATATCTGGATGATGCAAAATCATCTATAGCAAAGAGCAGGGAACTCACCAGAAAGCTACTAACTTTTTCTATGGGGGGCAATCCTGACAGGCAACCTATCGATATCATAAAAATAATAAAGGATTTAGTACCAACTAAAATTACAAATTCAGAAATAGCCGTATTTTTCGACTTTGCAAACAACATTGAAAATATATCTGGAGATAAATATCAATTGGAAGAGGCTTTTTCTGAAATTCTTAAAAATGCTGTTCAAGCAATGCCAGATGGTGGGAAACTTGAGATAAAAATGTTTGAAACCAAGGCTTTTGAATCCAGAGGAAATCAGTACTTAAGAATTGAATTTACTGATTCAGGAGAAGGAATACCTGAAGAAAATCTTGATCGTATTTTCGAACCGTATTTTACCACCAGAAATATAGGTGATGGATTAGGTCTGGCAATAGCACACAGTATAATTAAAAAACACGATGGATTCATTCTGGTTGAATCACAACTAGGAAAAGGTAGCAGATTCAGCATTTTACTTCCAGGAATTTTCAGATACATTAGAGAAAAAAATAGCAATTCAGTCAATGATGTCAATAACATCAAACCCTGCAGAATACTCATTATGGATGATGATCCAGTTGTAAGAACAACCTTGGAACGGGCTGTCGCATCCATGGGTTTAAAGGCAATATCAACGCCAGACGGAGACAGTGCCCTGATTGCATATGAAAATGAAAAAAGCACAGGTAATGGATTCGATCTTGTTATTCTCGATCTCACTGTTCCTGAGGGCTCCGGTGGACTTGAAACGGCACAGGCAATACTCAGAATTGATCCTGAGGCAAGATTAATTGTATCCAGTGGATTTTCAAATGATCCGATTATGTTTGACTATAAAAAATATGGTTTCAGTGGTGTAATATCAAAACCATGGGAGTATAGTGAATTGAAAAATCTAATCCATGAAATCGTAAGCAACGGGAAAATGATATAAATATACTATTACTAAAATAATATTTATCAGGAAATTTTGTTCATTTTATTTTAGATTTTTTCAGTGTTTCAATATGTTTATATCTTTAGAAAAAATAGATTTGAACAATCATTTTTTTACAGTTATCCTGCTTTAAAAGGAACCATTTTTATTTATTCTGGAGACTCACAATGAAACTTACTTTTATCTCGATTCTTATAGTTTCAGGCATGTTTTCATGCCGTAGTTATGAAAGTGTAGCAACCACAACTACTGGAAATAAAGTCATTATCGCAAAAAATAATTCATTTCTTTTTGGGGCCCTTTCCAGTGTGGTTGTATGCGATCTGGATGGTAATAAACTCACCAACTGTCAGTCCAGTGAACCATAAATCAAAAATTTTCATTTAAATCCTTAAAATATCCTGAAGCCTGTGTTCTTCGTTTGGATTATTACTAAAAACTTCCCGCAACAGAATTCTGCCAACCCCATGGACAGAGCTGCTTTTTTTATGTTCTATTCTGACAAATTAATTTAGTATAGGCTAAGAAGGAAATATAGCCAATGTTCTATGATTTCATTAAAAGACTAACTCATCTGTGGAATTTGTCATTTTTCATAATTTTGTCTGTATTATTATCCATTATCAGCGGCGGATGTGATAATACCAGCTCCTCCTCAAACAATTATACTCCGGATTCCGGTTCTGATGTGGATGCACAGGATATATCAGACAGTGATATCGTTGAAGATGATTTTACCTGTTCAGAATCTTCAACCGAATTACCCAGATTTATTGATTTACCAGGTGCTGATCCCAATGGAATTTATGATCCCGATCTTGAGTGGGATCCTGTGAATAAAATACTCTGGATGGTTTATTCAACTGTGGATGGCTTACCTGGTAGTGGAAAAGTCAGCACCCATTTGTCATTCTCTGAAGATAATGGCACTACATGGTGTCATGCCGGTATCATAAATCAATCCACAGATGTTCCATATGATGAACAGCCGGCAGATATTGCGCAGGAACAAGCCCATTGGAGCCATGAGACACCATCAATTTATTATGACGTTGATGCTCCTCCCCAGTACAGATGGACAATTATATGGCACAGATATCTTCACGTTGAAGACAATAATGCAGATACTGATGATCGACATTTTGAACATGGATGGATCGCCAGAAAGTCGGCGCCTTCCCCTTGGGAACTTGCAGATGCAACAGAGGAGAAACTATTCAGTTATCTTGCTTACCACTTCAATCCTGTCATAGAAGCCTATAATAACTCTGCTCCGGGAGGACTTCCTCTGAAAAGATTCGATACTGACCCAAATCTCGGAGGCTGTATTGCACTTGGTGAACCAGGTGTCGCTGTTACAGACGGCAAGATTATAATCGCTCTATTTTGCTATCGTTCTGAAGAGCAGCAGGATATAGTGTTGATAAATTATTCCCATGAAAGTGAACTGTGGTCATATTCTGGAACACTTTTAACTACCGAAGATGCTCAGGCAATTCATCCTGCTCTGACAGGTTTCAATGCGCCGGATATTTATAAGACACAAACTACATGGAGAATGGTGATAAGCCCGGCAGATGGGCTCTACCATGGATGTATCGAATATGAAATTGATCTTGAAAATGCTGTTTTGAGTGACAATGATGATAATGGACCGGATGTATTTTATGTATATGAGCAAAATCCTGACTCACAGGTTTTTCAGACTGGAGCCTGTACATATCACAGCGAAAGTCTTACTGGAATGATTGCGGGAGATATATATCTTTCAGGTGTTCAATTCCGTCTGGTTGCAACAGGTGATTTCAGGTAACATGTTTTTTGCAAAACCCGAAAATGTTTATGGGTTCAAGTCAGACTATCTTCGTTGATTTATCTTTATTTGTAATAAAAAGACTTGTAAACAGTATGTTTCACTATATGTTATCCATAACTTCAGATGAGAACCTCTGAAAGAAACATTGTAATTATTATATAAATTTAAAAATAAGGTTCGGCAATGGAATTAGAATCTGGAATTGAAAGTAAATTAAAGAAAGTACGAAGTGGATTCTGTGCGATACTGGGAAGACCTAATGTTGGAAAATCCACGCTTCTCAACTATCTTATAGGCAGAAAAATTGCCATCACAAGTCCCAAACCCCAGACAACCAGAGAGATTATTACAGGAATCTATCATGGAGAAAACGTACAGATTGCCTTTCTGGACACCCCAGGATATCACAAGGCAGGAAAAAAACTGAACCGTTACATGGTTTCAAAAGCAGTTTCCACAATTATGGATGCTGATGTCGTTGTAATAATGACAGATCCCACTTCTAAATTTGATGAATTCTCCAAACGGGACAGTGCACTTGAACTTGCGAAAAATGCAAATGAACATGGAAAAAGTGTGATTGTTGTTTTAAACAAAACAGACATTAATGGGAAAAAAAGTCTTATGCTCCCACTTATGGAAAAATGGATGAAAGTGGAAGGAGTAAAAACAGTAATTCCTGTCAGTGCCCAAACCGGGGAAGGAGTAGACATATTGTTAAAGGAGATTGGTGAATTCCTCGAAGAAGGTATTGCCTATTATCCCGACGACATGGACACTGATAGAGGTGATGAGTGGATATCATCTGAAATCATAAGAGAATCCATGATCATGCTTATGAAAGATGAACTTCCATATAGTATAGGAACTAAAATTATTTCGGTTGAGCATCATGATAATGGTTCAATGCGTATGGAAGCTGATATATTTGTTGAACGTTCCTCTCAGAAGGCAATAATTATTGGGGCGAAAGGAACAATGATCAAAGAAATTGGTGAACGGGCAAGAAAAAGCCTTTCAGTCTATTTCAAAAAGCCGGTACATCTTTTTTTGAGCGTAAAAGTTGAGCCTGACTGGACTGATTCCAGCAGGGGAATGACAAAACTGGGGTATGAATAATGGTTATGCCACTTGTAGCTATAGTAGGTAGACCCAACGTGGGTAAAAGTACTTTGTTCAACAGAATTATCCGTGAACGTAAAGCTCTAACAGAGGATCTTCCAGGAGTTACCAGAGACAGAATTTACGGTGATGCTGACTGGGGAAATAGAAATTTCAGACTGATTGATACCGGTGGTTTAGACAGTGCAAGTGAAGAAAACATGAAAAAGTCCATTGCATCGCAGGTAAAGGTTGCAATAGAGGAAAGTAATGCTGTTATTTTCGTTGTGGACGGTCGTGATGGATTAATGCCTGAAGACATAGAAATTGTTGATTATTTAAGACGAATTGACAAGCCTTTTGTACTGGCTGTTAATAAACTGGATTCAGATCGGGCGGATAATAAATCAGCCGAATTTTTCGAAACCGGCGTGGAAAAAGTAATACCTATCAGTGCAACTCACGGAAGAGGTGTTAGTGACGTACTTGATGATATAATAAAGTTAATTCCCGCATCTGATGAATCCGATTATGAAATTGATGATAGCAGAATCAGAATAACTTTTCTAGGACGTCCAAATGCTGGAAAAAGCAGCATAATTAACCGAATCATTGGAGAAGCAAGACTTCTGGTAGATGATGTTGCAGGAACCACTGTGGACTCAGTTGAGATTCCTTTTGAATATAATGAAAAACAGTTTACGCTGGTTGATACTGCTGGAATGAGAAAAAAAGCAAACATCAAACGTGATCTGGAAAAACTGGCCACAATGAGGGCTGTTTCAGCTTTAGAATCTAGTGATGTAATTGTTCTGATGATCGATTCAACACTTGGAATTCATGATCAGGATGCAAAATTAGTCAATCTCGCAGAACGAAGAGGGAAATGTATAATAGTTGCACTCAATAAATGGGATCTTGTAAAAGGAACAGAACAGGAAGAAAAAATACTTCAGGATGTGGAAGATAAACTGCGCTTTATTCAGTGGGCTCCAGTCATTCACACCAGTGCACTTACAGGTAAGGGAATTCCAATGCTATTTCGTGAATCAGCTAAAGTGTACGAACAATGGAATACCAGAATTACCACTGGAATGCTGAATAAATTTCTTGAAGCAGCAGTTGCCGCAAAATCACCCCCATTTGTTGGAAAGCGCATTCTCAAGTTTTATTATTGTTCCCAGGTTGAAATCAGACCACCTATTTTCATAATTCATGTAAACAGACCAAAAGATATTCCAGAGTTCTATAAACGATATATTATAAACAGGTTACGGGATGAATTTAATTTTCACGGAACCCCGGTAAAGGTGTTTTTCAGGCCAAGTCATGAAGAAAAAAAATCAAAAAAATAAGTTATTTAACTTTGTAATACTATTTTCAATTATAGCCACTGTTGTGTCGTGTGGGAAACGGCCAAGAGTGGTAGTGAAAGCTCAACGATTGGTAATCAGGAAAATTACACTGGAAAAAGTAGTGGTTGATGTCAGATATGAAATCCATAATCCCCATAGTGTAGCTTTGAAAGTACTAAAAGTTGATCAGCATCTTAAAATTGGGAATGAACAAGTTGCAGAGGGTAATCTTGTTAATGAAGTAACTGTTGATTCAAAAAAATCATCAAATATTGATGTCAGACTTGTGCTGCCCATTAAATCCGGTTTTAAAAATATTGGTTCCCTCATCCTTGGAAAAGAACTTGATTATTCACTAACTTCTGACATTACAATGAAAACATTTCTCGGTAAGGAAAATCGAAGCCTTTTGAGGGAAGGAAAAATAAGACTACCGATTGTTCCAATCAAAAATTCAATCAAAATAAAAAATATTTCTATAACCAGCGGCGTTTTACAACTGGATATTGCTGTTAAAATTCCACTTCCGGAAAAACAGAGAATGAAATCAACCTGGGCGGATTATTCATATACCATCGAAAATACAACTATAGCCCAAGGTAAAATAAAACTTGAAACAGATGGAAGAAAAAAAACACAGGAAATAATAATTCCCATAAAATGGCCTTTTGACAAGGGATTATTATGGACAGGTAAATTTCTGACAACTGGAGTGAGCTCAAACTTCAAATTATTTTTTAACCTGGGAGAAGAAACAGAATTCAGAATTGATCACACTGAAAAAGTAGGATTATCAGCATTTAAAAAACTTTTCTAAAAGCGACTTATCTCCTTTTCCTCCCCATCACCCAGGTTAGTTTTTCCCTCTTTCCCCTCCTCTCTTTCAAACAACCCAGGTTAGTTTTTTTCCTCTCTTTCCCCTCCTCTCTTTCAACACACCCAGATTAGTTTTTTCCCTCTTTCCCCTCCTTTCTTTCAACACACCCAGGTTAGTTTTTTCCCTCTTTTCCCTCCTCTCTTTCAACCCACCCTTGGTTAGTTTTTTCCCTCTTTTCCCTCCTCTCTTTCAACCCACCCTTGGTTAGTTTTTCCCCTCTTTCCCCTCCTTCTTTCAACCCACCTAGGTTAGTTTTTTCCCCTCTTTCCCCTCCTCTCTTTCAACCCACCTAGGTTAGTTTTTTCCCCTCTTTCCCCTCCTTCTTTCAACCCACCCAGGTTAGTTTTTTTCACTCTTTTTCATTTTCAGTGAAACAAATTTTCTTTTCTCAGGATAATTTTGTATGGA